>NZ_JCAMPD010000020.1:2011-3322 GCF_059511845.1 Flavobacterium sp. PLA-DH12
TGCAAATCCATAGCTTCGGTAATATGCTTATGCCCGATTATTATCCATGCTCGTCCGCTCGACTAGTGAGCTGTTACGCACTCTTTAAATGAATGGCTGCTTCCAAGCCAACATCCTAGCTGTCTGGGCAGACAAACCTCGTTCTTTCAACTTAGCATATATTTGGGGACCTTAGCTGATGGTCTGGGTTCTTTCCCTCTCGGACTTGGACCTTAGCACCCAAGCCCTCACTGCTATCAATCATTATACAGCATTCGGAGTTTGTCAGGAATTGGTAGGCGGTGAAGCCCCCGCATCCAATCAGTAGCTCTACCTCTGTATAACTAAAATAACGCTGCACCTAAATGCATTTCGGGGAGTACGAGCTATTTCCGAGTTTGATTGGCCTTTCACCCCTACCCACAGGTCATCCGAAGACTTTTCAACGTCAACCGGTTCGGTCCTCCACTGTGTGTTACCACAGCTTCAACCTGCCCATGGGTAGATCACACGGTTTCGCGTCTAACACTACTGACTAAAGCGCCCTATTCAGACTCGCTTTCGCTGCGGATCCATGGCTTAACCACTTATCCTTGCCAGCAGCGTTAACTCGTAGGCTCATTATGCAAAAGGCACGCCGTCACCCCACGAAAGGGCTCCGACCGCTTGTAGGCGTATGGTTTCAGGATCTATTTCACTCCGTTATTCACGGTTCTTTTCACCTTTCCCTCACGGTACTGGTTCACTATCGGTCTCTCAGGAGTATTTAGCCTTAGCGGATGGTCCCGCCAAATTCAGACAGGGTTTCACGTGCCCCGCCCTACTCAGGATACCGCTATCCTTTACATTCATTGCTTATACGAGGCTATCACTCTCTATGGCTCTGCTTTCCAGCAGATTCTAATTCTTCATGCAAGAAATATCGCGGTCCTACAACCCCAGCAATGCCGTAACAATCCTGGTTTGGGCTAATCCGCGTTCGCTCGCCACTACTTACGGAATCACTTTTGTTTTCTTCTCCTCCGCCTACTTAGATGTTTCAGTTCAGCGGGTTTGCCCACCTATCGGTGTGCTATATCTTCAATATAGCGGGTTGCCCCATTCGGATATCTGCGGATCAATCTGTGTGTGCCAGTCCCCGCAGCTTTTCGCAGCTTATCACGTCCTTCATCGCCTCTGAGAGCCTAGGCATTCCCCATACGCCCTTATTTTGCTTATTGTACCAAATCATAAATCAATATGATCCGTTTTGTTTTGTTTTTTACAATAGAATTGTAAAAAACGCTTTCTACTTTCTTATTATTTTCTTATCTCAATATGTCAATGAACTTT
>NZ_JCAMPD010000021.1:0-1239 GCF_059511845.1 Flavobacterium sp. PLA-DH12
GGTTATTGCGGCGGGGCTCACCTCTTCCCATCCCGAACAGAGAAGTTAAGCCCGCCTGCGCAGATGGTACTGCATCATTGTGGGAGAGTATGTCGTCGCCTTTCTTTTGAAAAACCCTATCCGATCCGGATAGGGTTTTTCTGTTTATATTGGTTTTGGAAATACATGATTATGATCTTGAAGCTTCAGATGTGCGTAGAGCTGCCTTTTTCTATGGGATATTTGTAATTTCATTGTTCTTTATGGTTTTTCTTGTGAAAGAATAATTGTAATAGTAATGGGGTTTTGGTTTGTTTAAATTGGATTTTGTTTCTGCTGTGAAATCTGCTTAATGCTGATGTGTGTTTTTTGGGACTATTGATTGTGTCTTGTAAACAGTGAGAATATTCTCGGTAAAGGCTATTTGTTTTGATTGTAATGAAATCAGTAGTATTAATGATTTGTCGGTTTATGAAAATCTGACTGGTTTATTTGTTGATGGGTTAAGTGGAAAATTGTATTATATATACATAGAATATAGTATTTCCTATACTGAGTAGATTCGAAATCTTTTTTGTAGCAGGAAATTGAGCAGGTGTTTTTTTTGGGCTTTTTTTAGGAAAAAGGTTTGTGTTTCTATTTTGGAATAGAGCGGTTACTTTTTAAAGAAAAAGCAGAAGGATTTCCGCTCCTATCGGGGCTAGGGGAGCTGTTTTCAGAAGAAATCATGTGTGATGGGGATGAATCTTTTCTAAAATGGAACCCTAAAGGGGAAAACTTGGCGCCTTTGCGCCTTTGCGGGATCAGAAAATGCATTTTAAGGAAGCCTTGAACCCTGTCTTTTTTCCGGAAAAGAGTGGGTAAAGCCTAAAAACCCGATAAAATCTGCAGATGAAAACGTCCCAAAATCATGAAAACCGCGGCGCAGTTCAGAAAAAAGCTACGGAGAGGCAAAAAACTTCGGACTGTAAAGTGTCCGTTATCAGTGCATTAAGAAAAAAGGCGAAAAAAGATCAAAAAAACCCGGTAAAAAAGCTTGCGAAAGCGGAAAAAGGTTCTACTTTTGCACCCGCAACAGCGAAGGCGTTCATCGAAATACCGGCAGGAAGGAAGGATCTGAAGAAAAGAAATTTTCAGAAAAAAAGATTCGGAAAAGCTTGCGGGATTCGGAAATGCTTTCTACATTTGCACCCCGCAAAACATGGAAAGTTCATTGATAGATTGGGAGAAGAATTGAGAGAATGAGGCGAAAAAAAAGCT
>NZ_JCAMPD010000022.1:0-1070 GCF_059511845.1 Flavobacterium sp. PLA-DH12
ATATTTCGATTAAGACTTTAGCTTCCCTTTTATCAAAGACTCAGATAGAAATTTGGGCTTGAGACCCGTTATCAAGGAGTTGAGCTTATGATAAATTTCTCAAATCATTTGTTGAATCGTAAAAGCAAAGTTATGAAAAACATCATTATCGGCATTGATATCAGCAGTAAGACTTTAGATATTTGTGTTAAAGAAGAATCATTAAATTACTTTTCTATTGAGAATAACGTTCCAGCTATAAAGCGGTTTTTAAAAAAGTACTCAGATGAAAATGTAATTTTAGCCATGGAAAATACCGGCAGATACAACTGGAATCTCTTTGAAGTTTTGGAAAAATTCAATTTTAAAGTGTATGTAATATCAGCTTTGCATATCAAGAAAAGTATTGGTCTTGTCAGAGGAAAAAATGATAAAATCGATGCACTGCGAATTTGTAATTTCATTGAAAAAAATTATCAGGAAAATAGAGAATGCAAGCCAAGTTCCAGTTCTATTAAAAAGATAAAAATCCTATTAACTGAAAGAGCTTTAAGAATAAAAATCAAAAAACAGCTTATAGTTCAGCATCATGATTACAAATTAATGAAAGGTATGGGATTGGATAAAGAGCTGAAAAATTTAAATTTAAAACTCATTAAAGATATTGAGGAGCAAATTAAGATTATTGAAAATGATATTGAAAAAATAATCCATTGTGACGAAAGTTTAAACCAGCAGCAGAAATTGATAAGATCTGTTCCTGGAGTAGGCCAGGTTTTATCGTGGACACTGTTATCAAAAACAGAGGGATTTACAACTATAACTGATCCTAGAAAAATGGCATGTTACAGCGGAGTTGTACCTTTTGATTTTCAATCTGGAACATCATTAAAAAAGAGACCGGGAGTATCAATGCTTGCCGATAAAAACCTGAAAACTATTCTGCATTTGGCAGCAATGAGTGCAATTAGACTCGATAATGATCTGAGAAAATATTACATTAGAAAAGTTGATCAAGGGAAAAACAAAATGAGTGTTTTAAATGCTGTTAGAAACAAAATAATACATAGAGTTTTTGCAGTAATAAAAAA
>NZ_JCAMPD010000003.1:0-583580 GCF_059511845.1 Flavobacterium sp. PLA-DH12
AAGGTGGTTATTGCGGCGGGGCTCACCTCTTCCCATCCCGAACAGAGAAGTTAAGCCCGCCTGCGCAGATGGTACTGCATTATTGTGGGAGAGTATGTCGTCGCCTTTCTTTTGAAAAACCCTATCCGGATCGGATAGGGTTTTTTTTGTTTATATTGGTTTTGGAAAAGATGCCTGCCGGCCGAGGGCAATAGCCGGTCATAGGCTGTATGCCGCGTTAGCGATGGAAGCGGCATCCTTTTGCGGGACACCTAAAAGCTCTTTCACCATTATCCTTCCCCCGCAAAAGATATAGCGGACAGCGCGGCCCGCAGGGAAACGCCATAAGCATTTGAATTGTAAAGTCCATAAGTGTTAAATTATAGTCAATTGTTGGCGGTTAAATATTGATACTTTAGACTTTTTGGATTTGAATGAGTATTTTTGTGTTTAAATTACTTTTTAAATATGAAGAAAAATATTTTATTGTTAGCGCTTCTTGCTGTAACAGGTTTAAGTGCGCAACAACGTCCAAAGTTAGTTGTGGGTATAGTTGTGGATCAAATGAAAATGGAATATTTATATCGTTTTTCAGATGATTTTTCTCCAAATGGCTTTAAAAGATTAATGAATGACGGATTTACTTTCCAGAATATGCATTACAATTATATGCCAACTTATACCGCTCCTGGTCATGCTTCAATCTACACAGGCACAACTCCAGCTACTCACGGAATTGTAGGTAACGAATGGTTTAGCAGAACACTTGGTAAAGAGATGTACTGTACTGATGATGCAGGTGTTAAAACAGTAGGAGACGGTACAGCAGAAGAAGGTGCAATGTCTCCAAAAAACCTTCAGAGTACTACAATTACTGATGAAGTTAGAATGGCTACTAATTTTACTGGTAAAGTAATTGGATTAAGTTTGAAAGACCGTGGGGCTATATTGCCAGCAGGACATTTTGCGAACTGGGCATTTTGGTATAGTAAAACAGGTTCTTTTATTTCTAGTACTTTTTATGGGGAGAAATTACCTGATTGGGTTACCGAATTTAATAATGAGAAAAACTACTTAAAGTATATCAATAAAGGTTGGGATTTATACAAACCAGCTTCTGTTTATAATGAAAGTCTTCCTGATAATAATCCTTATGAAGGGAAATTATACGGAAGTGCTGCACCAGTTTTTCCATACGATTTAAAATCAATGTATGAGAAAAATGATGCTGGGATTATTAGAGCAACTCCTTTCGGAAATGATTTATTAGCTGAGTTTGCAAAAAGAGCTATTGAGAAAGAAGAGTTAGGAAAAGATAATGTTACAGATTTTTTAACTGTTAGTTTTTCTTCTACAGACTACGTTGGGCATTTACTTGGGCCTAGATCTATGGAGCTTCAAGATACTTACTTGAGATTGGATCAAACAATTGCTGATTTTTTAGCATATCTTGACAAAACTGTTGGGAAAGGAAATTATTTACTTTTCTTAACAGCTGATCATGCTGGTGCTGAAAATGTTATTTATTTAAAAGACCGTAAATATAATGTGGATAATTATCCGTCGAAAGAGGTTAAGAAAAGTTTACAAGATTTTTCAGTTAAGACTTTCGGTGTAGATTTGGTTCAAAATTATTCAAACTTTAATGTTTTCTTTAATAAGCAGATTATTAAGGATAAGAAGTTAGATCTTGATAAAGTAAAAGAAGCTTTTAAAAAGTTTTTAATTACTCAGCCACAGGTTAAGAAGGTTTATACGGAAGAAGAAATTTTAGCTAATGCTGGAAATGATTATGCTCTTAATTTTGTAGCAAAAGGATATGATGTTACACAAAATGGTGATTTAGTTATTGTAGATAAACCGGGAATGATTGAATACACTCCAACAGGAACATCGCATGGTACAATTTATAGCTATGATACACATGTACCTGCTATTTTTTACGGTTGGCATATTAAAAAAGGAGAATCTTACGATAAGAAAGCTATAACAGAGATTGCTCCAACAATAGCGCAGAAAATCAAAGTAACGTTTCCAAATGGCACAGAAGCTAAAGTTATGACTGAAGTTCTGGATAGTAAAAAATAATAAAATATAAAGCTTTGAAAACCTGTCTTCGTGACAGGTTTTTTTATGCCATAAAAAAAGGCTTTTCAATTAAGAAAAGCCTTTTGTAATAGTGACTTAGTAAGCACTTATATAAGTATTAACACTATGCGTTTGCTAATACTATTTCTTCGTTAAAAGGAAGATTCCAAGCTTCTGCAACTCCTTTGTAAAGGATTTTTCCATTAGCTACGTTTAATCCTTTTTTCAATTCTTCATTTTCTGCACATGCTTTTTCCCATCCTTTGTTTGCTAATTGCACAGCATATGGTAAAGTTGCGTTTGTTAAAGCTAAAGTAGAAGTGTAAGGAACAGCTCCTGGCATATTAGCTACACAATAATGAACGATATCGTCAATAATAAAGGTTGGGTTTTCGTGAGTTGTTGGAGTGCAAGTTTCGATACATCCTCCTTGGTCTACAGCTACGTCAACAACAACAGTTCCTGGACGCATTAATTTTAGCATGTCACGAGTAATTAAGTGGGGCGCTTTTGCTCCGGGAATTAAAACAGCTCCAACAATTAAGTCAGCATCTTTAATTGCTCTTGTGATATTGTAGTGGTTAGACATTTCTGTATTTACATTTGCAGGCATTATATCATCCAATTGACGTAAACGCGGTAAGCTTAAGTCCATAATTGTAACTTGAGCACCTAATCCAGCAGCCATTTTAGCAGCTTGAGTTCCTACGATTCCTCCACCTAAAACTAATACTTTTGCTGGTGGAACCCCTGGAACACCTCCTAAAAGAATTCCTCTTCCTTTTAATGGTTTTTCAAGGTATTTTGCTCCTTGTTGGATCGCCATACGACCAGCAACTTCAGACATTGGCACTAATAATGGTAAGCTTCTGTCTGTTTTTTCTACAGTTTCGTAAGCTAAACAAACAGCTCCTTTTTCTAACATTGCATGCGTTAATTCTTCAGAAGAAGCGAAGTGGAAATAGGTGAATAACAATTGATCTTTCTTGATTAATGGATATTCAGATGCAATTGGTTCTTTTACTTTAATGATCATTTCAGCAATAGCGTAAACTTCTTCAATCGTTGGTAAAACAATCGCACCAGCTTCTGCATATTCTGCATCAGCAAAACCACTTCCTAAACCAGCTGTAGCTTGAACATAAACTGTATGTCCGTGTTTTTTCATTTCAGAAACACCTGCAGGAGTTAAGGCAACTCTGTTTTCATTATTTTTTATTTCTTTAGGAACACCTATTATCATTTTGTTATATTTTTTTGTTTTTATTGAAATTGTTTTACAAATCTACAGATAGAGAATAAATTATGGTTTAATGCTTCATAAATAAGAAAATATTATTTTATTTTTTATTTTTACAGAAAAATATTCTGTTTTGAAGTGAAATTGATTATTCAAAAAGAAAAAATGACTAAATCGAACTAATTTTAATAAAACGTTTTCGTTATGGCTTTAGATGAAATTGACAAAAAAATACTACGTCTTTTGCAAGAAGACGCTCATTACACATTAAAAGACATCGCAAACAAAATAAACTTATCTTTGACACCTGTTCATGATCGAGTGAAACGTCTTGAAAAAGATGGCATTATAGAAAAATATGTGACGCTTCTTGACAAGAAAAAACTTGGGAATAATTTGACGGTTTACTGTCAAGTTACCCTGACAAAACAGACTTATGATACTTCGGAAGGATTTAACCAATCGATTTTGAATTTACCGGAGGTTGTCGAATGTAATTATGTTTCAGGAAACTTTGATTATATGCTGAAAATCATAATTCCAGACATGGAAAGTTATCATCATTTTCACCAAAAAAAATTATCTATTCTTCCTGAGGTTTCTCTAATAAATACCGTTTTTGTGATTTCGGAGGTTAAAAGCACAACAGTTCTTCCTATTTAAAATAAAACAAAAAACCATCAAGAAGATCCTGATGGTTTAAGAAAAAAAGTTAGTTTGGTTGAATTAATAATAAGTATAACGTCTTACTTTGGCAATATATTTTGCTAAGCGAATTACTTGATGGCTGTAACCATATTCGTTATCGTACCAAATATAAAGTACTATATTTTTTCCATCCTTTGAAACAATCGTTGCATTGCTGTCATAAATAGATGGAGCAGATGTTCCAACGATATCAGATGAAACTAGTTCGTTATTTAAAGAATATTTTATCTGCTCTACAAGTTCTCCTTCTAGAGCATATTTTTTCATAATTTTATTGATTGCCGTAATAGATGTAGGTTTCTTAACTTCTAAATTTAAAACGACCAGAGATCCATTAGGAACTGGGACGCGAATAGCATTTGAAGTTAGTTTGCCTTCTAATGATGGTAAAGCTTTAGCTACAGCACTTCCTGCGCCAGTTTCAGTAATTACCATATTTAAAGCAGCGGCTCTACCACGACGATATTTTCTATGCATATTATCAACCAGATTTTGGTCGTTTGTATAGGCATGAATCGTTTCTAAGTGTCCTTTTACAACTCCAAGAGTTTCTTCAACAACTTTTAGAATTGGAGTAATAGCATTTGTTGTGCAAGATGCAGCCGAAAAAATATTTACTTCGTCTGGATTAAAATCGTTATGATTAACACCATGTACAATATTTGGCACTCCTTTTCCAGGAGCAGTCAGTAAAACTTTACTAGCTCCGTTTGAAGTTAAATGTCTTTTTAATGCTTCTTCGGTTGTAAATGCTCCAGTATTATCAATCACTAAAGCATCATTTATTCTGTATGCGGTATAATCGATTTCTTCTGGTGAATTGGCTGTAATGATATGAACAGTTGTTCCGTTTATAATTAAGGCATTGTTTTTAGTATCGGCTATTACAGATCCTTGAAAATCTCCGTGAATGGAGTCATATCGCAATAGAGAAGCTCGTTTCTCTAAGCTCGTTGCATCGTTCTTATCGCGTGTTACAATTGCTCTAAGGCGCAATTGATTTCCTTTTCCAGTTTTAGACATTAGCTCTCTTGCTAATAAACGTCCGATTCTTCCAAAACCATATAAAACAACATCTTTTGGTTGAATTTCTTTTGAAGATTTTGCTTTTTTCAGCTTATCAATAACAAAATATCTTGCATCTGGATATTTTTCGTCCTCTAGGCGATATTCATAAGTAAGTTTTCCTAAATCTATTTTTGCTGGCGGAAGATCTAATGATAAGACAACTCTTGCGATTTCAACCGAATCAAAAATGGTGATTGGTTTGCCTACAAATTCTCCAGCATATTGGTGAAGATTGATAATATCGCTAACGTTTTTATCCAATAATTGATTTTTGAATAAAACCATTTCGATTGATTTGTCATACCATAAATCGCTTATGATTTTAATTAATTCGACGCCGGCTTTTCTTCGGTCGACTTGTAAGGATACCTCTTTTTGGTACAATGATTTGTTACTCATAATTGAAAAAATAAAATGCTCACTATTTTAAAATTTTGCGCAAAAGTATCTATTTCAATCGATTTCGTAAACTATTTTAGCATTTATTTTTGAAAATAAAAAAGCCACTTAATTTTCTTAAGATGGCTTTTTTGAAGTTTTCAGTCGCAGTCACAGTTTACAGTTTTTAGTAACTGAAAACTGTGACTGAAAACTGCGACTTAAATAATTATTCTGAAAATCTCTCCATTTCTATTGATCATTTCAATTCGTACACTTTGTCCTTCGTCTTTTTTGCTCAAAAGTTTTGAAACAGTTTCAACGTTTGTTGCTTTTACATTATCAATACTTAAGATAATATTTCCAAGTAATTCATTTTGATATTGCATTAGATTCTCGTTGGTGATATTTTTAATTTTAACACCATAATCAATTCTGAATTTTTTCTTGTCAGTAGCATCAATGTTTTCTAATTCGATTCCCTTAAATTCGGCGCTATAAAACTCATTTTTGCTTAAAGTTACAGGAACCGTTTTGGTTTTTCCTTCTTTAATATAAGTTACTTTTACAACATCGTTTGGGCGCTTTGTATTGATATAACCTGATAAATCAGCATAAGTTGCAATATTTTGATCATCCAGTTTTACAATAATATCTCCTTTTGCTAAACCAGCTTTTTCTGCTCCAGAATTTTTAGAAACTCTATTAATATAGAATCCTTGCGTTTCTGTTACTCCTAATTCTTTAGAAGCTGTGGCATTCAATTCGCCTCCTTCAACACCAAGAATACCTCTTTGAACATTTCCATATTCCATAATATCCTCGATAATTTTTCGGGCAATATTTGAAGGAACGGCAAAAGAATATCCAACATAAGAACCTGTCATTGAAGAAATCATGGTATTAATTCCAATTAATTCACCTCTCGCATTTACTAACGCTCCACCACTATTACCTGGGTTTACCGCGGCATCAGTTTGAATGAAAGATTGGATTCCGCTTTGGTCTAAATTTCTGGCTTTCGCCGAAACAATTCCTGCAGTTACTGTTGAAGTTAAATTATACGGGTTTCCAACTGCCAACACCCATTCTCCAACTTTTACATTATCAGAATTGGCAAAAGCAGTGTAAGGAAGTTTCTCATCGGCATTGATTTTTAAAAGAGCGATGTCCATTTTAGAATCTGTACCAATTAACTTCGCTTTGTATGATTTTTTATTGTTTAAAGTAATTTCAATTTCTGTCGCGTCTTTGATTACGTGATTGTTGGTCACAATGTATCCGTCTTCAGAGATAATTACACCAGAACCAGTTCCTACTTGTTCTTGCTGTTGTTGCCCGCCGTATCCATAGAAAAATTCGAGCATTGGGTTGCTTACAGTTCTTCTCGAAACATTTTTTACGTGAACAACAGTATGAACAGTCTTGTCTGCGGCTTCGGTAAAATCGAGTGTTTCAGCTCCTAGACCAACATTTTTTCCATAAGAGTTAGGGGCAAGGGTTACAACAGAATTTCCTTTGCCAAAAAAAGAATTGTTGCTTTCAAATAATAACTTGTAAGCACCAAGAGTAATAGCACCACTTAACAATGATACTAAAAATAAGGCTGAAAATCTTTTCATATTAGAATTTGTAATTAAGTTATTAGAATTTAAGTTTCATGTTTTATTTAACGTAAAATTACTTCAAAAAATTATTTGGAAAAACGGTTTAACGCTCTTTAACAATGATTAACATTTCATTAATTAATAGTTCGTACTTTTGTATTTCTAACAACTAAAAAATGCAAGTAGAATTTTATAAATATCAAGGTACAGGAAATGATTTTGTAATGATTGATAACCGTTCAAATTTTTTCCCAAAAGACGATGTAAAACTTATTGAACGTCTGTGCGACAGACGTTTCGGAATTGGAGCTGATGGATTAATTCTTTTAGAAAATGATACCGAAACCGATTTTAGAATGGTGTATTACAACTCTGACGGAAACCAAAGTTCGATGTGCGGCAATGGCGGTCGCTGTCTTGTTGCTTTTGCCAATCAATTAGGAGTAATTGATGATAAAACAACTTTTATTGCTACTGACGGATTGCATCATGCTTCAGTAAATGCCGATTCAATTGTTTCGTTGCAAATGATTGATGTAAACGAAATTCAGAAAAAAGATTCTTATACTTTCCTAAATACAGGTTCGCCTCATCATGTTGAAATTGTAGATGATTTGGAACATTATAATGTAAAAGAAAAAGGAGCTGCAATTCGTTATGGTGAATTGTATGGCGAAAAAGGCAGCAATGTCAATTTTGTAAAAAAAGTAGATAACGATACTTTTTCCTTAAGAACGTATGAAAGAGGTGTTGAAGACGAAACTCTTGCGTGCGGAACAGGTGCTACAGCAGTGGCAATTGCAATGAATGCCATTGGAGAAACAGATAAAACATCAATAAACTTAAATGTTGAAGGCGGAAAACTTGTTGTTTCTTTTGATAAAGATAATAATGGCTATACGAATGTTTTCTTAACTGGACCTGCAAAATTCGTATTTAAAGGAATAATTGAAATTTAATTTAAAAACACCAATTTTTAAATACCAAAATCCAGAAGAGATTTTAAAATTTAAAATCTACAATCTAAAATCTGAAATATCTAAATGATAACATTAAAAGGCGATTCGATTTATTTGCGTGCACTCGAACCTCAAGATTTAGAGTTCATTTATTCTATAGAAAATGATGAGAATATCTGGGAAGTTAGCAATACGCAAACTCCCTACAGCCGTTTTTTGATTAAACAATATTTAGAAAATGCCCATCAAGATATTTATGAGGCAAAACAGCTTCGTTTGGCAATCTGCCAAGACGAAGATTTTCCTGCTATCGGATTGATTGATTTATTTGATTTTGATCCTAGAAATAATAGGGCAGGAATTGGTATTGTGATTCAGAAAGAAGAAAATCAGGGAAAAAACATTGGTTCTGAGGCTTTAGAGCTTTTAATTAAGTATTCTTTTTACAATTTAAATCTCCATCAATTGTATGCAAATATTGGTGTGCAAAATGTAGCGAGTATTGCACTTTTTACTAAATTTGGTTTTAAGAAAATCGGAATTAAAAAAGACTGGATTTTGTATCATAACCACTATCACGATGAAGCAATTTTTCAGTTAATTAACAAACAAATTTAAATTTTAAGCTTTGAGTCTAAAGAAAATAATCACAATAAGTGCCGTAGCCATTATTTCAGTTTTATTGATATATGGTTTTATTCTAGTAAGTAAAATTTTTAGTTCTAATACTAAATTTGAAGAGAAAGAAGTTTATGTTTACGTGCCTACAGATGCGAGTTATGCCGATGTAAAGAAAATATTAGCACCTTATGTTAAGAATTTTGACAACTTTGAAATGGTTGCTGAAAAAAGAGATTATCCGCAAAATGTAAAATCGGGTCGTTTTCTTTTAAAGAAAGACATGAACAACATCGATCTAGTTCGTGCTATGCGTTCTAATATTCCGGTTAAGTTAGTTTTTAATAATCAGGAACGTTTAGAAAATTTTGCTGGAAGAATCGGAAAAGAAATCGAAGCAGACAGCTTATCATTAATGAAAGCTATAAAAGATTCTACTTTCTTAGCTGCAAACGGATTTAATGAAGAAAACGTCTTTGCAATGTTCATTCCAAACACGTATGAAATTTATTGGAATACATCGGCAGAAAAGTTCCGTGACAAGATGATTAAAGAATATCATAATTTCTGGACAGCGGATAGAATTGCTAAAGCTAAAGCGCAAGGATTAACTCCAGTTCAAGCAACAATTTTAGCATCAATTGTACATAAAGAGTCGGTTAAAAAAGACGAAAGACCTCGTATTGCTGGTGTTTATTTAAACCGTTTGCGTTTAGAAATGCCATTACAAGCAGACCCAACTGTAATTTATGCTTTAAAATTAAGAGATAATGATTTTGACCAAGTAATAAAAAGAGTTTTTTATAATGATTTAGTTATGAGATCTCCATATAATACTTACGTAAACAAAGGACTTCCTCCTGGACCAATCGCAATGCCAGATATTACGGCTTTAGAAGCAGTTTTAAATCCAGAAAAGAACGATTATATCTATTTCTGTGCAAGTGTAGATCGTTTCGGATATCACGAATTTGCTGCAACACTAGCAGAACATAACGTAAATGCAAAAAAATATTCAGATTGGATCGCAAGTCAGGGAGTAACAAGATAATCTGATTTGTGTAAATAATATTAGAAAACCGAAGCCAATTTTGCTTCGGTTTTTTTGTTTTTTTCTGATGCAAAAAAGTCTTTGAAATTTAAAAATTATGAAATTGCTATTTTGTGTATTTTTCGATTTGTCATAATAAAAAAATAACCATTTTTTAATGATAAATTTTATAAAATTCGAAAACCACTTTTTCAAAATTTGCAGAAAAATCATATATTTTACGTAAGTTAATTCTTTCTTTTTTGTAAAAATTGCTTAAAATTTCTATAAAATGCGATTTTTTTTGACCCAAAATTTCAATTTTTAGAAGAGAAAAAAGAGACTTCAAATCTTTCGGAATCCATTAGTATATCTGGGATGAAAGCGAATCGAGTTTTTAAATGATAAATGTTAAATCGTTGATTTATAGTATATTTTGAAAAGACTTATCTTTGCAGCGTAGAAATTTCAAGAGGGTGACAGCGTCTTGAAGAAAAACAATTTATGATAAAGAAATGGTATTTTTATGCGAGTTTAGTCGTTATTATTACATTTTTAAGTTTGGGATTTATTCCCTCTAACCATGAAACCAAACCTTGCTTTTTTATTGAAAAAACAGATGGATCAGAATACATTTTTCCATCAAAAGAAAAGGATGATTATCCAAACACCAATGTCCCATACACGGGAAATCATCTGATAGGATTTAAAGAAGCAGTAGCTTTTAAAGAATCACAAGGGCAGTACAGACTTGTAAACACTCTTGGTTATATGGGTAAATATCAATTTGGTTCTAAAGCTTTAAGAGCAATCGGAATTAATGATAATAAAGCCTTTTTAAAAGATCCAGCTCTGCAAGAAAAAGCTTTTATGGCTTTGTTAGCCAAAAACAAATGGATTTTACGTTACGAAATCGAAAAGTATCAAGGCAAAATCATCAGCGGTATTGAAATTACCGAATCTGGAATTTTAGCTGCAGCGCATTTAGGTGGTGCAGGTTCTGTAAAGAATTTTTTCAAAAACAAAGGAAGCAGACATTTTAGAGATGCTTTCGGGACTTCTTTGAAAAGCTATATGAGAGATTTTGCAGGTTACGATCTTTCTTTTATAGAAGCGGACAGTAACGCAACAGTAAACGACTAAATGAAAAGAGGTTGTTTCGCATTTGTGAAACAACCTCTTTTTCTATTTTTTATTCTCTTTCATGAGTCGTAAATCTTAATCTTTCCCCACATTATTAATAACTGAAAAACTAGGCTGAGACTAAAAACTTAATCTATTAAAGCTTCTAGGATTTTTATAGCGGCTTCACTTATTTTAGTTCCTGGACCAAAAACAGCCGATGCTCCAGCATCAAATAAGAATTGATAGTCCTGAGACGGAATAACACCGCCCACAATTACCATAATATCTTCGCGTCCATGTTTTTTTAGTTCCTCTATTACTTGCGGAACTAATGTTTTGTGTCCAGCAGCAAGTGATGAAACCCCCAAGATATGAACGTCATTCTCTACAGCTTGTTTTGCTGCTTCCGAAGGAGTTTGAAATAACGGACCTATATCAACATCAAAACCAACATCGGCATAACCTGTTGCAACCACTTTTGCACCTCTATCGTGACCGTCTTGTCCCATTTTTGCAATCATAATTCTAGGACGTCTACCTTCTTGTTTAGCAAAAACATCTGCAAGTTGTTTTGCTCGCTCAAAATTCTCGTCATTTTTTATTGCTGCACTATACACTCCGCTAAAAGATTTAATTTGTGCTTTAAAACGGCCAAAAACTGTTTCTAAGGCATTACTGATTTCGCCTAATGTTGCTCTGTTTCTTGCAGCTTCAATTGCAATTTCTAGTAAGTTGCCTTGCCCGGTTTGTGCACAAAGGATTAATTTTTCTAGTGACTTATTTACTTTTTCAGAATCTCTCGTTTGTTTTATTTCTTCGAGACGTTCAATTTGCTGTTTGCGAACCAATTGATTATCTACATCCAAAATATCCAACGGATCTTCTTTTTCTAAACGGTATTTATTTACACCAACAATAATATCTTGTCCGCTGTCAATTCTTGCTTGCTTTCTTGCGGCAGCCTCTTCAATTCGGAGTTTTGGAATTCCAGCCTCAATTGCTTTGGTCATTCCGCCTAATTCCTCAACTTCTTCAATTAACTTCCACGTTTTTTCAACAATGTCGTTCGTCAGACTTTCAACATAATAACTACCAGCCCAAGGGTCTACTGTTTTGGTTATTTTGGTTTCTTCTTGAAGAAATATTTGAGTATTTCGAGCAATTCGTGCGGAGAAATCTGTTGGAAGCGCAATAGCTTCATCTAAAGCATTGGTATGTAAAGATTGTGTTCCTCCAAAAACTGCCGCTGCAGCTTCAATACAAGTTCTGGCAACATTATTAAACGGATCTTGTTCTGTTAAACTCCATCCGCTAGTTTGGCAATGTGTTCTTAAAGCTAAAGATTTTTCGCTTTTCGGATTAAACTGTTGTAATAGTTTTGCCCAAATCATACGTCCAGCTCTCATTTTGGCAATTTCCATAAAATGATTCATGCCAATTGCCCAAAAGAAAGATAATCTTGGAGCAAAATCGTCAATGGTCATTCCTGTAGATAATCCAGTTCTGATGTATTCTAAACCATCTGCCAAAGTATAAGCCAATTCAATATCTGCAGTTGCTCCAGCTTCTTGCATGTGATAACCAGAAATAGAAATAGAATTGAATTTTGGCATTTTCTTGCTCGTAAACTCAAAAATATCAGCAATAATTTTCATCGAAGGAGTTGGAGGGTAGATATAAGTATTTCTAACCATAAACTCCTTTAAAATATCGTTTTGAATTGTTCCTGCTAATTTTTCTGGACTAACGCCTTGTTCTTCGGCAGCAACAATATAAAAAGCCATAATTGGTAAAACGGCTCCATTCATGGTCATCGAAACCGACATTTCATCTAACGGAATCTGATCGAAAAGCACTTTCATGTCTTCAACAGAATCAATCGCAACTCCAGCTTTTCCAACATCACCAACAACTCTGTCATGATCAGAATCGTAACCGCGATGCGTTGGTAAATCAAACGCAATAGAAAGTCCTTTTTGACCTGCGGCTAAATTTTTTCTATAAAAAGCATTACTTTCTTCTGCGGTAGAAAATCCCGCATATTGGCGAATCGTCCACGGACGTCTTACATACATTGTAGCGTATGGTCCGCGCAAATTGGGTGCAAAACCAGCTCCGAACTCAAGAAATTCTAAATCTTCTATATCTTTCTCCGAATAGTTTTTTTTGATTTCGATTCCTTCGGCTGTAATGAAGTTGTCAGAATTAGAATTAACTTCTGGTTCCTGACTTTTAACTTCTAGCTTTATATGTTTAAGGTCTTTTCTTGTCATTGAGACGCTTTGTTTGAATTTGTAATTAATTACTTTTTCTGAGATTATTCCAATTCCAGTCTTTCTTGCTCCATTTTCTCTGCCAATCTTTTTTCGATAATTGGTGTAATTAATGTTTTTCTTGGTTTGATTTTTACAAAAGGAAATAATTCTAAATCCTGTTTCATTCTGTCTTCTTTATTTGGATATTTATTTGTTCCTAAAAGAATTTCTTTCTTAGAATCGAATAATTCCTGTTCTTTATTGGCGCTTTCTTGAATCTTCTTTTTGATTGTACCATCGTTTAAAAGTTTCAAGAAACCTCCGTTGGCTTCAATTTCTTTAAATAAGGCTAAACTTTTCTCAGCCAGTTGCATCGTTAAACTTTCAATATAATAACTTCCGTCAGCTGGATTGTTTACTTTGTCAAAATAACTTTCGTGCTTTAAGATCAAAAGCTGGTTTCTAGAGATTCGATTTCCAAATTCGTTGTCTTTGTGGTATAAAGCATCATAAGGCAAATTGGCAATTGCATCTGCACCACCCAGAATTGCCGACATGCACTCGGTTGTGGTGCGAAGCATATTTACGTTGTAATCGTAAATTGTTTTGTTTCGTTTAGTGGGAGTTACCAAGAAATGACATTTTATTTCTGGATTATATTCTTTAGCAATTAAATCAAAAAGCATTCGAAGTGCTCTAAGTTTGGCAATTTCGAAGAAATAATTCGTTCCAACTGAAATCTGAAAAACAACTGATTTTGTTTCGGCAGAAAAGCGGTTTAAATATTCATTTGCGTGCGCTAAGCTGTAAGCAATTTGCTGTGTAATATTGGCTCCTGAATTTTGATATAATCCTAGATCAACACTTAACAAATTTAGATTGGTCGTGTTTTTGAATAATAAAGACAATGTCTCAAAATTATTTTTCTCTGGAGTTATAAACCAATTTCCTTCGCGTGCTAATTCTCCAATCGGATCAAAATTACAATAGAAAATGGCTTTTTTCTGTATCGAAATCGTGTCTAATTTTTTAACGAAATCGATTGAGATGAAATTGAAATTAAAGTAAACGATTTTGTTTTCTAAAGGAAGATTCTCTAGTAATTTCTGAACATCAGTTTTTTCATTCTGGATCGTAAATCGTAAACTTTCTGCACCTCTTTCTAAAGTGTTTAGAGCACGTTCGATAGATTTCTCTACATCGAAAACAAAGATATTTTGGCAGATTTTAAAATTTGAGGCTTGAGTATTTACATTGGCTGCTTTTGTAAATTCATCTATATGATAAAAAGGTTTTACCTGAATATCTTCTGGTGAATTCCAAATAACAGTTTGATTGTAATCGGCTCCATCTAATTCAAACTGAATTTTTTGTTTCCATTGTTTGGATGAAATCGGATTAAAATCGTCGAATAGGGTAGTGGCCATTTTGTTTTGTTTGATTATTCTTTGTCTTGAATCGTGTCTCCTTCAAATTGAATGATGTAAATATCCTCGCTGTCTTTTTTCATAAAATACTTTTCGCGTGCATATTTCTCAATTTGTTCTGGATTTTTGAGCAGTTTAATCTGCTCCTGATCTTTTCTGATTTCTTCCTGATAATATTTTTTATTATCCTCAAGTTCATGAATTTGCTCATCTAAAAAACGATGGTCAAAATAAGAGTAATTGTCTAAAAATAACATCCAAACAATAAAAAACAGCAAAACCCAAACATATTTGTTGCCTAGGTACTTGAACCATCTTTTGTCTTTGTATGGATTTTTAAATTTCATTTTAAACGAATATTTCTTTTGAATTTGTTATTTCTAGCCCCGATTACTTCGCCGAGACATTGTTTTTTATTTGTGTTCAGTGAACTCCGTTTGAGCCGGTATTCTTTTTATGGTCTCGTTTCTTTAATGAGGCCATAAAAAGATAAAGGCGGTAATAAGCTCCTAATTATTATGGTTTAAATTTACGATAAAAATTATGAAATTCTCTGATTAATTACAGCGCGAACTACATCTATTGCTACCGTGTTGTATTTATCATTCGGAATAATAATGTCTGCAAAAGCCTTAGATGGTTCTATAAATTGCTCGTGCATAGGTTTTAAAGTCGTTTGGTAACGGTTTAAAACTTCGTCAATATCACGTCCGCGTTCTGAAATATCTCTTTTTAGACGACGAATTAATCTTTCGTCAGAATCTGCATGAACGAAGATTTTAATATCAAACATATCACGTAATTCTGGATTAGTCAAAATTAAGATTCCTTCCACAATCATCACTTTTCTTGGATGAGTAGAAACGGTATCGTCTGTTCTGTTGTGCTGAATAAAAGAATACACTGGCTGATCGATTGTTTCTCCAGCTTTAAGAGCTTTTAAATGTTTTACCAATAATTCGAAATCAATTGCACGCGGGTGATCAAAATTGATCAATGCTCTTTCGTCAAACGATAAATTATCGGTTTGTTTGTAGTATGAATCCTGAGAAATTACCCCAACTTCTGTGTCTGGTAATTCATTCATAATTTGGTGCACTACTGTAGTTTTTCCACTTCCTGTTCCTCCTGCAAGTCCGATAATGAGCATAAAATTTTTGTTTGATATTTGTTTGGCAAAAATAATAATTTAACTGAATTGTATTAAAATATTATGATTTTAAACACATAAGTAACGTAAGTAAAATTTACTTAGAAAATGTTTAAGCAAAATGTTACTTAACTGAAATTATTGCCGTTATATTGATAAAAGACCGAATTATTTGTTTTAAATCATTTAAGCAATATAAGTAAATATAAATAGTTCTTTTTTGACTTAAAGAACTTTAAAAAATCCCCACTAGACTTATAATCTCTTATATGAACTTATATGGTGAAAAATAAAAAAAAATCCCGAAAGTAAACCTTCGGGATTTCGTGCAATCAGTATAGTTTAAAAAAAAATATTCTGAATTTAGTAAGCACTTGTAATTATTTATTCTTTTTTGCTTTTATCATCATTTCAAGCTGCTCCCAAAGTTCTTCTGGAATTGCTTCTAATAAATTGAACTGTCCAGCGCCTTTTAACCATTCGCCTCCATCAATTGTGATTACATCTCCGTTAATGTATGAAGAGAAATCGGAAACTAAATAAGCAGCTAAATTTGCTAATTCTTGGTGGTCTCCAACTCTTTTTAATGGCACTTTTTTAGCCATGTCAAACTTTTCTGAAAGATCTCCTGGTAATAATCTGTCCCAAGCTCCTTTTGTTGGAAATGGTCCCGGTGCAATCGCGTTAGAACGAATTCCATATTTTGCCCATTCTACAGCAAGACTTCTTGTCATTGCCAAAACTCCCGCTTTTGCCGTAGCACTAGGAACAACATAAGCAGATCCTGTCCAAGCGTAAGTAGTTACTATATTTAAAATCGTAGCCGAAGTTTGTTTCGTGTCGATCCAGTGTTTTCCAAAAGCCAATGTACAGTTTTTAGAACCTTTAAGTACGATATCTATCACAGTGTCAAATGCATTTGCCGATAATCTTTCTGTTGGAGAAATGAAATTTCCTGCTGCATTGTTTAAAAGAACATCTACTTTTCCGAAAACCTTTAAAGTCTCTTGAAGCATGTTCTCTACTTCTTCGTAATGACGAACATCACATTGAAGAGGAAGACATTTGCCTCCAGTCTGACTTTCTAATTCGGCAGCTGTAGTTTTTAACTTTTCTAAATCTCTAGAAGTTATGGCTACTTGAGCTCCTAATTCGAGAAAATATTTAGTCATAGCTTTACCTAAACCGCTTCCGCCGCCTGTAACGACGATGACTTTGCCTTGTAAAGCATCATCACGTAACATTTTATCTGTGTAGCTCATACTTTTCTTTTTTTTACAATATTAGTTAAATAAAATAGGATGCATGCATAATAATGTTATAAAATTTCAATAAATTTTATATATCACATAATTTTTTTGTTGCAGATTCAAGCGTAAAGTCATCTTTGGCAAAACAAAAACGAATTAATTTTTGATCTTTATGATCTGAATAGAAGGTTGAAATTGGTATTGCAGCAACACCATGATCGATGATTAGATTTTTACAGAAAGTGACATCATCTTCATTTGAAATATTAGCATAAGAAGCAACTTGAAAATAAGTTCCCTCGCAAGGTTTTAATTCAAAACGGCTATTTTGAAGCAGTTTCTGAAAATAATCTCTTTTTTCCTGATAGAATTTTCCAAGAAGATTCACATCGACAACATCTAAATATTCGCTAATTGCAAACTGAGAAATACTGTTTACGCTGAAAACCAAAAACTGGTGAACCTTTTTAATTTCTTTCATTAAATGTTTAGGAGCAATAGTATACCCAATTTTCCAGCCTGTTATATGAAAAGATTTTCCAAAAGAAGAAACCATAACACAGCGATCTAAAAGAAAATCTTTTGTATGCGCCGAAATATGTTTTTCTTCGAAAGTGATGTATTCGTAAACTTCGTCAGACAAAATGATAATGTCTGGATATTTTTCAAGAAGATTTTTTAACTCTACAAAATCATCTTCTGTTAAAATTTTTCCCGTCGGATTATGCGGATTATTGATAATCATCATTCTGGTTTTAGCAGAACACGCTTTTTCAATTCTTTCCCAATTTGGTGTGTAATCGTCATTCAGCGCTACTCGAATAGGTTTTGCTTTGCAGAGTAAAACAGGAGATTCATAAGAATCGTAACTTGGATCGAGAATAATTACTTCGTCATTTTCTTTTACTAAAGCTAAAATTGTAGTGAAAATTCCCTGAGTTGCTCCAGCCGTAACCAAAAGTTCTGTATCTGGATTTATTGTTCTATTATAAGAATCCTGAGTTAATTTTGCAATTTTGTTCATCAACGTCGGATAACCTGCCATTGGAGTATATTGGTGAACATTTTCCTTTGCTAATCGGGAAACAATATCTGTCAATCTTTCATCTACAGGAAAATTTGGAAATCCTTGCGAAAGATTTATAGCATTGTATTCGGTTGCCATTTTTGACATTACCGTGAAAATGCTTGTGGTTACGTTTGGGAGTTTGCTCATAGTGTGAAGTTTGATTAAGGGAGAACTTTGAATAATAGTACGCTTTAAATTTGTACTGGTACCACAATTGAATATAAAGTTCTGACTTCTTTTCCATTTTGTTTTCCGGCTTTCCATTTAGGAGATAATTTTAGAACACGTATAAGTTCATCTCCTGACCAAGATCCAATATCTCTCATTATTTTTATATCGCTTAGTGAGCCATCTTTTTCAATTACAAAAGTTGCAAAGACTTTTCCTTGAAGAGTTGGTCTTTTGTTTGACTTTTTATAATTGTCATCTATAAAATGATTAAATTTTACTCTGCCTCCAGGAAAGCTTGGAAGAATTTCTAATCCAGCAGTATTATAAATATGATTTTCATCAAGAATTATTTCTTCCTCTTTGTAATTTTTTAGATTGTCTCGTAAATCATCTGCGGATTTCTTAAGTTCTTTGTGTTGAGAAAATATATTTTGTGCAAAACAGAATAAAATCAGAAATAAAAACTTTTTCATGATAACGAGATTTAAATGTGGGCCTACATTTTATGAATAATAAAAATCGCTGGACGTTTGTCTAAGTCAACTTTTAACTTTTTCCAATCGGCAATTTTCAATGTTTTGATGAATTCTGTTGGCAAAGTAATATCTGCCGCAATACAAAGATGAGTTGCAGGACTTAAAATCTGCAAAAGATCTTCAATCAGTTTGTTGTTTCTATAAGGAGTTTCAATAAATAGTTGCGATTGATTTTTATCGTAAGATAATTTCTCAAAATGACGAATTGCCGATTTTTTCTCGTCTTTATCAATTGGTAGATATCCGTTGAAAGTAAAACTTTGTCCGTTCATTCCTGAAGCCATCATCGCCAATAGGATAGAAGAAGGACCAACTAAAGGTACAACTTGAATTCCTTTTTCGTGAGCCAACTTTACAATTGCAGCACCGGGATCAGCAACTCCTGGACAGCCAGCTTCACTCATTAATCCCATGTTTTTTCCTTCTAATAAAGGTTTAATGAAATCATTATGTTCGCTGGTTTCTGTTCTTTTGTTTAAAGTAAAAAGAACCAGTTCAGATTGTTTTTTTTCTGGATACACTGCTTTTATAGATTTTCTGGCAGTTTTGTCGTTTTCAACAATATAATGGTCGATAACTTCTATCGTTCTTCTAACAGTTTGAGGTAAAACATCCATTGGATCGCTTTCGCCCATTGTTGTTGGAATTAGATATAATTTTCCGAAAGATTTCATGTGCTTTTGTTTAAAATTAAAAAATTCAATTATCTCTTTTTTTAGAAACAATTGAATTAGGAGTGTTTTTTTAGAAGCTGATCAGCAATTAAATCAGTTACTTCGTCCAGCATTTGGTAAACGTTGTCAAAACCGTTTGCGGAGCCGTAATATGGATCTGGTACATCGACGTTTTCGTCTGGGAATAAATCGTTTAAAATTAAACGAACTTTATTTTTATGCTCAGGAGTTTTAGCTAAATGAATGACATCGCGAAAATTCGAATTATCCATTACATAGATATAATCAAATTTATCAAAATCAGAAACTTGAATTTGTCTCCCTTTTTGCGCGCTAATGTTGATTCCGTTTTTTTTAGCCACTTCTATAGAACGTTTGTCAGGACAGTGTCCAACATGCCAAGAACCTGTTCCTGCAGAATCAACTAAAAATTTATCTTGAGGTAATTTAGAGGCTAAAATCCCTTCTGCTAAAGGAGATCTGCAGATGTTCCCTAAACAAACCATTAAGATTTTTACAGGCATGGTAAGTCTTAAAGCGTTAGTTTTTTATTGATGTCTTCGACAAACTTTTTAAATTGTTTGTCTGTAGAAACTAAATTGTCAACTGTTTTACAAGCGTGAAGAACAGTTGCGTGGTCGCGGTCTCCAATTTGTGAACCAATATTAGCAAGAGAAGCTTTAGTGAATTTTTTAGCAAAGAACATCGCTAGTTGTCTTGCTTGTACAACGTGCCTCTTTCTGGTTTTAGATTGAAGTGTTTCAATATCTAATTGGAAATAGTCTGAAACGATTTTTTGAATATAATCGATTGAGATTTCTCTCTTTACGTTTTTAACAAATTTCTCTACAACGCTTTTAGCCAATTCAATCGTAACTTCTTTTTTATTGAAAGAAGATTGAGCGATTAACGAAATAATAGCACCTTCAAGTTCTCTAACATTTGATTTAATGTTTCGAGCAACATATTCTAGAATATCTTCTGGCATTTCTACACCATCACGGTATAAAATGTTTTTTAAGATGGAGATACGAGTTTCGTAATCAGGCTGATGCAATTCTGCAGATAATCCCCATTTAAAACGAGACAATAATCTTTGTTCGATGTCCTGCATGTCAACAGGAGCTTTATCTGAAGTTAAGATTACTTGTTTTCCGTTTTGGTGTAAATAGTTGAAAATATGGAAGAATACATCTTGTGTTCCTGATTTTCCTGATAAGAACTGAACATCATCTATAATCAAAACATCGATTAACTGATAAAAGTGAATGAAATCATTACGATTATTCTTTTTTACAGAGTCAATATATTGTTGTGTGAAAATCTCGGCAGAAATATATAAAACGGTCTTTTCCGGGTACTTATCTTTTACTTCTACGCCTATAGCATGTGCTAAGTGTGTTTTTCCTAAACCAACTCCTCCAAAAATCAACAAAGGATTAAATGAAGTTCCTCCAGGTTTGTTAGCAACAGCCATACCTGCAGAACGAGCTAAACGGTTTGAATCTCCTTCTAAGAAATTATCGAAACTATAGTTCGGATTTAACTGAGACTCAATTTTTAAATTTCTAATTCCAGGAATTACAAACGGATTTTTAAGTTCAGGATTTAAGTTTTTAAACGGAGCATCAACCTCTTGCGGTTTCATTGGCACTCTATTGGCGCTTGGGAGCTGCTCGGTAAACGGCTGTTTATTGCCATAAGTGTTCTCCATTTTAATTTTATAGAGTAACTTTGCGTTTTTTCCCAGTTCTTTGGTAAGCGCAACTTTCAATAATTTTACGTAATGCTCTTCGAGCCATTCGTAGAAAAATTTACTTGGAACCTGAATGTATAATGCGTTATCGGTTAGCTCAACTGATTTGATTGGTTCGAACCAAGTTTTATATGCTTGGTCTTGAATATTATCCTTTATAAAGGACAAACAGTTTTCCCATACCGATTGAGCAGTTTTAGTCATAGATTCAGATAAATTTTTATTATTGTTATAAAGATTCTCCTAATAAAAAAGGAGCAATTTTATTCCGTATTTCGGGATAACAAATATGTGAACAAATTTCTGTAAAAAAAAATATTTTGGTATCTAATTTTATAAAAAAAAGTTGTAATGTGGCTTTTTAAATTCGAAATTTTTTAATATTTTATAAATGAAAAATCATCAGACTCAAGTACGAGTTCGTTACTCAGAAACTGACCAAATGGGAGTTGTTTATCACGGAAATTATGTGCCTTATTTTGAGATTGGACGCGTGGAATGGCTTAGAAATAAAGGGGTTTCGTATAAAAGCATGGAAGAAAGCGGAATTGGTCTTCCAATTGTCAACATGAATATCAATTACAAAAAATCGGCGAGATACGACGAACTTTTGACAATTCACACGACTTTTAAAAGTCACTCTTCTGTAAAGATCGAATTTGACTGCGCAATCTACAATGAGGCAAATGAGTTATTAACAACAGCTACGTTTATTTTAGTATTTGTTGCGTTAAAAACGGGTCGTCCAACAGCTCCTCCAGAGTACATTTTAGAAATATTTAAATCACTTGAATAATTGTTAAAACGAATAGGATTTTGATGTTAAATTATACTAATTTAATATCGATTTCGAACATTAAATCAAAAATGCTGAACACTGTTTCGGCATTTTTTTTTCGCGTTTTTGTTACAATTTTGCCAATTGGCAATCCAGAAATTTCATCCATTTCCATTTCTTGAGATACGATTTCTAATTTCTTTTCTTTGATAACGCGCATCACTTTATTCATGTTTTTGTAATCAAAAGAAATTAAGAATTCGACATCGATTGTCTTTTCCACTATTTCGCAAACTTCTATAGTCTGTTGTGCCGTTGTTCGATATGCAGCAATTAAACCGCCAACGCCTAATTTTACTCCTCCAAAAATTCGAACCACAACAACAAGAACGTTTGTAACTCCAAAAGATTGTATTTGGCCATAAATTGGTGCTCCCGCAGTATTGCTAGGTTCGCCATCATCATTGGCTCGATACGAAATTTTATTTCCAATGCCCAATTGGTAGGCATAGCAATAATGCACCGCATGCGGATGTTGTTTTTTAAGGTCTTCTATTATGGGTTTTACTTCGTCTTCATGATCTATAGGAAAAGCGTAGCCAAAGAATTTACTGCCTTTTTCTTTAAACAGTATTTCTTCAGATGCAGTTGCAATAGTTTGATAAGTGTCGTTAATTTCCAATTGTAAGGGTTTAAGTTTTTTTAGCCACAGATTAAAAAGATTCTCACAGATTTTCTTTTAAAAAAGCAAAAAAGAAATCTTTTTAATCCTTTTAATCTGTGGCTAAATATTTTTTACTAGAATGTGTGTTACAATAATCCTTTGGTAAATAGATCAACAACATCTTCTTTGCCAACTTGAAGGTTCCAAACTTTAATTCCTAGAGATGCAGCGCTGTCAGTATTTTCTGTTTTATCGTCTACAAACAAAGTGTTTTCTGCAATGAGATTATTTTGTTCAAGGACAAACTGATAAATTTTCGGATCTGGTTTTCTCATTCCGATATCAAAAGAAAAATAAACCTTCTCAAAACAATTGTAAAAATCTTGGTAGAAAGAAACACCGCTCTTTTCTTCAAATGTGTTAATATGTATAGAATCGGTATTGCTTAACAAAAACAAGCGATATTTTTTTGATAACTCCTGAAGAAATTCCAAACGATAAAAAGGAAAATCTGTCAAAACAGCATTCCATGCTTTTAAAATTTCTTCTTTTGAAGCATTCGGTAATTGTTTTTGGAAACCACCAATAAAATCTTCTGGCGAAATAGATCCTGTTTCAAAAGAGAGATTTAACTGATCCAGTTCGTTGTTCCATTCTTTCATTCCTAATTTTTGTAAACCAGAAATTGTGGCAGGTTTATCTAAATTGATAAAAATGTCTCCAAAGTCAAAAATTATAGCATCAATCATAATTTCTAATTTGTATTAGTTCGTCGCTTAATATGTTAGTCTTTGTGGTGTTTTTTCTTGTAATAATTGGCGCTTTTGTTCCATTTAGAAAATTCGTTTTTCCAACAAAAATTCTAGCCTCATCCCAAAGGTTTTCATCGATAAAGGATTGGAGGGTTTGCCTTCCGCCTTCAATTATTATGGATTGAATTTGATTTTGATATAAAACATCCAATAGCTGAGAAATGATATTTTTGCTAAAATCAATTACTTCAAATTGAGTGTTTTCTTTTGATGGTTTTGATTTTTTAGAAAAAATAAAAGTTTTCACAGAATCATCAAAAATAAAACTGTTTTCATCAATTCTATTGTTTTGATCTATGACTACTCGAACCGGATTGTTTCCAGCCCAATCTCTAGCATTTAATTTTGGATTGTCATCAACAACGGTTTGTGTTCCAACTAAAATAGCTTGTTCTTCTGTTCGCCATTTGTGTACTAACTGTCTAGAATATTGATTGGTAATCCAGATAGGTTTTCGATCTTGGTTGCTGACTTTTTCAGGAGCTAGAAATCCATCTTGACTTTCTGCCCATTTTAGAATAATGTAAGGCCTCTTTTTTTGATGAAAAGTAAAAAAGCGCTTATTTAGTTCGTTACATTCATCTTCTAAAACTCCAACCGTGACATTGACACCTGCTTCAATTAATTTCAAAATACCTTTTCCGGCCACTTTTTCATTTGGGTCAACTGTGCCGACAACCACATTCGGAATTTGATTTGCGATAATCAAATCGCAACAAGGAGGTGTTTTTCCAAAATGACTGCAAGGCTCCAAGCTTACATAAATTGTAGCTTTTTTCAGCAGCGATTTATCTTTTACAGATCGCACTGCATTTACCTCTGCATGTGGTTCTCCAGCCTTTTTATGCCAGCCTTCGCCGATAATTTTGTTGTCGTAAACGATCACGCTTCCGACCATTGGATTCGGATAAGTTGATCCAAGCCCATTTTGTGCCAGTTCAATACAGCGTTTTATATATTTTTCATGTATATTCACAGTGCAAAAGTAATTATTTTTGAGTTTATGACTAAGTTAAGAAACTATAGAAAAAGTATATTTACTTTTGTGTTTATAATGATTTAGAATAAAAAAAATGGTAAATTGGCTTATACGAGCAATTGAAAAAGAAGATAATCAGTCAGTTGCAAGTTTAATTAGATCAGTTTTCGACGAAATGGAAATACCAAAAGTCGGAACGGCTTACGAAGATCCATATTTGGATTTAATGTTTGAAGAGTATAGCAAAGTAAAATCAATGTATTTTGTGGTGGAAAGTGAGGGTGAAGTTGTAGGATGTGCAGGAATCGCGCCTTTAGAAAATGGAGATCCGAGAATCTGTGAATTGCAGAAAATGTATTTTTTGCCAAAAACTCGCGGTTTAGGAATTGGAGCCAAATTGATGGAAAAATGCTTAGAGCAAGCAAAAACTTTTGGGTTTGAAAAATGTTACATCGAAACAATGCCATTTATGCATGCCGCACAAAAGCTGTACAGAAAATCTGGTTTTGAATATTTAGATGAACCATTAGGTTGTACTGGACATAATTCTTGTCCGGTTTGGATGCTAAAAGTATTGTAATTGTTGTAACAAATTTGGTTCAAGGAGACTTATTTAAAAGATCAGTTTTGGCTGGTGACATAATGTTCAAAAAATAAAATGAAAATTAAACAGTACCGCACTCAATTTATCAAAGAATTATCACCTTTTTACGATGCGTACGAAGCGGAGAGTTTTTTTTATTTAATTCTCGAAGAGAAACACAAACTTCGCCAGATTG
Source organism: Flavobacterium sp. PLA-DH12 (assembly GCF_059511845.1). Taxonomy (NCBI): domain Bacteria; kingdom Pseudomonadati; phylum Bacteroidota; class Flavobacteriia; order Flavobacteriales; family Flavobacteriaceae; genus Flavobacterium; species Flavobacterium sp. PLA-DH12. The sequence continues at coordinate 25,101 of NZ_JCAMPD010000003.1, forward strand.
ATCTGGCACTAAATCACGAATTGACTTTTGAAGGAAACGATTTTATAATTTGGGATGAATTGTTAAAGCAATTGAAGCAAGAAGTTCCGATCCAGTATTTGCTTGGAAAGACCAATTTTTATGGTTTGGATTTTGAAGTAAATGAAAATGTTTTAATTCCTAGACCAGAAACAGAAGAATTGGTCGAATGGATTATTAACGAAAATGCGAGTCCAGAAAAGTCAAAAAAAATAAGAATACTTGATATCGGAACGGGTAGTGGCTGTATTGCTATTTCTTTGGCAAAAAACCTTCCAAATGCGGAAGTTGTTGCTATTGATGTTTCTAAAAAAGCAATCGAAACGGCCAAAAGAAATGCGGTAAAGAATAATGTTGATGTGACTTTTGTGATGCTGGATATTTTAAAAGAAGAAGAATTAAGATGCCAGTTTGATATCATTGTTTCTAATCCGCCTTATGTTCGAAATTTGGAAAAAAAAGAAATCAAGAAAAATGTTTTGGACTACGAACCTCATTTGGCTCTTTTTGTTGAAGATAACGACGCTTTGATTTTCTACAGAAAAATTGCTTCATTGGCAAAAAAGGCACTTCTTGAAAAAGGAAAATTATATTTCGAAATCAATCAGTATCTCGGAAAAGAAATGATTGATTTATTAGAAAATATGAATTATAATAATATTGAATTGCGAAAAGATATCTACGATAATGATCGCATGCTGAAAGGCAATGTTTAGGTTTTCAGTCTCAGTCTCAGTTTTCAGTCTCAGTAATAATTGAAAACTGAGACTGAAAACTAAAATTATTCATATCGTAAAGCCTCAATAGGATCTAATTTTGATGCTTTAATGGCGGGGTATAGTCCAGAAACCAGTGCAACACAAAAACTGGTTCCAAAAGCGGCAAAAATCGCCATCCACGGAATCACAAACACAAAACTCATGGCTGTTGCAATAGCAAAACCAAGTAAGATTCCCAAAACGATTCCGACCAAACCTCCAATTTGTCCGATTAATAAAGTTTCGATAAAAAACTGAAAAGCAACAGTTGATCTTTTTGCTCCTAAAGCTTTACGGACACCAATTTCGCGGGTGCGTTCTGTAACCGAAACAATCATAATATTCATTAGAGCAATAGACGATCCTAAAATGGTGATTACAGAAATAGTCCACGCTGCTATTCCTAGATATTGAGTTATGTTTAGAATACGGTTTATTAAATCATCGCTTCGAACCACGCCAAAATTATTATCACGTACCGGACTTAGTTTACGGACTCTTCGCATAGTGCTTGTCGCATTATCTATAGCTTGATCTAAAACTTCTTTTTTAGAAACCATTACGCTAATTGTATAATTGATGTTTGGAGCTGTGAATAAAGATCTCGCAACCTGAATTGGGATTAAAACACGTAAATCTTGACTGTTTCCAAATGTTGATCCCTTTTCTTTCAGAACGCCAATTACTTTAAATCGTGCGCCACGAATAGAAATTACTTTGTCAATAGGATTTATATCTTTCAAAAGTCCTTTTTCAAAATCAGAACCTACAATGCAAGAATAGGTATTGTTTTCGATATCAAACTGATTAAAACTTCTTCCTAAGCTTGTCTCTAGTCCCGAATTGGTAATAAAATGCTCATCAACGCCAACAATTGTAATTTCAGGATCTGTTTTTTCTCCCAGATATTTTACTTCGGCAGTTGTAGTGGCAGTAAAAGATAAAGAAGTTTCGGTAAATGGATATTTGTATTTGTTTTTGAAAGCAACCGCTTCAGGATACGAAATAATAGGATTGATTACTTCACGCTCTTTTCCTCCTCGGTTACGGACTTTATTCTCGTATTGATTAATATTAAAAGTATTGGCTCCCATAGAAGCAAAATCGGTAGAAATTGTATTTTCTAAAGCAGAAACTACTGTAAGGATGCCAACCAAAGCGGTAATACCGATAGCAATAATTAAAACGGTAAGAATAGTACGCAGAATTTGTGTTTTGATAGAACCAAAAGCAATTCGGATATTTTCTTTAAATAATTTTAGCATCATAACCAATTTGTCACGAAAATACGGTTTTTGTTACAAGTTTGTTTTCGAAGTGTTATTATTTATTTTAAAAAGTAAGATATTTGCAGACTTAAATTAAGTCGAAAGTTGGAAAGTTATAATGGCGAAAGTCTAAAGCGCCAACAATCAAAAAAAACATAAATAAATTAATTTTAAAGGTTTTTGAATTTAAGTTTCAAAAGAAATCTAAAATCTAAAATCAATAATCTAAAATAAAAAAGATGGCTTCAAAACCAAGTATACCAAAAGGAACAAGAGATTTTTCACCAGCTGAGGTGTCAAAACGTCAATATATTATTCAGACTATAAAAGCGAATTTTGAAAAATTTGGTTTTCAGCCAATTGAAACGCCTTCGTTTGAAAATTCAGATACCTTAATGGGGAAATATGGAGAAGAAGGAGATCGTTTGATTTTTAAAATTTTAAATTCAGGTAATTTTTTCTACAATAAAAGTAAAATTGAGTTGCCAGAATCAATCGAAGAATTACAGTTGAATTCTGCTGAAAAAATAACTTTAGAGCAAAGAATTGAGTTGAATAAATTCACAGGAAAAATTTCTGAGAAAGCGTTGCGTTACGATTTGACCGTTCCGTTTGCAAGATATGTTGTGCAGCATCAAAGTGAAATTGAGTTTCCTTTTAAGAGATACCAAATTCAGCCAGTTTGGAGAGCTGATAATCCGCAAAAAGGACGTTTTAGAGAATTCTTTCAATGTGATGCCGATGTTGTTGGTTCAAAATCGCTGTGGCAGGAAGTTGAATTGGTTCAATTATATGATACTGTTTTTACTTCTTTAGGTTTAGAAGGCGTTACAATTAAAATCAATAACAGGAAAATCTTATCTGGAATTGCTGAGGTAATTGGTGCTTCAGATAAATTGATTGATTTTACCGTTGCGCTTGATAAACTAGATAAAATTGGAGAAGATGGCGTTAAAAAAGAAATGATCGAAAAAGGAATTTCTGAAGAAGCGTTGGTAAAAGTACAGCCGCTTTTCAGTTTTTCAGGAACTTTTGCGGACAAAATTGCGCAACTTTCGGACTTATTGTCTTCTTCTGAAGAAGGAATGAAAGGAGTTGAAGAATTAAAATTTATTTGCGACAATGTGGCTGATTTAGGTTTGTCAACCGCAACCTTAGATTTAGACGTGACATTAGCTCGTGGTTTAAATTATTATACTGGAGCTATTTTTGAAGTTGCAGCACCAAAAACTGTAGCTATGGGTTCTATTGGCGGTGGCGGAAGATACGACGATTTGACGGGTATTTTCGGTTTGAAAAATATGAGTGGTGTTGGAATCTCTTTTGGATTGGATAGAATTTATTTAGTTCTTGAGGAATTACAATTATTCCCAGAAACTGTTGCCGCTACTTCGAAAGCAATATTCTTGAATTTTGGAGACAAAGAAGCTTTGTATGCTTCAAAAGCAATTCAGAAATTAAGAAAAGAAAACATAAAAGTAGAGCTGTATCCAGATAATGTAAAAGTTGGTAAGCAATTTCAATATGCAGATAAACGTTTAATTCCTTTTGCAGTATTGGTTGGAGATCAGGAAATTAATTCGAATTCATATACGCTTAAAAATTTAGTGACAGGAGAACAGGTTTCTGTAGACTTCGAAGGATTGAAAAAAGCTTTGCAGGCTTAACTGTTTGGGGTTAAGGTTTTTGTTTAAGATTCCGCAGATTTAAAGGGATTTCTTTTAAAATCTCTTCGCAAAATAGTTGCCAGAGAAGAAAAAAAACTCTTAATTTGCCAACCTTAAGTTACGGGCGTAGTTCAAGGGTAGAATAGCGGTCTCCAAAACCGTTGATGGGGGTTCGAATCCCTCCGCCCGTGCAAAAAAAAGTTTTTTATAACAAAGAGCGCAAAGATTTTAAAAGTTCACGAAGCTATATAATAAAAGCTTTGTGAACTTTTTTTGTGAGTTTCAAGAACAAAAAAACTTAGCGTTCTTTGCGGTAAATTCTTCGCTCAACAGGCTACGATTTATTTTTTAATGGAAAAAAAGTATAAAAAAAGCTTCGTCTCTGTAAGACGAAGCTTTTTTTTAATATAAGGTAAACTTGAATTAATAATTATTTAGAGGCCTAAGCCAACCCTTAAATTCAATTTTTGGTGGTAATAATTTGTGTTTTATTGGACTCAAAGATAAGATAAACTAAAACGTAATAGTCTTAAAATTATAATAAATTTTTCTAGCTTGCGAACGTTTTTTAAACGCCTCAAAATTAATAAAGTGACAATTTGACATTTTATAAGATTTGGCAGTACTTTTGCAATCCAACAGAAAGAAATAAAAAATGAAGTTTAAGAATATTTTTAAAAATAAAAGTAATATGACTACGGAAAATACAGAATTCGATCAGGAATTAGACGATGTAACGTTAGAGAACAATGCCAACGGAGAGCAGTTAATTGTTGAAGAATTAAGTGTTGAGGAGCAATTAGCTAAAGACTTGGCTCACGAAAAAGATAAGTTTTTGAGATTATTTGCTGAATTTGAAAATTACAAAAAAAGAACTTCAAAAGAGCGTCTTGAATTATTTAAAACGGCAAACCAAGAAGTTTTATTGGCTATGCTCCCAGTTTTAGATGATTTTGATAGAGCCGCTATAGAGATCAACAAATCTGAAGATGAAAACTTGAAAAAAGGCGTTGAGCTAATTCATGAAAAACTGAAAAGTACTTTAGTTTCTAAAGGCTTAGAGCAAGTTGAAATTCAGGCAGGAGATGCTTTCAACGCTGATATTGCTGAAGCAATTACCCAAATTCCAGCACCATCTGATAAATTAAAAGGGAAAGTTGTAGATGTAATTGAAAAAGGATACAAGTTAGGAGAGAAAATTATTCGTTACCCTAAAGTTGTAGTTGGAAACTAAAAGCAATTAAGATTCTGAAATTCAATTTTTAAAGATTGGAGATTGGAGTTTTAGATTTAGAATTTAACCTAAATTATGAAAAAAGATTTTTACGAAATACTAGGCATTTCAAAAAATGCTGATGCTGCTGAAATTAAAAAAGCTTACAGAAAAAGTGCGCTTAAATACCACCCTGATAAAAACCCAGGCGACAAAGAGGCAGAAGAAAACTTCAAATTAGCGGCAGAAGCTTATGAAGTTTTAAGTGATCCGCAGAAAAAAGCGAAATACGATCAATACGGTCATCAAGCATTTGATGGTTCTGGCGGATTTGGCGGTCACGGAGGTATGAACATGGATGACATTTTCAGCCAATTTGGTGATATTTTTGGTGGCGGATTTGGAGGTTTCGGTGGCGGAGGCGGAGGCCCTCGCCGTGCGAAAGGAAGCAATCTTCGAATTAAAGTTAAACTTACTTTAGAAGAAATTGCAAATGGAGTTGAGAAAAAAGTAAAAGTAAAACGTAAAGTTCAGGCAAAAGGCGTTACTTATAAAACTTGTACCACTTGTAACGGGCAAGGTCAGGTAATGCGAGTAACAAATACCATTTTGGGAAGAATGCAATCTGCATCTACTTGTCCTACTTGTGGAGGTTCTGGCCAGATTTTAGATAAAAAACCTTCTGAGGCAGATGCTCAAGGAATGGTTCAGGAAGACGAAACAGTATCAATCAAAATTCCTGCTGGAGTTGTTGACGGAATGCAGTTAAAAGTTGCCAACAAAGGTAACGATGCGCCAGGAAACAGTATTCCAGGAGATTTAATTGTTGCGATTGAAGAAGTCGAGCACGAATTCTTGAAGCGTGAAGGAGAGAATGTTCACTACGATTTGTACATCAGTTTCCCTGAAGCAGTTTTAGGAGCTTCTAAAGATATTGAAGCAATCAACGGAAAAGTTCGCATTAAACTAGAAGAAGGAATTCAGTCTGGAAAAATTTTAAGATTAAAAGGAAAAGGTATTCCAAGTTTAAATGGTTACGGAAGCGGAGATTTATTGGTTCACGTAAATGTTTGGACCCCAAAAACATTAAACAAAGAACAAAAACAATTCTTTGAAAATGCTTTAAATAACGAGCATTTTACTCCAAGTCCAGAAAAGTCTGAAAAATCATTTTTTGAAAAAGTAAAAGACATGTTCTCTTAATCTGAACTTTTTTTAAATGTTATAAATAATAAAAACCCATTCTAGCATAAAATAGAATGGGTTTTTTGCGTAATATGACACAGATTCGCTACTAATTATTTACTTTTACAGTCGCTGAACCGTAATGAGTAAAGTGACGCAGTAAATCCTTAAAAATAACATGAGTAACTTACTTGAAGTACATAAAGTCATAAAAAAATATGGCGACTATGTAGCACTTAACGAAGTTTCATTAAATGTGCCTAAAGGCAGTATATATGGACTTTTAGGTCCGAATGGAGCAGGAAAAACTTCCCTTATCAGAATCATAAACCAAATTACAATGCCTGACAGTGGTGAAGTAATTTTGGATGGAGAAAAATTACAGCCAAAACATGTGCAGACAATTGGCTATCTGCCAGAAGAACGTGGTTTGTACAGCTCAATGAAAGTAGGTGAGCAATGTCTTTATCTGGCTCAGATGAAAGGTCTTTCTAAAGCCGAAGCCAAAAAACAGTTAGACTATTGGTTTGATCGTTTGGGGATTCAGGGATGGTGGAATAAAAAAATCCAAGAGCTTTCTAAAGGAATGGCGCAGAAAATTCAGTTTGTGGTTTGTGTTTTGCATAAACCAAAACTTTTGATTCTAGATGAACCGTTTTCTGGATTTGATCCTGTAAATGCTAACATAATTAAAGACGAAATTCTGGCATTAAAAGAACAAGGTTCTACCATTATTTTTTCGACACACCGAATGGAAAGTGTAGAAGAATTATGCGAGAATATTGCTTTAATTCATAAATCAAATAAACTGATAGAAGGAAAAGTTGTCGATGTAAAACGCCAATTTAGAACAAACAGTTTTGAAGTCGGAATTTTGACTAATAATGTTGAAGGTTTGATGTATGATATCACTCAGAAATTTACGGTTTCGCCTGCTAGTTTTAAATCTTTAAATGATGATTTAAAATTAAATATTCAGATTGGAAACGCAAGTCCAAACGAATTATTGAATGTTTTAACACAGCGTGGACAAGTAACACATTTCGTTGAAAAAATTCCGAGCATAAACGATATTTTTATCCAAACGGTTACTGAAAACAAAATTTAAAAATTCCAATATAGAAATTCCAAATTCCAAGCTTGTAAATTGGAATTTAAAATTTGAAAATTAATTATTTATGAGCATCATCTCGTTGATTATAAAAAGAGAATTTATTGCTAAAGTCCGCAATAAATCTTTTGTTGTCATGACATTTTTGAGTCCGCTTTTATTTGTAGCTATAGCTGTTTTTATTGGCTATTTAAGTTCTATGAAAGCAGAGACAAAAAGAATTGCCATTCATGACGAAACTGGAATTTTTGTTTCAGATTTTTTAAAAGAAAATAAAAAAGGAGCCGAATTTAAATATGTAAATCTGTCCGAAATTGAAGTGAACGCTTTAAAAGACAGTATTACAAAGGAGAATTTCAATGGATTAATTGTTATTCCGAAAACAAAAAACAGAAAAGATTTAGAAAGTAAAATCGAATTTATTTCTAATAATAGTCCGAGTATTTCTTTTATTGAAAACACGCAGGATATTATTGCTAGTAAAATCACGAAACTAAATCTGGAAGAAGAAAAATTGGATACTGTGGCGATTCAGAAAGCACAGTCAAATGTCAATATTCATTTGGTTAAGGCTTCTGGAGAGGAAAGCTTAAAAGGTTTAAACGAAATTAAAATCGGAATTGGCGGTGCCTTTGGCTATTTAATTATGATGTTCATTATCATCTATGGAAACATGGTAATGCGAAGCGTAATCGAAGAGAAAACAAATCGAATTATAGAGATTATTATTTCATCTGTAAAGCCGTTTCAGCTTATGATTGGAAAAATTGTTGGAACTTCACTAGCTGGAATCCTGCAATTTATAATTTGGGCTATAATTGGTTTAGGATTAATGTTTGCAGCTTCGGCATTTTTTGGAGTAAATGTTGGACCGACAGCAAGAATTTCACCAGAGATGATGCAAACGGCTCAACATCAATTTTCAGGTTCTGCGCAAATGTATATTGCAGAATTATGGAATCTGCCAATTGCAAGCATTATAATTGGTTTTGTAATTTATTTTATTGGAGGATATTTTTTATATAGCTCATTTTATGCGGCAATTGGAGCAGCGGTTGACAATCAGACCGATTCTCAGCAGTTTTTATTGCCAATTTTAATGCCTCTGATTTTGAGTGTTTATATCGGATTTTTTACTGTAGTAAATGATCCTCACGGAACTGTTGCCGTTGTATTTTCGATGATTCCGCTTACATCGCCAATAGTTATGTTAATGCGTATTCCGTTTGGTGTGCCGTGGTGGCAAATTGCAATTTCGGTATCATTATTGTTTGCTTCATTCTTCCTTGTTGTCTGGTTCGCAGCCAAAATTTACCGAATAGGTATTTTAATGTACGGCAAAAAACCAACGTGGAAGGAATTGTATAAGTGGCTAAAATATTAATTTTTTAAAGGTGCTAAGATACTAAGGTGCTGAGATGCTAAGATTTTTTTAGCTTCGTAATAAGTAACCTCAGAACCTTAGTATCTTAGAACCTCAGAACCTTAAAAAAAATGAGTAAAATACTAATTGTCGAAGACGAAGCAGCGATCAGAAGAGTTTTGGTAAAGATATTATCAGAAGAAAATGATACCTATCAGGTTGATGAAGCCGAAGATGGAGTTGCTGGACTTGAAAAAATAAAAAACAACGATTACGATTTGGTTTTGTGTGATATCAAAATGCCAAAAATGGACGGTGTTGAGGTTTTAGAAGAAGTAAAAAAAATAAAACCAGAAATCCCGATGGTAATGATTTCGGGGCATGGCGACATGGAAACTGCAATTCAGACTATGCGTTTGGGGGCTTTTGATTACATTTCGAAACCGCCAGATTTGAATCGTTTGCTAAATACAGTTCGTAATGCTTTAGATAAAAAACAATTAGTAGTTGAAAATAAAATCCTAAAGAAAAAAGTCAGTAAAAATTACGAAATGATTGGTGATAGCGAATCAATCAATCATATCAAAGTAATGATCGATAAAGTGGCTCCAACGGAAGCCAGAGTTTTGATTACTGGACCAAACGGAACGGGAAAAGAATTAGTAGCGCATCAACTACATGAAAAAAGTGAGCGTGCTGGTTTTCCTTTAATCGAAGTAAATTGCGCGGCGATTCCAAGTGAGTTGATCGAAAGCGAATTATTCGGACACGTAAAAGGTGCCTTTACATCGGCAGTGAAAGATCGTGCCGGGAAATTTGAAGCTGCTGACAAAGGAACTATTTTCTTGGATGAAATTGGAGACATGAGTCTTTCGGCGCAAGCCAAAGTTTTGCGCGCGCTTCAAGAGAATATGATTACCAGAGTTGGTGCCGATAAAGATATAAAAGTCGATGTTCGTGTCGTTGCTGCAACCAATAAAGATTTAAAAACAGAAATTGCCGAAGGTCGTTTCCGTGAAGATTTATATCATCGTCTAGCTGTAATTTTGATAAAAGTTCCGCCATTGAATGAAAGACGTGACGATATTCCTGCTTTGATTTCGCATTTTGCCGAAAAAATTGCTTCAGAGCAAGGAAATGCGGTAAAATCATTTTCTGCGCAAGCTATAAATTTATTACAGGAATACGATTGGACAGGAAATATCCGTGAACTGCGAAATGTGGTCGAGAGATTAATCATTTTAGGTGGAAACGAAATATCTGAAACAGATGTGAAAATGTTCGCAAGCAAATAAATGCTTCGCGCTTTAGGCTATAAGCTTTAGGCTTTAAGCTTTTATAGAAACTAAATAATTTTTGCTTACAGCGTATAGCTTAAAGCTTAAAGCTCAAAAAAAAATGAAACTAAAAAAAATAAACGAGAAATTACAAGACGCCTTAATTGAAAATGGTTTAACAGAAGCTAATGCTTTGCAGCTGGAAACTTTTTCAACGATAAAAAGCGGTGCAGATTGTGTGATTATTTCTCCAAAAGGAAGTGGAAAAACAACAGCAATTGTTTTAAATGTTATTCAGCAATTGGCTGGTAAAACGGAAGAATCTCCTCGCGCTTTAATCATTGTTGAAGACAAAGCAAAGGTTTTAGAAATGGTTGAACTTTTTGAGAAATATGGAAAATATACCAATTTGGAAATTTATGGCGTAAACGAAAAAGGCGACATGGATTACGATAAAAATTATGTTTCTACTGGGATTGATGTTTTGATTGGAACACCGACCAAATTAAACGATATGTTTAGTACGGCAGGATATAACGTAAATCGTCTAAAAATGTTTATTCTAGATGATGCAGATCCGATTTTGAAGTTACGTCATGAACCTAAAATTATGCGTATCTCAAATAGCATTGCCAAAACACAACGTTTGATTTTTGCCGAAACTTTAACAGAACGTGTCGAAATTTTGGCAGATAAAATCATGGTTGAACCTTATTTGTTTGATATGGACGAAGACGGAGAAGAGCTTGATGAAGACGAAGACGATATTGAAGAAGAATAATTTACAATAAAGTTTTCAGTCCCGGTTTTCAGTCTCAGTAACTGAAAAGCGGGATTTTTTGATTTAGAAATTAATAGAATAAAAAAATAAAACGCTATGGGATTAATGAAAGTATTTTCTGGAAGTGAAGTATTAGCAATTGCTTTACAGGAAAGATTAGAAGAAGCTGGAGTAGAAACAGTAAAAAAAGATAATATTCAATCGGCTCGTTTAGGAGGTTTTGGCCAGACAGATTTGGCTGTTGAGGTTTTTATACAAGAAACCGATTTTGCCAAAGCAAATCCGGTTATTGAAGAATTTAGAATGAGCCTTTAAAAAGTATTCAGTCGCAGTTTTCAGTTTTCAGTGTGGAACTGTGACTGGAAACTGCGACAGCAAACTGCAAACTAAAAAAAATGCAATACAAAATGTTAGTGCTCGACATGGATGACACCTTGTTGACAGACGATCATAGAATTTCAGATTTAAATAAAAAAGTAATATTAGAAGCACAAGCAAAAGGCGTTTATGTTGTTTTGGCTTCTGGAAGACCAACTACAGCAATGACAGCTTATGCAAAGGAGTTGGAATTGGATAAAAACGATTCGTATATGATTTCGTTTAATGGAGCAATAATTAGCCGTGTCAAAGACGATTTGGTTTTGTTTGAACAAAAGCTGACTGTAGAGCAAATTCATGCCCTTTATGATTATAGTGTAAAGAATAATGCACATATTATCACATACTTGGATGATGAGATAATTAGCGAAACAGATTCTGAGTTTATAGAAGTCGAAAAAGAAATTACCGGAATGGCGCATCATAAAGTTTCAAGCTTTAAAGATTATGTAGACAGACCGGCAGTTAAATGTATTTTGTTGCAAGATCCAACTCATTTAAAAACCTTAGAAAAAGATTTAATGGAGGCAATGCCACATTTAAGTGTTTCGATGTCTAAACCATTTTTCTTAGAAGGGGCTCAGCAAGGCATTGATAAAGCGGCGAGTTTGAAACTTTTAGCTGAAAAGCTAGGAATTCATCAAAGTGAAATTATCGCAGTTGGAAACGCAGGAAATGACTTGACCATGATAGAATATGCTGGTTTAGGAGTTTGGGTTGATAATGTGACACCAGAATTGCGTGATAAAGCCGATTTAATCGTAGCTTCAAATAATGATGATGGTGTTGCTGAGGTAATAACACGTTATATTTTAAACTAAACTAAAATGAAAAAACCAATTGAAACGGAACGTTTGCTTTTACGGGAATTAGAACTTTCTGATGCTGATGGAATGTTCGAATTGGATTCTAATCCTAATGTGCATTTGTTTGTTGGCAACAGACCCGTAAAACATATTGATGAAAGTATTGAATATATCAAATTTGTTCAGAAACAATACAAAGATCTAGGAACAGGACGTTGGGCTGTTGTTTTGAAAGAAACAAACGAATTTATTGGCTGGTCTGGAATTAAATTTATTATAGATGAAATCAATAATCACAAAAACTTTTATGAGCTAGGATATCGTTTTATCGAAAAGCATTGGGGAAAAGGTTATGCAACTGAAGCAGGAAAAGCTTTTATTGATCATGCTTTTAATGAAATGAAAGTAGAAGTGCTTTATGCTTTTGCAGATGCTGGAAACGAAAATTCTAGAAAGATTTTAGAAAAACTAGGTTTCCATTTTGTGAACTCTTTCGAATATCAAGAAGAATTAGAAGTTTGGTACGAACTTAAAAATCCAAACTCAAACTAAGAAATGCATTCCAAATCTTTACATACTTAAAAGTCAGTAAAGATTTGGAAACAAATCAGAGTTATAATTATTTTTTAGCTACAGAAACAAAATATTTATTTCCGTCACCCATAGTTAATTTTACACGCTCGTCGCAAAGATCGATTGCAAAATTTGCACTTTCGTAACAGCTGCAAGTTGTATTTTTGTCTTTAGACATTTCTGTTTTACAGTTGTTGTTTTTAAAACTTGCCAATTGTGGTGTGTATAAGCTAACCAAATCAGTAGAAGCAGTTACTAACGAAATAATACTTGCAGAATTGTTATTTGTAATTCTGTACACAATTCTATCGGTATAATTTACTTCGTTAACAGTTACTTTACGAATGTAGGTATAAGCTGTAGATCCTTCACCTGGTTCTTTTACTTCAAATTTAAAACCAACAGCACGAATAGCAACGTCAAATTGCTGCTGAGAGTTTAAGCTTGCCCAAGATGTTAATGTGCTAATAGAAGGAAATGGATTTGCATTTGCAGCTGGAGCATTAGTTTGCGCTTGCGAACTAAAAATGGTTAAGAACATCAAGCAGATTGTGGGTAAAAATGCTTTCATAAAGTGGTATTTGTTATTATAATTGTTGCCTACTCTCTTTGGTTTTCGGCTTTCCCATTTCATTTTGTAACACAAAACAACAACATAACGAGTAAAATTCAAAATTGTTATGACTGAATTATTATTAAATTAATTAAAGGGTACTAAAATTCTTTAATATGAATTTATTGGCAACTCGATTCATAACAATGGTAAATGTAAGAAATTTTGAATTTAAAACAGAAAAAAACGTATTTAATCGATAAAATTTGCGTTTGGTCGATTATTTTGTCATTTTATTCTTATTTGAAAGCCAAAATCTGAAAAAATGCAGGCTTTTACTTTTTTAAAAATAAAATAAAAAAATTAAGTTTTTTAATGTTTCTAAATTAACGTTAGCGCAAATTATTGATTGGAAGTCCATTAATTGCTTTCTTTTGATGAATATTGTTTGTAAATTTGCAGCCTTAAATTTTTTGACAACGATTTCATTAATTTAAGACAGATTATGGAAAATAGAAAGAAAGTTGCCTTTTATACGCTGGGTTGTAAACTGAATTTTTCAGAGACTTCTACAATTGCCAGAAATTTTAATGACGAAGGTTTTGACCGCGTTGATTTTGAAGAAATAGCAGATATTTATGTCATTAATACTTGCTCTGTAACAGAAAATGCAGATAAGCAATTTAAGCAGGTAGTTAAGAAAGCAATGAAGCTAAATGATAAAGCTTTTGTTGCTGCTGTTGGCTGTTATGCTCAATTAAAACCAGAAGAATTAGCCGCGGTTGATGGGGTTGATTTGGTTTTGGGAGCTACAGAAAAATTCAAAATCACCGACTATATTCATGATTTGAGTAAAAACGATATGGGTGAAGTTCACTCATGTGAAATTGCCGAAGCCGATTTCTACGTAGGAAGTTATTCTATTGGAGATCGTACTAGAGCATTTTTAAAAGTTCAAGACGGTTGCGATTATAAATGTACATATTGTACTATTCCGTTGGCTCGTGGAATTTCTAGAAGTGATGCTTTAGAAAATGTATTGAAAAATGCCAAAGAAATTTCGGCTCAAAATATCCGCGAAATTGTTTTAACAGGTGTAAATATTGGAGATTACGGAAAAGGGGAGTTCGGAAACAAAAAACACGAACATACTTTTCTGGATCTAGTACAAGCTTTAGATAAAGTAGAAGGAATCGAACGTTTGAGAATTTCATCAATCGAACCGAATTTATTGAAAAATGAAACAATTGAATTCGTATCGAAAAGCCGCACTTTTGTTCCGCATTTTCATATTCCATTGCAATCAGGAAGCAATGATATTTTGAAATTAATGAAACGTCGTTATTTACGCGAAGTCTATATTGACCGTGTCAATAAAATTCGCGAAGTAATGCCTCATGCTTGTATTGGTGTTGATGTTATTGTTGGTTTCCCTGGAGAAACAGATGAACACTTTTTGGAAACTTATCATTTCTTAAACGAATTGGATATTTCATATTTACACGTATTTACATACTCAGAAAGAGATAATACTGAAGCGGTAGATATGCCAGGAGTTGTTCCTTCAAATGTGAGAGCAAAACGCAGTAAAATGCTTCGTGGCTTATCGGTTAAAAAGCGTCGAGCTTTTTATGAAAGCCAGTTAGGAACAAATAGAACGGTACTTTTTGAAAGTGAAAATAAAGAAGGATACATTCATGGATTTACAGAGAACTACGTAAAAGTAAAAACACCTTGGAATCCAGAATTGGTAAACACTTTGCAAGAAATCAACTTAACTAAAATTGATGAAGATGGAAGTGTGCGTTTGGAGTTTTTGAATAAACTGGCGGAAGCTTAATTATTTCACAGAGATACACCAAGATTTCGCAAAGATACACAAAGTTGATTTAAAATTGCGATGTCGAAGAGACGCGTTGTAGTGTGTGCACAAACATAAAAAAACAAGAAAGCTCTTTTAATTCATAAAAGAGCTTTTTTTATTATACTTCTTCGCGAATCTCTGCGAAATCTTGGTGTATCTCTGCGGTAATAAAATCAATTATCACCAATAACCAATTTCAAAGAATTAATGTAATCGGTATCAAATTCTATAACTCGAATTTTTTCGGGATTAAAATCTAATTCTCCTCCAAACTGACCTTTTGTGTCTAGAAAATCAATTGTCAACTCTTCGTCATTCAATTTTATTAGTTTTCCTAAATAAGCAGATTTAGATGATTTTTTGGCGATTTGAAAAATGCCATATTTTTTTGAAACATAATCAATAATTGAAGCTAAATCTTTGATTGGGATAATATCATCAGAATTGATTTTTAAGCCTTTCAAACGAATTACTTTTTCTGTAAAGGCCAGATCATGATCTCTATTTACAGCTTCAATGTTTTTATTTCTCAAAATAACAAAACCATCCAAAACAAAATCTACTGGATTATTTCGAAGCAAAATCCAATCATCAGAATAATCAATTAAAAATCCGCTGAAAATTTCTTTTTTATCCTGAAATTCTATTTCGACCAATTGTCTTAAATATTGTTCCATTGTATTTTTTTAAAAATCCAATACTTAAATTCCAAATTCCAATTGCAGTTGAAATTTAAATTTTAAGTTTAGGATTGGTTAGAACTTTGTCAAAGTTTTAAACTTTGACAAAGTTGGTCAGATTTCTTTTGAAGGCTTTAATATTTTAAATTCCAATATTTAAATTCCAAATTCCAATTGCTTTGAGATTGGAATTTGGAATTTCAAAAATTTGGAATTTAATTTTTAAGGATTAGTAGACCAAATACTGCTATTCTTAATAAAGACTCTTCGGTTTAGTTTTAATTGAGCAATAATTAAATCTGCCATATCTTCAGATTGCATTACTTTTTCCGGGTTTCCGTCAGTTAAATTTAGATCTTTTGCCATGTCAGTGGCAACTGTGCTTGGAGTTAAAGCGGTAACGCGAATGTTGTGTTTTCTCATTTCTTGCATCAAAGAATCTGTTAAACCTAAAACGGCAAATTTTGAAGCGCTGTAAGCACTTGTTAGAGCGTTTCCGTTTAATCCAGCAGTAGATGAAATATTAATGATATCGCCAGTTTGTCTTTCGATCATGTTTGGAATTATCGCACGGGTTGTGTAATATGTTCCCATTAAATTTACTTGAATAATTCTTTCCCAAGCTTCTGGTTCCAATTCTAAGAATTTTCCAAAAGAAGCAATTCCGGCGCTATTAATTAAGATGTCGATACTTTTAAATTCTGCGATTGCTTTTTCAGCAGCAGCATTTATAGAATTGATATCAGAAACATCTGCAGACAAAGCCAAAGTTTTTACGCCAAGTTTAGCAGTTTCTGCAGCCAGCTCATCAACATCGTTTTGAGTTCTTGAAACCAAAATCAGGTTTACACCTTCCTTTGCCAAAGCAATTGCCACAGCTTTTCCTATTCCTTTTCCTGCGCCTGTAATAAAGGCGTTTTTATTTTTTAAGTCGGTCATGATTGTGTTTTTAGAAATGCAGAAAGCATCATTTTAAGTCTTACAAAAATAAGGTTTTGAAAACTAAAATGATGCTTTAAAAGGTATTCTTAATCTAAGTTTAACAACTTTTTGCTATTCTTTCAGAACCATGTCAATACACATTACGGCTCCTAAAATTAACTGTCTCAACGGACTATCAGCAGCAATTGTATCTTCAATCTGAAGAACATAATTATCGGCACTTGTAAAAAACTCTTTTCCTAATCCTGCCCATTTTTTACTTACTTGAGCCAATTGTTTGTTTTCATGAGAGAATTTAAAATCCCAACCGGTCCATTTTCCTTGAAGCGTTGCGACTGGTTTTTCGTTTTTGTCCAAAATGTCAAACTTTCCTCCAATTGAGAAGAATTTTTGTTTGAAAGTTCCAATCAAACGATCTTTTTCGTCCAAAACTTCAACAGTCGATCTAAAGATGGCAACACCTCTTCTTACGGTAATTAATTTGTCGCCAGAAGCAGTTGTAATTTCAACATTAAATGGAGTTGCTCTTTTGTAATCTGTAAAACGAAATACTTTTGTAAAGAAACCAAGATTGTTTTCTCGGCAGTTCATGATGATTTGATTATTTTCTGGATGATAGATATCGTAATTGTTTGCAGCTTTGAACATTCCAATATGTTCTTTTACTAAAAATAGATTTTGGCTTAAAATAGGATTCATACGTGTGTAAAAAAGTTTTAAAAATAAAGCCGCAAATGTAATACAATATTTATTAATTATACTGTTTGGAAGTTTCAACTAAACGAATAAACTCAGCTTTGTAGCCTTCGCCGTCGTTTGAATTTCCTTGTTTAGCCAGTTTTACAATTTCTTCAGTAGATTTATTGGCAATTAATTTTGAATCTCTCAATTTCAAGCCAAACCAAGCTACGGCAGAACTAAATTTCATATCGTCACTCGCTTTATCCAAAGCCACCGATTTATTTTCTATTACCTGAACCATTTCGATGCTTTTTTCTCCATCAGGTTTTTTATAGCGAAATTTGATTGTCGCCAATTCATTGCTGTAATTTGTAGAATTTGTTTCGGTTTTAGTGTATTTTAAAGGATCTGGCTGTTCTGCTAAATAATCGCTTTTTACACCCGCAGGAATAATTTCATACAACGCTGTTACGGTATGATTGCTTCCTAATTCGCCAGCATCAATTGCATCATTTTTAAAATCTTCTGGACGCAGTTTTCTGTTTTCATAACCAATTAAACGATACGCTTGAACTTGTTTTGGATTGAATTCAATCTGAATCTTCACATCTTTCGCGATAGCAAACATCGAACCCTTAAACTCTTTTCCTAAAAAACGATTTGCTTCCTGAATGTTGTCGATATAAGCATAGTTCCCGTTTCCTTTATCGGCCAAGATTTCCATTTTACTATCTTTATAATTTCCCATTCCGTAACCCAAACAAGTTAAGAAAACGCCTGTTTTTCTTTTTTCTTCGATTAGTTTCTCCATATCAGAATTAGAAGAACTTCCAACGTTAAAATCTCCGTCTGTAGCTAGAATTACACGATTGTTTCCACCTTTAATGAAATTTTCAGTTGCCGTTTTATACGCCAGTTCAATTCCTGCTCCTCCAGCTGTACTTCCTCCAGATTGTAATTTATCCAAAGCGTCGATAATCGTTTTTTTCTCATCTCCAGAAGTTGGCGGTAAAACCATTCCTGCAGCGCCCGCATAAACTACAATGGCAACTTTGTCTTTCGCGCGTAATTCGTTCACCAATATTTTTAAAGATTGTTTCAATAAAGGCAATTTGTTCATGTCGCTCATTGAACCCGAAACATCGATCAAGAAAACAAGGTTTGAAGCAGGTAAATCATTGGTTGGAATATTTTTTCCTTGTAAACCAATTTTTAAGATTTTATTGTTTTTATTCCAAGGCGAATCGCTCACTTCTGTGTTGATAGAAAACGGATGTTCATTTTTTGGCTGTGGATAAGTATATTTAAAGAAATTCACCATTTCTTCTACACGAACTGCATCTTTTGGAACTTGTTGTCCGTTGTTTAAAAAACGTCTGATATTCGTATACGAAGCATTGTCAACATCTATAGAAAAGGTAGAAAGTGGCGCTGTTTTTGGACTTTCGAAAGCATTTTCTACAAAAGTGTCATAATCTTCCTGAGTTGGTTCAGTTGGAATTGGAATGATATTTAATCTTTTGTCCAATTCTTTTTCTGTTAGGTTTTTGTAGATTTCATTTTTGGTTGAAATTACTACAACGCCATTTGACGCTTTATTTCCATAAATTGAAGTTGCTGCTTGATCTTTTAAAACCGAAACATTATCAATATCATTCGGATTAATTTTTGCCATTTGATTTGCTTTTGCAGGAACTCCGTCAATAATATACATAGGTTCATTTTTTGGAGAAACAGATTCATTTGCACGTATAGAAACAGTTGGGCTTGGCATATAAAGAGCATTGCTCGCAACTTGAACTGCTACAAGTTTTCCTTTAAGTGCTTTGTCGGCATCTTTTTTTTCTCTTCTTTTTTCGACACGAGCATAATTTCGGTCTTCATATTCAGAGTCAGAAGTTCCATAACCAACAACTACAACTTCATTTAAGGTCTGATTATCTGGTAGAAGTTTGATATTGATAATATTTGAATTTTGAACTTTTTGGCTTTGGTTTTTGTATCCAATAAAGCTGAAAACCAGCATATCGCCTATTTTTGCTTGAATGCTGTATTGTCCATTAAAATTTGTATAAACACTAGCTTTTGTGCTCTGATTGAAAATAGTTACACCTGGAAGCGGTTGTTTATTTTCGTCTGAAACGATTCCAGAAATCGTCCTTTCTTGTGCCATACTTACGAAACATATAAGCATAGCAATGGCTGATGAAATAAGTTTTAGACTTTTCATGATAATAAGTTTTAAGAATTAATGTTGAAATTTAACTTTGTCAAAGTTTCAAACTTTGACAAAGTTCTGTTGTGACCTGATTATTTTTTCGGAGCTGGTTTTCCGTTTTTAGTAGTAATTATAACAACTCCTTTTTTACCTTTTTCGCCATATTTTTCGGTCGCTTCAAGGTCTTGTAAAATTGTTATGGTTTTAATGTCTTGTTTGTCTAAAGGCGCATACGGACTTGTTGGATTTTTACCAAATAAATCATTTTCTGAATAGTAAATTCCGTCAATGATATACAAAGGTTCGTCAAGAACTACAAGCGAATCTAAATTTTCTGGCTGTAGATTCGGAAGCTCATTCTGAATCATTTTGTCTTTTTTGGTATCATTACTGTGTGCCAATGCATTTCCGTTTAAAACTACAAGAGGACTGCTTTTTTTTGCTTTTTGTGCTGGCGCCGCAGAGTAAGCAACTCTTGCAGACTCTCTTTGGGAATAACCTGAATAGCCCATATCTGGAGTTGCTTCTTTTTTTGAAGAAACATTATCTTCTTCATCAAAAGTTTCATTTAATAATATTGGAGCAGGCATCGTTGTTTCTTCCGCAATTTTTGATGTCGAAGCAGAATGAAAAGCTTCTGCATGTGGAACTGCTATTTCTTGAACAGCAACTCGTTGCTTGTTTTTAGTTTGATTTTCTAAAATTTTAACCGCTTCTTCGTTTGAAACTATCCCAGAATCTGAAGATGGAGTTGCATATTTTTGAATTAAAACAGGTTTTTGAGTTTGTTCTATTTCTTTTTCTTCCAAAACTACTTTTGGTGCTTCTTTCACTGCTTCTTTATCAGAATGTAAAAATTGAAAACCTAAAGAAAGTAATAATAGAAGAGAAGCCGCAACCGCTATTTTTTTCCATAATGCAATTGTTTTTTTATCTTCTTTTTTGTCCAGTTTTTCTTCTACGCGCGACCAGACTTTTTCCATTCCTGGAAAGTCTTGAAACTCGGCTTTTTGCGAAGCTTCTTTTATTTTATCGAATAATTTATCTTGATTGTCCATGACTATTTTGCTTTTTGATAATACAGTTTATTAACCAGTTCTTTCAGTTTGGTCTTAGCGGCGTTCAATTGTGATTTTGAGGTGCCTTCAGAAATCTTCAGCATTTCGGCTATTTCTTTATGGGAGAAACCTTCAATAACAAAAAGGTTAAACACTGTTTTGCAGCCGTCTGGAATGTGGTTTAATAAATTAAGTAAATCTTCTTCTTCTAAAGTATTTAGTTCGTCAACAGAAGGCTGAGAAATCAGCTTTACGTCGTCGAGATACATATTAAAGTTGGTTGCTTTTCTGATGGTGGCCAGACAATGATTTACAGTTATTCTTCTAGCCCAAGCTTCAAAAGCATACGCTTCTTTTAACTGATCAAGTTTGGTAAAAATAGTAAAGAAAGAATCTGCCAAAGCTTCTTCTATCTCTTCCTCCTTTTTTAAATATCTTTTGCAAAGGCGGTACAACTTTGGCGCCATGTATTCGTACACCTGACGCTGGGCATCGCGATGCATTTTTTTACAATTTGCTATTTGAGTTTCGTTTATCACAATTGTTGTCTTTCTTACATAGAGAGTTAAAAAGATAAAAAGGTTGGGAAGGGGTGAAAAAAAAAATTTTTAAGGTTCAGAGTTGCAAAGATTCAGAGTTGCAAAGGTTTTATTGTTGAAACGTAATTAAAATACTTTGTGTTTCTCTGCGAAAAACCTTTGAGAATCTCTGTGTAATAATTCTTTCGCAAAGATTCACAAAGCTACACGGAGAGTCACAAAGTTTATTTAATCGGCAAGGTCAGTTTATAAATCTTCGTTTCTAAAAGATCCGTATCATTATCCTCGCAAAGCAAAAATTCGATTTTATTGTTTTCTTTTTTATAAAAAGTTAAACCTTCAAATTTATTGGTTGCCGTAATTTTTTGAGTGAAATCTATTTTCATCGTTTTAACATCGATTCTTCCAATGAAACTTCCTAAAATTACGCCATCGTCATAAGTCGATTTGGTATCTTCGGCAGTTGAAAGGAAATAGATTTTATCATCAACTAAAATAGCATCGGTAAAACTGGAACGAACGCCTTTTATTTTTGGCAATTTGTAATTGACAGAAATCAAGGCAAATTCTTCTCCAAGATTTTTAGCGTGAATGGTAAAAATCGTGTTTTTGTTAGAAATGCCATTTCCTCGATTGAATAAATACCAGTTTTCTCCGTCGAAAATAGCGCCTTCCAGATTAAAATCTTCTGGTTTTATTTCCCCGAAATTCTGCATTACGGCATACAAATCGACTAAATTGTTCTTTTGTAAAACGGTTTTTGATTTCATATCAAACTCAATCATTTTGTTTCGGTTTTCGGTAGAACCAGAACCAAAAACATAAAGCGTATCATTATGATGTGTAAGCGATTCAAAATCGGGTTTTAAGTTTTTCGGAATATTTTGTGTAGGATTATCAACTAAAGCATGCTGATTCAATTGCTGATTCTGCATATTGTATTCGTATAAGAATCCGCTGTTGTCGCCAATTACATAAAGTGCGTCATTATTGTAAAATAATCCCGATGCCGAACCGATTCCGATAATTTGAAATAATATTTCTAATGTGAATTTTTCCATTAAATGTTGTTTTTTATTGCAATGAATAGCTGTTCCGATAGCTATCGGAATTCGTAAAATTACTATATTTATAAGACAAAAAATGAAAAAGATATGAAATCAATAGACCCGAAAGATTTTAAAGTTGTAGATAAAATAAAGCTCAAAGAAATTCCGACTGTTTTGAATATCAAAGCCGATGACGATGAAAAAGAAGAAAAACTAGATAAGGTTCAAGCCAAATTGAGCGATTTGCAAGACGTAATGTATGCGCACAATAAATACAGCGTTTTGATTTGTCTTCAAGGAATGGATACTTCGGGAAAAGACAGTTTGATTCGAGAAGTTTTTAAAGAATTTAATCCGCGTGGGGTAGTAGTGCATAGTTTCAAAACACCAACTTCTACAGAGCTGGAGCATGATTATTTATGGCGCCATTATATCGCTTTGCCAGAGAAAGGAAAGTTTGCCATTTTTAATAGAACACATTACGAAAATGTTTTGGTTACACGCGTGCATCCTGAATATGTTCTGGCTGAAAATCTTCCAGACATTAATTCTGTCGATGATATTACACCTGAATTTTGGAAAAACAGAATCGAACAGATTAACAATTTTGAAAAACATATTTGCCAAAACGGAACAATAGTAATGAAATTCTATCTTCACTTGAGCAAAGAAGAACAGCGTCAGCGTTTGTTGCGCCGTTTGGAAGAAGAAAAACACAATTGGAAATTTTCGCCAGGTGATTTGAAAGAACGTGGCTATTGGGACGAATATATGAAGTATTATGAAGAAGCTATCAATAAAACTTCTACACCTCATGCGCCATGGTATATTATTCCTGCCGATGACAAAGAAATGTCACGTTATATTGTAGCCAAAATTATCTGGGAAGAAATGAAAAAACATACGGATATTAAAGAACCAGAGCTGGACGAGAAAACAGCAATAAATATTGAATTGTATAAGAAAGAATTAGGAGAGAAGTAATTGGATAATTGAGATAATTGGTCAATTAGATAATTTTTTGACCCCGATAAGTTTTAAAAAACTGTCGGGGTTATTTTATATTCCATTGGTCAAAAATAAAAAACCCGACAGACTTGGAGACTATCGGGTTTTTACCAAAAACAAAATAATAAATTAAACCTATTTTTTATAGTTTAAAACCATAAGCAACACGCAATGCTACCTGATTGGTTCTAAAATCATGATAATCTTCATAACGAACACTTAAGTCGATAAATTTGTTAGCATACCCAATTCCTGGAGCCCATAAAAAAGTTGTTTTGTCATAACCGTTTGTTACAGCAAAACCGGCACCAACTTCACCTAATACATAAAATTGATCTTTTAAAACAAAAGCTTTAAAACCTGCTTTGGCTGGAATAAATCCAAGATCTTTTACGTTATTTCCAAGATCGTCTTTTCCCATAAATAGATTCGTAAATCCTGTTGTTAGGGTCAAAGATGTTTTTTTGGAAAGATCATACTGTAAACGAACATCTCCCCCAAGAGACCAGTCGTAATCATTGTCGGTTGGCAATCCTCCATTTAAACCAAAACCTAATCTAAAACCTTGGTCGTAATTTGTTGCTTCTGTCTCTTGAGCAAATGTGGTGTTGGCAAATAAAAATGTGAAAGCAGCTAGGCATAACATCTGTAATTTTTTCATGGCTTATATTTTTGAAATTTCTATAATGTAAAATTATATTGGAGGCGTTTGGAGTTTGTTATACAATTTTCAGGTTTCGTTACATAATATTGAGGTGAGCTTATTTTTGTCTTAAAATTGGCATATATTTTTATTAATTGGATAGAATTCCAAGCTTCTGACTATCTTTGCCGACTAAAAAAGAATACAAGTGAATTTAAAGCAGTACACCAAAGAGTTTTCGTATAATTTAAGACTGGCTTATCCTGTTATTTTAGGAATGGTCGGACATACTTTAATTGGTATTGTCGATAACATAATGGTGGGAAAAATAGGAAGTACAGAACTAGCGGCAGTTTCGCTAGGTAACAGTATGATTTTTATTGCAATGTCTTTAGGAATTGGATTTTCTACAGCAATAACTCCAATCGTTGCAGAAGGTGATGCAGAGAAAAATGATACTAAAATTCGCTCTGCTTTTCATCATGGTTTATTTCTGTGCACTATTTTAGGATTAATTCTTTTTACGGTAATTATGTTTGCCAAACCAATAATGGAATTGCTAAAACAGCCAGCAGATGTTATCGTACTTGCAAAGCCTTATTTAGGATGGGTGGCTTTCTCGCTGATTCCTTTGGTAATGTACCAGGGTTATAAGCAGTTTGCTGACGGAATGTCATTAACCAAATATTCGATGTATGCTATGGTTATGGCAAATGTGCTTCACGTCGGAATTAATTATGTTTTGATTTATGGAATCTGGATTTTTCCAAAAATGGGAATTATTGGAGCCGCTTTGGGAACTGTAATTTCGAGAATATTTTTGGTCATGTTTATGCATATCATGCTTTCAAGAAGAGACGATTTAAAACGCTTTTTTAAAGGTTTCAGTTTTAATGAAATAAAAAAAGCAACAATAGAAAAGATTATTAGCATCGGATTTCCTTCTGCAATGCAGATGCTTTTCGAAGTTGTGCTATTTACCGCTTCAATCTGGCTTTGCGGAAATATTGGAAAAACAAGTCAGGCAGCTAATCAAATTGCATTAAGTTTAGCATCAATGACTTTTATGTTTGCCATGGGATTGAGCGTAACTTCGATGGTTCGTGTCAGCAATCAAAGAGGTTTGATGGATTATAAAAAGCTAATTGTTGTAGCGCGTTCTATTTTCCTGCTTGCTATAATCTTAGAAACAATTTTTGCAATTTTCTTTATTATTTTCCACGATTATCTGCCTTATATTTTCTTGAATATGGAAAACACAGGACAGATTTTAGATAACGAAGAAGTAATAGGAATTGCTTCAAAATTACTTTTAATTGCTGCAATTTTCCAGATTTCTGACGGAATTCAGGTTGTGGTTCTCGGAGCATTACGTGGATTGCAGGATGTAAAAGTACCAATGTATATTACTTTTGTAGCTTATTGGGTCATTGGTTTTCCTATTTCGTACTATTTAGGAGAACACACCGAATTGAAAGCACAGGGAGTTTGGATCGGACTTTTGGCAGGTTTAACCGCAGCGGCAATTTGTTTGTATATTCGTTTTCATTACCTAACAAAGAGATTAATTATTGATTCAGATCTAAATAACTAAATTTGAATAAAAAATAAGTCGAAGATTGTAAAGCTTAAAGTCAAGAGAAATTCTTTTAATCTGTATAATCTGAGACAAAAAAAATAACCATTAAAAAAAATAATAGATATGGAATTACCTAAATTTTTACTTGGAGATAATACCGATTTTCCAGACGATATTTTTATCATTCACCTAGATTACCCAAGATTTATTATCAATTTGAAAGATGATGAGGTTGAGTTTTTAGAAGAACCAGAAGATCTTGACGAAGCTGAATTAAACGCCGAAATGGAAAGTTTAATTGAAAAAGCAAATGAGTTTTACGACAGAGAAATTAATCGTTACGAAGAGTAATCTATTTTCTAATCTTACGTTCTTATACTATTTTTAATGAAAAATTTACGTTTTTTAAAACCTATTTTCAGTTTTATATTAATCGGATTATTGATTACCACTTTAAGCCGAATCTTTTTGTTTTTTCTTTTTAAAGAAAGAGTAGTGCAGACGCCAGATTTCTGGTATATTTTTCCAATCGGATTACGAATGGATTTAATATTACTGTGTTATTTGTCATTTTTGCCAGCAGTTCTAATTACTTTTTTGCCAAATAAATGGATAAAATTCACCAACAAATTTCTGGTAATTTATAGTTTTCTATTCCTGTTTTTAATTCTTTTTGTAGAATTAGCTTCTCCAGATTTTGTAAAGCAATATGATACACGCCCAAATAAGATTTTCTTAGATTATCTTATTTATCCAAAAGAAGTGGTTGGAATGCTTTTAAAAAGTTATCTGACTTCAATCATTGTGACTTTTCTAATTCTTGGCGTTGTAATTTATTTTGCTTTCAAAAAAGGAAAACAATTATTTTATACAACCAGTGCAGAATATAAATTCAAATTAATGGTATTTCCATTAGTGGCTTTTTTATTGTTTTTCGGAGCACGTTCAAGTCTTACTTCAAAACGTCCTATTAATGCTAGTAATGCTGTTTTCTCAACAGATCAGCTTACAAATACTTTGGGATTAAATTCATTTTATACAGTTGCTTTTGCCGCATATTCAATCAAAAATGAAGGAAATACTAAAATGTATGGTAAAATGGATGAAGCCGAAGCTATTGCTCGTGTAAAGAAATACATGATAGCAGGACCAAACGATTTTAGCGATAAAGACATTCCGTTTTTGCATGTACAGCAGCCAGATTCTGTTATGAAAAAGCCCTATAACTTGGTGATATTTTTACAGGAAAGTTTAGGTGCAGAATATGTTGGAATTTTGGGAGGAAAGCCTTTAACACCTGAATTTGATAAATTATCTAAAGAAGGATTATTGTTCACCAATTTGTATTGCACAGGAACCAGAAGTGTTCGCGGAATTGAAGCAGTTGTAACTGGATTTTTACCTTCGCCATCAGAAAGTGTAGTGAAGCTTGGAAACTCACAGCAAGGATTTTTTACATTGGCAGACGCATTAAAGCAAAAAGGTTACGACACAAGCTTCATTTATGGTGGAATGGCCAATTTTGACAATATGGCTTCTTTTTTTAACGGAAATGGTTTCACAGACATCGTAGACCAAACTGATTTTGAGTCAGATGGAAATAAATATGCTTTCAAAGGAACTTGGGGTTATTCTGATGAAGATTTGGTAACCAAAGCCAATCAGTATTTCAAATCAAAAGGAGATAAACCATTTTTCTCTTTAATGTTCTCGACTTCAAATCACGAGCCATTTGAATATCCAGCCGGAAGAATTAAGCCTTACGATAAAAAGCCTAATACGGTAAACAATGCGATGAAGTATGCCGATTTCTCTATTGGGAAATTCTTTGAAATGGCAAAGAAAGAACCGTACTTTAAAAACACGATTTTCATTGTAATTGCTGACCATAACACAAGAACTTACGGAAAAAATTTAGTGCCAATAAACAAATTCCATATCCCAGCATTTATTATGGGACCAGGAGTTCCAAAAGGAGCTGTTTATGATAGATTGGCAAGTCAGATTGATATTCCACCAACATTGTTAAGTTTTTTAGGACTTCCATTTGAAACTCCAATGGTAGGTAGAAACCTAAGTAAATTGGATCCGAAAGTGCAAGGAAGATCTATTATGCAGTTTAATGATATCAATGCATTTAGAGTTGAAAATCAGGTTGTGATCATGCAGCCAAATTTGAAACCATTACAGTTTGAAATCAAAAATGATACAACTTTAGTTCCAGTTAAATTAAATGAAGAATTAGCAAAAGATGCTTTGGCGCATGTAATTACAGCAGGAAATTTATATAAAGAAAGTAAATATAAGCTTAGACCTAAAAAATAAAGATGCTAAGGTACTAAGTTGCTAAGCTTCTAAGTTTTGTCACATTGAGCGAAGTTGAAATGCTATATAGTTCTTGACTCCACTCGAACAGACAGGAAACCTTAGTAACTTAGAAGCTTAGTATCTTAGAACCTTTTTTTAAAATATAATTTTAACAACTCAGAAGCAGCTGCAAAAGATGAAATCTCATTGTTTTGCACTGCATTTTTGCTTTCTTCTAAAAGCGAAATGATATCAGGCTGGTTATAGAAATTCTGTTTCAATTGTTCGTTGATGGTTTCCATCATCCAGAAGTGGTTTTGTTCGTTTCTTTTTTCTTGAAAAAATCCTGATTCTTTTGTCAATTCTAAATAATTAGAAATTGTACTCCAAACTTCGGAAATTCCGTCTTTTGTCAGTGAACTGCAAGTGGTTACTTTCGGCTGCCAATTTGATTTTTTGGGAGGAAATAAATGCAAAGCACGATTAAATTCCAATTTCGCCTGATTAGCTTTTTTTATATTATCTCCGTCCGCTTTATTAATGACAATTGCATCTGCCATTTCCATAATACCGCGTTTAATGCCTTGAAGTTCATCGCCTGCGCCAGAAATTTTCAAAAGCAAAAAGAAATCGACCATACTGTGAACTGCAGTTTCGCTTTGGCCAACACCAACTGTTTCGATAATAATAGTATCAAAACCTGCGGCTTCACAAAGAATAATGGTTTCGCGGGTTTTTCGCGCCACACCTCCCAGAGTTTCCCCAGAAGCACTAGGGCGAATAAAAGCATTTTCGTCTTTTACCAATTCTTCCATTCGGGTTTTATCTCCCAAAATACTTCCGTGCGAAAGCGAACTGCTTGGATCGACTGCCAAAACAGCTACTTTTTTTCCTAATTGTGTGAGATGTTTTCCAAAAGCTTCAATAAAAGTGCTTTTTCCAACTCCAGGAACACCTGTAATTCCAATTCGAACTGATTTATTGGCATAAGCTAAACAGCCTTGAATGACTTCGTCAGCTTTATCAAAATGGTCAGGATTGGTGCTTTCAATTAAAGTAATGGCACGACTTAAAGAAGTTCTATTTCCTTCTAAAATTCCATTAATTAATTCTTGAGAAGTAGGTTGTTGTTTGCGTTTGCTTTTAATTTGATTGATAGCCGAAATATTGGTGATTTCGGGAGGTGAAATTCCAGCTTTTTCAGAGATGCTACCAGTTTGTTTATTAGAATTTGACAAAACGCACTTTTTAGAACTGTAAAAGTACAGAAAACAAAGACAGTTTCAAAAAGTTAGTTTGCCACGAATTACACGAATTTCCACTAATTTGTTATTCTCAAAGGAGTAAAAAAGGTTTGCCACGAATTACGCAAATTTTCACTAATTTTTCCTTCAATATTAATAGAAAAATGATTTGTGAAAATTTGCGTAATTCGTGGCAAAAAACTTAGATTCTAACTGTCTTAGCGACTTACTATATTTTTTAATATCCAGCTGTAAAGCGTACTTGGTGATGTTTTGGAGTTTCTACTTCATCAGCAATAACAACTGCTAAATCTTCTACAGATAAAATGCTTCTTTGCTCGTCATTGAAAACAGGATTTTCTAAGCCTAAACGGTATTTTCCAGTTCTTCCTGTTTTAGTTCCAGCATGCATTTCGAAAGCAGGACTAAAGAATGCCCAATCTAAATCTTTTTCTTCTTTAATAATGTTTAAATAATGTCTCGCAGCATTTGCGCCAGGGAAGATCTCTTTTGGAAAATCTGGAGTATCTACCGCTTGTAAATCTGGAGCTACATATAAACTTCCAGCTCCACCAATTGTAATAAAACGTTTAACTCCCGTTTTTTTAACCGCTTCCTGAATTGCTTTAGAACCTGCTAAAAAGTCATCGTAAATATTTGGGTTTGTCCATCCTGGGTTATAAGCGTTAACCACAGCATCGTGACCTTTTAAAATTTCTGCCAAGGCATCTACATTAAAAATATCTGCGGCAACCCATTTAGCGTTTGCTGTGTCTTTTGGAGTTCTTGCAATAGCAGTGATTTCATGTTTTCTATCTGCTAATTCGTTTAAAATTGCTGAGCCAACAAATCCTGTAGCTCCAATAAGTGCGATTTTCATAGTATATAAATTTATTTAGTAATAAAAAATGTTACAGTTTTGGGTAAAAAAATAGTTTTTAAAATTGATTCGAAAAATCCTCCAGAGAGATGTTCTCAAGCTGAGCACTTACTTTATCATTCATTTCTTTATACAAAGCTTCCAGATTCTGATTGATGTTTTTTCCAACAGGACAATCAGGATTTGGCTGATTCTTTGCGAAACCTAAACCAATGGTTTCAAAAGTCATTTCGAATATTTGTTTTAAAGTCAGTTCAACAGGATTAACCGCCAATTTTGTCCCGCCATTTTTTCCTTCTTTACTTTCTACAACATGATGTGCTTTTAGATTGGCAATTTCTTTTCGAACCAAAACAGGATTTAGATTAATACTTCCCGCAATAAACTCCGATGACAAATAATCATTTGGGAATTTATGGAGCAAAGTAAGAATGTGAATCGTTATGGCAAATTTACCTGAAATCATACTGTAATAAAATATGTTACAAATTTACGTCTTTTTGTAACACAAAGTACTAATTTAACTATTTTTTTTGAAATGTGTGATGAGTGATTGATTAAAAGTGATTGGTATTCAGTAAGAAGCGATTGTTTTTTATTGAAATGTTATATGTTTAACAAAAGAAAATCAGTAGTTATGATTTATTCAAAAAGCGAATTACTATTTACTTTTCGCTAATCACTAAATTTGAAATACTTATTTTTGTCTTGATCTTACTATATGAACAACTTTATACTAATATTTTTCTTTCTTTCGCTGGGTTTGGTTTTACAGCATGTAAAACAATTTCCGACTCATATTTACAAAACGCTCAATAAAATTGTTATTTATTTCTGTCTTCCAGCGATTACTTTATATCATATTCCGAAAATAAAATGGAGCAGCGAATTGCTATTTCCAATAGGAGCAGGGTGGATTACTTATATTCTGGCTTTTATCTTTTTTCATTTTTTGGGAAGAAGAAATGGCTGGTCGAATAAATTGATTGGCTGTCTGATTTTGACAGCTGGTTTGAGCAACAGCTCTTTTCTAGGTTATCCGATTATTGAAGCTTTGTTTGGAAAGAAAGGTTTAGAAACTGCAGTTTTAGTAGATCAACCAGGAACTTTTGTTGTGGTTTCTACTCTTGGCGTTTTTACTGCGGCCTTTTATTCTAAAGGAAGTCCAAATGCATTTGGGATTTTTAAAAAGATTATTCTATTTCCGCCCTTTCTAATGTTTGTATTGGCTTGTTTCATGAATGTTTTTGATTATAATTTAAATGAAAATTTTCAATCTATATTACTGAAAATTGGAAGTTTGGTAACACCTTTAGCATTACTTTCTGTTGGCTTGCAATTGACTTTCGATCGAAAAAGCCAGCATTGGAAATTTTTACGTCTTGGACTTTTCTTTAAACTCCTTTTGATTCCTTTTATAATTTTTGTACTATACGTATTTATTTTTAACCAGCATTCTGAAGTTATAAAAATTACTATAATGGAAACTGCTATGGCGCCAATGATAACAGGTGCAATCCTTGCTTCAACTTACGGATTAAAACCTAAATTAAGCAGTATGATGATCGGTTTCGGAATTCCGATTTCCTTTGTAACGCTTGCTTTCTGGTATTTTGTTCTAAGTTTTATTTAGTTCAAAATAGTAATTATATCGACAAAGTAGAATTTTAACTTTTTTTAAGAAAATCAATGTTTTCTATATCCTTTTTTTGGTTAATTTTAGATGAACTAAAAAAATGAAATTATGTCAACATTAAGATTAGGCGATATAGCTCCTGACTTTCACGCAGAAACCACACAGGGACCAATTAATTTTCACGAATGGCTAGGAGATTCGTGGGGTGTTTTATTTTCGCATCCAGCAGATTTTACGCCGGTTTGTACTACTGAATTAGGAACTGTGGCGAACTATGTGCCAGAATTCAAAAAAAGAAATACTAAGGTTATTGCTTTGAGTGTAGACGGTTTAGATTCGCACAAAGAGTGGATTAAAGATATCAACGAAACTCAAAATACAGAAGTAAATTTTCCTATCATTGCTGATGAGGATAAAAAAGTAGCTAATTTATACGATATGCTTCATCCAAATGCTAGTGATAAATTTACTGTGCGTTCTGTTTTTGTTATCGGACCAGATAAAAAAATCAAATTAACGCTGACTTATCCAGCTTCTACAGGAAGAAATTTTGATGAGTTGCTTCGTGTAATTGACAGTTTGCAATTAACTGCAAATTACAGTGTTGCTACTCCGGCAAACTGGAAAGATGGAGAAGACGTAGTAATTGCACCAGCAATTCCAGACAGTGATATTCCAGCAAAATTCCCAAAAGGACATACACCAATTAAACCTTATTTGCGTTTGACACCGCAGCCGAATAAATAGTTTTTTTGAGGTTCTAAGATATTAAGGTGCTAAGGTTCTAAGTTTTTCTTAGAATTTTAGCATTTTTGTTTTTATGAAAAGCAAAGAAAATTAAAAAGCGTTGAGGCTTTCAATTTATGAAAATTTCAACGCTTTATATATAAAAGCTTAGAACCTTAGCACCTTAGAATCTCAGAATCTTACTTAGCCGCCAACAAAGCATTCATTTTTTTCTTGTCTCCCACAACCCATAGTATGTCGTTTTTCTCTAAGATTAAACTAGATTCTGGATTTAGAATACGGTTTCCATTTCGTTCAATTCCTACTACCATTCCGTCTGTTTTAGCTCTAAATTGTCCAATACTTTTTTGAATGAATTCGTCTTGAGAAACCTCTAGCTGGCGTAAAACAATATCGGTTTCTTCTACTTTAGTAGGTGGTTCAGTTTCGTTTTGAGTTAAGAATTTTGTGAATTCTGCAATTTGCGCGTCAGTTCCAATTACGCAAATTTCATCGCCGGGAAATAAACGTTCTGTTTTGGTAGGAATCGGAATGGTTACTTCTCCTCGTTTAATGTAAGCGATATTGATTCCTAATTGTTCCCGAATCTTCAATTCCTGTAAAGTTTGTCCAACCAAATTGGATTCTTTTTTAATTTCGAAGAATGACATGTGCCCATCCCATGGCATTAAATTGGCATATCGTCTATCAATCTTTTTGTTTTCACGATCGTTGAGGTTTTTCAAAAAGTGATTTTCGATTTTATGATACTGCTCGTTTAGTTTTTTAGGGAAAATTTGATAAGCACCAATTGCTATAATTAAGGCTACAAATGCAACCAAAGGAGAGAAGAAAATATTCAGTAAGAATCCGACAAAGAATAATCCAAGGCTCATTCTAATCAGAATCAGCATTAAAAGCGCTCCACGATATTTACGTTCTTCCCATAACGCTTCAACTTCGTCTACTTTAACTCTACGAAGTGAAAGAGCCCATAAAAAAGGCGCAATTACAACCAAAGTTAATAAAGCAGCCAAAGTATTTCCAAATCGTGTATCGGCAACCAAAGGCGCTACAAATTTAGACGATAGTAATATAATAGCGGTAATAATGATTGTGTGAAGTATAATTTGTGTAATAGAAGAGCGAAGTACAATCTGCCAAGTGCTGACAGATTTAATTGCTTGCGCATTTACACTATATCGGTTAATGTTTTTTACCCATCTTTTTGGCATTTTAGATTCCAATACCAACGCAAATCTTTCCGAATATTTAATTAAGAATGGTGTCGTAAATGTGGTAATTGCAGATACAGCTACGATAATTGGATATAGGAAATCACTTGTAACTTTTAGAGACATTCCGAGAGTTGCAATAATGAATGAGAACTCACCAATTTGAGCTAAACTCATTCCGGTTTGAACAGATTGTTTTAATGGCTGACCAGAAATTAAAGCTCCAATAGAAGAACTAAATGCTTTTCCAAATATGGTCAATAAAGTAATTATAGCTACTGGAAGTGCGTAATTTACCAAAGTAACCGGATTGATTAACATTCCCACCGATACAAAGAAAACAGCGCCAAAAAAATCTTTTACAGGCTGAATTAAGTGTTCGATTTTTTCTGCCATCGTAGTTTCAGCAATAATAGATCCCATGATAAAAGCACCTAAAGCTGGAGAGAAACCTACATTTGAGGCAAAAATAACCATCATTAAACATAATGCCAATGATATAATCAGGAGCATTTCGTCGGTTAAGAGATGTTTTGCTTTTTTAAAAATAGTTGGAATAATAAAAATTCCTCCTAAGAACCAGATAATTAAAAAGAAAATTAGTTTTAAAACAGATTGAAGTAGTGCTGCGCCCGAAACCTGATCGCTTACGGCAATTGTTGACAATAAAACCAGCATTAAGATGGCAACAATATCTTCTACAATTAGAGCGCCGAAAACAATCCCGACGAACTTTTTTCCTTTTACACCCAGCTCATCAAAAGCTCTAATGATAATAGTTGTCGAAGAAATAGAAAGTGTAGCTCCCAGGAAAATACTGTCCATTTTTCCCCAGCCCATCCATTGCCCGACACAATAACCAATTACGGTCATAAATAGAATCTGGGTTATGGCGGTGACAGACGAAGTCCCTCCAACCTTCATTAGTTTCTTAAAGCTGAATTCGAGTCCTAAACTGAAAAGCAAAAATATAACCCCAATTTCTGCCCAAACTTCAACACTTTTCATGTCGGTTATAGAAGGGAAGAAATCAAAATGGTTTCCAGCTAGAAATCCTGCAATCAGGTAGCCTAAAACCAAAGGCTGTTTCATTTTTCTAAATAATAGAACGGCAATTCCGGCAGTCATCAGGATTAATCCTAAATCACTAATTAAAGGTTGTAAATGGTGTGTAGTTTCTGCAGCGGCATTTAGTGCAATCATATAAAAAGGTGGTATTTTTTTTAAAGAGTTGATCCAGCTTTTTGTTTCAAATGAAATTCATTAGCTCCAATTAATATAAAAGGAGTGTAATCTGGATTTGCCTCTGGATTTAATAAAAAAAAGCTATCTCGATAAAGATAGCTTTTTCTGGTAAAATATTTGGTATTTTTCTTAAATTCCTTGCGTGATTGCTCGGTTTTTTTTGGATTATGTCCCTTATTCTATTTTGACTGTGCCTACATTAACATCTCTGTAATATAGATTAAATGTAGAAACTTTTAATGTTAGCGGAATAATAAAAAATAACTCAGCTTTAAAGTTTTTATAAGCAGTTTGTCCAAAATATACAATACTGGAATCAGGATTTTTTTTTAGTTCCAAACTCAACTGCAATTTCAGAGTTAGTATAACCTGCTATATTAAATTTGTCAAATTGATCTATTTCAGTGCTTTTGTATTGAGGCAAATTGCTGCTGTAATCTTTATTTTCAGATTTCGTTTTTCTAAAATAATTTCTTTCAGGATTTCCTACAATAGCTGCATAACCTAAATAATCTCCGAGACGATATCTTATTTTGTTAACAGTATCTAGTAATGCAAAAGCACTTATTCGGGCATGATTTTCTTCTATTGACTTGACTTTACACTTGACCATAATGTACTTATACTGCGATTGGTCAAATTTTATGCCTCTCAACATTAGAGTAGAAAATTCGGAAGGTTCTTTTGCCTTTAGAATTTCTATTTCAATTCCGTTAACTACTTTTTTTTTGTGCATAAATAGATATGCTGAAAACAAATAATACAAGGAGTAAAAAACGATATTGCATCAAATTAAATTCCTGTGTAATTACTAGGAGTTATAGCTAACAATTCGGCTCTAACTGAATCTGAAACTTCTAAAGTTGCAATGAAATTATGAATCGCATTTTTGTCGATAGCTTCGTTTGTTCTCGTTAAACCTTTTAGAGCTTCGTACGGATTTGGATAAGCTTCACGACGTAAAATAGTCTGAATAGCTTCTGCCACAACTGCCCAGTTTTTCTCTAAATCTTCAGCAAATTTACCTTCGTTTAAAAGTAATTTGTTTAAACCTTTCAAAGTTGCTTCAAAGGCAATAATAGTATGTCCAAAAGGAACACCAACATTACGTAAAACAGTACTGTCAGTTAAATCACGCTGTAATCTTGAGATTGGCAATTTCGCAGCTAAATGCTCAAAAATAGCATTTGCAATTCCTAAGTTTCCTTCAGAGTTTTCAAAATCAATTGGATTTACTTTATGCGGCATTGCAGATGAGCCAATTTCTCCAGCTTTGATTTTCTGTTTGAAATAATCCATTGAAACATAAGTCCAGATATCACGATCTAAATCGATGATAATAGTATTAATTCTTTTTAAAGCATCAAAGAAAGCAGCAAAATGATCGTAATGCTCAATTTGAGTGGTTGGGAAAGAATGTTTTAAGCCAAGATCTGTTTCAACAAATTTATTTCCGAATTGTTTCCAGTCAATTTGTGGGTATGCAACATGGTGTGCATTGAAATTTCCTGTTGCTCCTCCAAATTTAGCAGCAAACGGAATATTGAATAACAAACGCATTTGCTCTTCTAAACGCTCTACGAAAACCAAAATTTCTTTTCCTAAACGAGTAGGAGAAGCTGGTTGTCCGTGTGTACGTGCCAGCATCGGAATGTCTTTCCATTCAACGCTTAATTCTTTTAATTTTGCAATTACAGCAATTAAAGTTGGCATATAAACTTGCTCAAACGCTTCTTTTGTAGAAAGCGGAATAGCAGTGTTATTAATATCTTGAGATGTTAATCCGAAATGAATGAACTCTTTGTACTGAGATAAACCTAATTTTTCAAAAGCATCTTTAATAAAGTATTCAACCGCTTTTACGTCGTGGTTAGTTACTTTTTCTGTTTCTTTAATCCAAAGAGCGTCTTCAGTAGAAAAGTTTTTGTAGATATTTCTCAAGCTTTCAAATAAACTAGCGTCAATACCTTGCAACTGAGGCAACGGAATTTGGCATAAAGCAATGAAGTATTCCACTTCAACCAAAACGCGGTATTTTATTAAAGCTTCTTCAGAGAAAAAAGGTGCTAAATTTTGAGTTTTATTTCTATATCTTCCATCAATTGGCGATATAGCATTCAATTCGTTTAGAGTAGTCATTGTGATGTTGTTTTTTCGAAAGGTGCAAATATAAGGTATTGTTAAAACTTCTGAAAGTTATATTGATGCTTAAATTATGGTTTTGAAAATTTTATCCCAGATTGTAAAGTAAAAACCATAATTTTTAGACTCATTTTTATGATGATCATTATGAAATTTAGTGGTTGAAATCCATTTTGTGAAGTAATTGCTATACCAAAAAAAAGGAAATATGTCCTTTTTTAAATGCCCAAATATTCCATAAGAAAGATTTAGAATCAAATAAATAATGATACTCAAATAATTAAACTTCAAAGTCGTAATTAAAAACAGCCAGATAAATCCAAAACCTAAAGTTTCAATTGGATGAAGAACATATAAGCTATAAACATTGGTCTCTACATGTGTATGATGCAGTTTATGAATCGGATACATCCATTTTAAATGATGAACCAAAAAATGAAAAATAAACATAAAAAGATCCATTAAGAGAATCAACAAAAGTGTATCGAAAATGATAAGTTTAATAGACGCTGAAAAATCTACTCTCAGAATTCCGTATTGATACAATTTGAAACCAATTAAAGTTATAACTGTGTTACAAAAAAGCGTAGAAAGTACCCATTTCTGATCTTTAGTCTGTAAAAAGGTATTTTCAGATTCGATTATTTTTCCAATTAAAACAGATAAACCAACTAACACTAAATTTTCTATCAAAAAGAAAACAAAGAGGTAGATTGTGTTAAATTGACTTAACTGTTGTAACCAGCTTTCAAAAATCATGTTGTTTTTTCTAAGTTCAGTAATTTTTCTCTTAAATCGGCAACTCCTTCAGAAGCAAATTTGGCAATAGTTTCTACTTTATTTCTAAGATTCGGAATTGAAATTGGTTTTGGATCAATATAAAAAACAGGAGTTGTACTTGGCGTATAAGCAATTAATCCTGCCGCTGGATAAACTTGCAGAGAAGTCCCGATTACAGCAAAATAATCTGCGGTTTCGGTAATGTCAATAGCTTCTTCGAGTGCAGGAACTTCTTCGCCAAACCAAACAATATGCGGGCGTAATTGATGCCCGTTTGTATCTAAATCTCCACTTTGCAAATCTTCAGTCCAATCTAGAATTAGATTTTTATTTTGTGTACTTCGTACTTTTAATAATTCGCCATGCAAATGCAAAACATTTGTACTTCCGGCACGTTCATGCAAATCATCAACATTTTGGGTAATAATGTAAACGTCGAAATCTTTTTCCAATTCAGCCAAAATAATATGACCCAAATTCGGATTTACTTCTTTCAGCTGTTGGCGTCTTTTGTTGTAAAAATCGAGAACCAATTCCTGATTTTTATGCCAGCCTTCAGGAGTGGCAACTTCCATTACATCATGTCCTTCCCATAATCCATCACTGTCCCGAAATGTTTTTATGCCGCTTTCGGCGCTAATTCCTGCTCCTGTTAAAACAACAAGTTTCTTTTTCATTTTTTAAAATTTATTCTTTAGTGGCTTATTGCAAAATTCATCAATATATTAAATTGGAAAGGTAGTTTTTTCTTACTTTTATAAAATGAAAAAGCTGTTTTTATTATTTCTATTCTTAACAACCGCAATTGTTTGTGCTCAAACCAAAAATAGAAAATTATTTTATGTGGATAGTGCAATAACTTCTTTTTCGTTTGTGAAAGTGCAACCATTATCTTTTATGGAATATAAAAACTTTTTGTATTCCTTAAAAGCATATTCGATTTATAATCCAAAACCTGGATTTTTGCCAACTAATACAAAATCACAACATTATTATTCTCTTGCCAATACCAATAAATTGCTCAAGATGGAAATGAGCTCCATTAAACCCCAGCCAATTTTCCCAGATGAGGATAATAATAAATCACTTAGAGATGCTATTTTTGAAACCGTTTTAAGTTCTATTTTTGAATAAAAATGAAGGTAAAGCAACAAAAAGATTTCTTTAAAATGTATTTTTGCGATAAAATAGTATTAAAATGATTGATTTAGATTACTTAGCTTTTCTCGAAAATATATTAACAGATAACCGCAAAGAAAGATTTTTAGAAGTATTAGGAAACCGCACCAAACACTTTACTGTTGCAGTAGAAGATGTTTATCAGATGCACAATACAAGCGCGGTAATGCGAAGTTGTGAAGTTTTTGGAATTCAGGAATTAAATGTAATTGAGCAGCGTTTTGGAAAAAGAATCGACAAAGAAATTGCACTTGGTGCACAAAAATGGGTAGACATCAACCGATTTGATTCGGTTTCTGGATGCCTTTCTGATCTTAAAAGCAAAGGATATCAAATTATTGCCACAACTCCACACGAAAAAGATTGTATGTTGGAAGATTTTGATATTACAAAACCAAGCGCATTATTCTTCGGAACAGAAAAAGAAGGTTTGTCAAAAGAAATTATGGACAACGCAGATGGTTTCTTAAAAATACCGATGGTTGGTTTTACAGAAAGTTTAAATATTTCGGTTTCGGCAGCGATTATTATTCAAAGCTTAACAAACAGACTTAGAAGATCTAATATTGATTGGAAATTGACCGATGAAGAAATTTTAGTAAAACGTTTGCTTTGGGCGAAAAACTCTATAAAAGATATAAAACGAATTGAAGAACGTTATTATCAAGATAACCCGAAGAATTAGTGTTCAGTATTTAGTGTTCAGTCTCAGTCTCAGTTTTAGCACTAAGGGAATGTATTGTAAATAAAGATAATTTTCTAAAAAAAAATAAAAGACCGATAGTTTAAACTATCGGTCTTTTTTATGGAATTTAAAGTATCAGTCTGTAAACTGTGATTACGACTGAATACTTAAAAAATATTAGTTAATTAAAACCCAAGTTCCAGCTGCGATTAAAGCTTCAGCTTTTTTGTACTTCATTGTTTCTGTTTTACCAGTAGCAATTTCTTGAACGACAACAGTATCATTTCTGTTGATTTTTGGCATATCTCTAACGATAGTTTCAGTAACCTGACGCTGTTGAGTTTCTCCAGCTTCACGGTTCATGCTTTCGCTGTTTGGAATTTCGTCTTTACTTAATTGTAAATTTTCTTTTGGACGCGCTACTTCTCTTGCTTCGTGAATTTCAGGAACGTTTTGAGCTGGTAAATCACCTTTGAATAAGAATGAAATTACTTCTTTGTTAACGTTATCCAACATTCCTCTAAACAAGTTGAAAGCTTCTAATTTGTAGATTAGCAATGGATCTTTTTGCTCGTGAACGGCCAATTGAACAGATTGTTTCAATTCGTCCATTTTACGCAAGTGTTTTTTCCAAGCTTCATCAACAATAGAAAGAGTGATGTTTTTCTCGAAATCAGCGATTAATTGAGCACCTTCGCTTTCGTAAGCTTTTTTCAAGTCAGTTACAACATTCAAAGTTTTGATTCCATCAGTAAATGGAACTACAATTCTTTCAAAATGATTGTTTGGCTCTTCGTAAACTCCTTTAATAATTGGGAAAGCTTCTCTTGCACTTCTTTCTGTTTTTTCGGTATAGAATGCTAAAGCCTCTTTGTATACTTTTCCAGTAACTTCAATATCAGATAATTTTAAGAAATCTGCTTCAGAAATTGGAGATGTGATTCCGAAATAACGAATTAAATCAAACTCAAATCCTTTAAAATCATTTGTTACTTTACTGTTGCTTACAATTAATTCGCAAGTGTCATAAAGCATATTCGCAATATCCAGTTTCAAACGCTCTCCGAACAATGCGTGACGACGACGTTTGTAAACTACTTCACGTTGAGAGTTCATTACGTCATCATATTCTAATAAACGTTTACGAACACCAAAGTTGTTTTCTTCTACTTTTTTCTGAGCACGTTCGATAGATTTAGTCATCATAGAATGCTGAATAACTTCACCTTCTTTCAATCCCATTCTGTCCATCACTTTCGCAACTCTTTCAGAACCGAATAAACGCATTAAGTTATCTTCAAGAGAAACATAGAATTGAGAACTTCCTGGATCTCCCTGACGGCCAGAACGACCACGTAACTGTCTGTCTACACGACGAGAATCATGACGCTCTGTACCCACGATTGCTAAACCTCCTGCAGCTTTTACTTCTGGAGATAATTTAATATCGGTACCACGTCCAGCCATGTTTGTTGCAATTGTTACAACTCCAGCTTTACCAGCTTCTTCAACGATTTGTGCCTCCTGCTTGTGCATTTTAGCATTCAATACGTTGTGTGTGATTCCTCTCATTTTAAGCATACGGCTTAATAATTCTGAAATCTCTACAGAAGTTGTTCCAATTAATACTGGTCTTCCAGCTTGAGATAATTCAGTAACATCTTCGATTACAGCGTTGAATTTCTCACGTGTTGTTTTGTAGATATAATCTTCTTTGTCAATTCTTGCAATTCCACGGTTTGTTGGAATTTCAACAACATCCAATTTATAGATTTGCCATAACTCGCCAGCTTCTGTAACTGCTGTACCCGTCATACCTGCCAACTTGTTGTACATTCTGAAGTAATTCTGTAATGTAACAGTTGCGAAAGTTTGAGTAGCAGCTTCGATTTTTACATTTTCTTTAGCTTCAATCGCTTGGTGAAGACCGTCAGAATAACGACGACCATCCATGATACGACCAGTTTGTTCATCGACAATCATAATTTTGTTGTCCATGATAACGTACTCTACGTCTTTTTCGAATAAAGCGTAAGCTTTTAAAAGTTGAGTAAGAGTGTGGATACGCTCGCTTTTTACTCCGAAATCTTGGAATAATCTTTCTTTAGCTTCAGCTTCGGCGTCTTTATCTAATTTTTGTTTTTCAATCGCAGCGATTTCTGTTCCAATGTCTGGTAAAACGAAGAAATCTGCATCTGTATCTCCAGAAAGGTATTTAATACCATTATCTGTTAATTCTACTTGATTGTTTTTCTCTTCAATCACAAAATACAAAGCTTCGTCAACTTTGTGCATTTCACGATTGTTATCTTGCATGTATTGATTTTCAGTTTTTTGAAGCAATTGTTTAATTCCTTCTTCACTTAAAAATTTAATTAATGCTTTATTTTTAGGTAAAGATCTGTAAGCTCTTAATAATAAGAAACCTCCGTCTTTAGTATTTCCTTCTTTGATTAATTTTTTAGCTTCAGCTAAGAAACCATTTGCTAACTGACGTTGTTGAGCAACTAAGTTTTCAATTTTTGGTTTCAATTCGTTGAATTCGTGACGATCTCCCTGAGGAACTGGTCCAGAAATGATAAGCGGAGTTCTAGCATCATCAATTAATACAGAGTCAACCTCGTCGACAATTGCAAAATTGTGTTTTCTCTGCACTAAATCGCTTGGAGAATGTGCCATGTTGTCTCTTAAATAATCGAAACCAAACTCGTTGTTAGTTCCGTAAGTGATATCAGCGTCGTATGCTTTCTTTCTTTGTTCTGTACTTGGCTGGTGATTATC
The DNA here is from genome assembly GCF_059511845.1 of Flavobacterium sp. PLA-DH12. NCBI lineage: Bacteria > Pseudomonadati > Bacteroidota > Flavobacteriia > Flavobacteriales > Flavobacteriaceae > Flavobacterium > Flavobacterium sp. PLA-DH12. The sequence goes on from NZ_JCAMPD010000003.1 coordinate 67,153, forward strand.
GATACAGTCAACAGATAAACCGTGGAATTCGAATAAAGGAGCTTTCCATGTGCTATCACGTTTTGCCAAGTAGTCATTCACTGTTACTAAGTGAACTCCGTTTCCTGTCAAAGCGTTTAAGTAAAGAGGAAGAGTAGCAACCAAAGTTTTACCTTCTCCCGTTTGCATTTCGGCAACTTTACCTTCGTGCAATACCATACCACCAATTAACTGAACATCGTAGTGAATCATGTCCCAAGTGATATCTTTTCCAGCAGCATTCCATTTGTTTGCCCAGATCGCTTTTTCGCCATCAATAGTAATATATGATTTTGTTGCTGAGAATTCGCGGTCTTTTGCAGTTGCAGTTACCTCGATATGTGAGTTTTCTTTAAAACGACGAGCCGTTTCTTTTACTACAGAAAAAGCTTCTGGAAGAATTTCCAATAAAGTTTTTTCAGAGATTTCATAAGCCTCTTTTTCAAGAGCATCTATAGCATCGTAAATGTCTTCTCTTTTATCGATGTCTTCGATGTTTTCTACTTCTGCTTTAAGCGAAGCAATTTTAGCATCTTTGTCAGCTCTAGCTTCTTTTATTCTATCTTTAAAATAAACGGTTCTAGCTCTTAATTCGTCATTTGAAAGACTCATTAAAGGAGCTTCGAACGTTTTGATTTTGTTTAAGTAAGGTTGTAAAGCTTTGACATCTTTTTGCGACTTATCGCCGACAAAGACTTTAATAATACTGTTTATGAAACTCATGATTTATTGTATTTCTTTATTATATAATATGTATTTGAACCAAAAAAAAAGTCTCTATGATGAGACTTTTTTCTTTGGTTTATTTTTTAATATTCATCCTCATTCCAAAGATAATCTTCGTCTGTTGGATAATCAGGCCAAATTTCTTCCATTGATTCATATATCTCGCCTTCATCTTCGATTGATTGAAGGTTTTCTACTACCTCTAATGGAGCACCTGCTCTAATGGCGTAGTCAATAAGTTCATCTTTGTTAGCAGGCCATGGCGCATCACTTAAATAAGATGCTAATTCTAATGTCCAATACATCTGTTATCTGTTTAGTTTGTGCAAAAATAAATTTTTTACTGAAAAAGACAAGTAAATTTTGATTTATTTTAATAAAATTTAAGAACGTCTCTTTTTAAATCCCAATTTTTAAATTTCAAATTCCAAAAAAGGAGCTTAAATCCTCCTGTTTTAAAGCTTTTATGTAAAATTTAAATTCAAAGAATTTTTAATTTTTCTTGGAATTTGGGATTTTAAAATATTGAAATTTTAAGAAAGTTTTTTACTTTCTTGGGATCCATTTCACTTCATCTGCTTTTAAGTCTGAGGACAACTTTCGTGCCAAGACAAAAAGGTAGTCAGAAAGTCGGTTTAAGTATGTGATTGCTATTTCTGGAACGTGTTCATTATGACTTAAATGGACTGATAAACGCTCTGCTCGACGGCAAATACAGCGCGCTATATGACAATGTGACACGGTTGGGTGGCCACCAGGTAAAACAAAATGTGTCATTGGCGGTAGACTTTCGTCCATTTTATCAATTTCGTTTTCGAGTAATTCAATATCCGAATCGATTATGCCTAGATTTTCTAAGCGAAGTTTTCCATTTTTTAAAACCTCTTTTTCCTGTGGAGTTGCCAAAATGGCACCAACTGTAAAAAGACGATCCTGAATTTCGATTAAAATCGTTTTATAATGCGAATCCATTTCCTGATCACGGATTAATCCGATATAAGAATTCAGTTCGTCAACAGTTCCATAACTGTCAATTCTAATATGGTCTTTTGGTACTCGGGTTCCTCCAAAAAGTGCCGTTGTGCCTTTATCGCCTGTTTTGGTATATACTTTCATTTTTTTTAAGATGCTAAGGTTCTGAGGTGCTAAGATTCTAAGGTTTCTCTCCTTTTGAATTAATCTAAAATCTAGTTTTTCCTTTTCCGATTAAACAATTAATCAAATAAACGGCTAAACAGTTTTTCTCGTGTCGCTTTCAATTAAACCGTCTCGTAAACGGATAATTCTATGCGCGTAAGCTGCGATATCTTCTTCGTGAGTTACAAGAATTACCGTATTTCCTTGTGCATGAATATCTCCAAAAAGTTTCATTATTTCTACAGAAGTCTTACTGTCTAAGTTTCCTGTTGGCTCATCGGCTAGAATGATTGAAGGTTTATTGACCAAAGCTCTTGCTACGGCAACACGCTGGCGCTGTCCTCCAGAAAGCTGATTCGGCTGATGATCCATTCTGTCTGCTAGATTAACCTGTTTTAAAACTTCGGTTGCGCGGGTTATTCTTTCAGATTTTCCGTAACCAGCATAAATCATAGGAAGTGCAACATTGTCTAACGCAGTTGTTCTTGGCAAAAGATTGAAGGTCTGAAAAACGAAACCAATTTCTTTGTTTCTGATTTCGGCCAATTCATCATCTTTCATTTTGCTGACATCTTTTCCATTTAAAATATAACGGCCAGAAGTTGGTGTATCTAAACAGCCCAATAAATTCATTAAGGTGGATTTTCCTGATCCTGAAGGTCCCATTAAAGCAACGTATTCTCCTTTTTGAATTTCTAAATCTATTCCTTTTAAAACATAAACAATTTCATTTCCTAAAGTAAAATTTCGTTTAATGTCGGTTATTTTAATTAATGGTTCAGCCATTTCGTTTTACAATTTTGGATTTAAAAGTACAAAACACTTTTCAATAAAAAGGATAAGTAGTATAGAATTGGTTTTTGTTACAAAAGCTCATTCATATAGCAGACCTTTTTAAAATATATTTTTTTTAAAAGAAAATGTTATATCTTTTTTAAGATATTTTGCAAAATTGTCATTATTTTGAATATTTTATAGTTTTAAGATGTTTTTAATTTTGAAAACATGATAATAATGTAATTTATTAAGAAAAGCGTTTGGTAAATTTGATTAATCAATTAATTAAATAATCAAGATTATGAAAAATATCAAAATAGCTACAGGAATTGCATTATTAGTATTAGGGTTAACATCGTGTAAAGATGAAAAACAAGAAAAAGCTCAAAAAACAGTAGAGAACTATGTAATCTATGTTGACTCTGTTAAAAATGTGGCAGCTGCTGACTTAAAAGAGAATTGGAAAAGTGTAGAAGCAGAATATGATAGAAGATCTCAGGAAGCACAAGCTGCTTTGGCCGATATTAAAGACAATGCCGCCGCGACCGAAAAAGTAAATGCAAGTAAAATTAAGTACGAGGAATTTAAAGATGAAATGACCGCCCAATTTGCCCCTCCAGCTCCTAGTCCGAAACAACAATTAAGAGATGCTTTGTTTGGTGCAGGAAAAATTGGTGATGATATGAGTTTTAGCTGGGTTAATGCCCAAAATATTCATAGCGTTTATCAGCAGTTTGTTCATACTGTAGAAAACAATAAAGACAAATATTCTAGAGAAGACTGGGATGAAATCAAATTAATGTATGAAGCTCTTGACAGCCGTAAAAATACAGTTGAAAAAGAGGGTCTTACTGCTGAGGATAACAGAAAAATTGCTGGTTTGAAAATCAAATTTGCACCAATGTATACTGTAAACAGAATGGGAGCTAAATCTGAAGAAAACAAAGATGCAAAAAAATAAGATTTTAATATTTTGAATTAGAAATAAAAAAGACGATCAGAAATGATCGTCTTTTTTTATGCTCTAATTATAAAATGCTCTTTTGGCTGTTCTCTTCTAAAGAATACAAATCCCCATTGAAAAGTATCAATTGTGACTTTTACTTTTGGGTGGTTTTTTATAATCTCCCACGCTTCTTCCATTTCAGGAGACCAATGAATATCGTCGAAAATCCAAACAGAATCATTGTCGATAGTTGGCAGTAAAAGATCAAAATAAGCTAAAGTTGCTTTTTTAGAATGATTTCCGTCAAAATATATCAGATTGTAATTTGTTGTTTGAATGTTCTCTGAAACTAAAAAAGATTCAAACTCAGAAATTACATTTTCTACATTATTGCAATCAAATTCTGCCAATTGATTTTGGGCAACATTTGCCGTGTTTGGACAGCCCTCAATTGTAACTACTTTTGCTTTCGGATTTCCTAAAGCCAACGCAGAAGTTGCTAAACCTAAAGATGTTCCTATTTCGAGAATAGTTGAAGGCTGAAAATAATTGGTAACTCTAAATAATAATTCTGCCCGTTTTGGAGAAATTCCTGCTGTTTGCGCGATTTTAGAAATCTGTCTTCGGTTGGATTTAAAGACTTTTGATCCAACGCCGAAATCAGTTACTTCGATGAAATTTTTATTTCCTAAAAGCGATTTCCTATAGTTCTTTAGAATAGTATATTCAGGCTTTGCTTTCTTATCGTAGAAACATTTTGTCAGTAAACTAAAAACGAACGGCGAATGAACCGCGTGTTCGTTTTTAGAATTCCATAAAAATTTTAGGTAAGATTGTATTTGAAACAGCACTCTTAGAATGTTTTGTTCTTCAGATTGATTAATTTACAGAAATAAGTTTTATTTCAAAAATTAAAACAGAGCCAGCAGGAATGTTTTGAACCTTATTACTGCCGTAACCTAAGTGTGCCGGAATAAACAAAGAGGCGCTTCCTCCTTCTTTTAAAAGTGGTAAGCCTTCCTGCCATCCTAATATTAGTTTGTTTAACGGAAATGTTACTCCTGCATCGGTAGTAGTCTGATCAAAAACAGTTCCATTCGTTAGAGTACCTTTGTAGGTCACCGTTACGTTTGATTGTAGAGTTGGCTGTTTACCTGTTCCTGCTTCTTTGATAATATAGTGCAGACCTGTGTTTGTCTTTTGAGCTGTTAAATTATTTTTCGCTAAATACTCAGTAATTTCTTTTTCGTTTTCAGCACTATAATCGATCTTTTCAGGAATTCTCTCAAGTCCTGAATCACTAGTACAAGAAATAAAAAACGTAAGGATTGAAAATGCCGTTAATAATTTTTTCATATGGTATTTGTTTTTTTAATGTCGTAAATATAAAGAATTAATTTTTAGTCTCAGTCTCGGTCTCAGTTTTCAGTTGTACCTCTCTTAATTTTTATCCACAACCAAACTTATTTGGATTATTGATCATATAATTTATCAATCTTCCTATTTCAAGACTTTTAATATTTAGTTTTTCATACGTATCTTTTGTAATATATTGGCATTCTAATGAAAATTCAAGCCATGTATTTGTTTCTGAGTTTTCAGCATCACTATCGGTTAATTTACTTATGAAATGATTTATGTATCTTCTTTTTCTATAAGATTCAGCAATATTAGCGCTAACACTTCTCGATGATCGACGTATTTGATCTGTTAAAGAAAATTGCTCTTCTTTGGGAAACGTTTTTGACAATTCAAAAATTTCCATTGCAAGCTCAAATGACTTCTTATAAGCTAATAACTCTTTAAAATCCATAATTTAGTTTTTTTTGCTAAACTAAGATTTTTCTCTCATTTTTTAAAACTGAAAACTGAAAACTGCCACTTAAAACTAAAAATTACCCTTCAAGTTTAGCAGAAAGTTCAAACCAGCGTTCTTCTTTTGCGTCTATTTTGTTTATGATATTTTGAAGTTCATTGGCTTTTTTCTCAATATCAGCATCGGCGACTTTTCCATCAGAGAATAATTTTTCGATTTTAGCCTTTTCGATTTCTAAATCTTTAATTTCTCGTTCGATTTTCTGATATTCTTTTTGCTCATTGAAGCTTAAATTTCCAGTTGGATTATTTTGCTTCCAATCTTTCTTTTCAGCTTTGTTTTCTTCTTTTTGGGCGACGTCGGCACTATCTTCATAAGCGCGGAAATCAGAGTAGTTTCCTGGGAAATTCTCGATTTCTCCTTGTCCTCTAAAGACAAATAAGTGATCAACGATTTTATCCATAAAGTAACGGTCGTGCGAAACAACCAATAAACATCCCGGATAATCTAAAAGGAAACTTTCTAGAACGTTAAGCGTTACGATATCCAAATCGTTTGTTGGCTCATCTAGAATCAGGAAGTTCGGATTCTGAATTAAAACCGTACATAAATACAAACGTTTTAATTCTCCACCGCTCAATTTCTCAACATAATCGTATTGTTTTTTTGCATCAAAAAGAAAACGTTCCAATAGTTGCGAAGCCGAAATAATTTTTCCTTTAGTAAGTGGAATATATTCTCCGTATTCTTTTATAATATCAATAACACGTTGCCCAGGTTTTGGATTAATTCCAGACTGTGTATAATATCCAATTTTAATGGTATCTCCTTTCACAACACGCCCGCTGTCTGGTGGAATTGTTCCTGTAAGCAGATTTAAGAAAGTCGATTTTCCAGTTCCGTTTTTCCCAATAATTCCAATTCTTTCGCCACGCTGAAAATCAAAACTAAAGTTATCTAGAATAACACGGTCTTTGAATTTTTTAGATAGTTTGTGAAGCTCTATAATTTTGCTTCCCATTCTTTCCATGTTAATTTCAAGCTCAACTTTGTTTTCTTTTCGTCGACTTTGTGCTTTTTCTTTAATAATGTAAAAGTCATCCTGACGCGATTTCGATTTAGTCGTTCTCGCTTTTGGCTGGCGACGCATCCATTCTAACTCTTTTACAAATAAGTTTTTAGCTTTGTCAATACTAGCATTTTCAGATGTAATTCTTTCTTCTTTTTTCTGTAGATAGTAAGAATAATTTCCTTTGTATTGGTATAGTTTTCCGTTGTCTAATTCGATAATTTCGTTACAGACACGTTCCAAAAAGAAACGGTCGTGCGTTACCATAAATAGCGTAATGTTTTCTTTGGCAAAATAACTTTCCAGCCATTCGATCATTTCAAGATCTAAGTGGTTGGTAGGCTCATCTAGAATCAATAAATCTGGACGGTTGATTAGGATTATAGCCAAAGAAAGACGTTTTTTCTGTCCACCAGAAAGATTTTTTACTTTTAGTTTAAAATCTTCCAGTTTTAATTTGAATAGAATCTGCTTGTATTGCGTTTCAAAATCCCATGCATTATGTTGATCCATTGCGTCGAAGGCTTTTTGATATGCTTCTTCGTCAGAAGGATTTTCTAAAGCTTTTTCATAAGCCTCAATCACTTTAAGAGTTTCATTGTCTGATGCGAAAATACTTTCTTCAATTGTAAGTTCGTCTTGAAGATTATTGTCTTGAGAAAGAAATGCCATTCTGATTCCTTTTCGTAAAACAACTTGTCCAGTATCTGGTTCTTCCAATCCGTTAATAATGCTCATTATGGTGGTTTTTCCAGAACCATTTTTTGCGATAAAAGCGATTTTTTGATCTTTGTTAATTCCAAAAGAAATGTTGTCAAAAAGGACTCTTTCGCCAAATGACTTCGATATATTTTCTACAGATAAGTAATTCATGAAGATTTTTTAACTGAAATATCAGTCTTTATTAATTAAAATTCTAATAATGCGCAAAGATAGGTTTTTGAACTAGAGAAAAAAAACGGGTTTTAAAACGGGTTTCTATGCTTTTATAAAATTGTAAAGGAACTTGATTCTAAAAATGGATTGTAACATTTTAAAACTACAATCGTCATATTTAAAAATTTAATTCCTTAAACATGAGCGAGAAACAAATTAATACCAGTGTTTTCGAAGATTTTAAAATCAATACCAAAATCAAGCTTGCGGCATTGTGGACTTCTGTAATGTTTTGTTATGTATATGGGGATTATTTTTCTCTTTATGTTCCTAAAAAAGTTGAGGATTTCATAAGCGGAGATACACTTCTTGATTCTCCAGTGAAATTATTTCTTGCGGCAATTTTAATGGCAATTCCAGCATTAATGGTTGTTGTGTCGGTTGTTTTAAAACCAAATTTTAACCGTCTTCTTAATATGATTTTTGGAATTATTTATACGTTAATAATGCTTTTAATCGCTTTTACGACAATTGCGCCTTGGTGGAGTTTTTACGTTTTTTTCGCATTAGTAGAAAGTGTTCTAACATCAATAATATTTTGGACTGCATTGAAATGGCCAAAACAGTTTTAAATTTTTAAAAAGATAAAAGCATGAATCAAGAATCAAATCTGTCGTTTAGAAATACTGGGCGAATTGCCGGTTTATTATATTTAGTAGTGGTGCTAACTGGGATTTTTAGTCTGGCGTATGTTCCATCACGATTAATAGTTTGGAATCACGCTGACATAACTTTTAGTAATATAGTAAATTTTGAATTTCTTTTTAGGGTAGGTATTGTAAGCAGTTTAATTTGCTACACTTTTTTTCTATTTCTGCCTTTGGTTTTGTATAAACTATTAAAACCAGTTAATGAAACATATGCAATATATATGGTTGTTTTGGCAATTGTAAGCGTACCGATTTCATTTATAAACATGCAGAATAAATTTGCAGTGCTTTCTATTATCAGTTCTCATCAGAAAGATGCAGAACAGGTTATGTTTTATCTAAATCAATATGATTACGGAAATCTAATTGTTCAGATATTTTGGGGACTTTGGCTGTTTCCGCTCGGATATTTAATTCTTAAATCTGGAATAATTCCCAAATTTTTCGGAATATTATTAATGCTTGGCTGTCTGGGCTATTTGATAAATTTCTTTGCCAATACATTGTTTCCTAATTATTCTGAACTCGGAATATCATCTTATGTCCGACTTCCTGCAAGTCTTGGAGAAATCGGGACGTGTTTATGGCTTTTAATAATGGGGGCAAAAAATAAAACTATTTCTGCATCTTGATATATTGACTTAAAATTGAACCCAAATCAAAATAATGAATTTGCTGCGGATTGTTTAAAATTGGTTTTCGAACTAGAGATTCATTTGTTATAAAATAATGAAGTCCGTCTTTTGTTGCAATTCCTTCTATTTGATGAAAAGGAAGTTTTATATCGATTCGTCTTTTATTTCCAGACATAAAATCGTGATTTTTAAAATCGTAAAGCAGATACAAAAACGGTTTTCCTACTTTGGTATAGCCACACAAAGTAATTAATTTTTTATCTTCTAAATAAGTAGCGCCAGTGACCAAACCTTTGGTGTCGAGTGTGGCTTTGAGTTTTGCAATTTGCGTTCCTTCTTGCTTAGATAAAACGTAGATATTGGTTTTAGATGATTTCCATTGTTTGGTAAACAAATAAATACTGTCTTTAGAAACAATAAAAGCTTCGCAGTCAAAATTAGTTTTATTAGGTTTTGAAGCAGTAAAATTGGTTTGGTCGGAATAAGAAAAGGTAATGGTTTCAATTTTTGGATTAGTCTCTAGAAAAGATTTTTTTTCGATTTTAAGGATTTTTAAATCCGATCGATTTCCGGCATAATTATTTCCAAAATCTCCAACATAAATATGAGTATCATCTTGCGATATTTCTTCCCAATCATGATTGATAACTGCTGGGAGAATAATTTTCTTTTTAATTTTTCCGAGAGAATCTAATCCGTAAAGCGTTGTGTCATGATCGTCATTGTGAGTCCAAAGAAGGTTTTCAAACGCAATCAGTCCAGAAGTTTCTTTAATTGAATCGCTTAAACGAATAGAGTATTCAGGTTTTATTTTTAAGTTCTTATAGAGGCAGTTTCCATCATTCTGTCTAAATTTCGAATTGTAATTTTCTGCTTGCGGATCTGTACAGCCAGGGTTTTGGGCATAAATCGAAGCGGTGATGGTTAGAAAGAAAAATACAATTTTTAGCATAAGTGCAATGTTAAGTCTGCATAAGATAAAAGTAAAGTTTTAAATAATAGAACGAAATAAGTATTTAAAAAATATAATTTAAATGTTATTTTGCATCACATTAAATGTAAAAGTCTTTTTTATTCTTTTTTGGATAAAACTACGCCCCGCAATGAAAATTTTACAAAAATTATCACACTACCGAATTTCACGTTATTATAAACTTTTGTTTGTAGTAGTTGATATTGTATTATTGAATCTTGCGACTATTCTTTCGGCCTTGGCAAGGTTTGGCAATTTAGATAAATTATTATCTAAAGATGAAAGAACAGTTTCGCTTTTAGCCATTTTAATATGGGTTGCTTTATTACTCCAAAAAGATTCTAATAGAAGCGTGAGAGTCGAGCCGATAGAATCGATATTGTGGAGAACAATCAAAAAGATTTCTATTCATGCCGCCTTGGTCTCGATATTCGTTGTTTACTTAAAATACGTTGATATTTCAAGACTTCGCTTGGTTTATTTTTACCTGATATTTTTTGGATTGCTGATGATTTCTCGTTATTTGTCAATGAAGCTTTTAAAATATGTTCGAGCGAAAGGCTATAATTTTAAGACTTTTATAATCGTAGGTGCCAATAAATCTGGTGAAAAAATTCGTAAAGTTCTTGCAAAAGATCTTACGTTTGGCTACCGTTTTTTAGGTTTTTTTGACGAAATAAATGATAATCAAATTGTTGATCCGGCTTTAATTATTGGGAAATTTGACGATGTTGAAAAATTCGTTATCGATAAAAAGATTGATGAGATATATGTTGCATTGCATATTGACAATATCGAAATTATTAATGAGCTGACTAGAATTTGCGAGCAAAATATGATTCGTATCAAATTCATTCCCGATTTTCAGCTTTATACCAAAGCAAGTAAAGTAGAAGTTGCTTTTTATGAAAATACGCCAGTCTTAATGTTTCGTCCAGAACCGTTAGAATTTGCATCCAACAGACTTTTGAAAAAGACTTTTGATATTTGTTTTTCGGGTCTTGTAATTCTACTGATCTTTCCTTGGCTGTTTCCGATTATCATGATTATTATCAAACTCGAATCACCAGGTCCCATCTTTTTTAAGCAAGAAAGATCGGGAAGAGACAATAGATCGTTTATGTGTATAAAGTTTAGAAGCATGTATGTAAATGGTCTGGCGCATAATAAACAAGCAGAAAAAGGAGATAGCCGAATAACCAAATTTGGTGCTTTTATCCGTAAAACAAGTATAGACGAACTGCCACAGTTTTTTAATGTATTTCTTGGAGACATGTCCGTTGTAGGACCAAGACCACACATGGTAAATCTTGCAAAAGAGTACAGCGATCTTATTAATAATTATTTGGTGCGCCAATACGCTAAACCTGGAATTACAGGCTGGGCGCAGGTAAATGGTTTTAGAGGAGAAACTAAAGTCTTAAGTGATATGGAAAACAGAGTAGAATACGATATTTGGTATATCGAGAACTGGAGTTTTCTGCTAGATATTAAGATTATTGTAAAGACTGTTATCAATATTTTTAAAGGAGAAGAAAACGCTTACTAAGCGCTTTATTAGAGCTTAAAAAACTGGTTATTAGCAATAACTTCTTTTAAAGGAACAATGTTTTTGGTTTTAATTTTATCGTCAAAAGCTGTAATATGTTTTTTATGATGAACATCGGTTCCGCAAAAATTATACATTCCTTTCGCTAAAAGAGCATCGGCCATTTTAGCAATCTGCGAACCATAATATTCTACAGTTGAAAGCAGATTTAGCTGAAAAAGACAGCCTGCATTTTTTAATTTTTCATATTCCGAAAACTTGTTGTGATAAAAAACATATCGTTCCGGATGTGCCAAAACAGGAATATAACCCGCAACTTGTATCTCAAAAATGGTTTTGTAAATGTTTAGCGGCGCATTTAAGTAAGACATTTCTACTAAAACATAATTGTCTTTTAAAGTCAGCAGTTTTTCTTCTTTAAAATGATTTTCGAACCAGCTGTCTATAAAATATTCGGCAGCAGCCTGAAGAGGTATTTTGATTTTACTTTCCTCTAATGCCTTTTGGGTTTCTTGAAGTTTAGATTGAATAATCTCTGCTGAATTATTCCAAACATGATGATTGATATGCGGAGAAGTTATAATTTGGGAAACTCCAAGCGCTTTCAAAGAGGAAACCAACTCAATTGATTTTGTTATGTTTTTTGCCCCGTCATCAATTCCCGGTAAAATATGAGAATGAATATCGACAAAATTGCCATCAAGCAGTTCTTTCAATACGGGTTTTGATTTGAGGAATGATAACATGCGGCAAAAATGTATAAATCAGTTTTATAATGCGCAAAATTAGTAGAGAATTTGTAACAAGACATTTTAGAATTATACTATATTTGATTTTTAGTAAAAAAGTAAAAAATTATGAAAATAAAAGAGAATCTGTTTAATCAGCGTATTATTTCTATTGATGCTTTGCGTGGAATTACCATTTTTGTAATGATTTTTGTAAACGAACTTGCAAGTATTCAAAATGTGCCACAATGGATGAAACACATGCCCGCAGATGCCGATGCGATGACTTTTGTAGATTTAGTTTTTCCTGCTTTTTTATTTATTGTCGGAATGTCTGTTCCGTTTGCTTTTAATGCCAGACTTATAAAAGGCGATAGTCCGAAAACAATCTGGACACATACTTTAAAAAGAGCGATTGCGCTTATTGTAATTGGTGTTTTTATGGTCAATGCCGAATATGGGTATGATGCAGCAAAAATGATTATCACGCCTGCATTTTGGGGACTTTTGGCGTATAGCATGCCAATTCCAATTTGGAACAAATACCCAAAAGATTTTCCTGCTTGGTTAAAAAATGTGCTTCAATATGGAGGAATTTTAGTTCTCATCGCACTTTATTTCATTTATGTGCAAGATACGGGAGATCGCGGAATGACGCCAAAGTGGTGGGGAATTCTAGGATTAATAGGTTGGGCGTATCTTTTTACAGTAATTTATTATTGGTTGGTTTCAGGAAATTTATGGGCAATGATTGGACTTTTAGTTTTTTCGGTAATAATGAATTCCCTTAATTTAACCGAAAACTCTTTTGTTCACAGCACTTCTTGGTTAAGCTTTATAGCAGGGCATCTTACACATGTTTCTTTGACTTCTGCTGGAATTATAATTTCATTATTATTTTTTGATCGAAAAATTAGTTCAAAAATAAATTGGCCAGTAATTGGCTTTATTGCTTTATTTACAGTAACAGCAATCTTGCTTCGCCCGTATTTTGGAATATCGAAAATCAAAGGGACTCCTTCTTGGACAATGTTCTCGGCAGCAATTTGCACCGTCCTTTTCTATTTTCTGTATTGGCTGATGGAAGTTAAGAAACAGACGAGATGGAGCGAATTCTTCATGCCTGCAGCTGCAAACCCGTTATTAATTTATATTTTGCCAGGCGTAATTTATTATTTCTGTAAAGCTTTTAACTTTCATATAATACCAGGATATTTCAGAGAAGGCGTTCCAGGAATTTTATGGTCTCTAGTGTTTTCGATAATTATGCTTTTCGTAATGAAGATTTTGAATAGATATAAAATTCAGCTGCATCTTTAGAGTTTTAGTCTCGGTCTCAGTTTAGAGTTTTCAGTTTGTAAACTGAGACTGAAAGCCGCGACTGAAAACTTTCCTCAAAATCGACCTTAATATTCTCAATAAAATTTTAAATTTGTAAGAGACGGTTTTTAAAATATTGTGAGTGAATGATTTAAAAATTAAATACATTTTGATTTTATTTTTAATAGGATCGTTTTGTCAGGCTCAAAACGATAGTACTGCCGTGGAAACTCGGGATATCTTAGACGTCATTCATAAAATTTTTGATAAACAGGATACTATTCGTCCAGATAGAAAACGAAAACTGGCTTTTTCTTTATTGCCTGTTCCGGTCGGTGTTAATTCTAGTAATGGTTTGGTTGTCTCTTTTCTGACTACTTTTTACTTGGGAGATGCAGAAAAAACCAAAATGTCTCAGATTACCTTTTCTCCTTATTTTAGTTTCAGCAATCAATTTGTATTTCCAATTCAGTCTTATATCTATACAAGTGACAATAAATGGAATCTTATGGGAGATTATCGGTATATGATTTATCCTCAGGATACCTATGGCTTGGGAGAAGATAATACAAAAAAGGAAATCTCTACGCTCGATTATCAGCAGTGGCGTTTTTATCAGTTTATAACAAGGCAGATTGTCGGTAATTATCGTTTAGGAGTTGGCTTTCTTTTTGACAATTATAAAAATATTTCTGAAGAATCTTATATAGAAGGAGAAACAGATTATTATAAATATATGAATGGCGATTATTCTGATGAGACTTCTTTCGGATTTGCAATTCAGGGTTTATACGATTCTAGAGAAAATATTATCAATCCCGAGCAAGGTCTGTACGTCGAAGCAGATCTGCGAATCAATACCAGCGGAGTAGAAGGAGACAAATGGCAATCTTTGTATTTTGATGCTAGAAAATACCATTCTTTTAGTAAAACCAAACATCGGGTTTGGGCATCAAGAGCTTTCTTTTGGTCTACTTTTGGAGGGAAACCGCATTATTTGGATCTCCCAAGTATTGGCTGGGATCGTGAAGGAAAAACGGGACGAGGATTTACCAAAAACAGATACCGAAGTAATGCCTTAATTTATTTTGAAACTGAGTATAGAACTGATATAACCCGTAACGGTTTTTTGGGTGCTGTTTTTTTTACCAATGTTTCTTCGGTTTCTAAACTTGATACGTACGAATTTAAAAAATGGAATCCGGCAGTTGGAACCGGAATTCGCATTAAATGGAATAAACGCAACGGCAGTAATTTGGCTCTAGATTACGGAATCAGTAAAAACGACTGGTCGCTTCGCTTAGGGTTATCAGAAAATTTCTAACTTCGGCCAAAATCTACAGACTTAATTATTCATGCAATTATCGGTTGTTATTTTAAATTACAATGTGCGTTACTTTCTCGAACAATGCCTTTTAAGTGTTCAGGAAGCAATTGTATCAATCGATGCAGAAATTATTGTAGTCGATAATGATTCATCAGACGAAAGTGTTTTGATGATGAAAGAAAAATTTCCCGACGTAAAACTTATTGAAAACAAAGAAAATTTTGGTTTCCCAAAAGGGAATAATATTGGTGTTCATCAAGCGAAAGGAAAGTACGTTTGTATTTTAAATCCTGATACTGTCGTTGCAGAAGATACTTTCATAAAGATTTTGGCTTTCGCCGAAAGGCAAAATAATCTTGGAATTATTGGCTGTAAATTAATTGATGGAATAGGAGAATTTCTTCCAGAAAGCAAACGCGGTATTCCAACGCCATGGGTGGCTTTCACAAAAATCTTCGGATTGTATAAAATCTTTCCCAAAACCAGACTTTTTAATCAATATTACGCACAGCATTTAAACGAAAACGAAACAGGAAAAGTAGATATTCTCGTTGGTGCTTTTATGTTTTTAGAAAGAAAGCTCTATGAAGATTTAAATGGTTTTGACGAAAATTGTTTTATGTATGCAGATGATATTGATTTGTCGTATCGGGCTTTACAAATGGGAAAAACAAATCTCTACTTTCATGAAACTACTGTTTTGCATTATAAAGGAGAAAGTACAATAAAAGACGAAAAATATATGATGCGTTTTCAAGAAGCCATGAATTTCTTTTATCAGAAACATTTTAAGAAATCGCAGTTCTTTAGTATCTTTATTAAAATAGGTGCATTTTTGTTTTCAACAGCTAAAATGTTTCAGGGAAAACCAAAAGAAAACCCATTGCCGGAAAGTTATTTTTTATGCTCCGAAAATGAGAATTTCGCTAAAAAACTGGCTTCGATTTTGGAAAATAAAGTTGCTTTTTTAGATTTCAAAGGAGAAAAAATGGTAAATTCGTGCCTAATTTTAAAGGGTAAAAAGGCAGAGATCATTTTGGATAATCACTATATTTCATTCAAAAAATGTATCGAAATCATAGAAACTCTTAAAGATAAGCAGGTTACTTTTAAAATTTTTCCCAAAAACACAGGTTTTATTATTGGAAGTAATTCAAGGAATGACAGAGGGCAAATCGTGAAAATTGAGTAAAAAATTATATTAAGTGTAATTTATGTTTAAAATTTTCATTAATTTCGCAATCTGAAAATCAAAAACATCTTTTAGATTAACAATATGGCAAGATTTGAATTAAAGCTTCCTAAAATGGGAGAAAGTGTCGCTGAAGCAACCATAACAAACTGGTTGAAAGAGGTTGGAGACAAAATTGAGGCTGATGAAGCCGTACTCGAAATTGCAACAGATAAAGTTGACAGCGAAGTGCCTAGTGAAGTATCAGGAATTTTAGTTGAGCAATTGTTTGGTAAAGATGATTTAGTGCAAGTAGGGCAGACTATTGCCATTATTGAAACTGAAGGCGGAGAAACAGCAGCTCCAGAAGCTGTAAATGCAGTGCAAGAAACTGCTGCTCCTGCAGAAGTCGCTGAAATTGAAAAAACAATCGAATCGGTTAAAGAAACGGTAACTTCTCAAGATTTTTCAGGATCAGATAAATTCTTTTCTCCATTAGTAAAAAATATTGCAAAAGAAGAAGGTCTTTCTTTAAACGAACTTGAAAATATTGCAGGTTCTGGAAAAGACGGACGTGTGACTAAAGAAGATATTCTAAAATATGTAGAAGCTCGTAAATCGGGTGCTGTTCAAGTTCCTCAAGCAGTTGAAACGGTTCAAAAAGTGGCTATTGAAACTCCAAAAGCTGAAGCGCCAAAAACGGTTGAGCCAGTAGCTCAAAAAAGTCAGCAAGCGGTTCCGGTTTCTGTAAACGGAGCTGATGAGATTGTTGAAATGGACAGAATGCGTAAGCTGATTTCTGGTTATATGACGGCTTCGGTTCAAACTTCTGCTCACGTACAATCATTTATTGAGGTTGATGTAACGAACATTGTAAAATGGAGAGATAAAGTAAAAACAGCTTTCGAAAAAAGAGAAGGCGAGAAATTGACTTTTACTCCGATTATGATGGAAGCGGTTGCAAAAGCTTTAAAAGATTTTCCAGGAATGAATATTTCTGTTGAT
Organism: Flavobacterium sp. PLA-DH12; assembly: GCF_059511845.1. Taxonomy (NCBI): domain Bacteria; kingdom Pseudomonadati; phylum Bacteroidota; class Flavobacteriia; order Flavobacteriales; family Flavobacteriaceae; genus Flavobacterium; species Flavobacterium sp. PLA-DH12. The sequence continues at coordinate 83,936 of NZ_JCAMPD010000003.1, forward strand.
GGAGATTATATCATTAAAAAGAAAAATATCAATTTAGGAATGGCGGCAGCATTGCCAAATGGAAATTTAATTGTTCCTGTAATTAAAAATGCAGATCAGTTGAATTTGGTTGGAATGGCAAAAGCAGTTAACGATTTAGGAAACCGTGCAAAAGCTGGAAAACTAAAGCCAGACGATACGCAAGGTGGAACTTACACCGTTACAAACGTTGGTACTTTTGGCAGTGTTTTCGGAACGCCGATTATCAATCAGCCACAAGTTGGTATTCTAGCTCTTGGAGCAATTCGTAAAGTGCCTGCGGTTATTGAAACTCCAGAAGGTGATTTTATCGGAATTCGTCAAAAAATGTTCTTGTCGCACTCTTATGATCATAGAGTTGTTGACGGAGCTTTAGGAGGAAGTTTTGTGAAAAGAGTAGCAGAATATTTAGAGGCTTTTGATGTAGATAGAGATTTCTAAAATTCATTTTAAAAATAAATTCAAATCCGACTGGTTTTAAACTTGTCGGATTTTTTTTTTTGTAAGAAAAGAATTAAGCAGTAATACGCAGACTTATTAAGGGCTTGTTTTTTAAAAGTTAAAATTGCATAATTGAAAGCATTTTTCGACAAAAAAAATCAGAATAAGGGAAGATATTCCGCTTTAAAAATTACATTTGTAAACTTATAAAAATTAGAAATGGAATTAAAACTTAACAAGCCAATTTGCTTTTTTGATCTCGAAACAACGGGAATTGACATCGGTAAAGATAGAATCGTAGAAATTTCAATATTCAAAGTTTTTCCTAACGGAAACAAAGAAAGTAAAACCTGGCTGGTTAATCCAACAATTCCAATTCCTCCACAAACTACTGCAGTTCATGGCATAACAGACGAAAAAGTAGCCAACGAACCAACTTTTGCAGAACTTGCTCCGCATATTCACAATATGATAAAAGACAGTGATCTTGGCGGATTTAATTCGGACCGTTTTGATATTCCGCTTCTGGCAGAAGAACTGCTTCGTGCAGGAGTTGATTTTGATATGAAAAATAAGGTTTCTGTAGATGTGCAGACAATTTTTCATAAAATGGAAGAGCGTACCTTAAGTGCTGCTTTGAAATTTTATTGTGGAAAAAATTTGGATAATGCACATTCGGCAGAAGCTGATACAATGGCGACTTACGAAATCTTGAAAGCGCAATTAGATCGTTATCCAGAATTAGAAAACGACATGAAATCTTTATCTGAATTTACAACACGTAAAAAAATAGCAGATTTTGCCGGAATGATTGCTTTTGATAAAGATGACGAAGAAATTTTTACTTTTGGAAAACATAAAGGTGCAAAAGTAGAGAAGGTTCTAGAAACAGAGCCAGGATATTTCAGCTGGATCCAAAATGCTGATTTTCCTCTATATACCAAAAAAGTTTTGACAGCAATTAAATTAAGAAAATTAAATACGAAGTAAGCTTCTAAGGCGCTAAGTTTCTAAGGTTCTGAGTTTTTGCCTTAGAAACTTAGTGTCTTGGCATCTTAGAAACTTAAAATAGAATGAAGATTATCTGTGTCGGCAGGAATTATGCCAATCATATAGAAGAGTTGAAAAACGAGCGTCCGAGTGAGCCTGTTGTTTTTATGAAGCCTGATTCTGCGGTTTTGCTGAAACAGCATCCGTTTGTAATTCCAGAGTTTTCTGAAGATGTTCATCATGAAGTTGAAATAATCGTAAAGATTAATAAAGTAGGGAAATATATTGAACCGAAATTTGCTCATAAATATTACGATGAAATAAGTGTGGGAATCGATTTTACAGCACGAGACTTGCAAAGTAAATTGAAAGAAAAAGGGCTTCCGTGGGAAAAAGCCAAGGCTTTTGACGGTTCTGCGGTTATTGGTGATTTTTTGCCAAAAACTGATTTTGTTTCTATGGAAAATCTTAATTTTGAATTAAGAAGCAATTCAGAAACAGTTCAAAAAGGAAATTCGAGCATGATGCTTTGGAAGATTGATGAATTAATCGCACATGTATCTCAGTTTTTTACTTTAAAAATTGGAGATATTATTTTTACAGGAACGCCAGCAGGTGTTGCGGCTGTAAAACCAAATGATGTTTTAGAAGGCTTTTTAGAAGATAAAAAATTATTCAGAATACAAGTAAAATAATGGCTTTAAAGTACAACCTTTCGAAAGTATATGCGCTTTCAGATAACGATCCTGAATTTGTAAATCAGATTTTAACTTTATTTGTTACAGAAGTTCCAGAAGATTTGAAACAAATCAAAGAAGGAATTAAAAAGAAGGATCATAAATACGCCTATTCCTATGCTCATAAAATAAAACCTACATTGGATCTGATGGGATTAAATGTGGCTTTTGAAGAAATCTTGCAAGTTGAGGCTTGGACAAAAGCTGAAGGCAAGAAAAAAGATATTATCGAAACTTTTAAAAGTATTAAGGTACAAGTAAAAGAGGCGATTAAAGAAATTAAAAAAGATTTCGATCTTTAATATAAAATTTGACTTATTCCTGTTTTTGTAAAAGGAATAAGTCAAAACATTTTTTAAATTTTGTAAACAGGCTTATAGTTTGTAAAAGCCGTTAATACCTCCTTCCAAGACAAAATTTAAATTTTCTACTTATAAATTATTGGCTTATTTATTTAAGCAACAAAAATATTTCACTGATTATGAAAGCAGCAATTATTACTATTGGAGATGAAATCTTAATTGGTCAAATCGTAGATACAAATTCGGCTTTTATTGCTAAATCACTCGATAGAATTGGAGTTGAGGTTGCAGAAATGCTGTCAATAAGCGATGACAAAAAACATATTTTAGATACTTTTGCTCAATTGCAAAACAAAGTAGATGTTGTTATTGTGACTGGCGGATTAGGACCGACAAAAGATGATGTTACAAAGAAAACGTTTTGTGAATACTTTAATGATGAGTTAGTTGTAGATCAAAAAGTTTTGGTGCATGTGACCGAATTGATAGAAGGTTTTTATAAAAGACCGATTTCTCAATTGAACAAAGATCAGGCTCTAGTTCCGTCAACTTGTACTGTTTTGCATAACAAAGTGGGAACAGCGCCAGGAATGTGGATGAAGAAAGAAAATACCGTTTTTATTTCGCTTCCAGGGGTTCCGTATGAAATGAAATATTTGGTAGAGGAAGAGATAATTCCGAAAATTGTCCGCGAATACAAACGTCCATATATTATTCACAAAACCATATTAACTTACGGTCAAGGTGAAAGTTTAGTGGCAGAACGTATTGAGCAATGGGAGAATAATCTTCCGGAATTTATAAAATTGGCTTATTTGCCAAATCCGGGACGAGTTCGTTTGCGTTTGACCGCCAGAGGGACTAATAAAGAAGAATTAGAAGAAGCAATAGAATCTAATGTTCAGTCTTTAGATGCTATAATTCATGATATAATTGTAGGCTACGAAGAAAACGAGACAATCGAAACAGTAATTGGTAAATTGCTTTCTAAACAAAGTAAAACAATCTCAACGGCAGAAAGTTGTACAGGAGGAAGAATCGCTTCGTTGCTCTCGTCTGTTCCGGGTTCGTCAAGCTATTTTAAAGGAAGTGTGGTTTCTTACGCAACAGAAGCAAAAGTGAATGTTTTGGGAATTCCGCAAAATTTAATTGATCAGTTCTCGGTTGTAAGTGCTGAGGTTGCTTCGGCTATGGCGCTGAGTGTGAAAGATTTGCTGAAAACTGACTATGCTTTAGCAACGACAGGTAATGCGGGACCTTCAAAAGGGGATTCTGATGCCGAAATTGGAGCTGTTTTTATTGCTTTGGCAACACCAGAGGGAGTAATTGTGGAGGAATTTAACTTCGGACAACCGCGTGAAAAAGTGATAGATAGGGCATCAGTTAAGAGTTTAGAAATTTTACAGAAAGAAATTTTAAAATTTGTGCAATAATTTTTTGCTACAATGGTTTATTTTTCTTTTCTTTGCACCCTGATTTTGAATAACGATAAAAGATAAGTATAATGTCAAGAGTTTGTGACCTTACAGGTAAAAGAGCGATGGTAGGAAATAACGTTTCTCACGCTATGAACAAAACTAAGAGAAAGTTTTCTGTAAACTTAGTTAAAAAGCGTTTTTATCTTCCAGAAGAAGATAGATGGATTACTCTTAGAGTAGCAGCATCTACGATAAAAACAATTAATAAAAATGGAATCACTGCAGTTTTGAAAAAAGCGCAGTCAGAAGGATTTATCAAATAATCTTTTCCTAAATAAATATATAGCAAGATGGCAAAGAAAGGTAATAGAATCCAAGTAATTTTAGAATGTACTGAGCACAAAACTTCTGGTGTTCCAGGAACTTCTAGATATATTACAACTAAGAACAAAAAAAATACTCCAGATAGATTAGAGATTAAAAAATTTAATCCAATCTTAAAAAGAGTAACTGTTCATAAAGAAATTAAGTAATAATTAGAGATTTTTGTAAATCTCGAATGGTTTAGCCATGAGAGTTTTATAAAAGCTTCAAATAACATTTGAATCATGGCAAAGAAAACCGTAGCATCGTTACAAACATCTTCTAAGAGATTATCAAAAGCCATCAAAATGGTAAAATCTCCTAAAACTGGTGCATATACATTCGTAGAATCTATTATGGCTCCTGAAGAAGTTGATGAATTCTTGAAAAAGAAATAATTACAATTACATTATATAGAAAAGCTACTTTCATTCGGAAGTAGCTTTTTTATTACCTATATTTGTCTAAAAATTTAAAGAATCGTAACAATTGGACGTTTTTTAAAAAACAATTGCACTTTCTTTAAAGATTTGGATTTCTTACTTGAAAATCGAGAAATCTAGTAAATCTAATAATCTACAAAAAATGAGTTTTTTTAAAAAATTATTCTCTAGCGAAAAAAAAGAGACTTTAGACAAAGGTCTTGAAAAAACAAAAACTACTTTTTTCTCGAAGTTAAGCAAAGCCGTTGCAGGTAAATCTAAAGTTGATGATGATGTTTTAGATAATCTGGAAGAAGTTCTTGTAGGTTCTGATGTTGGAGTAAATACTACATTAAAAATCATTGAAAGAATTGAAAAACGTGTTGCTGAAGATAAATATTTAGGAACAGATGAATTAAATCAGATTCTAAGAGATGAAATAGGAGCTTTACTGTCTGAAACAAATACAGGTGAAGCAACAGAATTTGAAGTTCCAAAAGATAAAAAGCCTTATGTTTTAATGGTTGTTGGAGTAAATGGTGTTGGAAAAACAACGACTATTGGTAAATTGGCTTATCAGTTTAAAAAAGCGGGACACAAAGTTGTTTTGGGTGCAGCAGATACTTTTCGTGCAGCAGCGATAGATCAGCTACAAGTTTGGGCTGACCGTGTTGGTGTATCAATTGTAAGACAAAATATGGGAAGTGATCCAGCTTCTGTCGCTTTTGATACTTTGCAATCAGCTGTGGCTCAAAATGCAGATGTTGTTATTATTGATACAGCTGGGCGTCTTCATAATAAAGTGAATTTAATGAACGAACTTTCGAAAGTAAAACGTGTCATGCAGAAAGTAGTTGCTGATGCTCCTCACGACGTACTTTTGGTTTTAGATGGTTCGACTGGTCAAAACGCTTTTGAACAAGCTAAACAATTTACAGCAGCAACAGAAGTAACTTCATTGGCAGTTACAAAATTGGACGGAACTGCAAAAGGCGGAGTTGTAATTGGTATTTCAGACCAGTTTCAAATTCCAGTTAAATACATTGGTGTTGGCGAAGGAATTGAAGATTTGCAAGTTTTTAATAAATATGAGTTCGTCGATAGCTTTTTTAAATAATTTATAATGAAAAATATATCAGCTTTAACCTTCTATTTCGCTAGTGTACTATCTTTTGTTCTGGCAAATGTTTTAAAGGATAAAAATCTTTCGATATACTATATTTTATTGGTTCTAGGTATTGTTTTGTTTTTTTTGGGTGTTCTTAAGAGGATAAAGACTAATCGATAATTTGTAGTATTGAAACAGAAGAGAGTTTTGAAAAACTAAAGCTTAGACTGCTTTTAAGTTTTTCAAGACTCTTTTCTGTTTGATTAAAGTTTCTAATTTGAGTATCTGAAAAAGTTTAATTTTTATGGGATTTATTTTTTTTTAAGTCCTTTTAATAACGGGTGGCTGAAATCTTCATTAAGTTCCCATTTAGTGTCATCGGTAAAAACGATATAATAAGCTCTTATTTTTATAATTTTATTTGCATCTGTAGAAAAGTCCTCCCAAAATTCAGTTCTCGATTGATTTGCCTTTAATAAAGACGTGGAGTTTTCTGTAAATCTTCCTTCCCCATAAAAATATCTTCCGTTTGCTGGTTCGTCAAATGAATTGATGCAGAACCATTCAAATTTAATTGCTTTTATATTTTTTTTGCCTAGGTTTTTAAAAGTTATACTAATGTCTTTATGTTGGGAGTAATCATTGTTAAGTAATGTTGCTTTTGTGATTTTTATTGGAGATATCTGATTGTTTTTAATAGCAAATGTATCCTTCAGTTTTGCACTTGTTGCGCTATTTGGTAAGTTTTTTACTGATATAAAATGTTTTTGGTCATTTTTTGGTGGTATTGGTTTGTTGCATTTTAAAAATAAAAGAGAAGCAGTAAAAAGTAATATCGGTATGTTTTTCATTTTTAAATCTGGGATTTAGGTTTTGAGACTAAGAATTTTTTTTGAGTTAATTTGATGCTTAAGTTTTTTAAATTTTATTGGGATTTTGATCCCTTATAAGTTTTTAAAATATTGGAGTAAGACTTTTTTCGTATAAAAAGTTCTTGTTTTAGTGGAATAATTCAGTAGAAAAATATTTCTTTTGATGATTATAAAATTATCTTTGTAATTCGATAAGATTTCTTTTGAAAATGGGAAGCCTAGTCTTGAGTGTAGAGGCATCCTTTTGTTGTTCTCGATAGCTGTCAAGTGATAAAAAAGACACAGTAGACAACTAGAATCAGCTCCTTAATTTTCGACTACATTTAAATAAAAAAAAGAATAAATTTTAATATTTTTAAGTATGAAAAACATTTTTGTGATTATGGTTTTTTCGCTTTTGTTTGCAGGCTGTAAACAAGAAATAAAACCTGCAGATATTGCTAAACTAAATGGCTATTGGGAGATTGAAAAAGTGGTTTTTGATAAAGGAGAAGAGAAGGAATATAAGATGAACGAGACTTTTGATTTTTTTCAAATTAAAAATAATAAAGGAGTTCGAACGAAAGTAATGCCTCAGTTTGACGGAACGTTTTTGACAACAGACACTTTTGAGAACGTTTCAGTTCGTTTTACAGGAGAACATGTTTTTCTAGATTATAAAACGAAGTATACAAAATGGAGCGAAGAAATTATTTCACTTTCAGATGACAAATTAGTGGTTAAAAACCCGCAAAAAATAGAATATCATTATAAAAAAACTGGACCTGTAAATCTTATGAACGATGGCGAAAAGACTAAATAGCGAAACGACAATTGGTGCTGTTTTACAGCAAATTATTCAGGTGAATAAATTGCAACCTGGAATGGATGAAATTGATGTTCGTGAGGCTTGGAGGCAGCTTATGGGGAATGGTGTAAATACATATACCCGAAATGTTGTTTTGAAAGGCAGTACGCTTTATGTTGAATTAGGTTCTTCTGTTCTGCGTGAAGAATTGACTCATGGAAAATATAAAATCGTAAAAATGATCAATGAAGAATTGGGGCGTGAAGTGGTGAAAGATGTCGTTTTACGATAGACTTCTTAGAATTTTAGATTTTAGATTTTAGATTTTTCGGTATAAAAAAAAATCCATTCGCTTAGCAAATGGATTTTTTTATTTGTGATCATTAGATTAAGCAATCTGCAATCTAAAATCTAAAATTTGAAATCTACAATCTAAAATTATTAGAATTGCTCTCTTCCTGCAAAGTGGAATGCGCTTTCGATAGCAGCATTTTCGTCACTGTCAGATCCGTGAACTGCATTTTCTCCAATTGAAGTAGCGTATGCTTTACGAATAGTTCCTTCAGCAGCTTCAGCTGGGTTTGTAGCTCCAATTAAAGTTCTGAAATCTTCTACTGCGTTGTCTTTTTCTAAAATAGCAGCAACAATTGGTCCGCGAGACATAAATTCAACTAATTCTCCGTAGAAAGGTCTTTCTGCGTGAACTGCGTAAAATGCTTTAGCATCTGCTACAGTTAATTGAGTTAATTTTAATGAAACGATTTTGAAACCACCATTAGTAATCATTGCTAAGATATTCCCGATGTGTCCGTTTGCAACAGCATCTGGTTTAATCATTGTAAAAGTTCTATTTGTTGCCATTTTGTATTTTATTAAATTTTGTGCAAAAGTATACTTTTTTTATGAATTGATTTTAATAAAATCATAAATAAAACGCTTTAGAATGATGTTTTGGACAAAAATGTGTTTTATATTGATTGGTATATATGTAGAGATGCACTGCAGAGCATCTAATATGAACAAATGTTGACAATAAAAAAGACGCACTGTTGTGCGCCTCTACATATATGGTTTAAAAAATTATACTTTAAAGATTAATTTGTTTCTATAAAAAATCCATAAAATAAATGTCCAGATTGCTACATAAGTTAATGCGCCAGCTAAAGATGCTGTCATTGGATTGCTGAAAAATGGCGCGATGCCAAATCGGTACAAGTAATCTAACAGATTGATCTGTTCGCTTGGAAGTGACGGATTTTGAAAATGAATCATGACCAAAGCTTGCGGGATAATTTGTGAGGCAAAGAAAACAATCATTGGGTTTACTCCCCAAATTACAAATAGCTTAAAGCCTTTTTTGAATTCTTTTATATCAATTAGGTAATATAATGCAGTAAGACAAATTGTTGCTAGTCCTGTTGTGTATACGACATAACTGCTTGTCCAGATCGATTTGTTTATCGGGAAAACTAAATCCCAGATTAAACCGAAAAAAATTAATGCAGTCCCGATCATTCCCATTCTTTGGGCTTTCTGGATTTTAGTTACACTTAAAAGTAAGATTTGACCAATAAATAAGCCAATAATCCCGTTTACAATTGATGGAATTGTACTTAAAATTCCTTCTGGATCCCAAGTTTTGGTTTCGTGATACATATGCCCTTTTAGAAAGGCGCTGTCAACCCAAGCAGCTAAATTGGTTCCTTTTTCTAAATTAGCTTCTCCAAGTCCAGGAACAGGAATTAAAGTCATAACCGCCCAATAGCCCAAAAGCAAAACAATTCCGCTAATAAGCTGAGTTTTTCGTGTTGTTTTTAAGTATAAAAGTGAAACTACAAAATAGACAACAGCAATACGTTGTAGCACCCCAGGAAGTCTTACATCGGCATAATTTTCAAATCCTCCGTAAGCTAAAATGAGATATATGGCTAAAATGCTAAAGGCAAAAATGTTTTTTAGTCTGTTGCTAAAATTTCCCATCAGCGCATAACCAACAGCAAAAGTAATAATCAATCTGCCAATTAAAAGTGGAATTCCGTCTAAACCAAACAACTGAATTTTTCCAAAGAAGTTAAAGAAGATTCCTAAACAGAACATTCTTAAAGAACGAATCAAGATTTTATTGAATGTTGTTTCGTCATACGTTTTCTCTGGCATTGCTAGCGGTACGGCAACTCCCATTATAAAGATGAAAAATGGAAATACAAGATCTGTTGGTGTACAGCCATTCCATTGTGCGTGCAAAAGCGGAGGATAGACATTTCCCCAATCACCAGGGTTGTTTACAATAGTCATCAATAGAATAGTCAGTCCGCGAAAGACATCAAGCGAAATTAGGCGTTCTCTTACCATCAGGTTAGTTCGTTAATAGGTTATAAAAATATAATTCTATTTGGTTTGAGAGAGCAATAATTTAGGAGATGTGCTGGTTATTTGTTCCTACAATTATCGCTTTTGAATTTCTAAAGATAATTATTTTAGATTATTATGATGTCAAAATTATGTTCTAAAGGTTTTAATTTTTGAATCAAAAGCGGAATCAGCTGTTCTCCTTTTTCTAAATAAAATTCAGAAAAATTAGCTTGGCGCTCCTGAAGGCTATTGTTTGGAAATAGCTCGCATTGTAAATCGGTTACACGTTGCAATTGATCGTGAAGTTTTCTTTTTTGCGCTTTTAGCAAACGTTTTTCTAGATTTTCAAGGCCTTTCTTTTGCTTCACTTCCTGTGCTTTTACGGCTCCGGTAAAAGATTTGTCTGTTTTTTCAGCTAATTCAAAAAGATAATTAAACTGTTTTTCAAGCGCTTCTTTTTGGGGAGTTAAATCTATTGGAAATGGTGAAAGTTTATGAGTAATCTCATTTATTAAATTCTCCGACTTATTGAATAAATCTTTCCAAGTTAAATTCAAATTATCAGCTTTTTTAACTTGTTTTTCGGTTGCTAAAAGAACTGAATTTCGAACTAATACTATTGGGAAAGTAATATTTACGGCATCAAAAAAAGCTTTTAATTCTAACCAATAAGCAATTTCTCCACCTCCGCCAATGTAGCAAAGATTAGGAAGAATTATTTCCTGATACAACGGACGCATAATTACATTTGGGCTGAATTTTTCAGGATTGTTTTCTAGTAATTTGAAAATTTCATCCTTTGAAAATGAAATTTTGGTATTATTTACCCAATATTTATCATTTTCAAAAATGATTCTTTCGCGCAGTTTATCTTCAATATAAAACAAATTAATTTCACGCGGATTTACCTGAACGGTATAATCTGCAAGTTCTTCAATTGATTTTTGAACTGCTTTAAATGAAGTCTGATTTGCTAATTCTTCTTTCGCAAACGGAATAAAAGCACGTTTTAAATCGGCAGTATTTGCATCTATAATTACTAAACCGTAATTGGCAAAAAGCGCGTTTGCTAAGTAACGAGTTGCATCTGCTAGATTTTCATGTTTTAAATAAGCGTTTTCAAACAGCTTTTTTAGGGTATTTGCATTAGAACTCGAACCTAGTTCTTTAGAATAAACTTCAAATAAATCTTCTAAACCATCGGTTGAAAGTCTTCCGACAGGACCTGTGCTTTCTGCATTCCAACGGATTTTTTTTCCTTTAAAATTAAAATAATTAATTTCTTCAAAATCGTGATCTTCTGTAGCCATCCAGTAAACTGGAACAAAATTGTACGAAGGGTATTTCGATTTTAATTCTTTGGTCAAATTAATTGTCGAAATAATTTTATATAAAAAATATAATGGCCCGCTAAACAAATTTAGCTGATGGCCAGTGGTGATGGTAAAAGTATTTTCGAGTGCTAAAAGCGAAATGTTTTGTCTCGTTAAATCTGAAATTTCAATATTTTGATATTGTTTATGCAGAGCGTCAACCAATACTGTTCGGTTGTTCGGATCAAAATTAGCTGCTTTTTCGGCTATTTGTTTCTCGAAATTTTGTAAGGTTGGAAAATTATTGTACAGCGGTTTTAATTCTGGTTTTTGATCTAAATAATCCTGCATTAATTTAGAGAAATATCCAGAAGATTGAAAGCTGATACAGTCGGTAGGCATAATTTTAAATTTATTTTTGATAGCTGTAAATTTAATGAAAATATACAGTTAAAAACGCTATTAACAATTGCTTAAGATTTGATTTTTTTTCTGATGTTTTTAAAAGCGTTGAAATCAAGTTTTTAATTTTTTATTTTGCAAGGTTATTGAAAATTGAAAATTTAGATAATTTGTTAAAAATGTAAATTAGTTATGAAAGTAATTGATGTAACTGTGAATTTTTAATAATGAAACTCTATTTTTGCAAATAAAAAAGATATCAGTTTTCATGAAAAATAACCCAAGTAAAAAGAACTCTTTAAAACATGTTCTTTTTGGAAGCCTTATAGGTACCACAATCGAATTTTTTGATTTTTATATTTATGCCAATGCGGCCGTATTGGTTTTTCCACAATTATTTTTTCCAAGCTCAGATTCGACAATGGCGACTCTAGAATCTTTAGCAACATTTTCTATCGCCTTTTTATCGCGCCCTTTAGGTTCTGCATTTTTTGGACATTACGGAGATAAAATTGGACGTAAATTTACCCTTGTAGCAGCTTTATTGACAATGGGAATTTCTACCGTAACAATTGGTTTCCTGCCAAGTTATGAAAGTATTGGTGTTGCAGCTCCATTATTGTTGATGCTTTGTAGATTCGGACAAGGAGTTGGTTTAGGCGGAGAATGGGGAGGAGCAGTCTTGCTTGCGATCGAGAATGCGCCACCAAATAAACGCGCATGGTACGGAATGTTTCCGCAATTAGGAGCTCCAATCGGTTTATTGCTTTCAGGAGGAACTTTTCTATTGCTTACTGATTCAATGAGCAATGAGGATTTTATGAATTATGGATGGAGAATTCCGTTTATTGCCAGTGCACTTTTGGTAATCGTTGGGTTTTATATTCGAACAAAAATTACTGAAACGCCTTCTTTTGAAAATTCGAAAAAGGAAAAAGAAGAAGTAAAGGTTCCTTTTTTAGAATTGGTGAAATCTTATAAAAATCAGTTGATTTTTGGAACTCTTGCCGCTATTACAACATTCTTAGTTTTTTATTTAATGACGGTATTTACATTGAGCTGGGCAACTTCAGATTTAGGAATTGTTAAACGTGATGGATTGCTAATACAATTGTTCTCTGTATTGTTTTTTGCGTTGTTTATTCCAGTTTCTGCAGTAGTTGCAGATAAAATAGGCCGACGTAAAATGCTTATTGTGGCTACAGCTGCGATCGCTGTTTTTGGTTTTTTCTTTTCTTATTTCTTAAGTGCAGGAAATATAACTTTGGTAACTGTTTTTGCTTGTATAGGAATGTCTTTAATGGGTTTTACTTACGGGCCTTTAGGAACATTTCTGTCAGAATTGTTTCCAACAAACGTTCGTTATTCCGGAGCATCTTTGACTTTTAATATGGCTGGAATTCTTGGAGCTGCATTTGCGCCTATGATTGCAATTTGGCTGGCTAAGACTTATGATGTTAGTTATGTAGGATATTATTTAGTTACCGCAGCCTTAATCTCTTTAATTGCCTTTTTAGTAATTAGTAAAGACGAACATAAGTTTTAGGTTTTTCATAAAAATATTTAAAAGCAGTAATGTAAAAAATTACTGCTTTTTTTTTGGTAGTTTAAAAAGTATTTAGATATTTGTCTAAATATATAAATGAGATGAATGATATTTTTAAAGCACTAAATGACGCAACTAGAAGAGAGATTCTGGATCTTTTAAAGCAAAAAGATATGTCGGCGGGAGAGATTGCCGATGCCTTTAATATTTCTAAACCTAGTATTTCGCATCATTTAGATATTTTAAAAAGAGCTGATTTAATTACATCTGAAAAAAACGGGCAATTCATCATTTACTCCATCAATACCACCATAATGGAAGATGTTTTGCAATGGATACTAACCTTTAAACAATAAAAAATGAATTTAGAATTAAAAAAAGAGCTTCCTCTAATTGGAATTGTTTTGATTCCTTTTATTTATTTAGCAACAGTTTGGAGCCATCTTCCAGAAATTGTTCCTATTCATTGGAATTCTAAAGGAGAAATTGATGGATGGGGAAGTAAATTTACTTTGATTGGAATGCTTTTTATACTTCCTGTTTTGACTTATGTCATTATGTCGACGATTACAAAGATTGACCCCAAGAAAAAAATGTCTTTAATGGGAGGAAAATTGTACCAGCTCAAATTTATTTTGGTTCTTTTTATGTCAATTTTAGCTTTGTTTATTATCTATAGCACAAAAAACCAAAGCACTTCTAGTCCTAGTTTTATTTTTGCTTTAATTGGAGCCTTATTTGTGGTTTTTGGCAATTATTTTAAAGTCATACAGCCTAATTATTTTATCGGAATTAGAACACCATGGACTTTGCAAGATGAGAGAGTATGGAAAAAAACTCATGCATTTGCTGGTAAACTTTGGTTTATTGGAGGTCTGATTATAATTTTAGGAAGTTTGATTTTTGAAAGTGCTACTTTTTCTACATTCTTTTTAATTATTGTTTTTGTCATCGCATTTGTACCAATAATCTATTCTTTTTTAAAATTCAGAAGTCTCGATAAAAAAGAAGAGAATCTCTAACTAATCACTAAAATGAAAAAGAAAATACTTTTTGCACTTCTAATTTTTAGCTTTTTTAATTCTTTCGCACAAGATATTTCAGGGCACTGGAATGGTGTTTTAAAACTTCCAAACAATGAATTAAGAGTTGTTTTTAATCTTACAAAAACACAAAATGGTTACACTTCTACCACAGATAGTCCCGACCAAAATGCAAAAGGAATTCCTGTTAAATCTACTACTTTCGAAAATTCGGTATTGAAATTAGATATTCCCGCAGTAGGTGGTTCGTACGAAGGGAAATTGAATGCTGATAATGTTTTTGTTGGAAAAATAACTCAAAACGGACACACATTAGATCTTAATTTATCAAAAGGAAATATTGAAATTGTAAGGCCTCAGGAACCAAAACAGCCATTTCCTTACTATACAGAAGATGTAAAATTCGAAAATAAAAAAGATCAAGTGACTCTGGCAGGAACTTTATCGTTACCTAAAAAAGAAGGTAATTTTCCAGTAGTTATTTTAATTTCCGGAAGCGGTGCGCAAAATCGAGATGAAGAAGCATTACAACATAAACCATTTTTAGTTCTAGCAGATTATCTTACCAGAAAAGGAATTGCTGTTTTGCGTTTCGACGACCGCGGTTTTGGTGAGTCTACTGGTGATTTTAAAAGTGCAACTACTACAGATTTTGCAAAAGATGTACAGGCTGGGGTTGACTATTTGAAAACTCGCAAAGAAATCAATAAAAATAAAATTGGTTTAATTGGGCATAGTGAAGGAGGAGTAATTGCACCAATTGTTGCTGGAAATTCTAAAGATATCTCATTTATTGTTTTAATGGCAGGAACAGGAATTCGAGGTGATAAATTGCTTCTCTTGCAAAAGGAATTAATAGAAAAACAAAAGGGAATTTCAGAAGTAATGATACAGCAGAACAAAGAAATTCTTAAAGGCGCTTATGATATTATTGTGCAAAGTGCTGTAAATGATGATAATTTGAAAGCAAGTGTTACCGCTTATTTTAAATCAAAATTACTAAGTGATGATCAAGCTAAAACTGTTACAGATCAAATTACAGGTCCTTGGATTTATAATTTTTTAAAACTTGATCCAGCTGCCTATTTAGAAAAAGTAAAATGCCCAGTTTTGGCAATTAATGGAAGCAAAGATTTACAAGTTCCTGCCGAAGCAAATCTTCAAAATATTAATAAGGCTTTAGCAAAAGCAGGTAATAAAAAAGTGACGATTAAAGAATTACCAAATTTAAATCACTTATTTCAAGAATGTAAAACGGGACTGCCTGAAGAGTATGCATCAATTGAGCAAACAATATCTCCGACAGCATTAGAAGAGATTTCGAGCTGGGTTGTGTTGCAGACGAAATAAAATTATGGAATCGCAAAGATTTATGCAATTGCAAAGAGTTTGCTTTTGGACATAAATTTTTGCGATTTTTACTTTATCTCTTTAAAGAAAAATGACCTCTGAATTCTTTTCCATTTATACTAGTTGCGGTGAACCAATAGTCTGAAGCAGGTTCTGGATTTCCTAGGTAAGTTCCATTCCAAGAAGTATTTAATCTTAGTTCTTTAATAAGTTTTCCGTAACGATCAAATATTCTAATAGTTGAATTAGGAGCTAAATAATCAGGATCAATTGTCCAAGTATCATTAAAACTATCTCCATTTGGAGTAAAGAATTTTGGATACGGAAGTTCATTAACCAAATGAATACAATCTCCAGCTGATGCTTCTAGGATGCTTATTGTTACGGGAATTCTATCACTTTCGCAAGTGCTTATTGTTTGAGAAGCATAATAGGTAATTCCATTTTCTAATGGAGTTGATTCTGATAAATGACTTGTAGAGGAAGAACTTTCATACCATTTAATGCTTTGGCCATTTATTGCAATATCACTAATTTTTGCATTTTTTTGAATGCAAAACTGTTGTGGAGAACTGGCAGATGGAATTGGTGTGTCTTGTATTTTTACGGTAATTGCTAATCTTTCGCTTTCGCAGTTGTTTAGAGTTTGTGTCACATAGTACTTTCCATTTTGTAATAAATCTGTTTCTTGTAAAATATTTCCATTTATAGGAGCATCATACCATTTGAGTGCAGTTCCTGCTATATTTA
Organism: Flavobacterium sp. PLA-DH12; assembly: GCF_059511845.1. Lineage (NCBI taxonomy): Bacteria > Pseudomonadati > Bacteroidota > Flavobacteriia > Flavobacteriales > Flavobacteriaceae > Flavobacterium > Flavobacterium sp. PLA-DH12. The sequence goes on from NZ_JCAMPD010000003.1 coordinate 100,150, forward strand.
GATTTTCAATTGTCGCTATTTCATCAATGCAAAACTGCTGATTATTATTTCCTGTTGGTAAGGGCGAGTTATAAATTTTAACTAAAACAGGAATTCTGTCACTTTCGCAATTAATGGTTTGTGAAGCGTAGTAGGTTCTATTATTTTCTAATAAGGTAGTATTTGACAACGGTGCAGCCGAAAAAACAGTATCATACCATCTTATATTTTGTCCTGACATCTCTATGTTTTCTAGAGATGCATTATCATTTTTACAAAAAACAGAATTTATTATAGAAGGTGTGTTCGGAATAACATTTAGATGTGCCGTTACAGCTAATCTTTCGGTGCTTTCCGGGCAATTATCATTTTGTTGAGAAGCAAAATAAGTTTTTCCATCAATAAGGAGAGTAGTTTTTAAAAGTGGATTTGTCGAAGTTGTTGAGTCGTACCATTTTATATCATTAGATTTAGGATTTAGATCAGAAATTTTATTATCCAATGAGCAAAAAGATTGATCGGATTCTCCATTTGGTTTACCAGTTTCGCATTCTGCCAGTTTTAAAACAAAACCATCTCGATTTATAGTTGAACTATTTATGGTTCGTAATGTATACTGTTTTGTTAGTGATGGATCTAAATCACATGTCCACATAAAATCTCCAGATAAATACGTTTCATTATTTCGAACTTTTATATTTTTTATTTGAAACAGTGCACAATTATTGTAGGGGCTTAATTGAGGTACTTCGTGTCCAATTTTAAAAGTACTTACAAAATTTCGGTTAGAATCAAGTTTTAAATAGAATCCTTCTCCATAATCACTAACCGACGTCAAATTGAAAACAGATTCAGAAGGATCAAAATCTACCGTATCTTTAAAGCTTCCAACAAACATTAAATTACCATTATAATCTTCTGCGACTGAATAAAAGTCAATATTGCCATTATAAGGTTTTTCAAATTTTTTTACATCAATAAAATTCCCATTTAAATTTAGAAAAATTATATAATTATTTGAAAACACATTTACAATTGAGGAAGGAGAAGGATCTACATCAACGGTAGCATTGTAATCATTTTTGTGGTTTATTAAAATAATATTGTTTTCAGTAATGTGAAAAACGTCTGTACTTTGGTTTGAAAATTTTCTCTCCCAGATTATTGATTTATCTATTGAATTTATTTTATATAAACTTTGCCCATTAAGCAAATGGATATTTTCATCCTTACCAATTATAACTTTTGAATTTGCAATAGTTCCATTATCATTATCAAATGTTTTAATCCACTCAATATTTCCTGAATTATTTATTTTAAGGATGTAATTGTCAATTCCTGTTGCTGTTAAGTTTAATGATGGATTAAGAGGGTCTAAAGAAATAGTACCAATAAAGTACCCTGTTATAAAAATATTGTTTTGATTATCTATATCAAAAGAGTTTGGATTTATAGAGCCTCCATTCGGAAAATTTCTAATTATTTTTTTTGTCGAGATTAAATCACCATTTGGTTTTAGTTTTATTATGCTAATGTAACTATCCACCATATTTTGGGCATTGTTTAATTCAGATGTAGTGGCTAGAAGGTTTATATTTCCATCCTTATCTAATTTTATTCCATAAGTATATTCACCACCCCTTTTGTAATTGCCAAAAGTTTTACCCCAGACATAATTTCCGTCTTTATCCATCTTGATTAAATATAGCCCACGAAAATTTTGAATATTGGAGTTGTTTATAATTTCAACTCCATTTATAGTTGGGTCTATATCGAATAAATAAGATTCTGTTTCTCCGAAAATATAAGAGTTCCCATCTGCATCAAGTTCCATTTTATTTGCATAATCGGCATAATCATCACGTATACCTTTTATTTGTCCCGCCCATTTAAAGTTTTGGGCTTTTGTAGAATATGGAACTAGAAAAATTAAAAATAGCAATAAAAAGAGAGATGTGTTTTTTAAATGTCTCAAAATTGGTTGTTTTTGGTTGAAACAAATGTAATCAAATGTTTACAAACTCAAATCAAAAATTGAAACGCTGAAAAGTCTCAAAATAACCCGTATTTTTGCAAAAAAAACAATCTCTTTTGAAAACGAAACTTTTTGTAATTACGCCTCCTTTTACCCAACTGAATACACCGTATCCGGCAACGGCTTATATAAAAGGTTTTCTGAATACCAAAAATATAGAATCGGTTCAAGCAGATTTGGGTATTGATGTGATTTTGGAATTGTTTTCTAAGAAAGGATTGATTGATTTGTTTCAAGTTTCAGGTTCAAAGTTTGAAGTTGTTGGAAATGAAATCTCAGATAATTCAAAACGTATTTTCGCCCTTCAAGACGAATACATCAAAACAATCGATCCTGTCATTCAGTTTCTGCAAGGAAAAAATCCCACGTTGGCATTACAGATTTGTCAGGAAGATTTCCTACCTGAAGCTTCTCGTTTTGCGCAATTGGAAGAACTCGACTGGGCTTTTGGTTCAATGGGAACTCAAGATAAAGCTAAACATTTGGCGACTTTATATCTCGAAGATATTTCAGATTTTATTGTCGAATGTGTTGATGAGAACTTCGGTTTCAGCCGATATGCCGAACGTTTAGGAAGAAGTGCCAATTCGTTTGACGAATTATATGAAGCTTTGCAGCAAAAGCCAACTTATATTGATTCGATTTTAATTTCGCTTTTGAAAGCTAAAATTGAAGCCGTAAAACCAACTTTATTTTTAATTTCTGTTCCTTTTCCGGGAAATTTATACAGCGCGTTTCGTTGTGCGCAATGGGTAAAACAAAATCATCCTGAAATTAAAATTTCAATGGGAGGTGGTTTCCCGAATACTGAATTGCGTTCGCTTTCAGATAAACGCGTTTTTGAGTTTTTCGATTTTATCACTTTAGATGATGGTGAAGTTCCAATTGAAGAACTGATTTTTCATTTAGAAAATCCTGATTCTGATTCTTTCAAAAGGACATTTTTGTTAGAAAAAGGTGAAGTTGTCTATAAAAATAATTCTCTAAAACACGATTATAAGCAATCTCAAGTTGGAACTCCAGATTACTCCGATTTGCCTTTGGATAAATATATTTCGGTTATCGAAATTGTAAATCCAATGCACAGAATGTGGAGCGATGGACGTTGGAATAAACTCACTATGGCGCATGGCTGTTATTGGGGAAAATGTACGTTTTGTGATATTTCTTTAGATTATATAAAAGTTTATGAGCCTGTTGCGGCAAGTTTGCTTTGCGATCGAATGGAAGAATTAATTGCGCAGACAGGTCAAAATGGATTCCATTTTGTAGATGAAGCTGCACCGCCCGCTTTAATGCGTGCTTTGGCTCTTGAAATTTTAAAAAGAAAACTTGCTGTAACCTGGTGGACAAATATTCGTTTTGAAAAAAGCTTCTCAAAAGATTTATGTCTATTGCTAAAAGCTTCTGGCTGTATTGCGGTTTCAGGAGGCTTGGAAGTCGCTTCAGATCGATTATTGAAATTAATTGATAAAGGTGTTACCGTCGAACAAGTTGCAAAAGTAACTCGTAATTTTACCGAAGCTGGAATTATGGTTCATGCTTATTTGATGTATGGATATCCAACACAAACCATTCAAGAAACGGTAGATAGTCTTGAGATGGTTCGTCAATTATTTGAAGCTGGAGTTTTGCAGTCTGGATTTTGGCATCAATTTGCTTTAACGGCACATAGTCCAGTTGGGTTGTATCCGGAACAATTTGGGGTGACTAAGAAAACCGAAGCGATTGGAACTTTCGCAAACAATGATATTGAATACACCGATGCAACAGGAATCAATCACGACAAGTTCAGTTTCGGATTAAAGAAATCTCTTTTTAATTTCATGCACGGAATTTGTTTTGATTACGAACTTCAGGATTGGTTTGATTTTAAGATTCCGAAAACCAAAATCCATCCCGATTTTATTTTTAATGCATTAGAAGAACAAAGCGATTTCAATACAAAACCAAATGCAAAAGTGATCTGGCTTGGAGGAAAACCCACTGCAGAAATCTTTACAAAATCAAAAAAAGGAAGAAGTTGGGAAATGATGTCGCTAACTTTTCATGATAAAAAAGAAAGTTTCGATATCCAAACTAGCAAAGAAGAAGGTGAGTGGCTGACTTCAATTTTATTAAAAATAGCCGTTTCTGGTTCTAAAAGTTATACTTTTCAGGAGGTTAAAAATGATTTTGAAACCGAATTAGAAGATTTCGAATTGTTTTGGTATTCTAAACCTATAAACACTTTACGCGAATTTGGGTTATTGGTACTTTAATACTCAATACATTCTCCGTCATTCGGAATAGAAGTTTTGCTTAGAAGTCCATGATCTGAAAGAGCTGTTCTTAACTGTAATCGTGTTGTTGGACAATGGTTTAAAGCTTCTAAATGATTGGCAAGAACTTTTCCAGGAGCTAGTGTGACAAATTTCAAAATATCATTCATTCTCATTAACAAAGGCTGACCGAAATCTAATCTTGCAGTTCCACAGGCCACAATTGAAATATCGGGTTTAAATTGCGTTAGAACTTTTTCTACATGTTCTGTAAAAACGGTATCAGAACTAACATAAATAGATTTTTGATCCGCCAATTCGATAAGAAACCCCATTACATTTCCCATTAATTTAGCAACAAATCCGTAGCCATGAATAGCTGGAATTCCGGTGATTTTTCCATCCAAAAATTTTTGAGGTTCCCAATATTCCAAAATCTGAATGACACTAAGTCCACGCTGTACAAGTGCTTTTTCATCTTTAGAACTGCAGATAACAGGAATGCTTTTTCTTCTCAAAAAAACTTCACCTGCTTTGTCAATATGATCTGGATGCAAATGCGTAATCAAACAATGTGTCACACGACTTAAGATGTCACGGCTGTTTTTTGGCAAAGCCACCAGCGGATTTCGTTTTGGTTTATATCTGAAAATAGTAAAAGGTGGAATTGTTTTTCTTTTACCTAACATTGGGTCAACTAAAATGACATGCTTCTCTGTTTCAATTACCAAAGTTGCATTTCGCAAATGATGTAATTTCATATCCAAGAAAATTAGATATTAAAAATACAAAGTTTTTCTAAAAACTGCTTACAGATTTTTCTTTATTTTTAACAGAATTGTGATTTACCCAATCGAAAACCTAAAACCAATTCCATGTAGGTTTTCTATCGAAATTCCTTGTTCGTTTGCTAAGATTTTACGCAAACGTGAAATAAAAACATCTAGGCTTCTTCCCATAAAGTAGTCATCTGTTCCCCATAAAGAAGTTAAAATCTGTTCTCTTTTCAAAACGGAATTTTTATGGTCTAGAAAAAGTTTCAATAATTCGGCTTCACGCTGTGTTAAACCAACTTTTTCTTCATCATTGAAAAGAATGAAATTTTTGGTGTCAAACTGATATTTACCAACTTCGTAAATCGTTTTTGCAGTCGGAATATTTTTCTGTGAACGTTTTAAGAAAATTTCAATTTTTAAAAGTAATTCTTCAATACTGAAAGGCTTTACCAGATAATCATCAGCTCCTAAACGCAAGCCTTTAATGCGATCTTCTTTTAAAGTTTTGGCAGAAAGAAAAATAACTGGAACATCAAGATCAATTTTCCGAACCGCTTCGGCAAGTTCAAAACCGTCCATTTTTGGCATCATAATATCAAAAATGCAAATATCGAATTCTTCTTCCTCAAAAATTTTCAAAGCTGATTTTCCGTCTGAACAATGTATTACCTCATAATTGTTTTGCTCCAAATTATCTTTGGTTAAAAACGCTAGGGTTTCATCATCTTCGGCATATAGTATTTTGAAATTTCTCATTTTTTGTAAGGAATTGATAAAGTTATAGTGATACCTTTTTCTGGATTATTTTCGGCTTTTATTTTCCAGTTTTGAAGATTACAGATTTCTTTTACATAATATAAACCAAGTCCAAATCCGTTCACTTCGTTACTTTTTTCGTTTTGAACGCGGTAAAACTTATCAAAGATAAAAGATATTTTTTTAGGATTAATTCCAATTCCATTATCAGTAAACTCCAATTTTAAACAGGTATTGTTTTCGATGATTTTTATTGTAACCTCTGGCTTTTCATTACAGTATTTAATTGCATTATCCAGCAAATTGTAAATTAAATTAGCAAAATGAAAAGTATCTGTTTCAATTAAATATTCTTTTGAAACTGTTTCAATTACAATAGAAGCTTCAGGATATTTTAATTTAATGTTTTCTATTGCTTCTTCAATAATCGGAACCATTAAAATATTTTCTTTTTTAAGTTCTAAAGGAGCATAATCAGACTTTGCAATATTTAGAATCTTTTCGATATGACTATTTAACTTATTTCCTTGATTGATAATAATGTCGGTATAAGTATACAGTTTTTTATCTTCTTTAATTGGTTTTTGTTCAATCAGATATTTTGACGCAATCAGAATAGAAGCCAAAGGTGTTTTAAATTCATGCGTCATATTATTAATGAAATCACGCTGCAATTCTGAATATTTTTTATGCTGTAAAAGTTTAAAAATTGAATAAACGTAAATCAATAAAATCAGAATCAATGCAGTTGAAAGAATAAACCAAAAGCGCATTGAACTAAATAGATAGGTCGTTTCATTGGGAAAACGCACAGCAAAATAATAAACCAGATTTTTATGTTTTGGGAAGTAAACAGTTTTTTTACATTCTGCTTTTTTCTTATAAAGCGAAATATAATCTCCATAGATCATTTCGTCGCTTTGGCAGTTGTACATCGCATATTCGAAATCGGTGGTTATATTCATTTTTTTGAATTCCGTTTTTAGATAAAACTCTAAAATATCGGGCTCAAATTCATTATCCACATTTACGATATAATAGTCATTTGCAATTTTCTGCACCGGATTCTGAACAGGGAGTTCATGGTTGGTTCCTTCGTATAATTTTTTAGCTACTTCCAATAAAGCAATATGCGCTTTTTGGCTGAGCTTTTTTTGTTCGATTGTAAAAGCTTCTTTCGTCCATAGCAATTGCGCTACCAAAATACTGATGATAGCGACTAATCCTAAGATAATGATGCTGTTAAGTTTATTAATTTTCAAGAATAAAGAATTTTGAGACTGTAATATTAATCAATTTTGGCCTAAAAACGGGCGGTTAACAAGTCATTAACAAACGTTTGAAACCAGTTAACAGCGATATGAATTTGTCTGAATTACCTTTGTAATATCAAAATGAACTATAAACCATTTTAAATATATCCGTTATGAAAATGATCAAAATTTCGATGTTAGCTTTGGCTTTAGGCCTAATGTCTTTTTCAGCAATTGCTCCAGTACAATCTTTAGTTTCAGAAACTGAAGTTTCGGGAACTGCAGCTTCTACAATTGCTTGGAAAGCAGAAACAATTGATGTTGGGCAAATTCCGCAAGGAACTCCAAAAGCAATTGTTTACGAATTTAAAAATACTGGAAAAACGGCTGTAGTGATTACAAACGTGCAAGGATCTTGTGGCTGTACAGCAACAGATTATACAAAAGAGCCAATTCAGGCTGGTAAATCTGGAAAAATTACTGCTACTTACAATGCTGCAAATAAAGGCGCTTTTACAAAAACAGTTACTGTAACAACTAGTGCAGAGACAACACCAAAAGTACTTACTTTAAAAGGTACTGTTATTTAATTAGAATTTTAATAGGTTGGTTATATGGCGAAAGCTCCAGACATGTAAATTGTTTGGAGCTTTTTATTTTTTAGTAAAGGCTTAAACTTCAAAAAAATAACGCTCAAGATTTATTTCTTAGTTCTTTGTTTTAATAGAATTTTTTCTACTTTTAATCAAAAATTTTAAGTTATGAGAATCTGGTATACGCCTATTATTGCTATTGTTTTTTTGATTGTTTTTTCGTGTAATTCGAAAGCTGATAAAAAAGAGGAAAACTCGATAAAAACGGTTGAAAAAGTGCCTGAATTAAAACTTACAATTGACAGTGTTCGTATTGCGAAGTTTTATGAAAATTATCCGAAACTGGATAAATTCAAAAATGATGTAACTTCTTTATATCAAAAAAACAAATCAACTCAATTATGGCAGGACAATAAAGGAATTGTCGAATTTGCCAATACATTGTTCAATCAGTACAAAAATCTGGATCAAGAAGGATTAAAAACCAATTATCCTTACAACGAACAGTTAAATTCTGTTTTTGATAATAATGTAAATACGAAACTTTCAAAAGAAGATACCGATCTGCTTCTTTCTAATTTATATTACTATTATGGTGAAAAAGTAGGTGGTTTTGACGAAAAAACAGTAGTCTCTTTGGAATGGCTTTTACCTCGTAAAAAACTGAATTACCAAGTGCTTTCAGATTCGATCTTTAAGAAATCAACGATTTTGGATGATAAGAAAAGAAAGATGTTTAGCCAATATTATAAGCTTCGCGATGCCCTTAAAGAATATAGAGAAATAGAAAAGAACGGAGGTTGGAAAACTATTGAGGTTGGAGAAGATTATAAAAGTTTAAAATTAGGAGATTCGTCTGCTGTTGTTGCGCAAATTAGAGAAAGACTTTTTGCAACTAAAGATCTTAAGGAAGATAATAAAAGTGCAATTTGTGATACAGTTTTGATAAAAGCCATGAAGAACTACGAATTACATCATGGTTATAGTCCAAAAAACACTATTTTATTAGAACATATAAACGATTTGAACATTCCTGTTTCAGACCGCATCAAAACGATTATTGCTAATATGGAACGTTGTCGATGGATTGATCCTGAGTTAGAAAAAGGGCAGAAGTATATAGAAGTGAATATTCCTGAATTTAAATTGTACATAATTGAAGACGGAAAAATCGCATTTACATCTGCAGTTGTAGTGGGAAGGGCATTGACAAAAACTGTAATTTTTAGCGGAATGATGAGCAATATTGTCTTCAGTCCGTATTGGAATGTTCCGCCAAGTATTATCAAATCTGAAATTAAACCCGGAATGGCTAGGGATAAAAATTATTTGCAAAAGAAAAACTTAGAGTGGAATAATGGCGCCGTTCGTCAGCTTCCGGGAAAAAATAATTCACTTGGTCTGGTGAAATTTTTATTTCCAAATTCAAGCAATATTTATCTGCACGATACGCCTTCAAAAAGTTTGTTTGAAAGAGAAAGCAGAGCTTTTAGCCACGGTTGTGTTCGTGTTGCAAAGCCTAGAGAATTGGCAATTGAATTATTAAAACCAGATCCAGCATGGAATCCGGAAAGAATTGATAAAGCAATGCATGCAGGAAAGGAAAGCTGGTATACGTTGAAGAAAAAAGTTCCAGTTTATATTGGTTATTTTACGGCTTGGGTAGATCGAGAAGGCAATTTGAATTTCTATAAAGATATTTACGGAAGAGATGAAAGTTTGATTAAACTCTTAACCGAAGAGTAAAAATTTTAAATTCCAATTTCAAAATTCCAAATTACAAAATTGGCATTAATATTTAATTCGGTTTAATTAGTATAAGAAAAGTTTAAGTCACAGATTAAAAAGATTAGCACAGATTTTATAATCTTTTTAATCTTTTAATCTGTGGCAAAAAATAATTCGTAGAAATTAGTGTAATTCTTGACAAAAAAACTACTTCGATAAAACATCAACACATTTATAAAAGCGTTTGGTATAATGTTCTGTATCTAGTGCTGTTATAGTTACCTGTTGTGCTTTTCCTGAAGAAGCGTGAATAAATTTTGACTGCATTCCGTTGGCCTCACAAATTATCCCGACGTGACCAACTACATTCCTGTTTTTATATCCATAGAAAACTAAAATATCTCCCACTTTAAATTCTTCTGGTTTTAAAGTCTTACCTATGTTTTTATAACCGCTTGAACTTCTTGGCAACATCACGCCAAAATTTTTAAAAACATAACTCACAAAACCCGAACAGTCAAAACCTTTTTTCGGATTACTGCTGGCATAAACATAAGGCGTGCCTAAATATTTTTTTGCGTAAACAATTATTGAATCGCGATTGATTTCGGTTTGAGATATATTGTTTTGAATTTGATCTTTTTCCTTTTTTAAATTGAAGGAAGAAAGAGTGACAAAAAACAATAAAAAAATTACGACTAAGACTTTCATTTTTTGCAGATTGTAAAAGTATTAAACGCTAAAGATAGTTCTAAATTGTTGGTTTTTATGATAGATGTAAGAATTGACATCTATAACGGTTGGAATGATGTGTTTATGTGGTGTTTTTTTATTACTTTTTGACATTTTAGTATCTTTTTGGATAATCTCTTTCCAATATATTTGTGAATCGTATTTATATTTTAACAAATAAACTATGTTTCCCAAAAAAATAGCTGTTTTAATTTCGTTTTTGTTGATTTCTCTGATTTCGAATTCACAAACTCAAAATTCTAATAAAACTTTTTTATACCAAGGTCGAATTGATAAACTTCAAAACGATCAGGTTATTTTAATTGGAACGGCTTCTTCGGTTGCTTTTAATTTTACAGGAAAAGAATGTGCAATCTCACTTCAAAGCGTAGATTCTTATGAACATCATAATTATGTTCAGTTGGTTTTGGATGATAAATATATTGGGAAAATTAGAATTGAAAAAGGAGCAATCCAGTCATTTTCAATAAAAGTTACGGAAAACATAAAAAAGCACACATTAGAAATTTATAAAAACACAGAAGCTCAGAGTGGCAATATTCTCTTTGCTGGCACAACGGCAAAACTGGTTCCGATTTCATTTCAAAAGAAAAAGAAAATCGAGTTCATTGGTGATTCTATTACTTGTGGTGCTGCGAGCGATCCATCGGATGTTCCTTGCGATAAAGGAGAATATATGGATCATCATAATGGGTATTATGCTTATGGACCAACACTTTCGCGCGCAATTGGTGTCGATTATTTAATGAGCTGTGTTTCGGGAATAGGAATGTACAGAAATTGGAACGATGAGCATAAAGACGAAGCCATAATGCCAGATGTTTATCCCAATTTATATTTGACAAAAGAGGCTTCAAAACCGAAATACGACTTTGGGTTTCAGCCCGACATTATCAGTATTGCTTTAGGAACAAATGATTTTTCTGGTGGAGATGGTAAAAAAGAACGCTTGCCATTTAATCCAGAAAAGTATGTTTCGAATTATATCGACTTCATCAAAATGCTTTACAAACACAATCCGAATACACAGATTGTAATTACAAATAGTCCAATGGTTGGCGGAGAAAGAGCAGTTGTTTTTGAAGATTGTCTGAATAAAGTTAAGAACGCTTTTGCGAATGATAAATCACACAAATCAATTAAGATTTTCAAGTTCAAACCAATGACACCAAATGGATGTTCAGGTCATCCAGATATGGCAGATCATAAGGTTTTGGCAGAGGAATATGGCCCATTTTTAAAGAAGTTGCTAAATGAAAAATAATATTTTTAAGTTTGTTTTCTTTCTATTGATTTCCAGTACTATGATGGCAAATGTGTCGCTTCCGAATATTTTTGGTGATAATATGGTTTTACAGCGCAACTCTCAAGTGAAAATTTGGGGTTGGGCGAATCCAAAAGAAGAAATCAAACTAATTTCTAGCTGGAATAATCAGGAATATAAAACTGTTGCGAATAATCAGGCAAAATGGGAAATTACCATTAAAACTCCAGAAGCGGGCGGACCGTTTACAATTTCGATAAAAGGCTACAATGAAGTGGTTTTAAAAAATATTTTAATTGGCGAAGTCTGGCTTTGTTCTGGACAATCGAATATGGAAATGTCGGTGAGCTGGGGAATTGACGATGGCGAAGAAGAAATGAAAAATGCTACAAATCCTAATATTCGTTTTTTCACAGTTCCAAAATTGACAGCTGAAAATCCGCAGAATAATTTGCTGGGAAATTGGACAGAATCGACTCCTGAAACCATGAAATATTTTAGCGCTGTTGGTTACTTTTTTGCAAAACGCTTGCGCGAAGATTTGAAAAATGTCCCAATCGGATTAATTTCTTCAAATTGGGGCGGAACTCCCGCAGAAATTTGGATGCCTGCAGAAGTCGTAAATAACGATCCGATTTTATTGGAAAATGCCAAAAAATTGAACGAGCAAGAATATGGACCAAGACAGCCTGGAAGAGCTTACAACGCCATGATTTATCCAATCATAGGATTTAAAATTGCAGGAACGCTTTGGTATCAAGGAGAGTCGAATGTAGGTTCTTTGGTTTATGATAAAACTTTGGGGGCTTTAATTACTTCATGGAGAAAAGAATGGAAAGACGATTTCCCTTTTTATTATGTTCAGATTGCACCATTTAAGACAGGAAAGAACAATTTTTCAAATGTAACAGTTAGAGACTCGCAGAGAAAATTATTGAAAGAAGTTTCGAAAACAGGAATGGTGGTAATCAGTGATATTTCGGATACGATTGATATTCATCCAAAAAATAAAAAATCGGTTGGAATTCGTTTAGCGAATCTGGCTTTGGCAGAAACTTATAAAACCAATTCTAATTTGGTTAATGGACCACTTTTTAAAGGGATTAAAGTGGATAAAAATACAGTAACCGTTTCTTTTGACTACGGAGACGGATTATACTTTAAAGACAAAAAATCGAATCAATTTGAGGTTGCGGGAATAGATGGAATCTTCTATCCAACCGAAGCTTCGATTAAAAATAACGAAGTGATTGTGACAAGTAAAAAAGTAGCTTCTCCAGCAAAAGTGAGATTTGCATGGGGAAATACCACGCAATCGGATTTGTTTAATAAAGCGAATCTGCCTGCTTCTTGTTTTGTTTCTGAGTTATAGAGGGAAGAGCAAAGAAGCAAGATTTTAGATTATTGATCTGCTTTGTCAGGCTGAACGAAGTAGGAGCCCCGTAAAGTTTGTCATCCTGAGGAACGAAGGATCACAGATGTAACTCGACAAAGTTTGGCGGAATTCTATACGGAGCTTCTAGTGTGATCCTTCGTTCCTCAGGATGACAAGATAACCAAAAACGCTCTTTTGAAACCGATTTGCGTGAGGGATAGAAGTGGAAAGCCCACAGCCTGACGAAGGAAGTGCGAGGACTTGTAACGAATAGCCCGACCCGGAGGGACACGCCCAAAGAAAAACTTAGAATCTTAGCGTCTTAGAACCTTAGAATCTTGAAAGAAACTAACTAAACCACAATGAAAAATAAACAAATACTAATTATTGGGGTATTTTCCCTGTTTACTGTTGGAAATATGAATGCACAAAAAAAGCCGTATCTGGATAAGAATAAAACTGTTGAGCAGCGTATTGATTTGCTTTTACCGTTAATGACATTGGAGGAAAAAGTAGGGCAGATGAACCAATATAATGGTTTTTGGGATGTTACAGGGCCTGCTCCGAAAGGAGGAACGGCAGAATTAAAATATGAGCACTTAAGAAAAGGATTGGTCGGATCAATGCTGACAGTACGCGGCGTGAAAGAAGTTCGTGCGGTGCAGAAAATTGCGGTGGAAGAAACCCGTTTGGGAATTCCGTTAATTATTGGTTTTGACGTAATACATGGCTATAAAACGTTAAGTCCGATTCCGTTGGCAGAAGCGGCAAGCTGGGATTTGGAGGCAATTAAAAAATCGGCGGCGATTGCGGCAGATGAAGCTTCGGCATCTGGAATCAATTGGACTTTTGGGCCAAATGTTGACGTTGCGAACGACGCGCGTTGGGGACGTGTGATGGAAGGCGCGGGAGAAGATCCATACTTAGGAAGTAAAATTGGCTATGCACGAGTTAAAGGTTTTCAAGGTGAAACCATTGCTGATTTGGCTAAAGTAAATACGATCGCAGCTTGTGCGAAACATTTTGCGGCTTACGGTTATGTTGAAGCGGGATTGGAATATAATATTGTTGATATTAGCAATTCGAAATTGTATAACTCGGTTTTGCCTCCTTTTGAAGCAACGGTTGACGCTGGAGTTCGTACGTTTATGAATTCGTTTAATACTTTGAACGGTGTTCCTGCGACTGGAAGCGCCTTTTTGCAGAGAGATATTTTAAAAGGAAAATGGAAGTTTGACGGATTTGTGATTTCTGATTATGCTTCGATTCGTGAAATGATCGCTCACGGTTATGCAAAAGACGAAGCCGATGCAACAGCAAAAGCAGTGATTGCAGGTTCTGATATGGATATGGAATCGTATTTATATGTGGCAAAATTGGTTGATTTGGTAAAATCTGGAAAAGTAAAAGAAGCTTTGGTTGATGACGCCGTTCGCAGAATTTTAAGGGTGAAATTCGAGTTAGGATTATTTGATGATCCATTCAGATATTGTGATGAAAAACGCGAAAAAGAAGTTGTTGGAAGCAAAGCGAACAACGAAGGCGTTTTGGATATGGCGAAGAAATCGATCGTTTTATTGAAAAATGAAAAAAATCTGCTTCCGCTAAAGAAATCTGGACAGAAAATTGCCTTGATTGGAGCGTTGGCAAATGATAAAAACAGTCCGTTGGGAAGCTGGAGAATTGCGGCTTCTGATGATACTGCAGTTTCGGTTTTAGAAGGAATGCAGCAATACAAAGGCAATCAGCTAACTTTTGAAAAAGGAGCTGATTTATTAAAACAAAAAGCGACTTTCTTAACGGAAACCGTTTTCAACACAACAGATAAAAGCGGATTTGAAGCTGCAAAAACAGCAGCAAAAAATGCCGATGTTGTGATAATGGTTTTAGGTGAATACGGTTTTCAAAGTGGTGAGGGAAGAAGCAGAACTGATTTGAATCTGCCAGGTTTACAGCAGGAATTATTAGAAGAAATCTATAAAGCAAATCCAAATGTGGTTTTGGTTTTAAATAATGGCCGTCCGTTGAGTATTCCTTGGGCTGCAGAAAATGTTCCGGCAATTGTTGAGGCTTGGCATTTAGGTACGCAGGCTGGAAATGCAATTGCGCAGGTTTTATACGGAGATTATAATCCGAGTGGTAAATTGCCAATGTCGTTTCCTAGAAATGTTGGGCAAGTTCCAATTTATTACAACAAATACAGCACAGGAAGACCAACTGACAGCGATAAAAATGTTTTCTGGTCGCATTATATGGATGTGGAGAAAACGCCTCAGTTTCCGTTTGGTTTTGGTTTAAGCTACACGACTTTCGATTATAAAAACTTGAAGTTGAATAAAACGGCTTTCGCAAAAGGTGAAAAAGTTCAGGTAAGCGTTGAGGTTACAAATTCAGGAAATTATGATGGAAAAGAAGTGGTGCAATTATACATTCATGATGAATTTGCAAGTATCGTTCGGCCAATAAAAGAATTGAAGGGTTTTGAATTGGTTAATTTGAAAAAAGGTGAAACTAAAACGATAAACTTTACTTTAACCGATAAGGAACTTGGGTTTTATGATAATGAAGGAAATTATTTGGTAGAACCTGGAACGTTTAAAATCATGGTTGGAGGAAGCTCTGATAAAGGTTTGCAGAGTGCTTTTGAAATTAAAGAGTAGCTTTTTTGAGGGACAAAGAAGCAAAGTGACAAAGGTTCAGCGTTTTTTAATCTCGCAAAGGCGCAGAGTCGCAAAGTTTTTTTGAATAGTCGCTAGTTTTAGCTAGGGAAATAAGATCTGAAGTTAGAGAGGGCTTTAGTCAAACCTGTAAAGTTTGGCTAAAGCCCTTTTCATTGTGATTATGTTTTCATCCAGCTAAAGCTGGAGGCTATTGATTTGTTAAGTGTTTATATGTCAGTATTTTATTATAGAAAAACTGTTTTGGCTTGCACTTTTGTCTTATCTTTGATAGACAGCCAATTAAAAATATTTTTTGGTAATTAAAGGTAAGCTGAAAACTTTATAGAGTAGGCAAGATTTTAAAATAGTATTATGGAACATTCTTTATTTAAAAAAGTGAAAGCAGCAATTGATTATTGGTACATTCCGTTATTAGTGGGAATACTTTTTGTAATCATCGGATTTTGGTCTTTTGCCACACCTGTAAAAGCATATTTAACATTGGCATTTTTATTTAGTGTGTCGTTTCTGGTCAGCGGAATTTTTGAAATTATTTTTGCACTTTCAAACAGAAAAAAAATAGACAATTGGGGTTGGACACTGGTATCAGGAATTATAGGTTTGGGTGTTGGAATAGTATTAATTGCTAATCCGTTAGTTTCGGTAACCCTTTTGCCGCTTTATGTTGGATTAGCTATTTTGTTTCGTTCTATAATGGCTATTTTTATGGCTTTTAATTTAAAAAGCTATTCGGTTCCAGATTGGAAAAATCTTTTAGGATTAGGGATTTTGGGAGTGTTGTTCTCCTTTTTATTATTATGGAATCCTATTTTTGCTGGACTTTCAATAGTATATTGGACTGCTTTTGCTTTCATCGCAAGTGGTATTTTTTATATTTATTTTTCTTTCAAACTGAAAAGAATTCATGATTTAGAATAAACAATATAGTTTGGTTTAGCTTTTATATAAACAATAAATCCGACCGTTTTTTGAAATTGGTCGGATTTATTGTTTATATGAATTAATAAGCACTTAGTAAATTTCTAGAATCATTAGTTCAGTATTAGTTATAAACGATTCGATTATATGCTTTTTTGAGAACAAAATTTCAGCTATTTGTTTAGTGTTTTTATTGAAAGTTTTTAGAATTATAACTTTTGGAGGGGCTCCTTTTAAAAGTAATAACTTTTCAAAATCATCATCATGAGTCAAAATAGTTAAATTATTTACTTTCGCAAATTGCCAAATCTCAATATCTTTTGCTGGTTGATTTACTGGAATATCATTAGCATGTAAACAATTGAAAAAAGTATTTTCAACTAATTTAATTATTCTCCATGAGATATTTGCATCCAGAAGTAGCTTCATTACGCGGCTATTATTTTCGTAATATTTTCTCTGTTAGCAGCAAAACTTAACGCAGCAAGAATGTGCTCTTTTTTTAATTCAGGAAAATCTTCAATGATTTCTTCAAAAGACATTCCTGTAGATAACCATGAGAGAATATCAGAAACACAGATTCTGGTTCCATTAATTATAGGTTTGCCAAACCTAATATCTTGGTTTATCGAAATTAAATTTTGCCAGTTATTTTCCATAGTTTTTATTATTTAAACAAATTTACAAAAATTAAAATGAATGATGTTTTTAATTTTCTCCCGCAGATTTAGCAGATCAAGTAGATTTTTTTAATCTCCAAAATCTGCTAAATCTGCGGGAGTTTTTTTTACCTTTAAAATCTATTAAAATTCCAACTTATAAATTAAGAACATGAAATATAACAGATGCGGAAAAAGCGGTTTGCTGCTTCCTGAAATTTCTTTAGGATTATGGCACAACTTCGGTTCGGTTGATAATTTTGAAAATGCCGAAAGTATTGCCATTGAAGCTTTTGATAAAGGAATTACCCATTTTGATTTGGCGAATAATTACGGACCAGTTCCAGGTTCTGCTGAGGAAAACTTTGGTAAAATCTTATGGCATAATTTTCAGGGAAATCTTCGTGATGAAATCGTAATTTCTACTAAAGCAGGTTATACGATGTGGAAAGGTCCTTATGGAGATTGGGGTTCGAGAAAATATCTATTGTCAAGTTTAGATCAGAGTTTGAAAAGAATGAGCATTGATTATGTCGACATTTTTTACTCACACCGCCCAGATCCAGAAACGCCAATTGAAGAAACCATGATGGCTTTAGATCACGCTGTTAGAAGCGGAAAAGCTTTGTATGTTGGAATCAGTAATTATTCTGCTGAGCAAACTAGAGTTGCGGTTGATGTTTTGAAACAATTAGGAACACCATGTTTGATTCATCAGGCAAAATATTCAATGTTGGAACGTTGGGTTGAAAATGGTTTATTGGATGTTTTAGAAGAAAAAGGAGTGGGCTGTATTGCATTTTCTCCTTTGGCACAAGGTCTTTTAACAGATAAATATTTAAACGGAATTCCTGAAAACTCAAGAGCGCATAATCCGAATGGGCATTTGAAAGAAGATGAGGTAACGCAGGAAAGAATTCAAAAATTAATACAATTGAATGATATTGCTCAGAATAGAAATCAGTCTTTGGCGCAAATGGCTTTGGCTTGGCTGCAAAAAGACAAACGAATTACATCTGTTTTAATTGGAGCAAGTTCTGTAAAACAATTGTGCAATAATATTGATTGTTTACAGAATACAGAGTTTTCGCATGATGAATTGAATGCAATTGAGAGTATTTTGGTTTAGACAAGTAATCTGGTTTTTCTTAATAATGAAGCGCATTTATCTTGATAGTAATGTTTTTAGGTACTTAAAACAGAATCCTGATTTGTTAGAGATGACTTTTGATGTCATAAATAATTTTATGTTTTACTATTCTTATGCACATCTAGCTGATCTATCTAGGGATAAGACTGATAAAAAGTTTGATGATCTAATTTTTATGGAAAATTTAGTCGATCAAAATTTTTTAAATCTTCAACCAGATAGAAAATATGTCAATGTCCAAATAGTTTCTCCTAGAAAAGCTTTTGAAAGTCTAACAAATTTCAATTTTTCGGATATAAATTTTCATGATATTATTGATGATGCTTTTCCAAAAGATAACTCGACTCCTGAAATTGACAAGGCTAAAGAATTATTAAAAATGTTCCTTACTTTTCCAATTAAATCTTTAGGAATGGAAGACTTAAATTTTCAAACAAAAGATTCTGCTGTAGATATTATTTCTCCAAATGGAACAAATTCTATTCTCGAATACTTGGAAAAGCTTGTAAATACGTTTGATAATTTAAATACGGATGTAAAATTATGGAGAGAATTAAGAAATTACACAATTGAGAGTTTGAATTTTTCAAATTTTGAAATAGATATTCAGAATATTGAATTTGATAAACAATTAGAAAACACAAAACTAAAATCAACATTTATTGAATTTGTTGAAAATGCTCTAAGTAGCTTTAAGAAAACAGAGAACAGAGATCAATATAATTTTTTTATTACTGCATATACATGTTTAAATCTTTTAGGGATTGATAAAGAAAAAAACAAAAAAGTAGTTTTTTCTAGTTTTCAGAATGATGCTCAGCATGCATATTATGCCGCCCACTGTGAGTATTTAGTTTCAGATGATGAACAGCTCTTATTTAAAGCAAAAGCACTTTACAATTTATTAAATATAAATACTAAAGTCTTGCATGCAAATGAGTTTTTTAATAATTTAAATAAAATTGGTTGTAATGGTGAATTAGAATTTGATGATTTTATGGATAGTTTGAAAAATTTAAAGAATAATATTAATTTTTCGGAGTCAACTTCTTTTGATGGGCGAACTTTTTTTCGTTTAAATGATTCGTATTTTGATTATTTTAATGAAATGCAAATTATTGAAGTAGAAAATGAAAATCCTATTTTTGCTTTTTATAAAGAATATGAAAATTATTCTAATTTTTCTTCATTTGAAGAAATGGAACTTATTACAAATAGAATAGTTAGGACACTTGGCCGAGATTTGTATAATCTTAAAAGTTATTCTGAAAATGATACTTTACAAATAAAAAATGATGAGTGGCAGGGAAGAATTTGGGATTTTGATTATTCAAAGTTTTATTTAGAAATAAATAATAAACGTTTCACACTTCATTATCAACTTAAATAAAAAGAGGAGAACATATATTGTTCTCCTCTTTTTATTTGATAATCATTGCCAATCCGCCGCCACTCGCTAAATGATATTTTAGTTTTGTCGTTGAATCGACTATTATAATTTCTCTTTTATAATCGGTTGCAGCTTTGTCTGCGTTTAGTCCGTCTGAGAAAATTTCAGCTTGGAATTTTTTGCCTTTTTCAAGGAAAGAAAAATCAATTGTAATGTCTCTGGAATCCCAATTGGTTATGGCACCCAAATACCAAGTATTTCCTTTTCTTCTGGCAATTGAAACGTATTTTCCAACTTCACCATCGAGAGCTACAGTTTCATCAAAAGTCGTAGGAACTTTAGCGATAAAATCAGTACTTTCTTGTTCTTTCATAAAAGCGGTCGGACTGTCGGCCATCATTTGTAAAGGCGCTTCAAAAATGGTGTAAAGTGCCAATTGGTGACATCTCGTTCCTTGACTCATTGGAGTTGAATGACTTGGCTTGAATTCGCTTTTTGTAGCATTTCGCATAGCGCCTGGCGTATAATCCATTGGACCCGCCATCATTCTAATAAACGGAATTGTGGTATCGTATAACGGAACATCATCATTTGGTGTCCATTTATTGTTTTCTAAGCCTTTTACGCCTTCAAAGTTTAAAATATTTGGGTATGTTCTCTGAATTCCAGTTGGTTTGTACATTCCGTGAAAATCGATTATCAATTTATGATTGGCTGCTTTTTGTGCAATATCATAAACTGAATTTACCATTTTGGCATCGTCGCGGTCAATAAAATCTACTTTAAAGCCTTTTACGCCTAGTTTTGCATAATTGTCAAAAACACCATCAATATTTTCATGCAAAGCCATCCACGAAGCCCACAAAATAATGCCAACGTTTCGTTCTTTCGCGTAAGCGATTAAAGCTTCCAAATCGACATTTGGATTGTGTTTCATAATGTCGGTTTCGATACTCCAGCCTTCATCCAAAACCACGTATTCGACTTTGTTTTTAGAAGCAAAATCAATATAATATTTATACGTCTGCGTATTAATTCCAGCTTTAAAATCTACGTTGTAAATATTCCAGTCGTTCCACCAATCCCAAGCTACTTTTCCTGGTTTTATCCATGAAATATCCTTTATTCTAGAAGGTTCTGCTAATTTCTGAACCATATCATTATTGGCCAAAGCCGCATCATTTTCACAAATGACAATCGCTCTCCACGGAAAAGTTCTCGTTCCTTTTGTTTTTACCAAATAATCGGCTCTTTCGGTAATCAGTTTGTTGAGATAATTAAATCCGCCGTTGGTTTCTTGAGTAGGGTATTTAGAAAAACGAGATTCAAAGCCAGTTTTATTTTTATTATTGGTTACAAAAAGTCCCGCATAATCTTCTAGATCAGCTTCTAAGAAAACGGCTTTTTTATGGTTTTTATAATCAATTAGAAATGGAAGAAAAGCCAGTGTGTCTTTAGAAAATTCACTTATTTTTTTGTTTTCATAATGCGATTCAAACGAAGATATAAACTGATCTTTCGGATTTCTTAAATCACGTACATACGGCATCAAAGTATTATAATCCTTGTCGAAATTCAGCACCACTTCTTCGTCTTTAACCGTAATCTCTTTTTTCTTTTTTGTGATGAATCGATATGCAGCCCCATCATCAAAAACACGAAATTCGAGAGCGAAATCATTTTTAAAATTTAGAATCAGTTTGTTGTATTGATCTTTTACGGTTTTCTTTTTGTAAAAAGGTGTTTCAAAAGAAGTATTTACATTTTCTTTTTTTGAATTTAAAACAACTGGATTTTTTCCTAAAACCTCATTTTGACCTAAGATCATCGACATTTCAGACGTAGCCAAAATCAAATCTTTTTCATGAGAAATTGACCAAGAGATTTTATCATGTACAGCAATTTTAACTTCGATTTTTCCGTCGGGAGATTTCAGAATAAAGTCTTGTTTCTTTTGTGAAAAAGAGATGTTCAGAAATAAAAAACAAAAAAGAATAAATATATTTTTCATGCTGTGCTTTTTTATCAAATTTCGATTTTGTTATTCTGTAGAGGCGCACCGCAGTCCGTATACGTCCAGTTTACGACGCGTATAATCGTTGCGCATAAGACGCACTACGGTGCGTCTCTACAGAAAATAGGGATGAATGATTCTTTTATTTCTTTAATTCTGAATTGTATTTTTTTACAATTTCTAATGTCGACTTATCTCCATTAAAAACAGAATTTAAACCTTGTGGTTCTTGTGGAGGATCTGTTGTAAAAGGCTCTCCGGGATTCCATTTTCCGTCTGGGTGAATTGCTTTTCCTTCACCGCCATAACCCCAGAAATTGGCAGCTCTTAACGGGCCATTGTTTTTAACGCTTTCAGCGACTCTTCCAAAAATGTAGCTGTAAAATTGATTTCTGTAAACAGAAGATGCTCCCGCATTCAGATTTTCATTTTCTCTCGGAAGTCCAAATTCTTCAATGATTATGGGTCTTTTCAGATTGTTTGCCACTTTTATATGATCGTCAATGTATTTACCAGCGTTTTCAATAGTTTTTGGCATTGTCGCTTCGGCATTGTCAGCTTTAAACCAATTCCAGTTTTTAGGCCAGATATGCATTGTCAAATAATCAATGTTCGGATTTTGATGTGTTCTTTCGAAGATTTCCATGCTGTCGTTCGAACTATTTTTTCCTTCAGAACCTGTAGAAACCAAATGGTTTTTGTCTAAACTATCAATCAAATCCACAATGTTATTGAGCCATTTTGTGAATTTAGCTTCATTTTCTACTGTAAAAAGTCTAGGTTCGTTTCCAACTTGCCAAGACATAATCGTGTTGTCTTCGTTATATTTCTTTTTAGAATAGGCATTTGTTCTTCCAATAATAAACTTCACGTGATTGTTTAAAGCTTCCATGCAAGGCTCACAGCTATGAAATTGTTCTGTATACGACATAAACTGTGGCCAAGTATTTGGCGAAATATTCGGAACAGGAACTGGGCCTTTACCATTCCATTCCAAATATTGCGACATTCCGCCCGACCATTCCCAGTTATTGGTCAAGTATAAAACGGCGTACATACCGCGTTTGCTCATTTCGTTAATCAGAAAATCCAATCCATCCAATAAATCTTCATCATATTTTCCTTGTTCATATTGCAGTGCTGGACGAACTGTAAAATCATATTTTCCGCCATCAGCACCAACTAAAACCCGTAAATTATCGATTCCGTTTTTCTTCATTAAATCCAATTCGCGCAAAAGTCTTTTACGATCGCCTATTTTTTTAGAAGCCAACATACTTCCATACCAATAATTGGTACCAATATAAGCGTACGGTTTATCACCTTTGTAAAATTCATTTCCTTTTACGGTTATTCTTTCCTGCGCCTGACAAGCAATTGCAGTAAAAATTAAGGCCAATGAAAGGGTTTTAAAGAATCTGTTTTTCATAATTTATATTTTAAGGAGCTAATCCCGCTATACGCTATATCTTTTATGGTGAACCCCACCATAAAAGGATGCCGCTTCTATCGGGGCTAGGGCTTTACGTTCTGTAAGACGTTTTGATTTTTATTTGAAACCTTAATTCTCAATTCGATGAATAAGTTCTAGGCAAGCACGGCCATTATGATAGGGGCATTTCCAGAATCCAGCTTTGTCTTTTTTCATTATACTATAATCGTCATAAACTCCCCAATACCATTCTCCGTTTTGTCGGTCGATCATGTGTTTTTTTATAAATTTCCAGTTTCTGTAAACACTATCCAGATATTCCTCTTTTCCTGTTAATTGATAAGCATTATAAAAACCAATTAAGGCCTCAGCCTGTGGCCACCAATGCTTTTCGGCAATTAACTCATTTTTTTTAGGATCAAATTCGTACCATAAACCGCCATCAGCATCTAAACCTTCTTTGGTTGCCTCTGCAATTTGAACGGCATGTTTTTGATAATTGGCAATCAAAGTTTCATTTTCTGAAATTTCGGCGCATTGCTGTAAAAGCCAAGCTGCTTCAATATCATGCCCGTATGAAATAACATCTGGTTTTTCTTTCCAATTTTCATCAAAAAACAAATGCAAATGTCCCGTTTCGGTATTGATAAAATATTTTTCGATGGTTTCTAATAATTCGATGATAGTAGCAAGCAGTTTTTCATCCTTCCAAACTTTATATAAATTCACATAACCTTCAATAATGTGAAGATGTGTATTCATGGTTTTCTTTTCATTGGCATCTTTTGCACTCAATCGCAAATCTTCAATTGGCTGCCAATCTCTTGTGAAAGCTTCAAAATATCCTTTGTTTATAGGATCGTAGCTGTGTTCCTCAATTTTTAGATACAGTTTCTTAGCAATTTCTAAAGCTTTTTCTTCTTTTGAAATCGAATAATATTCAGACAATCCATAAATCGCAAAGGCTAAAGCATAAATCTGGTTTTTGGTGTCTTTTGGAGTTTTATCCTCATTAATACTCCAAAAAAGACCTCCAAATTGGGTGTCATAAAAGTAAGCTGCAAGAAACTCAAATGCCCTTTCTGCCAGTTTTTTGTGGTTTTTGTTTTTTGTGGTTTTATAGCTGGCAGAGAATGTCCAAAGAATTCGGGCGTTTAAAACCGAACCTTTTTCGGCATGGGCAATCAGATGATCGTTAAAATCGATTTGACCAACAAAACCACCATTTTTCTCATCAATAGTTCGTTGCGACCAATAATTTAGAATGGAATCCAGTTCTGCAGTTAGTTCCGATTTTAAAAGCTTTATTTGTAATGACACGGTATTTTTAGATTGCGTTATTTTTTTCGATTTGATTAATAATCGTTTGAACTGAACCTGCAGAAATAAAAGTATCTGCGGGCGTATTAATCACATAATCAACCAATTTATCAACTGTAGAAACTGCCACATGCATTCTTGTATCAGACGAAGCATAATATATGTAAACTGTTCCGTTTTCGCCTTCAATCCATCCGTTAGAAAACAAAACATTCGAAACATCGCCAACTCTTTCAATTCCTTCAGGTCCCATAAAATGTCCTGCAGGAACATGTGTTACTTTCGAAATATCATTCAAATCCGTCATGAACATGTACAGAGTGTAGCGTAATCCTGCAGCCGTATTACGAACTCCATGGGCCAAATGCAACCAACCTTTTGAGGTTTTAATTGGAGCTGGACCCAAACCATTTTTCAATTCATAAATGGTATGATATTGTTTTCCAAAAATAATTTTTTCGTCTTTTACGACTGGATTTTTCATGTCTTCAACATAACCTAAACCAATTCCGCCGCCTGAACCAACATCAATAAAACCATCTTGCGGACGTGTGTATAAAGCATATTTTCCATCTACAAATTCAGGATGCAACACTACATTTCGCTGCTGTCCAGTATTCGAAATTAAATCAGGAAGTCTTTCCCAGTTTACTAAATCTTTAGAACGAACAATTCCAGCATTGGCAACAGCCGAACTTGTATCGCCTTTTGGAGCTTTTGGATCTTTTCTTTCGGTACAGAAAATTCCATACACGTAACCGTCTTCGTGATTGATCAGACGCATGTCGTATACGTTGGTGTCAGGTTCTTCTGTTTGCGGAATCACGCAAGGTTTATCCCAAAATTTGAAATTATCTATTCCGTTTGGACTTTCGGCGATAGCAAAAAACGATTTTCTGTCAATTCCTTCTACACGAACAGCAAGTAAATATTTGCCATTCCATTTCATTGCTCCAGCGTTGAAAGCGGCATTTACGCCAATTCTTTCCTGTAAAAACGGATTTGTGTTTTCGTTAAAATCAAAACGCCAGTTTAAAGGAACATGAGCAGCAGTAACAACAGGGTTTTTATAGCGTTCGTAAATACCGTTTCCTGCAATTTTTTGCGGTTCATTTTTTTGCTCAATCAGCGTTTTATGTTCTTTTTCTAATGCCGATTTTCTTTCTTGAAAATGGACTGAAGATGTTATTGTTGCCATATAATTGATTTCTATGTCTTTATTTTATTGATTTTGCTCTCTCTTTTCGTTTAAATCTTGTTCTATAATCTGTAATTTTTCTTCTGATAAAGGGTAAAATGCTATAAAAGCGACTGAGATTGCGGCGGCTATTGCAGGCAGTATGCTTAACATTAATTGAATTCCGTTTTGAGCTGTTGCAGTTTGCTCGACATTGGCCTGAAAACCAAAATAACCTAAAAGCCATCCAGCTCCTGCGCCGCCAATTGTCCATCCAAATTTTTGCGACATTGAGGATGCTGAAAATACCAATCCTGTTGCTCTGCGTCCTTGTTTCCATTCTGAATAGTCAGCGCTGTCGGCATACATTGACCAGATTAATGGGAAAATACAGCCCGCGCAAATACTAATTAAAATTTGGAAACTCATGATTAAGAAAACATCTTCTTTTCCGAATAAATAGAAAACAAGACTTAAAATTGCTGCCAAAGCCATTGCTCCAAAAAAGGTTTTCTTTTTACCTATTTTATTGGCAATTGGAGTTGCAATGATAACTCCGATAATATTTGCTGCTTGTCCTAGAACCAGGTAAATAGAAGTTGGTGTCATATGAAAATCGGTTCCGAAAAGTGAAAAATCGAAATTTACAGCACTGCTTACATAATATTTGAAGTAATAAACCGCAGCGCCATCACGAATTGAATTGAATACCAAAGCTCCAATTCCTGCTCCCAATAAAATCCACCAAGGTTTATTTTTCCAAAGATCTTTTAAATCTTCTTTTAAGTTGTTTTGTTCGTCTGCAATAGGTTTGATTCTTTCTTTTGTAAAGGCAAAACAAGCCCAGAAAAATGCGGTGGTAATTAAACCGAAAACGGCAATTGTTGCCAGCCAGCCAGTTTTAGAATTTAAATTTCCTCCAAAATAATTCACCAAAGGTTCAATTAGCCAAAGTGCCAATAAACTTCCTCCAAAAGCAAAAACCATTCGATAAGACGAAAGTGTATTTCTTTCTTTTCTATCAGATGACATTACGCCCAAAAGTGATGCGTAAGGAACGTTGATCAAAGAATAAATCATCATCATTAATGAATAAGTTACGTATGCATAAATGATTTTTCCTTTTTCGTCAAAATCAGGAGTGTAAAAAGTTAAAACCCCAATTACGGCAAAAGGTATCGCTACCCAAAGCAAGTATGGTCTAAATTTTCCCCATTTGCTTTTGGTTCTGTCAGCCAGAATTCCAACAATTGGGTCAAAACAAGAATCCCAGATACGGGTAATTAAAAACATGGTTCCGACTACAGCAGGCGCCAATCCGAAAACGTCGGTGTAGAAAAACAGTAAATACATACTGAAAATTTTCCAGAACATAGATGAAGCAGCGTCTCCAAGTCCGTAACCGATTTTTTCTTTTAAACTAATTTTGTCGTGCATTGGTTATTTTTTAAGGTTTTAATTTATTTTGGGGCAATTATTTTAATTTTTTCTGAATGTCTTTTTCAAAGATAGTCTGATCGAGATTGTAAAAATCAACAAAATCTTTTTCGCTTACTTGTCCGGAAAATGGTGCATAATAATGCATTTTTTGTTCTTTTTCTTGCCAGCCGTGATTTCTCCACATCAAGACATAAGAAATTTTATAATCTCCAATTGCTTTTAGTAAAGTTCCTGTCCACCATTTTGGATCTGGAATGGCTTCATAACCAGCTTCGGCAAGTGCCATTGGTTTATTTTTTTGAATAGAAATTTCATTTAAAATCTTAAATTGTTTTTGAACTTCACTTATAAATTTTTCACCATTCGGGTCATCATTGTTTTGATAAGTATCAAAACTTAAAATATCGGCATAATCATCTCCAGGATAATTGGCTAAAAAGTCTGCTTCGCTGCCAAAGCTACCAGTATTGTATACATAAATCAGGTTGTGAACACCTTTTTTCTGCAAATAATCAACTGTAAATTTCCAAGCCGTTTTAAATTCCTCTGGAGTGCAATTTCCTTTTCCCCACCAAAACCATCCGCCAGTAAGCTCATGAAAAGGTCTAAAAAGTATCGGAATGCTCTTTCCGTTTTTATCTTTTAAAGACAAAAAGAAAGCCGAAGCTTTATCTAGCCAAGAAGTAAATTTTTTATGATTTTCGGCACCAGGCAAAATTGTTTTTAAAGAATTAGGAACGTTATCCCAAGCATTTTTTCCAGTTGCAGGATTATCAAAATGCCAGCTTATGGTAGAAATTCCGCCTCTGGCATTGGCATCAATAATATATTGTTTCATTTTAGCAAAAGGAACGCCGTCAATATTATTAGGTTTGTCGTTTTCTAAACCTGCAATATCCCATCCATAAATAGCTGGATAATCGCCAACGACATCTTTTATGTCGCTTCGTCCTTCTTCATATTTCCATTTTACACCATAAGCCAAATCGTCTTGATGTCCAAACAGAAAACCTTTTTTCGATAATGTATTTAGGTTTTTATAAAGTGATTGCGTCTCTGAAGTGGCTTTTTTATCTGAAAGTGACAAAATTGTATTACTGTTGTTTTTTTGAGATTCACACGAAGTGCTTATCAAAACAGCAGTTAGGAGCATAATAAAATGTTTTTTCATTGTCGGATTATTGGTTGTTAATGGCGCTAAACGATAAATATACAATGATTTATGATTTGAAAATCTACTGTTTATATTACTCGAAAATTCTTTAGCGATTACTCTTTAAAATTATTAAAACTATAAAAAGATATTTGATTAAAAATGATTAATGTTTATTATTAATATTCTTTTTAAAGAAATGATAATTAATTTTTTCAAAGATAAACGGATGATAATAGTGTAATTAATATTATTTTATCAATTATATATCATATTATTGCAGTCAAAAATATACACATTACTTTCCTGAAAATAGTTTTAAGATGGGTACTACGAAAAATTTTTATAGAGAAATTGCACCGCTTGCTGCGGGTGACAGCTTTTTGGTTTTTGATCGTGTAAAAGATAGTTTTGATTTTCCGGTGCACTATCATCCGGAATTTGAAATTAATTTTATCCTGAACGGAAAAGGTGTTAAGCGAGTTGTGGGTGATAATATTGAAGAAATTGATAATGTCGAATTGGTTTTGATTGGTCCGAATTTATATCACGGCTGGGAATTGAATAAATGCACAAATAAAAAAATACACGAAATTACGATTCAGTTTCACAACGATTTATTTCATGAATCTTTACTTGCAAGACGTATTATGAATCCGATTCGGGACATGTTTAACCGATCGATTCATGGCATTCTGTTTTCAAAAAAAACTGCCGAAGAGCTGACACCAAGGCTTGTGAGGCTTTCAAAACTGGACGGGATGGATTATTTTCTTGAAATAACGTCTTTATTGTATGATCTTGCCAATTCTAGAAATCAGCGTCTGCTTTCGACTTATACCGTCGATTATGATACGTTTGATGATTATGATAAAATGAAATTAGTTTATGAGTATGTGCAGAAACATTTTGCTGAGAAAATCACTTTAGAAGACGTGGCAAATGTGGCGAGCATGTCAATCATTTCTTTTAACCGATTTATAAAAAAACGTACAGGAAAAACTTTCGTCAATTACATAAATGACATTCGAATTGGTTATGCAGCACGTTGGTTGGTTGAGAAAGATATGAGTGTTTCTGAGGTTGCTTTTAAATCTGGTTTTAATAATATAGCCAATTTTAACCGCAGTTTTAAAGCGACTAAAAATTGCACTCCAAGTCAGTATCGCGAAGAATTTTCTGGTTTGAAGCGTATTTTGTAGTGATACTTTTTTATCACTTATAAATATTATTTTTAACGAAATCGTTTGATTTTATAGATTTCATTAGTTTTTATTCATGGTTGAGTTGTTTTAGGGGTTTGTCTTTGCGAATAATTCAATTTTTACCCATATTTATTTTGATATGTGTTTTTTTAATCGATTATAGTAAAAATATTATCATTAAATGATATAATACTATTGATTTGATAATGGTCTCTGTTATAGATTTGTTAAATAATTTAAGAGTAACTTTTCCCTGGCATTTACTTTAAGATTATGCAATAAACAAATTTAACTAACCAAACACTTATTATGAAAAAACTAATTACTAGCTTCATTCATTGGAGGGCTGACCACAGAGCCGTTCCTTTGATATTATTTTTGTTACTGACCAGTAATTTTATTACAGCACAGGTAAAGGTTTCTGGAACAGTATCTGACGAGAAGGGGTTGTCTATTCCTGGTGCCAACATCATGGTTACAGGTACAAAAAAAGTAGCCTCGACAGATTTTGATGGGAAATATTCTAT
Source organism: Flavobacterium sp. PLA-DH12 (assembly GCF_059511845.1). Classification (NCBI taxonomy): domain Bacteria; kingdom Pseudomonadati; phylum Bacteroidota; class Flavobacteriia; order Flavobacteriales; family Flavobacteriaceae; genus Flavobacterium; species Flavobacterium sp. PLA-DH12. Next base: position 129,989 of record NZ_JCAMPD010000003.1, read on the forward strand.
AGAAGCACCCGCAAATTCTACTCTTTCTATTTCATTTATTGGCTACGTTACACAGACAGTCAACATAAAAAATGGAGGAACATTCAACGTGATTTTAAAACTAAGCGCTGAGGATTTGCGTGAAGTATTGGTAAATGTAGGATATAGAAGTGTAAAGAAAAAGGATTTGACAGGCGCTATTTCTACTGTTACTTCTAAAGATATTGCAGACTCTCCACAAGTATCTGTAGATCAATTGTTGCAAGGACGTGCTGCTGGGGTAACAGTTACGAACAACTCTGGACAGCCAGGAAGTAGTGTGTCAGTTAAAATACGTGGAACTACTTCTATTTCTGGAACCAATGAGCCATTGTATATTGTTGATGGTATTCCTATTTCTGGAGATGCGGCCAATACTGCAACTGGAGGTTCTATAGTTACAGGTTATTTGGGAACAAATACAGGAAACGTAACTTCGAGTCCAATCTCTTTTTTAAATCCGAATGACATTGAAACGATGGATATTTTGAAAGATGCTTCTGCAACAGCTATATATGGTTCTAGAGCGTCGAATGGAGTTGTTATTATTACTACAAAAAGAGGTAAGAAAGGAACAGGAAAAATCACTTTTGATTCTTATTTCTCTATTCAAAATGTAACTAACTTGTTAGATACAATGACTTTGAGTCAATATGCTGCACAGCAGAATGCTTTGGCTGCTGTTTATGGCGTTACGCCGAGAGACGAATTTGCTGTTCCGTCTGTTCTTGGTAAAGGAACAAATTGGCAAGATGAGATTTATAAAACGGCTATAATGAATAATTATCAGGTTTCGTTTTCTGGTGCAAAAGATGGTACAAACTATTATATTTCTGGAGGTTATACCAATCAGGAAGGTATTGTTATAGGTTCTGCTTTTAAAAGATATAATTTTAAAACAAATGTTGATAGCAAAATAAAAGATTGGCTAACAGTTGGAGTGTCTGTTGGTGCTGGTATAACAAATGAAGATATTACTATAAATGGAGCGAGTAATGGTATTATCAGTACTTCTATTTTATCTACTCCAGATGTTGCGGTAAAAGATACGAATGGTAATTATTCTGGTCCGCCAGCAGACGGATCAATTGGAGTTTGGATCAATCCTGTTGCTTCGGCTTTGATGAATACCAATAAATTAATCAAAAAGAATTTCTTGGGGAATTTTTATGCGAGCTTTAGAATTGCAAAAGGATTGGAATATCGTTTTGATTTTGGAGGCTCTACAAATGTTGATAATTTTGAAGGTTTTCAGCCTACTTATAAGTGGGGCTCAGCGGTTAGAGAAACCAATATGCTGACAGAAAGAGCAAGCAATTGGTATCAGCTTAATGTTAAAAACCTTTTGACTTATAAAGCTGATGTAGGGAATCATCATTTTAACGTCTTAGCTGGTCAAGAGGCAAATGATAGTCATTGGTTTGGAAATTCGCAATCTGTTTCTGGGTTATTGAGTAATGATATTCATTCTATTAGTTTAGGGGATCCTGATTCAGTTGTTGCTTCAGAATATAAAGGGAGCTCTGCTTTGTATTCTTTCTTCGGATCTTTTAATTACGATTATGATAATCGATATGGTTTGCAGGCAACTATGAGAGCGGATGGAAGTTCAAATTTCGGGCCAGGTCAAAAATGGGGTTACTTTCCTTCGGTTTCAGGTTATTGGAAACTTTCGAACGAAAAGTTTATGGAAGGAACGAGAGAATACATTGATAATATCAAGTTCAGAGGTGGATATGGAGAAACTGGAAACCAGAATATTGGCGGTGGCGGTTACATGAGTACTGTTCGCGCAATAAAATCGGCAATGGGTAACTTCTTTACGGTTAATAATATTGCAAATCCAGATCTAACTTGGGAAACTTCTAAACAAACCAACTTTGGTTTAGATTTTACACTTTTCAAATCAAAACTTCAAGCAACATTTGATGTATACAAAAAAGAATCTGAAGGATTTTTATTTGTATTGCCATTGCCGTACTACGTTACAGGTACAGATGCTTATCAAGGTGGTTTAGGAGCGCCAAGCGTAAATTTAGGAAGTTTAAGAAATCAAGGTTTTGAAATGACTTTAGATTATAATGAAAAGTTCGGAAAAGACTTTTCTTGGAATTCAAAAGTAATTTTCTCTACAAATAAAAATAAATTGTTGAGTCTTCAAGACAATTTTGATTTGACAAAAGATGTAATGCTTAATGATTATACGACTAAAGCAGTAACCAAAACTGTAGTTGGTCAGCCAGTTGGACAGTTTTACGGATATCAAGCAGTTGGTATTATCAGAACAAACGAGCAATTGGCCAATGCACCAATTCCTTTTACAGGAAATAAAGCGGTAAAAAGCCAGTTGGGAGATGTTGAGTATGTAGATCAGAACAAAGATGGTTTGATTGATGATAAGGACTTAACCTATATTGGTAACCCAGCACCGAAATTTACTTATGGCTTCAACAATACTTTTAAATATAAAAATGTTGATTTAGGTGTCTTCTTACAAGGATCTTATGGCAATAAAGCAATGAACCTAACAAGACGTGCTGGTACAAAAAACCAACGTTTGTATGAAAATCAGTTGGCAGAAGCTGCAGATTTTTGGACACCAGAAAATACCGATGCAAAATACCCGAGACCTGATGGAGGAGACGGACATCCAAATATTGCAATCTCTGATCGTTATGTAGAAGATGCTTCTTATTTAAGAATCCAGCAAGTTACTTTAGGGTATAATATGCCTTCAGATGTGATTTCAAAAGCGAGCATTAGTAAATTAAGATTTTACTTTGGTATTCAAAATCTTTACACATTTACCAAATATACAGGCTATGATCCTGAAATTGGATCATATAACCAAGATCCATTATTAACTGGAATCGATTCAGGGCGTTACCCAACCAATCGTAGTTTCACTTTTGGAATGAATTTAGAATTTTAATTACTACTCTTATGAAAAAATATATCAATATAAAGACCTTAGTTTTATTCTTAACGCTAGGTTTGGCAACTACTTCTTGCAGCGAAGATTTTTTGGATCGCCCATCAGAAGATAGTTACAGCAGTGACCAGTTTTATAATACTGATGAGCAGGTTGCAAGAACTACTTATGGAATGTATGGTGCAATGTGGGCTCCTTATTATACTAAAAACTTTTACGCATTGTCAGAACTGTCATCAGGGAATTGTTTGGCTTATGCTGATGGGCCAGAATTGATTCAGTTTAAATTGACTTCTGATAGTCCAATATTGTTAGATCCTTGGAGAGCTTGTTTTGCAATTATAGCGCAAGCCAATAACTTAATTAACAATATTGAAAAAAATGCCACAGCAGATGTGAATAGGGCAGTTATTAAAAACACAATTGCAGAAGCACATTTTTTTAGATCGATCGCGTATTTTTATTTGGTTCGTTTGTATGGGCCAGTGCCTATTATAGAAGATAATTTGGCTTTGGCAAAAAATCCAATGGTGAATACAAATAGAATTGAAGACGTATATACCTTCATTGAAAACGATTTAAAATTTGCCGCAGCAAATCTAAAATCAAAAATTAGATCTAGGACTCCTAGTGGAGACAATATTTTTGTAACTCAAGGTTCTGCTGAAGCATTTTTAGCCAAAGTATATTTATATGAAAAGAAATATGCAGATTCTAAATCAATGGCTGAAAAAGTAATCAATTCTGGTGAGTTCGATTTGATGCCAAACTTCGGAGATTTGTTTCTCACAAGTAGAAATAATAATCAGGAGTCTATTTATTCATGGCAGTGGTCAGGAGCTATAAATACTTATGGAGGAGGAAATTTTTCTAATATTCAATATGGTTTAGATATTTTAAATGATAACGCTTCATACGGTGCTACTTATGTGCCGAGTAATGATGTTCAGGATGCTTTTGAAATCGGAGATTTAAGAAGAAAAGAGTCTTTTATGATTTATGGAGATTCTTATCCTAACATTAAAGGAGATGGTGTTGTAGGTTTTGTTATGGATAAAACAAAATATCCAGATGCGCTAGCCAATACAGGAGCAGCGGTTAAAAAATATGTTGTTGGGCAAGTGACTAGCGAGACAGGACCAGCTGATGGATGGGGAGGAATGAATAACTGTAATTATATTATGCGTTATGCCGATCTTTTATTAATACATGCCGAAGCAACTATGGCTGGAGCTGATGAAACTACAAATGCTGCAGCAAAAGAATCATATAACAAAGTGAGACTTAGAGCAGGTCTTGGCATTTTAGGGACTAATGTGCCTTTAACAAAAGCAGCTTTATTTCATGAGCGTAGAGTTGAATTTGCTTTTGAAGGAGAATTTTGGTTCGATTTAGGAAGACTGCCACGTCAGGAAGCAATCAATATAATTTCTAAGCAAGATAGAGGTTTCGATTCTCAAGGTGTAATACATTATACGCCAACGCCAACTGATTTTATTTATCCAAAACCAGATGTCGAAGTTAGAAAAAATCCAAAATTGAAAGAGGCACCAGTTCCTTACACTTTCAAATAATTTTTTAAAAGTAAATCACTATGAAAAATATAAAAAATAGCATGTTATTGAAGTTGTATTTTTTGGCTTCGATTTCAATTTTCCTCTTCGCTTCCTGTTCAAATGATGATTCGGCAAGTTCATCTGGAAAACTCGAAGTAACAGGTATCAGCAGATCTGTTGTTGACGACCCTTTGGTTGAAGGAGACAGAAAAGTAGATGTTCCTACAGATGTTATTAATGCAGGAAACTACTATATCATTAGAGGATCTGGTTTTTCGACATTAAAATCAATTTCGTTCAACGGATTAGAGTCTTATTTTAATCCGGCATTCGTAACAGACAACGCAATTGTGGTTTTAGTAGATTCAAAAACGCCATACTATAATGAGATGGACGAAATGAAGATCGTAACCGGAAATGGCAGCTTGAGCTATAAAGTAGCGATTAGACCTCCAAGTCCTAATATTACGGGATTTCCTGTTAATCCAAATCCAGGAGATATCATTACCATTACAGGTGAATATTTCTTGCGTCCTGTAGTTAATTTTGGGGACATCCAAGTTGAGCCAATATCTTCTACATTGACAGAGATTCAGGTTAAAGTTCCTGAAGGAAGTTACTTGAAAAGTTTATCTGTAACAAATGTATCTGGAACAACAGTAGCTCCACAAGTAATAGGTTCTGAAATTTATGATGATGCTTTCACTAATATTTGGGGCTGGCAATCTCTTTGGGACGGAACTAATGAATTTGATGCGGCCTATGCTAAAGATGTTTATCAGGGAACTAAATGTATTCAATGGAAAGCTGGTGAATGGGATGGGTATGTAATTGGTATTAACAACTGGTCTTATCACGATACGGATAAATTTAAAGCAGTAAGATTTTGGGCTAAAGGTGAAAAGGCAGGAAAAGTGAAGTTTTTTGCTAATGGAGATGCTGAGAAAAACATTGTGGTTGTTGATGTTAGAACATCTTGGACTTATATTGAAGTGCCATATAGTTCACTTGGTAATCCAACTGAATTAACCCAAATTGGATATCAAGAATTTGGCGGTTTTGGAGGAAATGTAATCTATCTAGATGATATCGGTTTGGTATTGAAATAATTGGGTGGGATTCGAAAATAAATTTCGATTCTTAAACTGAGTTTGTTTAGTAAGATCCATAATTAAAAACTAAAAAAGAATTTATGAAAAATATATATAATAAAGTAAAACATATTGCTATATGCGCCTTTTTGGTTGTCGCAGCTTCTTCCTGCGATAACGAAATTGAAGATATTGGAGGAGCACAGCAAAATTATAATACGGCATACGGCTTGCTTCAGGCAAATAGTAATTTAACTACGTTTACAAAAGCGATAAAACTGGCTGGTTTAGAATCGACATTAGATACAGCTGATAATTACACTTATTTCGTGCCTAACAATACTGCTTTTGATGCATATTTGGTAGCTAATGGTTATGTAAATGATTTAGGATATCCAGATGTAAACTTAGTTCCTGTAGCAGATTTGAAACAGCTTGTTTTAAGTCACGTTATTAAAGGTGTTAAGAAAAGAGTGGCTAAATTGGAAGGGGTTCAAGCAGACTATCTGGAAACAGGAGATTATGCGACAATGGCAAATGCAGTAAATGCAGATTTATATTTGTTAAGTATTAATGTAACCAATAACACTTTAAAGGTAAACGGATCAGATAAAGAAGCGCCAGGATTGGATTATTACGGAACAAATGGTTTTGTCAATGTTTTAAGTAATGTGATTGAATTGACTCCTCCGGCTCCAGTAATTAGCAGCTTGTCGCAAGTTCTGGCTTCTCCAGGAGATGTTATAACTATTACAGGACAAAATTTTGTAAAAGTTAAAAGCGTTAAGTTCGGATCTACTGAAGCGACATTTACTACGGTTTCTAAAACAGAAATAAAAGCAACTGTTCCAGCTGATTTTGATTCGTATGCGCTTATTGTTATTGAAACGGAGTTTGGAGTGTCTGCTCCAAGCGGAATCGGACTTAAATATTTATTATACGAAGACTCATTGAAAGGATGGGGCTGGGGCTGGGGAGGAGACATAACCTGGGAAAGCACTGAAAAAGTTAGCAGAGGAACAAATGCAATCAAAAAAGTTGCTGAAGCTTGGAGCGGACTTTTCATGCACTCTGATCTTCTTCTAAAAGCATCAGATTACCAATTTGTTAAAATGTCTATTTTCCCAACAGAAAGCACTAAAATTATGGTTACCATAAATAGTGATACGGGCGATTCTGCCAAAGGTACGACGGTTACTTTAGTGCCAGGGCAATGGAATAATATTTCAATTCCTATTTCGGCTTTGCATCCTGAACTTTTAACTGATGGAAATTTTGATAGTGTGTTTATTCAGGAGTTTTCTGGAGGAACAATTACTCCGTCTAGTATTCTTTATATAGATGATATCGGATTTTTATAAAAAAAGAAATAATAGGTTATGAGTTAGTTTGAGGTATTCCCTAATTGAGAAATTAGGGAATATCTTTTTATATGTCTTTTTTAAATGAATAAAGAATGAAAAAAATAATTTTAGGGCTTATTCTGGGTATTTCGAGTTTTGCTTTTAGCCAAGGCAATACACATAAACAGCAAGGCGGTAAATTTGAAGGATTAGCAATGACACCGCCAATGGGCTGGAATTCTTGGAATACTTTTGGAACCAATATAAATGAGAAATTAGTGAAAGAAACTGCAGACATCATGGTTTCTTCGGGTTTGGCGGCTTCGGGTTATAATTATATTGTTTTAGATGATGGCTGGATGACGCACGAACGTGATGTAAACGGTGATTTGGTGCCCGATCCTGAAAAATTTCCAAACGGAATGAAAGCGCTTATTGATTATGTGCATAGTAAAGGTCTGAAATTTGGTTTGTACAATTGCGCAGGAACAAAAACCTGTGCAGGTTATCCAGGAACAAGAGGTTACGAATATCAAGATGCTAGATTTTATGCAAAACTCGGAATCGATTTTTTAAAATACGATTGGTGTAATACAGAAGGAATTACAGCAAAAGAAGCTTACACCACAATGAGCAATGCAATTAAAACAGCTGGAAGACCAATTGTTTTCAGCCTTTGTGAATGGGGAGACAATCAGCCGTGGGAATGGGGAAAACCAATTGGGAATCTTTGGAGAATATCGGGAGATATTTATCCATGTTTTGACTGCGAATTCAAACATCCAGAAAATTGGTCGTCTTGGGGATTCATGAAAATTGCCGATATGAGAAAAGATATTCGAAAATATTCAGGTCCAGATCATTGGAATGATTTTGATATGATGGAAGTTGGAAATGAAATGAACGATACAGAAGATAAAACGCATTTTACAATGTGGTGTATGCTTTCATCGCCTTTGTTTACAGGAAATGATTATCGAAAAATGTCTAAAGAAACTCTGGCTATTTTAACGAATAAAGAATTACTGGCTGTCAATCAAGATAAATTAGGGATTCAAGGCTTTAAATATGCTATATTAGATGGAGTAGAAGTATGGGTAAAACCACTTTCACATGGAGATTGGGCAGTTAGCTTTGTAAATAGAACAGAAACTTCAAAAAAGATCGCTTTCGATTGGAATAAAAATAGCTTTAAAGACGCAGATTTTGGTTATGAAGCTGATTTCGTAAAAACGACATTTAAAATAAAAGATCTTTGGAAAAATAAAGAAGTAGGAAATACGAAGAAGCCTTTTAGTGCAGAAATAGTTTCACATGATGTTGTTACTCTAAAACTAATTCCTTAAAACTAATGTAGTATGAAATCAAAGTTCTGTTATGCTGCTATTTTACTTTTGATGTTTATAAATATTTCAAAAGCACAATTTGTGAAAAAACATGGTCAATTAAGTGTTCTTGGAACTCAGCTTGTTGATAAAGATAATAATCAGGTTGTGCTTCGCGGATTAAGTTTTGGTTGGCATAGCATGTGGCCGAGATTTTATAATGAAAAAGCAGTGAGTTGGCTAAAAAAGGATTTTAATTGTAATGTGGTTCGTGCCGCAATGGGTGTCGAACTTGGAGATTTCTCCTATATCAATAATCCGCAATTTTCTAAAGAGAAGATAGAAGCTGTTGTAAATGGTGCTATAAAATCTGATATCTACGTAATTATAGACTGGCATAGTCATAATATAAATCTGAAAGAAGCTACAGCCTTTTTTTCAGAAATATCCAAAAAGTATGCTAAGTATCCTAATATTATATATGAGGTATTTAATGAACCAGATTATGAAACTTGGTGGGAGGTTAAAAATTACGCCGAAGAGATAATTCGAGTAATTCGTGAAAACGATCCTAATAACATTATTTTGGTCGGCTGTCCGCATTGGGACCAGGATATTGATCTTCCAGCCGAAGATCCGATAAGAGATTATACTAATATAATGTATACTATGCATTTTTATGCGGCAACTCATGGTAAAGAATTGAGAGATAGAACAGATATGGCCATTAAGAGAGGGTTGCCAGTTTTTATTTCAGAATCTGCTGGAATGGAAGCTTCCGGAGACGGACCTTTAAACTATAAAGCTTGGCAGGAATATATCGATTGGATGGAAGCTAGAAAATTAAGTTGGATCACATGGTCCGTGTCTGATAAAGATGAAACTTGCTCTATTTTGAAAAAATCTGCCAAATCGGATGGGAAATGGAAAGATGAGGATTTGAAAGAGTCAGGAATTAAAGTTCGCGAGTATTTAAGAAAATATAATATAGAAGAATAGATCATTCGAGTCGTCTATACAAAAGTCCGTTCATTTAAATGAATGGACTTTTTTTTGTTTTTCTATATCGTAAAAGTGCTTTTCGGGTCTTAAGTAAGAGGTGTTTTGTAAGGGTGTTATTTGTAAGAATTGTTTTTGTTTGAAAATGGCTGGTAAACTGTTGTTTTTTGAAAATATTCTAGGTTTTTATTTTTAGTTATTTTATGATCACCCCTAATTTTTTATGGGGTGTTTTGTTTTTTAGTTCTTTTTATGGTGTTTTGTATTTGTTTTTTGTAGTAAATTTTACTTATACCCATTGTAAAACTTGAAAATTTATAAAGAATGTGTTATTGAATTTTCAAAAACAATTATCTATAAATGTCAAATAACGATTATTGTCGACTTAATTTTTGTAATCCATAATTCTTTGTCTAAAACGTCAAAAAAGCAGTTTTGAATTATTCTACTCATACAAAAGTTAATAAATTCGCTAATGAAAATGATGATGATTTGAAGGCGCATGAAAGGTTTTAGAAATGACTTATACTATTAAATAGATATATAAAAGATTAACTAACCAGAATCAATTAATAACTAAAAACCAAATTAAAACATGAAAAAAGCATTTCACATTTTAGCCGCGATGTTAACAAGTTCTTTTGCCTTTGCCCAAGAAGAGGAAGCAGCCGCTCCAGCAACCACATGGGGAGGTTCTGCAGATGCGTACTATAAATATGATTTTTCAAAACAAATGAATGGATTAACGAGCTTTACCAACTCACAGAATTCATTCGAATTAGGAATGGCATCGATCGAAGCGGGCCATACTTTTGGAAAAGCTTCAGTTTTTGTAGACTTAGGTTTCGGAAAAAGAGCAGCAGAATTTTCATATAATGAGACACCAGATAAAGATGCAAGTGCAAAATTTATGATTAAACAATTATTTTTCACATACAATTTGACTGATGAATTTAAAGTAGTAGCAGGTAGTTTCGGAACTCATATCGGTTATGAAGTATTAGATGCAGTAGATAATAAAAACTACAGTATGTCTTATGCGTTTTCTTACGGACCATTTTTTAATACTGGGGTTAAAGCGCAATATACTTCTGGTAAATTTACAGCTATGTTAGGTTTAACCAACCCAACAGACTTTAAATCAGCTATGGATGCAGGTTCGTATCAAAAAACGTTCATTGGACAAGTAGGGTATATTGGAGATACAGGAAGCGCATATTTGAATTTTACAACAGGAAGTACTAACCCAATACCAGGAAGTTTAATTCCGGTTTCAGACGAAAACAAAACGCAGTTTGATTTAACAGCTTCTAAAACAATTTCAGATAGTTTCTCGCTTGGGTTAAATGCGACTTATGCTAAAACTACAAATGATTTTGATAGTAATTTAGACGGAGATTGGTTTTCTTTAGTAGGATATGCTACTTATTCGTTCAATCCAGCATTGCTTTTGGCTTACAGAATGGAATATTTTGATGCTAAAGATGCAGCACCAAGTTTAGGAACTTTAGCAGGATCAAATGTATTTGCTAATACTGTTTCTTTAAATTATAAAGTTGGAAAATTGACTATAATTCCTGAGCTAAGATACGATGCAGCGTCTGAAGATATTTTCTTAGATAAAGATGCATTACCAACAGGCGGAAGCTTCTACGCCTTAATTGCAACAACATACTCTTTCTAGAGATAAAGATTGATATTTTTTTTTTTTTTTGGAGCTGTCGAAACATACTCATGTTTTGGCAGCTTTTTTATTTGTTGTGGTTTCAAGTTTCAAGTTTAAGGTTTCAAGTTTGAGATTTTAGGTTTTAGGTATCTTTGCTCTTTATTTTTCTTTCTTTCTTTCTTTCTTTCTTTCTTTCTTCTTATCCCTCTTTACAGTATGTCTCTTCGTTATGATGAGTTATTATGAAAAAAAAGCGTTTCTGAATTAACAGAAACGCTTTTTTTATTTTTATGATGAGGTTTTACTGAACCTGTTTTTTGTAAATCGAATAAATAGTATCTATTGTTTTTCTGTCTAAAACCGATGTTGCATCAGTTTGTATATAATGCAATTTAAATGCCTGAATTGCTGCGGTTAGATTTTTGGTGTTGTAACCTATTATTCTTAATGCAGGTTCAATCTTAAAATCAAATGGAGCTGGTTCTAAGACTTCATCTGGCCAGATTCCAAATCCTTTTTCTGCTAAGGTTTTCCATGGAAATAAGGCGCTTGGATCTTGTTTTCTTCCTGGGGCAATATCCGCGTGACCTAAAAAGTTTTGTGTCGGAATATTGTAATCCTTTTTTAATTTGGTCAACAAAGCTACCAAACTGCTTATTTGAGCTTCTGTAAAAGGTTTAAAACCGTTATTGTCTAACTCAATGCCTATAGAGCAAGAGTTTAGATCTGTTGTTTTTCCCCATGTTGAATTTCCAGCATGCCAAGCTCTTAAATAATCATTCAGCATTTGCACTACTTTTCCGTTTTCAGAAATAATATAGTGTGCACTTACTTGAGTTTTGGTTTTGGTAAAAGTGTTAATGGTTTGCTGTAGCGAATCTTGAGCTGTATGGTGAATAATAACGAAGCTTGGTTTTCTTAAATTGAAATTTACAGTACCAATCCATTCTGTATTAATTCCGTTTTGTAAATAAGTAGAATTTGTCTTAGACAAAGTGTCTTTTACAATTCTCAGTTGCTGCGCATAAGAAGTGTCAATAACAACAGGTGAAACTGCTGGAATTGGTTTGGCTTCTTTACTTGTGATTTGGTTTTCCAAATTTTTTAGCTGTTGATCATAAGCCTTTTCAGTATTCTTGTACGGATTTGTAGAACAGGCGCTGACAATAACTGCTAAAATCAGATAACAAAAATGTTTTTTTGTCATAATTCGTTGTTTTATAGATTAATAACGATTATTCTGATATTTTCGTATCTGGGGTATCTTTTACTTCTTTTGAATCTTCTTTAGAATCTTTATCTTTTTTCTTTTTTGATTTGGTCTTTTTTACTTCTTTTAAAGTATTCATGAAGGTTTTGTACTTTTCAACTTGGTCTGGATTTAAAAAAGCAGTAATCTTTTTATCGGTACTTTCGCGTAAAGCTTTTATCTGTTCAATTTTTTGATCTTGATTGCTGCTTTCGTTTTTTAATAAAATACCTTGTTCACGTATACTATCTGCTAAAACATTTGTAATAGCAATCGCCTGTAATTCATCTAGATTTACTTGCGGTTTCATTTGTTCTACAATAATACCTGCAGTTTCTTCAGGAGGAGTTTCTTTAGGTTTGCTTTGAGAACCCTGCTGTGGTCCAGCCATCATGCTTCTATCCATACCCATTCCGCTACCTCTTCCGTAACCATTGCCATAACCGCCACCATAACCATTATTGTATCCTCCACCGTATTGAGCAGAAACAGTAAAAGTAAATAAGCCAAAAACTAAAATAAATAAAGTTTGAAAAGGTTTCATAAAAGTATTTTTATCTGTGATTAACAATTGTTCAGCGTAAATTTAAGCAGGTTCCCCGTATAAATCAAATTCTGTTGCTTCAATTATCTTGATATTAACAAATTCTCCTGTTTTTACATAATGTTTAGAAGCATCGATTAGAACTTCATTGTCAACATCTGGACTGTCAAATTCTGTACGTCCAACAAAATGAGCGCCTTCTTTTCTGTCAATGATGCATTTGTATACTTTACCTACTTTTTCTTGATTCAGATCCCAAGAAATTTGAGATTGCAGTTCCATAATTTCGTTAGCTCTTGCTTGTTTTACATCATCTGGAACATCATCTTCCAACAAATAAGCATGAGTATTTTCTTCATGAGAATAAGCAAAACATCCCATTCTGTCAAATTTCATTTCCTGAACAAAATCTTTCAAAATTTCAAAATCTTCCTGAGTTTCACCTGGGTAACCAACAATTAATGTAGTTCTAATTGCCATTCCAGGAACTGCTGCACGGAAATCCTTTAATAACTGAGTCGTTTTTGCTTGCGTTGTACCACGACGCATTGATTTCAAAATTGAATCTGAAATGTGCTGTAACGGAATATCAATGTAGTTACAGATTTTAGGTTCGCGCTTCATTACTTCCAAAACATCCATAGGGAAACCAGTAGGGAAGGCGTAATGTAAACGAATCCATTCAATTCCTTCTACTTTCACCAAAGCTTCCAATAATTCAGCAAGATTTCTCTTTTTATAAAGATCAAGACCATAATAAGTTAAGTCTTGAGCAATTAAGATTAATTCTTTAACTCCGTTTTTAGCTAATCCTTCTGCCTCTTTAACCAATTTTTCAATTGGCTGAGAAACGTGTGAACCTCTCATTAACGGAATTGCACAGAAACTGCAAGGTCTGTCGCATCCTTCTGCGATTTTTAAATAAGCATAATTTTTTGGAGTTGTCGTCAAACGTTCTCCAAGTAATTCATGTTTATAATCGGCTCCAAGAGCTTTTAGTAGTTGAGGTAATTCTGTAGTTCCAAAATATTGGTCAACATTCGGAATTTCTTTTTCTAAATCTGGTCTGTAACGTTCAGACAAACATCCTGTTACGAAAACTTTGTCAACAAGTCCTTTGTCTTTTTTATCTGCATATTCCAAAATCATATTTACTGATTCTGCTTTTGCATTATCAATAAATCCGCAAGTGTTAATTACAATAATGTTTCCTTCTTTTTCTGCAGGAGCTTCATGTTCAACTTCTTTTCCATTCGCACGTAGCTGTCCCATTAGGACTTCACTATCATAAACATTTTTTGAACACCCAAGAGTGATTACGTTAATTTTGTTCTTTTTTAAAGACTTGGTTCTCATACTTTTATAAATTGGAGTGCAAAATTACACTTTTTTTATTCAAACAACGATAGTTTGCCGTTTGTTTTAGCTGTTTTTTATGAAGTTGGACCTTCTTGTTGCTAGTATTTCTTGATTTGAATTTAAAATAAAGGGCTTTTGAAAGGATAAAAAAAATCCGTCAGATAAAATTCTGACGGATTTTTCAATCATCTATTTTGATTTTTAATTACAATTCAAATAATAAAGTCATAGTGACATTGTTTAATTTAGAGGTAATGTTAGCTCCGTCAGTGAATCCTCTTGTAAAGAAACCTTGATTTGAATCTCTTTCTAAATAAGAGTAAGCTAAGTCTAATTTTGTAGATCCAAAGTTATAACCTAAACCAGCAGAATAACTGTTTAGCTCTCCAACTGTAATTCCGTTTTTATAAGGGCTTCCTTCATAACGGTATCCACCTCTTAAGCTTAATTGTTTTATTTTGTATTCAGCGCCAATACGAAGTTCGCCAGTACTCGCTAGACTATTGTCTATCTCATTGTTAATGCCGCCAAAGCCTGCACTGCTGGGTTTGAATTTCGTGTTTCCGTAATTTCTTATGCCATAATCAATGCTTAATAAACCAGATTTCCCAAATATGTATGCGGCACTAAAAGTCCATCTGTCAGGTGTTTGTAAAGTATAAGATTCGTATACGTTTACAACATTAGGGGCTACATTGGCATTGACAATCGGCCCGCCTGCAGCTTGTCTTGTAGTGTATAAACTTTGTGAAAGCTCGTCGTACAATTCATACCAAGTGTTAGATTCGTATGCTACACCAAGTCTAAAATTGTCAGTTACTTTTCCTATTGCTCCAAGTTGGAAAGAAAAGCCATTTCCATAAGTATATAAATCATTATTGAATCTTATACTTGATATTGTTTCGTTTGGTGTAAGCACGCCATTATTGGTTTCATAAAAACTTGTTGATCTTCTATAGTCTGTGATATGAACATTTAAATTTGCTCCTAAATATAGTCGATCTTTATAAGAGGTTGCGATATTGAAGCTTAATTTACTATTATATCCTCGTGAGTAAATGTCGTTAGTTTGGTAATAGTTGGTGTTGTTGCCTTTTGGAACGTTTGTTGAATAAGGGCTGTTAGGATTATTTACATCATCAATGTTTATAATATATCCCTGATATCCTAACAAGGCTTGTTGTGCAGAAAACCCACTTAGATTAGGATATTGGCCATTTGGAAAATTAGACCCTAAATAATGATATAAATCAGAAACTGTTTCGTTGTCTTGTGTGTTAACAAATTCATGAGGAACAGGCGCGCCTCCATTACTGTAATTTGCATAATCGAGGAAATAAGCGTCAACCGAATGAGTGGAGTTGTTTCCTGCAGAAAAAACTTCGTTATTGAAATTATTTGTGTTTTCGTAAGTTGCGCCAATTGCAATTTTACTCCAGCCAACTCTTGGATCGTGGTTTTTAAAAACAAAAACACCTCCTGCTTGGTTTAGGATAAAAGAGTTTTCTTTATCTGATGTTTGAGTTCCGTTGTAATTGGAATTGTTTTTAATGTTCTGATTGCTAAAGGAAACTCCAACTTGATTACTGTTGAAAATTGCAGATCCAGCAGGGTTAACGCTTAAAGCAGAGATGTCTCCTCCAACCGCTCCAAAAGCACCACTCATGGCTCTAAAACGTGCAGTTCCAGTGAGGTTTTCTTGGGAATAACGTAGAGCATCTGAAACTTCTTGTGAATATGACGCGCTGATAGTTAGTCCTGTTATAAATAGGAAAAGTATTTTTTTCATTTTGATGAGTTTTAGTTCGAATTAAGTGTGCTGAGAAAAAAATTATCTTCTTCCTCCGCCGCCACCGCCGCCAGATCTCATTCCTCCACCGCCGCCACCGCCGTTGTACGATCTTGAGCCGCCACCTCCGCCATTACTAGGAGAGTAGCTTCTTGAAGAGCCACTATTACTAGGAGTGTAGCTTCTTGATGAACCACCGTTGTTGCTAGGTGTGTAGGTTCTGTTTGTTGTGGTATTTCCGTTGTTGTAAGATCTTCTGTTGCTATAGTCGTAATTAGAACCGTTGTTGTAATTTCCTCTATTGGTGAAAGTAGGGCTAGTAGTTCCTCTGTTTAAAGTAGAGGTTCTTCTAAAGTCAGTATAGCTGTTAGATCTATTTGTGGTATAATTTCTATTTGTTGTGTAGTTTCCTCTATTGGTAGTATAGTCACCTCTATTAGTGGTGTAGTTTCGATTGGTTGTATATCCTCTATTGGTGCTATAATTTCTGTTGTAAGCATAGTTTCTGTCTCCATAATAAGCTGCAGAGCCTCTTCTTCCATAATTGTAAGAGTAGTTATATCCGTAGCCATAGTATGGATAGCCTGGATAACCCCATCCTGGGTAGCCCCATCCTGGATATCCCCATCCGTAATAAGGGTAGCCCCATCCGTAGTAGCCATAGCCATAATAAGGATAACCCCATCCAAATCCAAATGACCATGTTGGGGTAGTATAGAAGTTTACAGAAACATCAGAACTGCTGCTTCCCCATGCAGGATAAGCTACAGATGCTGTTTGGGTGCTGTCTGAGTAATTAGTATAATTGTCAACGTCAGTGAAAATTTCAGTTGGTTGATTGTCATCTTGCAGTGATCTGAAATATTCCTTGTATTGATTGTTTGTTCCATTTGCTACATATTTAACAGATGAACCACCATAAACTCCATCGTTATCATAATAAGAGGAATTTTGGTAAGAACCACACGATGCTAGCAATAAACTCAATAATCCAATTAAGTAAAAATGATTAGAGTTTTGGCGGAGTGAAAGGTAAGTTTTCATATCTGTGGTGTTTTTTATTGTTGCACATTACAAAATTAGTTAGTTTTGTCAAACTATTTAGTTAAAATTGTTTAAAACAAAATTTGTGCCAAAAAATATAATATGAGTAAGAACCTTACTACAAGATCAGAAGATTATTCGAAATGGTATAACGAACTGGTTGTAAAAGCAGATCTAGCTGAAAATTCAGGAGTTAGAGGATGTATGGTAATAAAACCATACGGATATGCTATTTGGGAAAAAATGCAGGCTGAGTTAGATCGTATGTTCAAAGAAACTGGACATCAAAATGCTTATTTTCCTTTGTTTGTGCCGAAAAGCATGTTTGAGGCTGAAGAGAAAAATGCTGAGGGATTTGCAAAAGAATGTGCGGTTGTAACGCATTATAGATTAAAAAATGACGAGGAAAGACCTGGAAAATTAATGGTTGATCCAAATGCAAGATTAGAGGAGGAGCTTATTGTTCGTCCAACAAGTGAAGCTATTATTTGGTCTACATATAAAGGATGGGTGCAATCTTATAGAGATTTACCTTTGTTAATTAATCAATGGGCTAATGTGGTTCGATGGGAAATGCGTACGCGTTTGTTCTTGAGAACTGCAGAGTTTTTATGGCAAGAAGGGCATACGGCTCATGCTACAAAAGCAGAAGCAATTGAGGAATCAGAAAAAATGATGAACGTTTATGCTGATTTTGCTGAAAGTTTTATGGCAATTCCAGTTGTCAAAGGTTTTAAAACAGAAACAGAACGTTTTGCTGGAGCAGATGAGACTTATTGTATTGAAGCGTTAATGCAAGACGGAAAAGCATTGCAGGCTGGTACATCTCACTTCTTAGGGCAGAACTTTGCAAAAGCATTTGATGTTAAATTTGCAAACGCTGAAGGGAAACAAGAACATGTTTGGGGAACTTCTTGGGGTGTATCTACTCGTTTGATGGGAGCGTTGATTATGACGCATTCTGATGATCAAGGATTGGTATTGCCTCCAAATTTGGCTCCGATTCAAGTGGTTATTGTTCCTATATATAAGACTGATGAACAATTGGCTCAAATCACTGAAGCGGTTAAGGATTTGACGGCTAAACTGAGAAAATTGAAAATCACTGTTAAGTTTGATGATAGAACAACGCAAAAACCAGGGTTTAAATTTGCGGAATGGGAATTAAAAGGAGTTCCTGTTCGAATTGCAGTTGGTCCGAAAGATTTGGAAAACGGAACTTTTGAGGTTGCAAGACGTGATAATTTGACAAAAGAAGTAGTTTCTAGCGAAAAAATCGTTGAACATGTAAACGATCTTTTAGAGCAGATTCAAACCGACTTATTTACAAGAGCATTAGAGTATCGAAATAGGCATATTACGGAAGTAAATAATTTTGAGGAATTTAAAGAAGTTTTAGAAGGAAAAGGAGGCTTTTTATCTGCTCATTGGGATGGAACTGCAGAGACAGAAGAAAAGATAAAAGAATTGACAAAAGCGACGATTCGATGCATTCCTTTGGACGCTATTGAAGAGGCGGGAACCTGCGTATTTACTGGGAAACCATCCTCTAAAAGAGTGCTTTTTGCTAAGGCATATTAAAAAATTATATATTTTTTTGCATTAGGTATTGCGCAACTAAAAAATAGATGTATCTTTGCATCCGCAATACAGAAGCGCGGTCCGTTCGTCTATCGGTTAGGACGCCAGGTTTTCATCCTGGTAAGGGGGGTTCGATTCCCCCACGGACTACAAGTTATATTACATATTGAAAAGTTTCCAACTTAGGAGAATATTGGTCCGTTCGTCTAGGGGTTAGGACGCCAGGTTTTCATCCTGGTAACAGGGGTTCGATTCCCCTACGGACTACAAATTAGTTGTAAATAAGTTTTGTAAAACAAAAATTGGTGTCTCGGTTTTTGTTTTATTAGTTAAAACCAAAGTGATTGTTATACGATTGTGGGAGGTTTTTCTTTTTTAACTAGTATTTATAATAATTATTACATCTAAAATTAAAAGAAAATGGCAAATCATAAGTCAGCATTAAAAAGAATCAGAAGTAACGAAAAAAGAAGAGTTCTTAACAGATATCAGCACAAAACTACTCGTAACGCTATTAAAGCATTAAGATTAGCTACTGATAAATCTGATGCTGCTGCTAAATTATCTACTGTAATCTCTATGATTGATAAATTAGCTAAAAAGAACATCATTCATGATAATAAAGCTTCTAACTTGAAGTCTAAATTAACAAAACACGTTGCTAAATTGTAATTAAAACAATTTGCTAAAAATATAAAAAGTCCTCTTTTAGAGGGCTTTTTTTGTTTTAACACTAGTGTGAAAATTCCAATAAAAAAAAATAAATTCCAAATTCCAATCTTTATATATATTGGAATTTGGAATTTTAATTTGTGTAGAATTTTGAAATTTTACAAATCAATTTTCTTTTTAAGGTATTCCAGCATTGGTTGTGTAATAGGTTTAGAAAGAAAATCTATTATTATAGGATATTTTTTTGCTTTAGCAAGATCTTCGGGGTCAATTGTTGAAGAGAGTACAATTACAGGAACGGTATTAAATTCTGTGTAATCCGGAGAGGTGAAATGGTCTAAAAATTCCCATCCTCCCATAATAGGCATGTTCAAATCTAAAAAAATTAATTCGGGTCTTTTCTTTGCTTTGTCGTTTGTGTATTTTAAGACATTGAAATGATGAAGAGCCTCTTCGCCGTTTTGAGCCGTAATAACTTCATGTGAAAATGAAGATTTTGAAATTACTTTTTTGCATAACATCAATGTGATTGGGTCATCATCGATGCATAAAATCTGCTCAAGCATAATAATTAATTTTTAAATGTTATTGTAAATGTGGTTCCTTTATTGACTTCGCTATCAATCGAGATTGTTCCTCCCATTGTTTCTACCTGTGATTTTACAAGATATAATCCTAGACCTTTGCTGTCAGGGTAATTATGAAATCTTTGATATAATCCAAATATTTTGTCGCGATTTCTCTCTAAATCAATTCCGATTCCGTTGTCTTTAAAAGTCAAGATTGTTCTTTGTTCTATTTGTTCTGCCGTTATGGAAATCTTTAACTTTCTGTTTTCCGATTTGTATTTTATAGAATTGGTAAGCAAGTTTAATAAAATGCTTTCTATGTAAGCTTTGTTTGTAATAAGTTCTGGGACTTTGTCAAACTTAAGTTTAATTATAGGCTTGTGTAATTCAATTTGAAATGAAAGTTGGCTGAATACATTCTCAAAAACTTCTTTTAAGGAAACTTCTTCTTTTTGCATCGAAGGATTGTCCTTAATGATAATAACCTTTACTAAATCGTTGATGGTTTCGTTAAGTAAATGTGTCGATTTTGTAAATCCAGCTACTATTTCTTGAAGTTCTTCATTTTCTATCGGAATGTCTTCCATTAAATTTAATAACCCAATTAAGTTTGAAAGTGGTGCTCTAAGATTATGCGATGTAATATAAGAGAACTGTTTTAAGTCCTTATTGTTTTGAGTTAACTCTCGAATAAGATGTTCTTTTTCTGTTTCAAGTTTTTTCTCATCTGTAATATCTCTCTGTATCGAAATCCAGTGAGAAATTAGTCCTTCGTTACTAAAAATTGGAATCATAGAAAAGCGTACCCAATATTCTTCTTTGCTTTTTGTATAACTAATAGTTTCAATCAGGCATTCTTCTTCATTTTTTATGGCACTTAAGAGTTTTTTTAATTCATCAGAATCTGATTTTGGTCCTTTAAAAATGTTTGGCGATTTCCCGATTATTTCATTTGACTGGTAGCCAGACATTTGGGAAAATGCAGGATTTACGTAAACTATTTTAGGTATTTTTCTTTCAGAAGAATTAGCCTCAGTAATTAATATAGAATCTTTAGATTGTGTAATTACGGTTTCTAAAAGTTTTAATCGCTGTTCTTCTTCTTTTTGTTTGGTAATATCTTGAATGGCTCCAATCATTCTTATGGCTCTGCCATTTTCGTCCTTTAATAAAAAACCTCTGTCCAAGACATATTTGTAAGATCCGTCTGCACATCTAAAACGATATTGATCCTGCCATTTTTCGGTTTTTTGTTCTATAAAAGAATATAATTTTATTGACATTCGGATACTGTCTTCTGGGTGAATTTTGTCGAACCACCATTTAGAAGTTTTGCCTACTTCTTTTGGATCGTAGCCAAAAACACCTTCAATTCCTTTGTTCCAATTAATACTGTCCTCTTGAATTTTCCAGTCCCAAATCGTATCGCTTGTTGCTTTTGCTACAATGTCATATTTCTCATTTGATTCTTTTATTTCTTCATTGGTTTTGTTTAACTTTTCAAAGATGGTTATATTTCTTTTTTCGTTTTTTGAAAGTATAAAACTGAAAACCAATACTGTGATTAGAATAAATACAATGTCTTTTATTAAAGATAAATATGGATATTCTGAAGAAGAAAAGTAGGTTGTGAGTAATTTATGACATATGACCGCCATAATTATCGAGATGATTGTATAAATAAGAGTAATTTGGAGAGTTTTACTTTTCATCACCTCAAATATAGTTAATTTAACCATAACTAAACGTATGTTAATATCATTTTGAGGTCGATATTTTCATGATTTATATTAACTAATTGATTGTATATACGCAAACTATGGTAGAAACATTTTTTTTTAAAAAATAAAGTGTACCTTTGCGCCCATTAAAAATCACAGATGGAATCTATTAGAAACATTGCAATTATTGCCCACGTCGATCACGGTAAAACAACTTTGGTTGATAAAATTATGTATCACTGTCAGTTATTTCGTGAGAACGAAAACACAGGTGATTTAATCTTAGATAATAATGATTTAGAGCGTGAGAGAGGTATTACAATTACTTCTAAAAACGTATCGGTTCAATATAAAGGAACAAAAATCAATATTATCGACACTCCTGGCCACGCCGATTTTGGAGGTGAAGTAGAACGTGTATTGAACATGGCCGATGGTGTATGTTTGCTAGTTGATGCTTTCGAAGGTCCAATGCCTCAAACTCGTTTCGTTTTACAAAAAGCGATCGATTTAGGATTAAAACCATGCGTGGTTATCAACAAAGTAGATAAAGAAAACTGTACTCCTGAAGAAGTTCATGAAAAAGTTTTTGATCTAATGTTTGAATTAGGTGCTACTGAAGAGCAGTTAGATTTCCCAGCTGTTTACGGTTCTGCTAAAAACAACTGGATGTCTGATGATTGGAAAAATCAAACAGAAAACATTGAACCATTATTAGACATGGTTATTGCTAATGTTCCAGCTCCTAAAGTTTCTGAAGGAACTCCACAAATGTTAATCACATCTTTAGATTTCTCTTCATTTACAGGTCGTATCGCTATCGGACGTCTTGAAAGAGGTACTTTAAAAGAAGGTATGCCAATTTCTTTGGTAAAAAGAGATGGAAAAATCATCAAATCTAGAATTAAAGAATTACACACTTTTGAAGGTTTAGGCCGTAGAAAAGTAGAAGAAGTTGTTGCTGGTGATATTTGTGCTGTTGTAGGTATCGAAGGTTTTGAAATTGGTGATACTATCGCTGATTTTGAAAATCCAGAAGCTTTACAGACAATTGCTATCGACGAGCCAACAATGAGTATGTTGTTTACAATTAACGATTCTCCTTTCTTTGGTAAAGAAGGTAAATTTGTCACTTCTAGACATATTCGTGAAAGATTAACAAAAGAGCTTGAGAAAAACTTAGCGATGAAAGTTGGAGAAACTGATTCTGCTGATAAATTCATGGTTTTTGGTCGTGGTGTACTTCACTTATCTGTTCTTATCGAAACAATGAGAAGAGAAGGATATGAGCTTCAAATTGGTCAGCCACAAGTTATCATCAAAGAAGTTGATGGTGTGAAATGTGAGCCAATTGAGGAATTAACTATCGATTTACCAGAAAACCTTTCAGGTAGAGCGGTTGAATTCGTTACTATCCGTAAAGGTGAAATGCTTTCTATGGAAGGTAAAGGTGAGCGTATGATCATTAAATTCAACATTCCATCTCGTGGAATTATCGGTTTAAGAAATCAATTGCTTACTGCTACTGCTGGTGAAGCTATTATGGCGCACCGTTTCATTGGATACGAACCATACAAAGGAGAAATTCCTGGACGTAACAACGGTTCATTAATCTCTATGGAAAACGGAAAAGCAATTCCTTACTCTATCGATAAATTACAAGATCGTGGTAAATTCTTCGTTGATCCAAACGAGGACATCTATGAAGGTCAGGTAATTGGAGAAAACACTCGTAGCGACGATATGACTGTTAACGTTACTAAAACGAAAAAACTTTCTAACGTACGTTCTTCTGGAGCTGATGATAAAGCTAGAATTATTCCAGCTATCAAATTCTCTTTAGAGGAAGCTTTAGAGTATATCCAAAAAGATGAGTATGTTGAAGTTACTCCAAAATCTTTACGTTTAAGAAAGATTTACTTAAGTGAAACGGATAGAAAAAGATATAAAATCTAATTCGATTTAAATTTTAATATAAAAAATCCCAAATTCCAATTAAGGAGTTTGGGATTCTTTTTTATGTTAAATTAAAATTGTTTAAAAAACTGAATTTTTGATCAAGTATTGGAATTTGGAATTTCAGAGTTTGAAATGTATAAAAGTTATCTTTTTAAAGAAAAGTGTCCTTTAACATTTTTACCATTAACAAAAAGAAGCGTAAACCAATAATCGTCTGAAGGCATTTCTCTTCCGTTGAACATTCCGTTCCAGCCTGAGCCATTCTGATTCATTTGTTTTAATAATTTTCCGTAACGATCAAAAATTGAGATTGTATAATCGGGCATTTGATCAATGTTTTTGATTACCCATAAATCATTGAACCCGTCTCCGTTTGGAGTAAAGAAACGCGGATAGTCTAAAACATATATGGTAAAAGAATTAGATATACCACAACCATTTTTGTCTTTAGCGATTGCAGTATAAACTCCTGGGGTTACTTGTGTAAAAGTTGGGGCATCTTGAAAAGCGATTCCATCAAGAGAAAATTCATAATTTCCAACACCTGTATATAGAATTTTTACAGAATTATCTATTCCAGAGAAGTCCTTTACATCTGCTCCTGTAATTGTTGCCGGTTCAGATAAAATTATTTTGAAGTTTTTAGTTTTTTTACATCCATTTACATCGGTTACGGTTACGGAGTAATCTCCAGGACTCGTAACAAGCATTGAGTTTGTTGAACCTCCGCTATTCGTCCAAGCATAACTGCTAAAACCTGTAGCGACAGATATTGTTATTTGATCTCCTTTACAAAGATATTGCGTCTCATCTTCAAAATTTGGTGGATCAAAAGTGTGTACAATCAATTCGATTGAAGTTATATCATAACAATCTGAACCGTTTGCGGCACGCGCATAAATAGTCTGGCTATTTGGCGTAGTATTTTTAAAAATATTCGGTAGCTGATTTGTCTCTGTAATAGCATCAAAAGAAGTCAGAAAGTAATTAACTATCAGTTCAGATGGCAAACCTGTTAAAATTTGAGGAGTTACTTCTTGTTCTAAATTAAATTGATAAAGTCCATCTTGTATTTCATCTTCGTCACATTTAGCAATTGGCGATTGATCTGGAATTACAGTATTAGAAACATTTAGAGTAACTTGAGCTATTGCACTACAACCAAAAGTATTCTCAATCCTTGCAAAAACAATTTGATTTGGAGCTTTATTGGTATAACGCTGCGGATTTAAAATTGGATTTGTTTTGGCCTGTGCATCGTCCAAAATTTCATAATATCCTTGATTGGTAATCTGCGTATTATTATTTTTTACAATATTGGCAACTTTAGTCAGATCAAAAATGGTGATACCGTCTGTATTATCATCACATTGCAATAAAGAAGTATTGGTTGATTGAATTTGAGGTGAAAATTCAACTGTAATTTCTCCAATTGATGTACATGTTGTACTGCCCAAAGTTGCTTGTACTTTATATGTTCCTGTTGCGGAAACGGCATAAGATGGAGATGTAGCACCTGGAATTAGGACATAATTGTTTGAAGCGTCTTTTTTGAACCATTCAAACGTATGAGTTGTTGAACTTAAATTGGTATCTAAAACATAATTTTCTCCAAAGCAAACAGGATTGTTATTAGCCACAGTTCTATCTTCGCCAAAATTTATTTTCGTTACAAAACTGCCTGCTTCTATAAAAACGGCAGAGTTGTATTGTCTTGTGGCATCATCTGCAATAACCAGTTTTAAATGGTATTTTTTATTTGGAATGACATCTGTATATGCATTCATTACTACTGTTTGACCAGCATAATTAATAGGGCTTGCGGATGTATTATAACCATTAAAGTAGTTTTCATTAACGGCTTCACAGCCAATTAAAGGAATTCCGTTACTGTTATTTACAGTATTAATTTTTGGATGAACCGTTGTTGCAGAAACTGCAGTTGTAGAATTAGGTAAAACTGCGAGATTTTTGTAAGCTTCACTGGGATTGTCTGCGTCTTTAATTAAGAAGGCAAATCCATCGGAATAGATGCAAGGAAAATTAAGTTGATATTCATTCGAGGCAAAAATATAATTAAAGCTAATCGAATTAGTTAATGCTATAAAATCAAATTCTATAAATGTTGCTTGTGTGCTGTTATTAATTCCTAAAGCTTGATTAAGATCAGGGTCACCATTCCAGCCTGGCACTTGGGTGCCCTTTGATTCTTGCTGATTATAAGGACCTTCTGCTTTTTTGCTTGGTGAAGTGCTTAAAACTATTCCGCTTGAAAAAGGAAAATTTGCACCTGCCATAAAAGAGCCATAACTCTGCTGATTTGGGGTTGGATTTCCTAATGAATTTACACTTTCAGTATCAATGCAAGAACTCTTAATTAAAACATTCTGAATTAAATCTGCTGCTGTTACGTTAGAATCTACAGTAATACTCTGTGCGCTGATCTTATTATAAAAACAGCACAAAATGAAAAGTGGTATTAAAATTCTTGGAAGACTCATAGTAACAAATATACTACAAATCTCTATTTTTTAATAATTTGTAAGAAAAATATATAAATGTAAAAGTCCAAGCTAAAACGATTAATACAGCAAAATAATCAACACTAAAATCAGCATCTGTTTCAATTCCCATTTGTGTGCCAATGTTTTTTACGACAGACAATCTTGGACCTGGATTAGCAATTAAATTCGACATTGATTCCAAAGGGAAAAACTGCGTGATTTTTTTATCAGTATCACTATCTGGAAAAATTTTAAATGCTAAAGTGCCTCTCACAATTGCCTCAATTATGTTCCAAACCAAAAGAAAGCCCAATGCAAAAGCAGAACGTTTTACTAAAATTCCTAAAAATAAGCAGAATGAAAAGAAACCAGTCAATTTTACAAAAAAAGCCAAAAGGTAATCTAAGTCGCTAAAAATAATACTAAACTCTGTGTAAGAAGAAAAGCATAATCCTAAAGCCAAACTCATTACAAAGACAAAAACGGTAGACGCAAAAGCAAATAAAACTACAGTTAAGAATTTTGATAAAATAAATTCTTTTTTGCTTAGACCGTCAATCAAGTTTTGTTTTAAAGTTCCGTAGCTATATTCATTCGCCATCATTGAAACAATTACAATGGCAAGAAAGAATTTTAGCCATGCTGCAACATAAGTGTTAAAATGCCAGATAAACGGAAAATTAAAGATTCCCATTTCGGCTAAATGAAATTTGAAAGGCCCTATATCAAACTTAATTACTGCGATTAAGGCTATAAAAGAAAGTAATATAAAATAAGTTAAAGTTAATATACGGCTGGCTTTGTTCATCCAGATTTTTTGTAATTCTATAGAGAGAAGTCTTTTCATGGTTTAGTTTTTTTGGGCGATCGCGTTTTTGGTTAATTCTAAAAATTGTGCTTCTAAACTGTTTTTGCGTTTTACTAAATGACTTAAAACAATATTTTTAGAAAACAAAAATTGATTTAAATCTGAAGCCGATAAATCAGATTTTAGGTAAACTAAAACTCTCCCGTCTTCTTCAGAAATTCTATCTACGGCAGGATGTTCTTGCAAAGCCGATTTTAAAACAAAATTATCATTTGACTGCACTTCAAAGAAACCTTCATTTGAAGACATTCCATCAACTGAACCTGAGTATAAAACTTCGCCTTTTCTTAAAACAATGACCTGCGAGCATACTTTTTCTACTTCATCCAATAAATGTGAAGCAAGTAGAATAGTAGTTCCTTGCGAAGCAATTTTTTTTATAATATCACGAATTTGATGAATTCCTTGCGGATCTAATCCGTTGGTTGGTTCATCTAAAATTAAAATTTCCGGATCGTTTAAAAGTGCTGATGCAATTGCCAGACGCTGTTTCATTCCTAATGAAAATGTACTGAACTTACTATCTTTTCTTTCAATCAAACCTACTAATTCCAATTTTTCATTGACTTTAGAATAGTTGATGTTTTTGATTTTGCAAACCAATTTCAGGTTTTGCTCGGCTGTCATGTATGGATAAAAATTTGGCCTTTCTATAATAGCGCCCACTTTTTTCAATGCGTCATGAGTTTCCACATTACCATCAAACCAGCGATAACTGCCAGACGATTTATTAACAACATTCAATACAATTCCTAATGTAGTCGATTTTCCGCTGCCGTTTGGCCCTAGAATGCCATAAACACGACCTTTTTGTATTTGAAAAGATACATTTTTCAAAGCCTGAATTCGGCCGTATCTTTTACTTAAATTCTCGATGGTTAATATGGTTTCCAAATTTTTCTGGTTTTAGTTTTTAGTATGACGAGCCAAGTTGATTTTTGTTACTTTAAATTCTGACTTTAAATCGTATTCACGTAAATTTGTAATAAAGATATTCAAAATGAGCGAGCCTTTAATGGTTTTAAAAAAACCGTCTTACCCTTTAACACAGCCACTTTTAAGTTATTTAGAGCGATACGAACGTATTTCTAAAGTTTCTGTGTTTTATGATGACTTGCTTCGTTTTTCAGGTTCTATAAATGTTTACGACAAACACGATACAGATACACTTTGGATCAGAGTTTATTATGGAGAATTTGAACGTAACGAAATTGATTTAAATCTGAAGAAAATTTATTCGCTTCTGCATTCTGATGGAAATAGTGAAATTATTCAATATCTAAATGTCGATGCAATTGATTATTGTACGTTCGGAAATTCGAAACCTTTTAGAATTAAGGTTCGAAATATTCTAAATGACAACTATGTTCATTTTTATATCAAAAAAGCAGATGCTTCCCGTATTTATGGATTAGAATTGGAAGATATTCTATCGCCAGATAAAATCAACTTTCTAGTTTATAAAGATACTCTGATAGAGGAACATATTATAGGAATTCCAGGCGATGTTTTTATGGATACGTTGCTGGATAAATGCAGTGAAATGGAAAAGGCTCAAATTGCCAAAGAATTCGTCAAGTTTAACGAACGCTGTATGATTCGTCTTTTGGGGGATATGCGTGCCTATAATTATGTAATTGTCCCAATTCACGATTTTGATCAAGTGGTTTATAAAATTCGTCCAATCGATTTTGATCAGCAATGTTATGAGGGAAATTTTAAAGTATATCGCCCTCAGTTCTTCAAGGAAAATTTCCCGATGATTCAATTAATTAAAGAGAAATTAGAAGAGCGTTCTATTATTCAGTATAAAGATGAAGAAAGAGCAATTTTAGCAAAACGTATTCATTCTGCTGAAACGAGAATCAAAAAACTGCTGAATATTATGTGCCACGATACCATTTCAACGCAGGAGCATTTACTGCAATTAAAAATGGAATTATACCGTTATACAAACGATATGAAATTCAAAAACGCAAAATCGATGGGACATATCATGCATGCTGCATTTGAATTTATTACACGTAATTTTAAAAATACTAACTTAGTTTAAAGTTTTAGCCACTCCCGATAGTTATCGGGATTCACAGATTAAAAAGATTTTGGAATTATTATAATCCTTTTAATCTGTGGCAAAATAAAAAAAATATTATGAAAAAATCTTTTTTAGTAGTTGTTTCTATAGTCTTACTAGCTTGCCAGAAGCAATCAGGTTCTGATTTAAAAGAGCTTTATTCCCTTCCAAAGAAATTAAAGGAAGTTTCTGGAATTACCTATTTTCCTGAAACCAACATTCTTTATACCTTAGAAGATAGTGGAAATAAAAATGCTCTTTATGCTATCAATTCTAAAGGGAAATTGGCCAAAACCGTTACGATTTCAAATGCTACAAATGTAGATTGGGAAGATATTACAAAAGATAAATCTGGAAATATTTACATTGGTGATTTTGGAAATAATGATAACGAAAGAAGAGATTTGTGTATTTATAAAGTCGCAAAAAATCAATTGAATAATGATGTGGCTAAAGCCGAATATAAAATTTCATATTCATACCCAGAGCAAACAGAATTTCCTCCAAAGAAAAAAGAAATGTTCTATGATGTTGAAGGTTTCTTTGAACTGAACGGCTATTTCTATCTATTTACAAAAAACAGAAGCAAAGGTTTTGACGGCACAGCTTTTATTTACAAAATAAAAAATGCTGCTGGAACTCAAAAAGCAGTAAAGATTGGAGAATTTAAAACCTGCAACAATTATAATCATTGCGTTCTTACAAGTGCAACCATCAGCCCTGACGGAAAAAAAGTTGCTTTATTAAGTCATGACAAAGTGCTTTTATTTAAGGGTTTTAAAGGAGATTTATTCCATAAAGGAACTCAAACCGAAATAAACCTGAATCACTTCTCACAAAAAGAAGCTATAGTTTTTAAAGATAACAACACCTTACTTATAGCCGACGAAAAAACAAACAAAATAGGAGGAAAGGTTTATGAGTTTCTTCTAAGTCGCTAAGGTTTTAAGGTACTGAGGTGCTAAGAAAAGATTAGCCACGAATTCGCGAATTTTAATTAAATTATTCGTGAATTCGTGGCTGTTTTTTTAACTCAGAGTAGAAAACCTTAGCATCTCAGTACCTTAGCACCTTTTTTAAAAACTATATGCTGCCCCAAAAATCACTCTTCCAATTTCGTCAGGAGATTTAAAGTATGAGATTCTAGCTGTAATAACATTTATGGCATTCAGCCAGAGTCCGCCACCATAATCTTGGTGCCATTTTCTTGATTCTTCGCCATCAAGCCAAACTCTTCCGTAGTCGAAACCGCCTAAAATTCCGTATGTAAAAGGAACAATCGTTTTACGTATTTTCCCGATACTTAAACGCAAATCAGAGCTTTGAGAGAAATACGAACTTCCTAAGAAACGCTCATTTCTATAACCGCGTAAATCGGTGTCACCACCAAGAGAAGCACCTTGATAAAACTCATAATTATTGTTGAAAATAGCTTTTCCTTTTACGTAAGTGGCTAATATCAATTTTCCGTTATGATCAATTTTATGAGTGAAACCTAAGAAGCTTTCCAGGGTAGGGAAATTTTTCTTTGTGTCATCTAAATTAGTTGTCCAAGTTGCTGCAATCATAAATGCCATTCCTAAAGTTGGTTTTGCGGCAAAATCTGAATTTTTAAACTGATATTTTACTTTTAAACTTCCGTAATTCTGACTGTCAAATACATCTGGATTTACAATTCCAGGAATATTTATGTATCTGTTTTCGGTATCTTCAACTGTCATTCTCTGGAAAATTGGCTGAACGCTAAACTCACTTCCATATCTTCCAACATGACGAATGGCTCCCGAAGCATTAAATTTTCTAATGCGGACACGATTGTAATCCATTCCTAAATTATCATCATATTGCGATTCATTTCCATAACCAAAATAATTCATGGCAAAGTTTGGAGTCGTATATAATGATTCCACATCAATAACCCATTTGCCTAATAACCCAGGGAAATGTGCAGCATAATTAAACTCTAAACCGCCAGTAGCAAAGTAGTAGAAAGCATTAAAAATATGTCTTTGCGTATACGGATTTTGCTTGAAATTATTAACGGTATAATTTACATTAACTCCCATTTTTACTCCATCATCTGGATTGTATCCAATGTTTGGAAGACCAGAAACTACATTATACTTTGGTCTTTCATAATTGTAGGCATTAACTTCGTAGTCGTCTGTAAGTTGTGTTTGAGTTTTAGAATCGAGATTATACGTGTTTTCTTTTGATTTGAAATCGTAAACAATAACCTTTCTTCCGTTTTCAATGTTATAAGTATCATTATTTTGGCCTCCAATCAAACGAATTTTGATACTAGATTTTTGATCTCCTTTTACCTCAAAAACATCATTATCGTCTAGTCCGTAAATCCAAAGATTTTTGGTTTTGTCGTCGGTTACGTTTTTGGTATAAAGCAATTCATCACCTTCTTTTTTGATTCTGAAAACCTGTATTTCAATGCCTTTCTTTACATTATGATTTAAAACAAACTTATCTTTTTTGTCAGTTCCCGCAATCATAACAGTTTTATCTAACACATCAGAATATTCACGAGCATATTTCTGAAGATCTTTTTTTCTGCTTTTTAGTTTTGTTTTAATTTCATCTACCGTTTCGTCCTGAACTTCTTTAGGCATATTTTTGAAAGCTAGATCGATATCTGCATCAGTCAAGTTTTCTTGAATGTATTTGGCTTGTTCAACCCAGTCTTTTTCTCCAGCAGTTTTTAGAAATGCCAAATCCATTGGGTACGGTTCTCTTCCAAGCCATTTAACATTGATTCTGTCTCCTTTAAAAGTTCGCATGTGACGAAGAGGTGGCATATTCATTAAAAGTGAAAGCAAAGCGCCATCGTATTTTACAAAAGCCTGATCGCGATCTCTCGGAATCGGTCTGTAAATCACCTTTCCATCTTCTTTATATTCAGCCCAACGCCATTGATCGCTGTGTCGGTCCCAATCACCTAAAAGGATATCAAATAAACGCGCTTTAATATATTCCTTTTCGTCAACAGTATATTTTTCATCTTTATGAAGGTTCAGCATCATATCATCAGTTCCGATAATATTGCTTGGTTTTCCAAAATTCTTGCCATCAAGATGATTGTCGGCTGGTCTTTCTTCAACCATATATAATTGGTCACCAAAACTTGCATTAAATTCGCCTAAACCATTTTGTTTCGGAATATAATATAAAATAGGATTCGTATGTCTAAGTCCAATTTGATCAGACATGCTTCCGATAGCAAAAGAAGAATAAGGATGAGAAGTGGTATAAAAATCAAATAAGAAATCTTCGGCGTATGTTTTTTCAAATTCATTTACCACATATTGATCTTTAAAAGCTACTGACTGTAAAAATACGGTTGCACTTTTTTTCATTGCACGCATGATGTATTCACGTCCTTGAGGATCAGACATTCTTAAGGAAACAGATTGATGTCCTCCGCCTTCGCGAATTGGTTTCAATCCGCCTTTTAAAGTGTCGACTGTTGCTGTTGTAGCTTCAATTGGCATACTGTAATACTTTCTATAATGCTGACCAAATAAAAACCTGTGAAATGCACCTTTTTGAGTCATTTTTGGAGAATAAATCGAAGTGGTCACAGTTGCAGGAAACTTGTTCGGAATATCTGAAGCCCAGTTGATTTCTTTGGCTTTTATTATTTCGCGTTCAAAAAGCAGTTTTTCTTTGCCATTTTCATTTCCATAAAAAGAAACTTTTGCATCTCCGCTTTTAAACATCGTTAGTGTTGCATAACCATTTCCGCCATACGAAAAATCATACGGACTAATAGCTCTTGCAGCTTCCGATTTTGACCCTGCGCCACTAATAATCTGCTGAATATTTTCTTTACTGATATATTGAAGGTTATGATCATGACCCGAAACTACAATTACATTTTTCTGCTTCTGCAAAAGGGTCTTAATTCTTTTTGCGTAAATTGTATATTGTTTGTTTTGAATGTCCTGCGGACTTACACCAGAAGTTTTTCGCAATAAATTAATAAATGAACCAATTACCGGAAGCGGAATTTTTTGCTCCAAAGGAAATAACTGTTTTTCTAATGAAAATTGTCCACCATGTGTTCCGTTGCTTAATAGCGGATGATGAATCGCCAAGACAACTGTCTTTTCTTGGTTTTTATTTAAAAGTCCTTCTAACTCTTCAAAAAAAGCTTCTCTAGTTTTGATTTCGCAATTGTCATTTATTGTCGGGTGATCGTTCCAATCTTCTAGAAACCACTCACTATCAACAGCTATCAAAGTTGTAACGCTATCAATTTTTACATTTTCAATAGGACAGGATTTTCTCGGAAGAAATGCTTTTTTATCGTTTAAATATTTCGTTACAAAATCGGCCTGACGTTCCAAGCCTTTAATGCCGTTATACCAATCATGATTTCCAGGAATTACAACTGTTTTTCCTTTAAAACCTTTAGTTAATTTTAATTGATTGGTGAGTTTAGTTTCTGCCAAAGCTTTGTCTTCAGGATGTTTATCACTAGGAAAGCCTTTTGGATAAATATTATCACCCAAGAATAGCAGTGTCGATTTTTTGCTCGCTTTTTTAAGTTTTTGATGTAAAAGCTCCAGTGTTTGCTGCGCCTGTTCTTCATCGGCATTTCCAGCATCTCCAACAAGAAAAAAGGTGTGTGCAATTTTTATAGTATCTGTCGCGTTTTCTGTTTCGTTGGCACTTACACTTTTTCCATATTGCGGTTTGCGGGTCGCGCAGGAATAAACAATGAAGAGTGACACTATTGCTATTAAAAAGTTTTTAATCTTGGCAATAAAATGATTATCCAAAAACAATTTCATAATTTAGTGGTATAAAAATATTCTTTATGAATCTAATAGAACAATCCGAGGATTTTGTCGGGAATTTACTCAAAGATAAACTTTCTAATTTATATTCTTACCATAATTTTAATCATACTTTTACGGTTGTTACAGCAGTAAAAGAACTTTGCAAAAAAGAAGATGTAAGCGGTGAGGATAAGGAAGCGCTTTTGGTGGCGGCATGGTTTCACGATACCGGATATATTGAAGGGTATGAAAATCATGAAAAGAAAAGTACCGAAATTGCTGCCAACTTTTTACGCGAAAAAGGAAAATCGGAAGAATTTATAGCTCTCGTTTCGAGTTTAATTTTGGCGACAGTTAAAGAATATGAACCAAAGACACATCTTGAAAAAATTATAAGAGACGCAGATTATGCTCACTTAATGGGAGCTGAATATGCTACAACTTGCGAATTATTGCGTTTGGAATTGAAAAATGCAGGGATAGTTAGCTTTTCCAATGCAGAATGGACAAGAGAAAACCTCAATTTCTTATTAAACAAACATAGATTTTATACCGATTATGCTTTGAGAAAATGGCAGCCTTTGAAAGAAAAAAATCTATTATTAATTCAGAAAAAAATAAATAAACAGGAATTGAAGGCAGCTGAAGCGTTAGAAGAAGAATCCAAAAAGAAAGATAAAACAGAAAAACCAGACCGCGGAATTGATACTTTATTTCGTGTCACTCTCGGGAACCACACCCGTTTAAGCGGTATTGCAGATAGCAAAGCCAATATTTTATTGTCTGTTAATGCGATTATCATTTCGATCGCATTATCGTCTATTATTCCGAAATTAGATAGTCCCAAAAATGCGCATTTGGTTGTTCCAACATTTATTATGCTAATGTCGAGCGTGATTACGATTATTTTTGCGATTCTTTCTACACGTCCAAAAGTAACTTCTGGTTTTTTTACGAGAGACGATGTCGAGGCTAAAAAAGTGAATCTGATGTTTTTTGGAAATTTCTACAAAATGCCTTTAGAAGATTATGATTGGGCAATGAACGAAATGATGAAAGATCGTGATTATTTGTACTCGACGATGATCAAAGATTTGTATTATCTGGGATTGGTTTTACAGCGAAAATATAATTTACTCCGAATTGCTTATAACTTTTTTATGTTCGGTATCATCATAACAGTGATTGCGTTTGTGATTGCTTTTAAGTCTATATAAAATTTAGACGCTGATTTTACGGATTCGCTATCGCGAAAACGCGGATGAATACAGATTTTTTTTTTTGATTTATTATAGATTGAAAAAATCCGTTTTTTTCCGCGTTTTCGCGATAGCGAATCCGTTTTTTTCGTGTTCAATTATTTGGTCAATAAAAAAAGCTCAACTATTTAGTTGAGCTCATCTAATAAATCCTGATAAGTTATTTTCTTAATTCCTGGGTTTGAACTATTGTTTATTACTTTGACACGAATTGCTCTTAAACCAGAAACTCCCTGAAGATCTTCAACTTCAAATTGCTCTATTGACGGTTCAAGTATTTTCTTGTGCTGTAAATATTTAATATACTTTAAATATTCTGCCTCTTCGCTATTTTGAGAATATACAATTGTAATTTTCTCTTTCTCGGTAATTCTTTCGTTTGTTCCTTTAATATGCGATTTGTCAATTCGTTTTTTAACAACTTCATATCTTGCATTGTAAGTTCCATCTACATCAAAACGTTTTTCGTCCATTCTAAAACGGATAGAAAGTGCAGAACTAAAAACGAGAATTAAAGAAGTAACATCCAGTTCGTATGGAAGAGATTCCTTAAGTTCATGGTGTTCCAGTTCCATTTCGCATAAAGTTTGCAGCTGCCACAAACGAAGATTGTGCAAATACATAATATCGAAAGGTTTTGTTGGAGAAATTGAAGCTCCGATATATAAGTTGTGTTCAACACCATCCGTTTTAAAACGTTCGTAATAATGCGGATAAATCTGCTGCGCTTCAACTTGTTTTTTATCCAAAACCGTTGCTAGTCTTTTATTGATAATCGACATGGCATTATCAAACTTCTTTCTTTCCTGATAAAACATTCCTGTTTTTTCATCCAGACTGTCAAAGTATAATTGCTCTAATTTTTCAGATTTAGGATTGCTTTTAGTGTTTTTCAGTATCGGATGAATTTCTTCTTCTATATAACGCTGAATATGCTGTTCAGTATCTGCTTTTAGTGGATAATCCAATTCGCTTCGAAGCGATTCCAATTCAAATTTTCTTTGTTCTAGAAGAACTAGGTTTGAATTTTCTTCTTGATTATCAAAAATTTCCATAAGAGCAGTCAATTGACTTTTCAAATCAATTTTTACCGTTTCATTACGATGTTCAGAAGAGCCTTTAATATCAATTTGTCCATACAGCGGATATACATTTTTAAAGACAATTTCTTTAAAAATATAATCTTTAGTATGATTCATATTTTGAAAATAGTTCTGAGATTCTCTTTTGAATTTCCAATATACGCTTGGGTGAATCGTAGTATATTCGCGCTGAATAATCGCTTCAATCTGATGCTGCATATCGGTATTATAACGATCAATAGTATCAGTTAAATACGGTAGAACCAAATCTAGTTTTGTGGCATTGACACTGTTTAAATCTCTCGGGTTTTCAGAAACCAGTTCAACAACGCCCAATAATTGTCCGCTTTTAATTACCGGAGCAAAAATGCAGCTTTGAATACCTTGCGTAAGTAAATGTTCGCCAAGTCTTTTATTTGTTGATTCTTCGGTAAACTTGCTGACATTAGAAATAACAAAAGGTTCTCTTTTGTCCAATAAATTTTCGAAAGAACAGCCAAAAAAAGCATTTTTGCAATCTACTTCCTGATCAGCTGAAAGCAAAAAGCTCTTCATCTGATTTTCGTATTTTGCAGGCCTCATAAATTTCTCTTCTTCAGGATTATAGATAATAAACCCGACTTTTAAATTCGGAAGATTAAAAATCGACTGAAAAATATTAGAAACTTCCTGATCCGTGGCAACTGTTTTTGGGCCAGGTTTTAGTAAACTGCTTTTCAATATAGAAATAGCACTTTCGGTTGTGGCATCAAATAAAGAAACAATACCGAAACCTCTTAATATCCAGCTTCCTTTTGGGAATTTAGATTTCCATAAATTGATATCGTTATAATTATCAAGTAATTGATCAATATCTTCTTGAGTTAGGGGAACAGCACTTTCGGTTGGAGTAATTTCCATGAAATCAGCATTGTACAAAATGCGATAATGTTTTTCAATTCCATTTTCATTCGGAATGTCATAGAAAAACGGCTGATTGAAATCGATTTGCTGTTTGTAATAACTGCTCAAAATTAAACAACAGTTATTGATATAGAATTGATGGTCACTAAAGTCACGAATTTCCATATAAAATTCGTCTCCCGCATTTTTGAGGATTTTTTTGAAACGCTCTGTATAATTAAAGGAGATGTTTTGAAATGGAATCGTTATCGCTTTTATTTCGTTGTACGTCAATGCAGTCGGAAATAAATCGGCTAATATATTTTTAATTAAAGCTTCATTGTTTTTGATAACCGAATAATCCTGGATTCCAGTCCTTAATTCCGGAATTAATTCAATTTGTTCTAAAATTGCTTTGGCATAATTTGATCTGTAATCAACGTCTGACTGCGCAATCTCTTCAAAAGATTCGATTAGCTTGTGAAATGAAATTATAGTGGTAAAAGGACTTTCTTTAAAAAATTGAATATCCATCTGAGTTATTTTTTAATGCAAAATTAAGCATAAATTAAGAATCAGCCTCATTTTGCGATTTCTTTCGTTTATCATTCTATAGATAATTCCTTATTTGGCGGGCGTTTCTATTCTAAGTTAAATATTTTAACATAAATTTAACTTTAATAATAACGGAACGATCGTTCCGTTATTATATCTTTGTGTCATAATAATTGAATAATCAATAACTTAAATAATAAATAAAATGAAAAATTTAGAAAACAAAGTAGCAATCGTGACAGGTGGAAACAGCGGAATTGGATATGCAGCCGCAGCAGATTTAGCAGCAAAAGGAGCAAAAGTAATTGTAACAGGAAGAAACAAAGAAGCTTTGGCAAAAGCGGAAAAAGAATTGAATGTTACAGGAATTGTAGCTGATCAATCTGATTTAAAATCAATCGACAATTTAGTTGAAGAAGTAAAAGCAAAATTTGGTAAAGTTGATATTTTATTCTTGAACGCTGGAATTGCAGCTTTTGCGCCACTAGATTCAGCTTCAGAAGATCATTATGACAGTATTATGAATGTCAATGTAAAAGGAGTTTATTTTACAGTCCAAAAAGTGCTTCCAATTTTAAATGACGGCGGTTCAATTATCTTTAATACTTCTGTAAACGCTCATGTTGGAATGCCAAATTCAAGTGTATATGCAGCGAGTAAAGCAGCTGTATTATCTTTAAATAAAGTTTTTGCTGTAGAATTGGCTTCAAGAAAAATTAGGGTAAATGCGGTTTCTCCTGGTCCAATCGAAACACCATTGTACGGAAAAGTTGGTTTAGAAAAAGAAGAAGTAGAAGGTTTAGGATCTGCTTTGGGGGAGAAAATTTTATTAAAACGTTTTGGACAAGCTGCTGAAGTTGCAAAAACAGTTAGTTTCTTAGCTTCAGATGATGCTTCATTTATCACTGGATCTGAAATTGTTGTTGATGGTGGACTTATCGTAAATACAGTGCTATAATTTTTTTGACTTATTCAGGAACGATTGTTCCGTATTTTTATATCTTTGTAAATGAATTTAATTTGAATGTCATGGCTAGAACGAAAGAATTTGATGAAGATCAGGCTTTAGATAAAGCAATCGAAATTTTTTGGCACAAAGGTTATAACGGCACTTCTGCTCAGGATTTGGTGACGCATTTAGGTTTAAGCCGTTCTAGTTTATATGATACTTTTGGAGATAAGCAGCAATTGTTTACAAAATCTTTGCAGCGTTATCAGAAGCAAGCTCAAGATGCAGTCAAAGAACTTTTAGAAAAATCTGAGAATGTCAAAGAAACTTTGCAGGCTATTTTTAAGCAAGCAGTGATCGAAAGTTTAGAAGATCGAATTACAAAAGGCTGTTTTATGGTTAATTCTTCTGTAGAGTTAGCGATGCACGATGAAGAAATTGCCAAAATTGTAAAAGACAATAGCCAAACTATGGAAGAAGTTTTTTCAAATGCTGTTAAAAAAGGGCAGGAGGCAGGACATATTTCCAAACAGCTGGATGCAAAAGTTTTGGCTCGATTTATCTTTAATAATTACTCAGGAATTCGAGTTTTAGCTCGCACTGGAGAAAGAAACAAACAAGTGTACGATGATATTGTAAAAGCCGTATTCTCGGTTTTATAACATTGAAATTTAAGATAATAAAAAAAACGGCAGTTACTTTTGTAATTGCCGTTTTCTGTTTTAAGTAAGTAATAGAAAATGAAAACTTCTTAGCTTTTCTCTTCTTTATTGAAGTAAACTAAGTAGTAATACATTTGTTTTTCTTCATCCCAGCCTTTTTCAACAAATTTTTCTGCACTTTCAGGGTTGATGAAATCCATTTTAATCTGAATATGAGTATCCAAATTAATGACGTTTTTAATCGATTTTCTAGCGTCAGAAACTGCTGCGTTGGCGATAGGGAATGAGGTTACATCTTCGATGCTGTATTTTTCTCCTTTATCAACTTTATAGTTTTTAAATTCAGGAATCAAATCAGGATTGTCTAGTACTTCATTCAAGAAATTCTGCTCTTCAAACTGATCGTTTTTAGCGAAATAATTCACAGATCGGTTCATAAACATTACTTCCTCTTTCTTGTCTTCTGCTGGCAAAACCACGTCTTTTGCGAAGTTTTGACAGAACTTTAAATATTTTTTTGTGATGAAATTTTCATCTTCAAAAGCATCAACAGATAAAAAGTGTTCTAACCAGTAGCGTGCGTCATAGCGGTTGCTGTCTACAGTTAAAATTTTGTATCCTTCTTCTTTTTTATAGTTGAAAATCAAACACCCTTTATCCAATTTACTCAAGTTGATACCTTGCTGTAAAATCATTTCAAGGTTACTTCCGTTTTCTTCAAACTGTAAAAAGTCGGCTTGTAACTCGCTTTTAAAAATACCGATGGCATCAACTACATTATTATCAATGCTTAAGTTTGTTAAGTAAGTTACGTAAACCTCTCCGTTTTTAATGTGCGGGTGATTTGACTGCTCAAATAAATGCTTTGTGATGTTCTTAGAAACCTCATGAACATTTGACGGATTAGCAAAAATCTCAGTTGCATATTTAAACATGTCGTTGTAATCCAAGTCCACTTCGTGTGCAAACTGATAATAGTTTTCTTCTTTTTCTCTAAAAGGCTTAAAAAAGAATTCTTTTATCAAAGGAACGATCTCGTCATTTAAATTAAATGGCTGCTCCGATAAAAAAATTGCTTCGTTACGGCTTTTGTTTCCTACGCGGTGTATAGACAGCGTGTCGATGTGGGTGTTGAATAAATTTATCATATTTTTTTAGGTACTGAGGTTCTGAGATGCTAAGGTACTAAGGTTTGGTTCTGTCTTTTATTTTTTTTATAAAAGAAACTAACATTCTTTCTATCTCTCGGGTATCCTCATATAAATTGTTAAAATCGTCTTCTTTTAAATAAGATATATTTTTTGCGATTTCTAATTGCGTTTGCATTTCGAATAGAGAACCAATAGAAATGCTTAAAAAACGCAAAAGTTCTTTATTGCTTTCTCTTCCATATCCTTCGGCAATATTACTGGGAATTGAAATCGAGCTTCGTTTAATTTGAGAAGTTAATCCGAAGACTTCTTCTTTTGGAAATTTGTTTGTTAAGGAATAAATTTTGGTAATCAAGGTCATAGATTTCTGCCAAACCAATAAAGTTCTAAAATTGCTCATGCTTAATATTTTTAATTCGAAGAATTAAAAACAAGAAAAAACTTTCAAAAATAAAACCTTAGAACCTTAGCGTCTCAGAACCTTAGAACCTCAAATTAATTCCAATTCTCCTCAAATCCATAATCTTCGAAGCTGTCATCACCTTCGAACATGTCAAGATCGTCTTCGTCTAAGTCGTCTTCAAATTCTCCGTAGATATCGTCGTGCATGTCATCGGCTTCGAAGTTTTTTTCGTGAGCTTCGTCTGGCATTTCACCGTGAGAGAATAAAGTTTCTGGATACGTTGCTCCTACAGCTTCGTCTTCGATTGCAGCCAATTCAACTAAGAAAGTCCACATACTTATGAAATCGTAAACGTAGATAATCTTTGTATTTTCTTTGTCTAAAATACTAGATAACGGATAATCGTTCATGGTTCTCATTTCGCCAGGAACATCTCCTGTATCAAAAAGCGGAATTTCATCTTCCTGATTCCAAGTGTCATCACAAGTATAAAATGAAGCCACTTCTGATCCGTCAAAGCCAAAAGCATTGAAGATTGCATTGTGTAAATCTTCAAGTGTATCTTCCTCAAGAATAGCAATGTCTCTAAAAATATCTTCTTCGGCGTCTAGAATAACTCTAAATTTATAAACCATAATCTTTGTTTTTATTGAGAGGTCAAAGGTAAAATATAAAAAACGAAATACGAATCACGAATTACGATTTGTTGAAAAGATTTTAGTCTCTTGTTTTTCTGTGTTTTAATTTTTTTGTGATCCTGAGAAGTTTTCAAAACCTCGTAGGTCTTATTAGTGCTGAAGTTTATGCCTACAAAGTTTTGAAAACCTTGCAG
This sequence comes from Flavobacterium sp. PLA-DH12, assembly GCF_059511845.1. Taxonomy (NCBI): domain Bacteria; kingdom Pseudomonadati; phylum Bacteroidota; class Flavobacteriia; order Flavobacteriales; family Flavobacteriaceae; genus Flavobacterium; species Flavobacterium sp. PLA-DH12. The sequence continues at coordinate 171,423 of NZ_JCAMPD010000003.1, forward strand.
GAGAAGGGCCAGAATTATTTTCTCGCCAGTCTTTTTCTAATTTTATGATAATGTTTATGATAAGTGCTATGGCTTGGATAACTTCTGCTTGAAGTAATATTATTAAAAAACAAGGCAGTCACAAATAAAATTAAAACACCAACAAGAACAGGAGAAATCACATACATATATCCTAAGCCCTTTATTTGTGCAGAACCGGTAACAGCAATTAAAGCTGTTGCACCTCCAGGTGGATGTAAGGTTTTTGTAATCTGCATGAAAATAATCGAAAGAGAGACAGCAAGAGGAGCCGAAATCCATACAATATCAGGTACTAGTTTATTTACGGTAACTCCTATAAAGGCTGAAATAAGATGTCCTCCAATTAAATTTCTTGGTTGTGAAAACGGACTTTGTATAATTCCGTAAATCAAAACACTCGAGGCGCCAAAAGATCCAATCAAATAAACGACATCGCTTCCTGTAAATTGTGAAGATTCAAGATAGGCAAGAATCCCAATTCCAACAAACGAACCTAGAAATGACCAAAAATGCTCTTTATAATCAATTAAAGTTTCTTTATAAAGAATGTAACGTGTTTTGCGATAGCTTCTTTTTATTTTTTCTGTTGGCATTATTGTGGTTTTATATTTTACTCGTTATGCTTTTAAATATACTTTGCTATATCCTTTAAATCTTCAGATTGTAATAGCCTGAAATTATTTAACTAAACTTGGAGAATAGCTATAAACAGTGTAAGGATAAATTGTTTTGGCTGTATATTTTGAAATCAAGCAAACTGCAAGAATCGGAAAAAACAAAGTATAATCGTTTGTTAAACCGCAAACTAAGAAAATAGCTGTAAATGGTGCATGAATACTTGCACTAAGAACCGCAGCCATTCCGATAATCATAAAGTTAACCGGAATTACATTTACATGAAAAAAGCTGTTTAAGATAGAAGCCAACAATAATCCTAAAAATGCACCGATGAATAAACTTGGTGCAAAAACACCGCCGTCACCGCCAGAAGCTAGAGTAATTGAAGTTACAATAGGTTTTAGAATCAATATTCCGATAAATGTTACGGCCAATGTAATGGTTAGCGGAAGCTGAGATGAAGGCCCAAAAATTCCTTTAATGGCATGATAACCTTCTCCGTATAATTGAGGAAAAAAGAATAATGAAATACTTAAAACCGCAGATCCTAAAATGATTTTGTAATAATGCGTATCGATTTTTCCAAATTGAGATTTGAAGAATAAAACACAACGTGTTAGATAAACAGAATTCATTCCCGCTAAGATTCCTAAAAGAATGAAGTACGGAATTGCTTTTAAGTTCCATGTTGTGATGGAAACTGCAAATAATGGTTCTTCTTTTAAAATCGTTAGTAAACCAAAAGCGATAGAAACGGCAATTAAATTTGAAATGATAAATGCTCGCGTTACTTTTCTAGAAATTACTTCGAAAGCAAATAAAACTCCTGCAATCGGACTGCTGAAAAGTGCTGTGACTCCCGCCGCAACTCCCGCGCAGATAAGTTCTGTTTTATATTGACGGAAAACATTTTCTTTTTCATGCGCTACAGAACCAATAGTTGCTGTGGCTACAACGGTAGAAACTTCAATTCCTGTAGAACCTCCAAAAATAACGGTCAATAAGCCGTTTATGAAGTGAGATGGAATTTTATAAGAAGGCAGATTTTTAGATTTTGATGCAGTGCTTTCAAAAACTTCTTTGATTCCTTTGTTTTCTTTTTTCTTAAAAAGATATTGTCTAAGAAAATAAATTACTGATAATCCAAAAACAGGGAAAACAATATAAAATATTGGATGAACCGAAACTTCGTGAAAGAAAATTTCTTCGTAATATTCGGTTATTTTTTTTAGTGAAATTCCGAGAAAGGCAGAAAGGAAGCCAATTAAGATAGAAACAATAACTAATTTTCGGAGTTTAATTAATTGATGATTTTTTTTGATTTGCGCCGTTTTGTTCATCATTATAAGTTTGAGAATCGCATTTTTTTTCTGCGGATTACAAAATTAAGCATCAAATTCGGTTTTTTCTAGGAAATCTTTATTTTAGTGTGTTAAAATGGATATAAACAGGAAAATTCTTTCGACGTTATTTTTGCCACAAAGGCACTAAGACGCAAAGATATTTAAATAGCCCCTAGCTTCAGCTAGGGGAGTAAGTTTTAAACAATGAAAGGCTTTAGCCAAACTTCGCAGATTTGGCTAAAGCCTTTTTTAAATGTTTCTATTTGACATCCAGCTAAAGCTGGACGCAATTCAATCTTAAATACTTAAAAAAAAACTTTCCGTCTTAGCGCCTTTATGGCAAAAAGCTTATCTCTCATAAAACTCAATCGGTAATAAATCAGGATCTGCGATAAAAGTGAAACGCTTTTCTGTGGTTTCATCAATTCTTATCGGTTCAGATTCTATGTTTTTTGAAGTTAAAAAAGCAATCGTTTCTTCTAGATTAATGACTTCAAATGCCAAATGTCTTAAACCAACCGCTTCTGGTCTTGAAGGTCTTTGCGGCGGATTTGGAAATGAAAATAACTCCACAACATAAGAGCCATTTAAAGCCAAATCCAATTTATAAGATTGGCGTTCTTCGCGGTAAATTTCACGAATAATGGTTAAACCTAAAATCTGAGTATAGAAATATTTCGATTTTTCGTAATCGGAACATAAAATGGCAATATGATGAACTTTATTAAGGGTAAGCATTATTTTTTTGATTCAGGTTCTTGATTTAATTTTCGAATAACTTTTGCTGGATTTCCAACAGCAAGCGAATTATCTGGAATATCTTTTGTAACGACAGATCCAGCTCCAATAACACAGCCTTTTCCGATTGTTACGCCTGGGCAGATAACCGAATTTCCGCCAATCCAGCAATCGTCTCCAATTGTAACAGGATACGCATTTTCTAATGTTTTTCTTAGTTCAGCGTCAAGCGGATGCGAAGCGGTATAAATCTGAACATTTGGTGCAATAAATACATTTGAGCCAATATTTACTGGCGCACAGTCTAAAACCACACAATTCACATTAAAATAAACATTTTCGCCAGCAAAAATATTGTAGCCATAATCACAATGAAAAGGAGGTTCAATATAAAGACCAGCTCCAGCGTTCGGAATCAATTCTTTTAGAATCTCTTTTGCTTTCTTGGTAACTCGATATTCTTTTACATTTAAGCTATGTAAAAGGTTTTTTGCCGCACGGCGTCCTTTTACTAATTCTGGATCAAAGGCATTATAATATTCGCCAGAGATCATTTTTTCTTTTTCTGTTTTCATTATTTAATATTGTTCTTTTTTAGAATTTCGTCTAAAGAATCGCTTCCCCAATCTTGATTCATATTTTTGTTTTGCTTTCTTGTCTCCAATATTTTTTTGTTGATAGCTTTGTCTTTAAAAGAAATTAAAGTTTCAACAATTGGAATATAAACATTTGCATTATCTTCTGTTGTTAATCTTTTGAAAAGAATTGGTGCAAAAGAAGAATCTTGTAATTCTAAAACTTTTGTACAATAAATTTCAAAATCACTAACGTAGGCATTCATAATTTTTTCTTTTAAGATGCTATAGGCAAAGGATTTGTCGTTTAAAAGAATAAAATTTAATAAAGTTTCTTCTAAATTTTCAGTAAGCATTTTTTGATTGGTCTGAGCAGTTTTTTTTATGTTTTTTATTTGATAACTTGGCTTAAGCTCCTTTTTAGCAAATTCTAAAGTTTTTGCACTATTTACTTTTAATAAATATTTAAATCCGTCCAAAGTGATAACGTGTTCGTCTTGCCAAATCTTCCACAATAAATCATCGTATAATTTAGATTGATTTGCTAAAATGGCTTCGTAAACAAACTTAATACGATATTTTCTAATGTTTTGATTTTGATATTTTGTAAAGGGAATTTTTAACAGTTCAACAGCTTTTTGATTTTTATAAGCTGCAATTGCCCCATACATTTCTAGCCATTCATTTGAAAAATGATCATTGTCTAAACTTTCATATACTTTCTTTTCTAAAAAAGGTAAAAAACGAGCGTCTGGAAAATTTTGAATGGCTCGATACGTGAAAAAATAACCACTTTCACCATCATCATCTTGATCTTTATCTCTGTTATTGAGAATTAGTTCAATATCATTTGGGCTTTTGTATTTTGATAAAGTTACTAATGCACTTTGATTATGGTCTTTAATATATAAGGTTCTTACTTTTGGATATAAAGCTTTTGTTGGCACTGCATTTTCAATTGCATTATCTGAAGCATAAAGATCATTTTTCTGATTGATTAAAATATTTTCTAATTTGGAAAATTCCTCATCATTTAGTTGTCTAATTTGAGAATTCTTATGCTTAGGATTTACAAGATTGATAAAAAAATCACCTACTTTTTCAGTAGCTCCAATACAGCCAAATTGAGTTTTTACAAGAGCATCATCATTGATATGGCTTTTAACTAATAAAAGTAAATCAAAATTTTTATAATTGCCCAAAGCCCAAAAAGAATAACAGCGTACAACTGCATTTGAATGATTGGTTAATTGTAATAACTCTTCTTTGGAAGCAGTTTTTTTCAATGCTTCAAAATTATCATATTGTTCAGGTTTATTTCCGCTTTCCCCCACAGCTGAACCCATTAGAACATTTATATTCTCTATTTTTTTTACAATTAGATTTGTTTCCTTAGAAATTTCAACACTATTTTTTCGTGAACAACCCAACAGAAAAAACATAATTACAAGAAAACTTGATAAAGAATTACAAATTGAAAGCTTGTTTGTCATAATTAGATAAAAGCAAATAAATGCAGGGAATTAAATTTTACATTTTCGTCTTGGCAATTTTTTCATGCATTTTCGGAATTTCCTGCAAAGCTGCGGTGCAGTACCAAGGCGTTAATTCGGCTTCGAGTAAATTGGCTTTTATTGCTGGATCGGTGGCAACAAGCGCTTTGGCTTCTTCCACCGTTTCGACATTAAAAATATAAATGCCACGATAATTTCGATCATTTTTCATGAAAGGTCCTGCAACAACTAGTTTTCCTTCTTTAGCCAATTTGCCAATATTTTCCATGTGTCCTTCAAAAAGTTTTTTGGTTTCTTCTTTAGAAGCTGTTGTATTACTTCCAGATTTTAGAAGACAAAAAACATATTTCTTCATTCCGTATTCGTCAGCATGGAGAGATTTGGCTAGAGCTTCATCATATTTAACTTCGGATTCTTGTGAAAACCCGATTGCACTCATTACTAAAAAAGCAAAAATTAAAAGTGGCTTTTTCATGATTATGAATTTTTAAAGCAACTTCTTCAAAATAACAATCTGCCCCAAATGATAAACGTCATGTTGAATGATTCCGTGAATATCTTCATAAAAATTGTGATTATTATTTAAATCTATTTTTTCGAAATCCTCATCATTAAAATCATTCAGGCAAGCACTCCATAATTCCTGAGATTTTGCCAGACTTTGAAGTGATTGTTCCCAAGCGGGCTCAGATGAATCTAAAATTGGCACAAAATAATTATGATCGGGAGTTGTAATTATTTCTCCTTGAACACGCTTTAATATGTTTCTTCTCCATTGTATTAGGTGATTGACAATTTCCCAAATCGTGTTTAAGTTAGGATTGATTTTTTTATAAGCCTGAGCTGCAGTTACATCTTTCAAAGTATCTGCTAAGGTTACTTCAAGCCATGGATTTCCATTATAAATGGATTGATATAAATTCGAAACTCTTTTACTTTCTGACATAGATAATAGTTTTTAGAAACACGTTACTAAGATACAAATTAGTATTTTACAACTCATCCTCGAAAATCTACAATTGGGTTATTATATATTTTTTAACATGAATTGTTAAAATACATTTGCTTCATCAAAAACCAAAGATGACATGAAAACCAAATTATTTTTTACAATAAGCTTTTTATTTTTTACAGCTTTAATTTTTGCTCAAAATACTATTTCTGGAAAAATAGTAGATCCAAAAGGAAAACCTGTTGTTGGCGCTAATATATATATTGACGGAACTTACGACGGAGCAACAAGTACTGAAACTGGAGAATTTTCTTTTGAAACTACAGAAACTGGAAATAAATTTTTAGTGGTAAGTTTTCTACTTTTTGAGACCTACAAACAAGAAATTGATGTTGCTAATTATAAAGATCAAGTAGTAAAATTAAAAGAGAATATTAATACTTTGGATGCCGTTGTTATTACAGCTGGAACTTTAGAATCTGGAGACAAAGCTAGAGTTTCTGTTTTAAAACCTTTAGATATTGTTACTACAGCAGGTTCTGCAGGAAATATAGTGGCAGCTTTACAGACTTTGCCAGGAACTCAAACGGTTGGTGAAGATGGACGTTTGTTTGTACGTGGAGGAGAAGCAAGCGAAACACAAACTTTTGTTGACGGAATTCGTGTGGCACAACCGTATGGTGCTACAACAAATAATTTGCCTACAAGAAGCAGGTTTTCTCCTTTCTTGTTTAATGGAATTGCATTTTCTACTGGAGGTTATTCTGCAGAATATGGCGAAGCTTTGTCGAGTGTTTTGCTTCTAAATACAAAAGACGAAGAAGATCATGATAAAACAGATATCGGATTAATGACGGTTGGTTTGAGTTTAGGAAATACGCAGAAATTCAAAAAAAGTTCTCTTAGTGTAAATATGATGTATGTGAATTTAGCACCTTATCAGGCTGTTATTCCGCAAAACGTAGAGTGGAATAATCCGTATCAATCACTTGGGGGAGAAACCGTTTATAGATATAACTTCACAAACGGAATATTTAAGCTGTATGCCTCTTTTGATTCTGAGAAGTTTGATTTGAATCAGAAAAATGTCAATTTCGAGAACCCGATTCGAACTGATATGAACAATAATAACTTTTATTTGAATTCATCTTACAAAGGAAGTTTTGGAACTGGATGGCAGATTACTTCAGGAGTGAGCTACGGTTACAGCAAAAACAAACTGAAATATGATATTACAGGAATTGAAAACCAAGAAAATGCAGCTCAGCTGAAACTGAAATTAAGCAAGAAATTTTCGAACTTTTTTAAATTGTCTTTTGGAAGTGATTATTTCATTACAAAATACGATGAAAACGTAGCCGATAATATTTCACTTAATGTTACAAATGGTTACGATTCAAACATTTTTGCAGCTTATACAGAAGGAGATCTTTTATTTTCTAAAAAACTAGCTTTAAAAGTTGGTTTAAGATATTCAAACAATAGTTTATTAAACGAAAATAATATCGCACCGAGAGCTTCATTAGGTTATAAAGCTTCGAAAAACAGTCAGTTCTCGTTTGCTTATGGAGATTATTCTCAAACACCAGTTGTAGATTATATTAAATTTTCTAAATATCATCAGTTTGAAAGTGAAAAAGCAAGACATTATATTTTCAATTATACGTTTACAAGAATAGGTCAAACACTTAGAGCAGAGGCTTATTATAAAGATTACAGTAATTTGGTGCAATATGATACAAGAGATATTCAGTACAATTCGGTTTTTAATAATAATGGATCTGGTTACGCAAAAGGATTCGATTTATTTTGGAGAGACAGCAATTTGCACAAAAACCTAGAATATTGGATTTCGTACTCTTATATCGATTCAGAAAGACAGTATAAAAACTTTCCAAACATGGCAACTCCAAGTTTTATTGCCAATCATAACTTATCTGTTGTAGCAAAATATTTTATTACGGACTGGAAATCTCAGGTTAGTTTAACAAACAGTTTTAGTTCAGGTCGTCCATACAACGATCCGAACCAGACACAGTTTATGAACGGGAAAACGAAATCGTACAATAGTTTAAGTTTCAGCTGGGCGTATTTATTAACGACACAAAAAATCCTTTTTTTCTCAGTTTCAAATGTTTTAGGAACTCAGAATATTTTTGGATATGATTACGCCAAAACACCAGACGCAAGCGGAGTGTATCAAAGACAAGCGGTAGTGCCAACAGCAGACAGATTCTTTTTCGTAGGTTTCTTTTGGACGATCAGCCAGAATAAGAATGAGAATCAGTTGAAAAACTTGTAGTTCGTGGTAAAGATGCTAAGCTGCTAAGGTTCTAAGTTACTAAGGTTTTGCCATAAAAAAACTTAGAATCTTAGCGATTCAGAACCTTAGCAACTTAAAAAAACAATTCATCATCAAAAATCAACAACTCAGCATCATTTAATTTTAAAAGAGTAAAAACCGATATACTTTTGAAGTATAAATTAACAAACCGAGTTTTAATCATCAACAAGAAAACTTAGAACCTCAGAACCTTAGTAACTTAGAACCTTAAAAAAAATAGAAATCATGACCAAAATTATTACAATAACTATCTTATTTATCTGCAGCTTAATGTCTGCTCAAAATGTGAAATTAACTGTTGCCGTTTCAGGTTTGAAAAATGACACAGGAATCGTGAAAGTAGGATTATATAATTCAGACGGAACTTTCCTTAAAACAACTTACAAAAGTTTGGCTTCGGAAATTAAAGACAATAAAGCGGTTGTAACTTTTGATGATCTTCCAGCGGGAGAATATGCAATCTCAACGTATCATGATGAAAATAGCAACGGACAGCTTGACAGAAACTCAATGGGGATGCCACTAGAAGAATATGCAGCTTCAAATAATGCTAAAGGATTTATGGGACCTCCTTTGTATAGTGATGCTAAATTTAACGTCAGCAAAGATTCAAAAATTGAAATTGTATTCTAAAAAACAAATAACTAATCCATTAAACAAACCATTAAATAACTTATAAAATGAAAAAAATCATCACTTTAATTGCACTATTTGTAGCAGTAGTAAGTTCGGCTCAAACACAATTTGAACAAGGAATGAATAAAGCATTCGGACTTTGGAAAGAAGGAAAAAATGCTGAAGCTTCGGCTTTATTTGAAAGAATTGCTGCTGCAGAAAAAAATAGCTATCTGCCTAATTATTATGTTGCTATGATCAACGCGACAGCTGTTTTTACAGAAAAAGACAAAACAAAAATCGATTTGTTATTGACCAAAGCACAAGATGCATTAGATATAGAGTTGATAAAAGACCAAGCCAACTCAGAATTGTATGTAATGCAAGCCTTAATTTATACAGGATATGTTGTAGCAGACCCGATGACAAACGGAATGAAATATTCTGCTAAAGTGATGGAAGCTTACGCAAAAGCCAAAGCATTAGATCCAAATAATCCGAGAGCAGTTTTTGGCGAAGCAGATTATCAGATAGGGGGAGCAAAATGGACAGGAGTAGATACAAAACCTTTATGCGCGCAAGTTGATAAATCTATTGAACTTTTTAATACTTTTAAACCAGCAACACCTTATTCTCCAAAATGGGGATTAGAAAGAGCTTTAGAAATTCAAAAAACTTGTAAATAATTCAGTATTATAAATATGATGATATTAAAACCTAATTTGTTAAAAGCATGCTTAGTTGGAGGAATAGTATTTTTGTTCTCTTTTCTAATTCGGTTCGCTTCTTTAGGAACAGCAGTCTTTACCAAGAATCTTTATATTTATTTCTTGTATTGCATGCTTTACAGTGTGGTTTTGTATATCGTAAATGTCGTTCTTTTTGATTTTTTAGATAGGGTCTTCCGAGAAAATCCATATTCAGTAAAGAGAATTTTAATTGGTTTTGCAAGTTCTTTTTTAATATCGATGATCGTAATTTTAATATTACGTTTGTTTACAAGTGTAATAATCGAGAATAAGACAATTATTGGTTTTCTTGCCAATGAAAAGGCTGAAAATTACATAGAATCTGCAGTAATGACTTTTATTGTTCTACTGTTTTTTCACGGACTTAATTTTTATAAACTCTATCAGGAAAATAAGGTTACACAACAAAAGATTATTGCGGGAACAGCAAATGCCAAATTTGAAAGTTTAAAAAACCAGATTGATCCGCATTTTCTTTTTAATAGCTTAAATGTTCTTAGTTCTTTAATAGAAGAAAATCCAGATAATGCACAGCGTTTTACTACTTCATTATCTAAAATTTACCGATATGTTTTAGAACAGAAAGATAAAGAATTGGTTTCGGTTGAAGACGAGTTGTCGTTTGCAAAAACCTATATGAATCTTCTGAAAATGCGTTTCGAAAATAGTTTATTTTACGAATTGCCAACAGAAAACATCAATCCAGAAGCCAAAGTGGTGCCGCTTTCTTTACAGCTCTTGCTAGAGAATACTGTAAAGCACAATGTGGTGAGCGAGCAAAAACCGCTTCATATTAGAATTTTTATTGATAAAGATTATCTGGCCATCCAGAATGATCTTCAGAAAAAAGAAGTTTTGCAGGATAGACAAGGTGTCGGATTGCAGAATATTGTAAACAGATACGGAATTGTAACAGACAGAAAAGTGAAGATTGAGGAGGACGAAAAGAATTTCACAGTTAGAATTCCAATTTTAACGAAACAAATTGCGGTTATGGAAATGAGTGCAGAATATACAGATGAAGCAAAAGCTTATTATAGAGCCAAAAAAAGAGTCGAAGAACTTAAAGGATTTTATGGAAATATAATTTCATATTGTTGTGTAATTCCGTTCTTAATATTTATCAATCTAAAATTTTCACCAGGATTTCAATGGTTTTGGTTTTCGGCTTTAGGCTGGGGATTTGGAGTTGCCATGCATGCCTTTAAAGTGTTTGGATATAGTTCAGATTGGGAAGAAAGAAAAATTCGCGAAATTTTAGAGAAAGACAACAAACAAAAAACGTGGAAGTAATGGAAAATAATTTCACAGAAACAGTTCGTTATTATGATGCTCAGAAAAAAGTAAAAGAGATAAGAGGATTTTACGAGCATTTGACAGTCTACGTTTTATGTAATCCAATTGTGATTGTTGTAAATTATATGACTTCTCCTGAATATCTATGGTGGATTTGGTCTGTAATGGGTTGGGGAATGGCAATAATATTGCACGGACTGAAAGTTTTTAGTCTTCCACCTTTCTTTAATAAGAAATGGGAAGAAAAAAAGATTCAGGAAATTTTAGAAAAAGAAAATCAAAAACGACTTGAAAGTAATTATGGAAACAAATTTGAGTAATGATCAGGAACAAATAATACTGCAAGAATTGGCAAGTAAAAAAGTAATTCAGCTGAAATCTTTTTACAAACATTTGTTCATTTACACCATTGTATTGATTGTTTTTCTTTTAAAAGAATATACCAATCTGCCATTGCAATTTTTCCCCATAAAATATATTAATTGGGTGATTGTAATAATTTGGACTGCTGTAATGGTAGGATCTGCAATCGATTTGTTTGCTTCGTATAGAATTTTCGGACAGCAATGGGAAGAGCGTAAACTAAGAAGCATTTTAGAGAAAAAGTATAAAAAACAAAAATGGGAATAATTATGGAAAGGAATTTAAGCGAAGAGGAAAAATATATTCAGGCCAAAAAGAAAGTAGAAAATATTAAAGGTTTTTATGGAAATCTTTTGGCTTTTGTATTAGTAAATGCGATTTTGATTTTTATAAATTTATATACATCACCAAGTTATTTATGGTTTTTCTGGCCATTATTATGGTGGGGAGTAGGAGTAGTTTTTCACGGATTAAAAGTATTTGAAGTTTTTCCAGGAATGGGTAAAGAATGGGAAGAAAGAAAAATCAAAGAATTTATGGAGAAGGAAAAACAGAATAAAAATAAGTGGAAATAATTAAAATATAGTTATGGGACGTTTTAGAAGAGAAATGTATGAAGATTACGCAAAACAGCATTTTGGGGAGTATGCAGACGATCCAAATTACAATGCAGCTTATAGAAGAGTAAAAAGACTTAAAAGATTTTACTCGCATTTGAAAATTTTCATCATTGTAAATATTATCATAATTGTATCAAGTTTGACTCGAGACAGGTCTGCTGGTTTAATGGTGATGGATTTAAGTGGTTTAACAGAGTGGCAAACGTACTCTACGGTGTTTTTTTGGGGAATTGGTCTATTAGCTCATGCATTATCTGTTTTCGGTGCTGATTGGTTTTTTGGAGCAGATTGGGAGAAAAGAAAAATCCAAAAATACATGGAAAAAGATACTGCAAATAAAAATAAATGGGAGTAACTTTGACTTCATAATTTTTTCAAATTTCACATTATAGTAAATGATCACATTAATTATAGAAGACGAAAAACCAGCAGCAAGATTGCTACAAAGAAAACTTGAAAAGTTAGATGTAACCGTAGAAATCATGCTTCATTCAGTTGAAGAATCGGTTCATTGGTTTGAAAATAATCCGCATCCAGATTTGATTTTTCTGGATATCCAGTTGTCTGATGGTTTATCATTTGAGATTTTTGAAAAAATAGATATCAAAAGCGCTATCATTTTTACTACTGCGTACGATGAATATGCGTTAAAAGCTTTCAAACTAAACAGTATAGATTATCTTCTTAAACCAATTGATGAAGATGATTTGGAAATTGCGGTTTCAAAATTCAAATCGCGTCTTCCAAAAACAGCAGAAACTTCAAATCTACAATTAGACTTCGAGCAAATTCGTCAAATGCTCTCAAATCCTTTTGAGAAAACGTATAAAAAGAGATTTACAGTTAAAATAGGACAACATTTAAAAGTAATTACTACAGAAGAAATTGAATGTTTTTTCAGCGAAAATAAAGGAACTTATATTCATACCTACGACAATCGAGATTATTTGATCGATTCGACATTAGAGATTTTAGAGCAAGAACTAGACAAAAAGGATTTCTTTCGCGTAAGCAGAAAATTTATTGTTCCGTTAAAGGCAATCAAAGAAATTCAGGTGTATACTAATTCTCGACTTAAAGTGATTCTTCCAACTTATAAAGAAGATGAGGTAATTGTAAGCCGAGAGAAGGTACAGGATTTTAAAGCTTGGTTAGGATAAAGAACAAATAAAATATAGAAATTTAGCAGATTTTAATTCATTTGATTAAAATTGAAATGATAGAAAGGGGCTGTCTCAAAAGGACAGCTTTTTTTGTAAGCTTCGGAGAAGCGAAATATTTATAGCGAAAGATAAATGTTGACAGGATAAAGCTCCAGAGGAGCGACATATTTTTGTAAAGTCTACATATATGTCGCTCCTCCGGAGCTCTTTTTATTTGTCTTAATGTAATTCTATAAATATTTCACCCCGCTGGGGTTTTGCATATAAAATAAATTTTAAAAATAATATTCCTTCCAACAAAAAAGCTGTCCTTGTGAGACAGCTTCTTTTTTATGTTTTAATATATTTCAATTTTATTTGCTTAATCGGTGTAAAGTATATGTCATAGCACTCAAAAGGAAAAATGCCATAATTTGGTGAATTAAACCTAAAGCCAAAGGTACACTGTATAATAAAGTGAAAACTCCCAATAAAAACTGAATGAAAACAAAAACAACTAAAGTTTTGATTCCGTTTGATTGAGTATGTGTAAGTGTATATTTTTTGCTCTTGAAGAAAAGAAAAAGAATAATCGCTACAACAACATAAGCAAAAGTTCTGTGTACAAACTGAACACCGCTTTTTCCTTCAATTAAGTTTTTTATTAAAGAAGATTGCTCAATAAAAACCGATTCATGAATAAATTCTCCGTCGCTCATTAAAGGCCAGTGATTATGGATTAATCCGGCATTTAATCCTGCCACAAATCCGCCGTAAATAATCTGGATTAGAAGAGCTGCCAAGGCATAACGAGCAATATTTCTAAGAGGTAAAATCTTGTTGATATTTCTTTCTGGATAAATCAAATCTAGCGCAACCCAAAGCGTATACGCAAATGTGATAAAGGCAAAAGTTAAGTGCAGAGAAAGTCTAAAATGGCTTACATCTGGATTGTCGATTAATCCGCTTCTTACCATAAACCAACCTAAAAATCCTTGGAAAGCTCCCATTGCCAAAAGAACGATACATTTTTTAATGGTTGGAGTATCTAATTTCTTTTTGGCTAAAAAGTAAACAAAAGGAACAAAGAAAACCAAGCCAATAATACGGCCGATAAATCGGTGAAACCATTCCCAGAAATAAATGAATTTATAATCGGCTAATTGAAAATCGTTGTGAATATTGATTTTCTGATACTCAGGAAATTTTTTGTATTCGTCAAAAGCGGCTTGCCATTTGGCTTCTGTTAATGGTGGAAATGTATCGGTTACCAAATGCCAATCAGTCATAGATAAACCTGAATTGGTCAAACGTGTAATTCCTCCCACGACAACCATTAAAAACAATAAAACACAGCCTGATAGTAACCAAATGATTACTGATTTATTCTCTTTTTTCATTTTATTAAATAATACTTATTTCTCAACTTTTTTTAAGCCTAATTTTTCAGCTCTTTTAATTACGAAATCATAAGCGGCCTGATATTCATTCGGAATATCGCCTTCCAAAATGGCTTCTTTGACAGCTTCTTTTAAAATTCCGATTTCTCGTGAAGGTTTTAAGTCGAACATTTCCATAATTTCTTCTCCCGTAATTGGCGGTTGAAAATTACGTACATGATCGCGTTCTTCTACTTCAACGATCTTTTTGCGTACGAGTTCAAAATTTTTATGATATTTCTTGAATTTTGATGGATTTTTGGTTGTGATATCCGCTTCGCACAAAGTCATTAAGTTTTCTACATCTTCACCAGCATCAAAAACCAAACGGCGAACCGCGCTGTCGGTTACAATATCTTGTGCCAAAACAATCGGGCGCGAACTCATAATAACCATTTTCTGAACGAATTTCATTTTATGGTTTAAAGGCATATGCAAACGTTCGAAGATTTTTTTTGCCATTTTTCCGCCCAGAAACTCATGTCCGTGAAAAGTCCATCCTTGTTTTTTGGTGAAACGTTTGGTTGGTGCTTTTCCAATATCATGAAGTAATGCCGACCATCTTAACCAAACATCATCTGTATTTGGGCAAATGTTGTCAACAACTTCCAACGTATGATAGAAATTGTTTTTATGTGTATGACCTTCAATTTCTTCCACCTGATTCAAAGCGGTCAATTCAGGTAAAATAATATCTAAAAGTCCGGTTTTGTATAAAAGTAAAAATCCTGTTGAAGGTTTATCGGTCATGAGAATTTTGTTTAACTCATCAACGATTCTCTCCCCAGAAATTATTTTGATGCGATCAGCATTTTTGGTGATGGCGTTTAATGAATTTTCTTCAATTTCAAAATTCAATTGATTTGCAAAACGAATGGCACGCAACATTCGCAAAGGATCATCAGAATAGGTAATGTCTGGATCCAAAGGCGTTTTGATCGTTTTGTTTTCTAAATCGGTTAATCCGTCAAACGGATCTAGAAGATCTCCGAAATTAGTTGAATTCAATGATAAAGCCAATGCATTGATGGTAAAATCACGACGATTTTGGTCGTCTTGCAAAGTTCCATTTTCAACAATCGGATTTCGACTGTCTCGAGTATAAGATTCTTTTCGAGCGCCAACAAATTCGATATCGGTATCTTCAAAGCGAAGCATTGCGGTTCCGTAAGTTTTAAAAACCTGAACTTTTGGTTTGTTTGGAAGTAAATCGGAAACTTTAAGAGCCAATTCGATGCCGCTTCCAACTGCAACAACATCAATGTCTTTTTTAGAACCTCGGTTTAAAAGCAAATCACGAACAAATCCGCCGATCACATAAGAGTCGACTTTTAATTCCTGAGAAGCTTTCGAAATAACATCGAAGATTTTGTTTTGTAAAGCAGTTTTATAGTTTGTTTGTATCGCCACGAATTCACTAATTATTGAGTAAAAATGCAATTTCAAATTTCTAAGAAATGAAATGCATGCAAATTTACAACATAGAAAATGCCTATTATAATCTAGAGCTTACTTTTTTGAACAATTTCACATTTTGTCGTGCAGAATTTTATTAAAATGAGAATGGTTGCCACGAATTGCACGAATTTCCACGAATTTATTTTTCTGCCACAGATTAAAAGGATTAAAAAAGATTTTTAATTAGTGAAAATTTGTGCAATTCGTGGCAGAAAAAAATAGTAATAGATTAAGAAAATCTGTGTAAATCATTTTAATCTGTGGCAAAAAAATATAACAATTTGCGCAAAAGAATAATTTGCGAAAATTCGTGAATTTGTGGCGAGAAAAAAATACAACGATAGAACAAATCAATTGCAAACGATAATTTTTAGAAATTCAATTTGTATTTTTGAATCATAGAAAAAAGCACACATGAAAATTGTTATATCTCCAGCGAAATCATTGAATTTCGAAAAAGAATTACCAACATCTCAATATACAGAACCTTCATTCTTAAAAGAAGCAAGAGTGGTTCATAAAGTAGTAAAAGCAAAAAAGCCTTCTGAATTATCAGAACTAATGTCAATATCAGACAAATTAGCCGATTTAAATTGGAAACGTAATCAGGATTGGAAAACACCTTTCACACCCGAAAATGCTCGTCCAGCAGTTTATACTTTTGATGGAGATGTATATACAGGATTAGATGCATATACTATTCCGTTAGAAAAATTAGATGTTCTTCAAGATAAATTGAGAATTTTATCTGGACTTTATGGACTTTTAAAGCCGCTTGATTTAATGCAGGCATATCGTTTGGAAATGGGAACAAAAATGCCTGTTGGTGAATATAAAAATCTGCATGAATTCTGGAAGCCAGTTGTAACTAAAGCTCTAAATAAAGAATTGAAAAAAGATGAGTTATTCGTGAATTTAGCAAGTAATGAATATTTTTCTGCTGTTGATGTAAAAGCCCTAAAAGTTCCTGTTATTACTCCAGACTTTAAAGATTATAAAGACGGAAAACTAAAAATGATCAGTTTCTTTGCCAAAAAGGCTAGGGGAATGATGGTGCGTTATATTATTGATACCAATGCTGAAACTATAGATGATTTAAAAGGTTTTAATTACGAAGGATATCAGTTTGATGCGAATCTTTCTAAAGGAAATCATTTAGTTTTTACAAGATGATTTTTTTTTTAAGATACTAAGGTTCTAAGTTGCTAAGATTCTAAGTTTATTACTTATTTTTTAACCGCAAAGAGCACTAAGACAAACGCAATCCCGATAGCTATCGGGAGCAAAGTTTGGAAGCTTGAAACTTGAAATCTGAAACTTTTTCAACATAAAAAATAAACGCCGAATTCTAAATGATGAATTCGGCGTTTCTGCGTATTATAAATCTATTATTATTAATGCATTGCGTCGGCTGCACTAATTTTGTTCTTCCCTTTTTTGATAAAGAGAATAATCGGTATGCAACATAAAAACATAATTCCTAGATAAAGGAAAATATCCATATAAGCCATTACAGTGCTTTGTTTCATTATGGAATATTCTATCGCCTGATACGCTTTTTTCAAAGCAACATCTGCACTATATCCTTTTGCCATGAAGGCGTGCTGCATTCCTGCAATACGCTGCTGAACATCAAATTTGGCAGGATCTAGGTTATTAATTAAATCTACTCTATGAGATTGACTAAAACGTGTGATGAAAGTGGTAATAATCGCAATACCAAAAGATCCGCCTAATTGACGCATCATTCCAGTAAATGCTGCTCCTTCACCAATTTGTTTTCCTTTTAATGTGGAAAGCGAAAGTGTTGTAATAGGAACGAAAAGTAATCCTAAACCAATTCCTCTCAAAATTAAAGGCCAATACATATGCTCAACTCCTGTATCAGGCGTCATACGGCTATACATCATGAAGGTAAAGAAGAAGAAAATTAAAAATCCTATTCCAACCATATATCCTTGCGGTACACCTTTCTGAATCATATTACCTACAAACGGCATCATAATCGCTGTGGTTATAGATCCCGGAATTAATAACAATCCTGCATCTGTTGCCGTCCATCCTAAAATTGACTGCGTGTAAATTGGGATAATTAAAGTAGAACCATATAATCCGAAACCAAGAATAAAACACATTATGGTTCCAATTCGAAGATTTCCATCTTTTAGAACACTTAGGTTTACAATTGGATATTCGTAGGTAAGCTCTCTCCAAATAAAGAGAACCAATCCAAGAACAGTTACAACACTCAAGGTTACAATTGTAGAGTCATTAAACCAGTCGTCCTGCTGTCCGTGTTCTAATACGAACTGTAAAGAACCGATAAATGCTGTCAACAATATAATTCCCCACCAGTCAACCTGATTGGCTTTTAATTTTTCTCCATATTTCGGACTTCTAACAAAGGTTAAAGCCAAAATAGTAGCAATAATTCCCAACGGAATATTGATATAGAAAATATATGGCCAAGAATAGTTATCTACTAAATATCCTCCCAAAGGCGGACCAAGAGTTGGACCAACAATTACACCCATTCCGTAAATAGCCTGCGCCATTCCACGTTTTGCTACGGGATAACTTTCTGTAATAATCGTTTGGGCTGTTACTAGTAATGCTCCTCCACCCATACCTTGTACGAAACGGAAAGCTACAAGTTCCCAAATATTGGTGGCATTACCACACAAAAAAGAACAGACTGTAAATATTATAATGGAAGCCACAAAATAATTACGTCTTCCAAATTGCTGTGATAGCCAGCTCGTCATCGGAATTACAATAACATTCGCAATTGCGTATGCTGTAATAACCCATGCCACATCGGTCAAGGTAGCACCAAGACTTCCGCGCATGTCTGTCAGCGCTACGTTTACAATCGTAGTATCTACAATTTCCAACAGTGCACAAAGCACTGCTGTAATCGTAATGATAACACGTCTGAAACCGTATTCTACTAAATCGTCGTCTTGTACTGCTGTAGCCATTTATTTTATTTCAAATGTACATCTACGTCAACGTTCATACCTGGTCTCAAAAGTTTCACTTTTTCAGGATCGTTAGATTCGTCTATGGTAATTTTTATTGGTAATCTCTGAATTGTTTTTACGAAGTTTCCTGTTGCGTTATCAGGAGGTAATAATGAAAAACGAGAACCTGTTGCAGGAGAGAAAGAAGATACAGTTCCTTTAAACTCATAGTTTGGATATGCATCTACTTTTAAGCTTACTTTTTGTCCCACAACCATTTTGTTCAATTGTGTTTCTTTAAAGTTCGCTACAACCCAAGCTTCATTATTGTTGATAATGTAGAACAAAGATTGTCCTGGCTGAACTAATTGTCCTGGCTGAATATCAACTTTAGATACTTGACCATCAATCGCAGCTGTAACTACAGTATAAGATAGGTTTAAATGAGCCACATCAAGCATTGTTTTTGCTTTTTTGATGTTTGCAGCAGCAACTTCTGTCTGTTTGTCAGAAACTTTAGATTTTGATTGAATAACCGATTTTTGGTAAGAAGTAGCTTTTTGCTGTTGTTCTAAAACACGTACTTGGTTTTCAGCTTCTTCTTTTGCAGTTAAGGCCTGCTCATATTGCTGTTTTGTAATCGTATGTGTTTTATACAAGTTGTTATAACGGTTATAATCATTTGTAAGCTGTCTCAATCTAATTTTTGCACTTTCTATAGAACCGCTTGCAGATCTCATTTGAGCATCAGAAACAGAGATGCTTGCATAAGCACTTCCAATATCTGCTTTTGCAGCTTCAAATTGCCCTTCAGCTCCCAATAATGCAGCGTTAGCTTCATCAATTTTTAATTGATAATCTCTCTTATCGATAGTAAATAAAGTATCTCCTTTTTTTACATAATCATTATCTTTCACATAAACTTTGCTGATATATCCTGAAACTCTTGGGATAATCGGATTCATTTTTTTCTCAATCTGAGCATCATCTGTTTCTTCGTGAGCTTGGCCGTGTAGGTATTTAGATATTCCGTAAGTTCCGCCTCCTAAAATCAGAACTGCAAGTATGATGATGAATTTTTTATTTGTTTTTTTCTTTTCCATGAGAGCTATCGATTATATTTTAGAAAGATTGAATGATTGTGATAATTGTCCTGATACTGAAAGTAATTCGTAATATTTTTGAATAATGGTTGCTTTAGATAAAGCAGTTTGAATTTTGGCATTTAAATGCTCTACATCTGCTTCTACTAAATCATTAGTGTCAGATAAACCATTGTCAAATTTATCTTTTACTAATCTGTAGTTTTCGGCTGCTTGCTGTAATGCTTCTTCATATACCACACTTTGATTAATTGCTAGGTCGTAATCTTCAATAGATTTTTGAACCTCTACTTTAATGCGGTCTGTCATAATTGCTTCGGTATTTTTTACTTCCAAAGCTCTGCTTTCTGCTTCTTTTACGTGAACATTATTTTTTAGAATTCCTGATAAGTCATAAGACAATCCGATTCCAAAGTTCATCGCATATTTTACAGTTACAATGTCTTTTAAGTCAAATGCAGTATAACCACCTAAAAGTGAAATTGAAGGATAATATCCAGCCTTTGCAATTTTTACATTAGCTTCAGAAGCTTTGCCTTGTAATCTTATTGCTTCTAAATCTTTTCTGCTTTCAAGTGCAACAGCATCAGATGTTATAGAATTGCTTGTTTTAAGATTAAAGAAATCCTCTTCATTTACCTGAATTTTTACATTAGGATCTAATTTTAATAAAGTAGTCAAATAGAAGTTGATATTATTGATGTTATTATTAGCTTCGTCAATAGATAATTGCGTTTTAGAAACTAATAATTGCGCTTTCAACAAATCGTTTCTCGGGATAATTCCGTTTTTCTCCAACTCTGTAAAATCAGTAACACGCTGTTTTGCACTTTTTTGATTTTCGTTTAAAACATCTAAAGTTTTTTGAGCCTTGTATAATGCTGTGTAATAAGTGATTGCTTTTAAAGCAACATCTTCTTTAGTTTTTTCAGCATTAGCAGTTTCTGCTTCGTACATTCCTTCATATGCATCAATGCTGTTTTGAATTTTAAATCCAGCAAAAATAGGAAGACTTAAGTTTGCCATTCCAAGCATTGCTCTATCTGGAGAAGCTAATGAAGCACTTTCACCTTGATTAGGCATATCAATCGATGCTTTTGTAAGACGCTGATATTGTCCCGAAACTTTAATATCTGGGTATTGATTGTTTTTTACGGTTTTTAATTCGTATTTTTTTGTGTTTACCTTAGTATTGGCAAGTGTAACTTCGTTACTCTTTTCCCAAGCCATTTGTACGGCCTCGCCCAAGGTTAAACTTGTTTTCTCTTGTGCTTCCATTGAAGATATTCCGATAAAGAAAACTCCAAAGAGCATTAATTGACTAATTTTCATAAACAAGTAGCGCTTTTATAGTTTGTTGAATGTGCTTTGTAAGATCGTTTTTAATGTAATTGTTAAACATTTCGTCGGTTTTCAAATCAAATATTTCTTCGAAAAAAGAGCGATTCATGTGAAAGTGAAAAAAGGTTCCAATAATCGTGGGTGTAATGAGTTGGATATTAACATCTTTTCTAAATACCCCCTGAGCTTGGCCTTGTTTGATAATACTTTCAACCGATTTTAAATTTCCTTTTTTAAGTTCAGTAAAAGCTTGAAGGCTTTTTTCTCTCTTCTTATTATAAAGTTCAAAATGTAAAACCCTGTAAATCCCTTTGTTAAGGCAAATTCTGTTGATGTAAATTTCGATTAATTTATTGACTTTTTCAAGAGGTTCAATGTCTTCTTGTAATAAATTTTCGAGTTGTAGTTTTAAATCAACGGTTTTGTGAAAAATAAGAGCTTCCAGTAGCCTCTCTTTTGAACCAAAATAATAAGAGACCATTGCGATGTTAATTTTGGCCTCTTTGGAGATATCCCGTATCGATGTACCCTCAAATCCTTTCTCAGAAAATAGCGTTTCTGCAACATTAAGAATCTGAATTTTTTTATCGTTCAATTCGATGTGTGACATGGTATTGTTTCTAATCGGATGCAAAATTAAACACTTGTTTAATTTAAACGCTTGTTTAATTTTATTTTAACATAATATTAACATAAAGCGTTTTCGATAATTTATGTTAAATCGTGCATTAATTAGTTAAAATAAAAAAGCCTGAAAACTCTATTTTTTCAGGCTTTTTTCGCAATCTTGTCATTTCGACGAAGGAGAAATCTCCACAAGTAGTTCCGTAAAGTGAAATCCAATCTTTGTCGATTTTGCAACGAAGATTTCTCCTTCGTCGAAATGACAAATTAAACGGATATTATATTTTAATCCGATTATTTATCGAATTTCTCCAACAAATTCCTCAATTTTTCCACTTCCTTTTTCACTCAAATGTTTGATAAAAGCACTTCCAATAATAGCACCTTTAGCATATTTAGTTGCCTGATTAAAAGTTTCTTTATTCGAAATTCCGAAACCAACTATTTGAGGATTTTTCAAATTCAGATTAGAAATTCTTTCAAAATAGCTTTCTTGAACATCTCCAAAACCAGATTGAGATCCTGTAACACTTGCAGAACTTACCATATAGATAAATCCGTTTGAAACGCTGTCAATAAAACGAATACGTTCGTCTGAAGTTTGAGGGGTAATTAAGAAAACATTGATCAAACCATATTTTTCAAAAATCGCTTTGTATTCGTCAGCATAAACATCAACCGGAAGGTCAGGAATAATTAAACCGTCAATTCCAATTTCGGCGCATTTCTGGCAAAAAGCTTCAACTCCGTATTGCAGCATTGGATTAAAATATCCCATGATAATCAACGGAATTTTTACGCTTTCGCGAATGTTTTTCAGCTGATCAAAAAGAATTTGAGTTGTCATTCCATTATGAAGCGCCTGTGTAGAACTCGCCTGTATAGTTGGACCATC
Source organism: Flavobacterium sp. PLA-DH12 (assembly GCF_059511845.1). Taxonomy (NCBI): domain Bacteria; kingdom Pseudomonadati; phylum Bacteroidota; class Flavobacteriia; order Flavobacteriales; family Flavobacteriaceae; genus Flavobacterium; species Flavobacterium sp. PLA-DH12. Next base: position 194,136 of record NZ_JCAMPD010000003.1, read on the forward strand.
TGCCAAAGGATCGCTAAAAGGAAGTCCGATTTCGATTAAATCAACTCCGTTTTTTTCTAAATCCTGAATAATCTGCACAGTATCGTTTAAGTTCGGATATCCCGCAGAAAAGTAAATCGAAAGGATTTTTTTATCTTCTTGTAATTTTTGAGTTATTCTGTTCATTTTTAGTATGTTTTTCTCCTACAAGGTTTTTAAAACCATGTAGGTTTCTTGTTTTATGTAATTTAATTATACCTACAAGGTTTTGAAAACCTTGCAGGAACTTAAACTGTTATGACTTTACTTATCCAATTATCATTTTGTTTTTCAACCAACAATAATCCAGAGTCAGAGTCATTCATTTGGGCAACTAATTCGCCTTTATTATTCCAAAAAGCACTTTGTCCTGCCGAAGGAGATCCCCAAGATTCTCCACTGAAATTGGACATCAAAACATTCATTTGATGCTTTTCGGCGTAATTTTGTAAATCTCTGTACGCATTTGAAATTCCGTTTGGCGAAAAGAAAATGCTCGCAATATAAATGTCTGCGTTATTTTTTGCAGCATTTTCAGGATGCTTTGGATTATCAATATCAGCACAAATTGCAAATGCAATATTTTGATCTTCAATTGTAATCATCGGATTATTATCAAAAGAAGATTGGAAAAATTCATCTTCGCCTTCATGCAAAAACTGCTTTGTGTAAATAGAAACCGAATCGTTGGGAGCAATAATGTATTGCCCAATAAACAACTGATTTTTAATTAAAATTGGAGCACCAGCAATAATGACAATATTATTATCGGTTGCCAAATCTTTCAAATGATCTATTCTATAATCATCTTCGGCAAAAGCCAATTCTAAAGCATTTTCTCTTTCATATCCTGTAATAGACATTTCTGGGAAAACGATTAATTGAGCTCCGTTTTGTGCAGCCGATTCAATAAGCTGATAATGATTTAATAAATTTGAAGCAATATTTTCGCGTTTTGGTTTTGTCTGCGCCGCTGCTAAAATCATTTTTGTAAATTATTTATTTTCGGTATAAACCCAGGCAACTGTTCCAGATTTCAATTTAACCTGAACTCTTCGGTACGAATTAGATTCAAATAAATCAACTTTTGCTAAATCTGCATTAGAAACATTAAAAACTACGCCATGTATATTTTCTTCGGCGTTTTCACTTGCAATTGCTACCACATAATCTGCCATTCCAAATTCTTCTTCGATTTGTAAACTTTTTAGTTTATAACCCGAGAGCTGATCTGGAGTTCCTACTAATACTTTTTTAAAAATCTGCATTTGAACTTGTTTAGATCTTAATGTTCCGTATGAGAATAACTTTTCCATAATTATATTTTTCTCGTTAATAGTTGCGATTAGAGAGGTGCAAATTAATACTTTTATTACAATTTAAAGTAATCAATGTAATTATCTAAATCTTTATCGCCGCGTCCAGAAAGACTGATTACGACAACATCTTCAGGTTTGAATTTCTTTTGATCTAGAACCGCAAATGCGTGAGCACTTTCTATAGCTGGTATAATTCCTTCTAATTTCGTAAGCTGTAAACCAGCATTCATAGCATCGTCATCGGTTACAGAGAAAAATTCTCCGCGCCCCGTTTGTGCCAAATGAGCGTGTAATGGGCCAACTCCAGGATAATCTAATCCTGCTGAAATAGAATATGGTTCTGTAATTTGTCCATCAGGAGTTTGCATTAAAAGCGTTTTACAGCCGTGAATAACACCTACTTTTCCTAGTTTGCTTGTTGCTGCGCTATGACCGCTGTCAACACCTTTTCCGGCTGCTTCAACTGCAATGATTCCAACTTCTGGTTCGTGTAAAAAGTGGTAATAAGTTCCTGCAGCATTACTTCCTCCACCAATACAAGCTACTACATAATCAGGGTTTTCACGACCTTCTTTTTCTTTTAATTGCCATTTGATTTCTTCTGAAATGATACTTTGAAAACGCGTTACCATGTCTGGATAAGGATGTGGTCCAATTGCTGATCCAATAATATAATGTGTATCAACAGGATTATTGATCCAATCGCGAATTGCTTCGTTTGTTGCATCTTTTAAAGTTCTCGAACCTGAAAGCGCTGGACGAACTTCTGCGCCTAACATTTTCATACGCGCTACGTTTGGAGCCTGACGTGCAATGTCAATTTCTCCCATATAAACAATACACTCAATTCCCATCAAAGCACAAACGGTTGCTGTTGCTACACCATGTTGGCCAGCTCCAGTTTCGGCAATAATTCTTTTTTTGCCTAGACGTTTTGCAAGTAAAATTTGCCCGATAGTATTGTTTACTTTGTGCGCTCCGGTATGGTTTAAGTCTTCTCTTTTTAAATAAACTTTGGTGTTATATTTTTCAGACAAACGTTTTGCAAAATACAACGGACTAGGGCGCCCAACATAATCTTTCAACAATTGATTGAACTCTGCTTTAAAATCAGGTTCATCCATTATGCTTAAATACTTCTGACGTAATTCTTCTACATTTGGATACAGCATTTCTGGAATATAAGCTCCTCCAAATTCTCCGTAATATCCTTTTTCGTTAACGTTAAAACTCATTTTATTTAAATTTTAAAAGTTGGCAACATCAAATTTGCGTTTGAAGTTGCTAAATAGATTTTTATTTTTCAGCCCTGGTTCGATTTCAAATTTACTATTTACATCGACTGCATAAATAGGTAATTTTGTTTTTGAAATTTCTTCTATGGCTTTTAATTCATTCATTCCGATTCCGCCACTCAAGAAGAAAGGTTTTTTCGAATTGTATTTTTTTAATATGGTCCAGTCGAAAGTTGTTCCATTTCCGCCAGGTAATTTTCCTTTTGTGTCAAATAGAAAATAATCACAGACATTTTCAAAAGGTGTAATTGTTGCGAAATCAAAATTCTCATCGGCTGAAAATACTTTTATGATTTCGATTTTCTTTGGCAGTTTTTCTTTTAATTCCGTTAAAAATTCAACTGATTCATTTCCGTGTAATTGAACGGCTTGTAAATTGTATTTTGTTACTTTTTCCAGAATTTCTTGCTGAGTTTGATTGACAAAAACACCTACTTTTTTGATTGTTTCAATAAGTTCAGGAATAGTTCCGTTAAAATATCGTGCGGATTTTTCCCAGAAAATAAATCCCATATAATCGGGTAGGAGTGCACCTACTTCGAGTATGTTTTCGGGATATTTCATGCCGCATATTTTGAGTTTCATTTTTTTAAATGCTTTAAGCTTTAAGCTTTAGGCTTTAGGCTAAATTAGTAATGTTGAGAAGGCTTATTGCTTAGAGCTTAAAGCCTATAGCTGATTAATGAATTCTGTTGCGGCCAGACCTGCGTTATCGGTTTTCATGAAGTTTTCTCCAATTAGGAAACCTTTGTAGCCGTATGGTTTTAGTTCTTGAATGGCTTCTACTGATGAAATACCGCTTTCTGATACTTTTACAAAATCATTCGGAATTTGAGAAGCTAATTCTTTGCTGAAATCTAAACTTACTTCAAACGTTTTTAGATTTCTGTTATTTACGCCAATCATATCTAAACTTGGCATAATTGATTTTTCTAATTCTTCTTGATTATGGACTTCTAAAAGAACTTCTAAACCTAAGCTTTTTGCAAATTCAGATAATGATTTGATTTCTTCACGCGTTAAAACGGCTGCGATTAATAAAATCAAATCCGCGCCATGTGCTTTTGCTTCAAGGATTTGATATTCGTCTACAATAAATTCTTTTCGCAAAAGCGGAATATTTACTGAAGCTCTTGCTAAAAGTAAATCGTCTAGAGAGCCACCAAAATATTTTCCATCAGTTAAAACTGAGATTCCGCAAGCGCCTGCACTTTCATAACCTTTTACTACTTCTTCAACAGTAAAATTATTGTTGATAATTGATTTTGAAGGCGAACGGCGTTTGTGTTCAGCAATAATTCCAGAATTGCTTTCTTTTAATTTCTGGCTAAGAGAAATGGTTTGTTTTCCAAAAAATACCGAGGCTTCCAATTGAGAAACCGGAATGATTGATTTCTTTAGAACAACTTCTCGTTTTTTATCTATTATTATTTTATCTAAAATGTTCATTGTTGTGTTGTTTCATGTTTCAAGTTTCATGTTTCAAGATGTAGAACGTTCAAAATAACTTGAAACCTGAAACCTGAAACAAAATTTTATTTACTTAACTCTTGTAATTTTTTTAATGCTTGATGTCCTTTTCCAGACAATAGACTTTCTTTTGCTAATTCAAATCCTTCTTTTGGAGAACATTTGGTAACGGTTGAAATTGCCATTGCTGCATTCGCGGAAACTACATTATTCTGTGCTTCATTTCCTTTTCCAGAAATGATATTCGTGAAAATTGCAGCAGATTCTTCGATGGTTTTTCCACCTTCGATTTCTGTTTGAGATAAAAGGTGAACGCCAAAATCTTCTGGATTTAACATTCCTTCCATGTGGTTAGAAATTGTTTTTGTCGGACCTGTCAATGAAATTTCATCATATCCGTCAAGCGAATGTAAGATGGTAAAATTCACATCGGTATTTTGATATAGATAAGCATACATTCTGGCCAATTCTAAGTTGAAAACTCCAACCAATTGATTTTGAGGGAATGATGGATTTACCATAGGGCCTAACATATTAAAGAATGTTTTTACTGCCAATTCTTTTCTAATTGGACCAACATTTTTCATTGCTGGGTGAAATAGGGGAGCGTGCAAAACACAGATTCCAGCCTGATCTATACATTTTTCTAAAAATGAAGGATCGTTACTGAATTTAATTCCCATTTTTTCCATGACGTTGCTTGATCCAGAAATAGATGAAACTCCGTAGTTTCCATGTTTCGCCACTTTTATTCCTGCTCCAGCAGATACAAAAGAAGCTAAAGTCGAAATATTGAAAGTGTCTTTTCCATCACCACCCGTTCCGCATAAATCGATGGTGTTATAGGCTGATAAATCGACACGAATGCATAAGTCTAATAAGGCTTCGCGAAATCCCGAAAGTTCGTCAATTGTAATGCTGCGCATCATAAAAACAGTCAAAAATGCCGAAATCTGACTTGGATTGTATTGACCGCTTGAAATATTAATCAATACGCTTTTTGCTTCTTCTTTAGTAAGAACTTCGTGGTTGATTAATTTATTTAATATAGTTTTCATTTTTTCTTTTAAGTTGCTAAGGTTCTGAGATGCTAAGATTCTAAGTTTTTTACTGAGACTGTAAACTGAGACTGAATACTGTAAACTAACTCTTAATCCAATTCTCTAAAATCCTTTTTCCGTTTGGTGTTAAAACGCTTTCTGGGTGAAATTGAACGCCTCTTACATCATAATTTTTGTGGCGTAAAGACATAATTTGTCCGTTTTCGTCTACCGAAGTTGCTTCTAAATCTTCGGGTAAATTGCTGTCAACAACCCAAGAATGGTATCTTCCAACTTCAAATTCGTTGCCTAAACCTTCAAATAAAATTTCGTCGTCTACTAAAGTTTTTACATTTGTTGCAACGCCGTGATAGACTTTATCAAGGTTGGAAAGCGTTCCGCCAAAAACTTCTCCGATTGCCTGTTGTCCCAAACAAACGCCAAGAATACTTTTTGTTGGACTGTATTTTTCGATTACTGCTTTTAATAAACCAGCTTCATCTGGAATTCCAGGTCCTGGAGAAAGTAATATTTTCTCGAAACCAGCAATTTCGTCAATATCAAATTCGTCGTTTCTGTAAACAGTAACTTCGCAATCTAAATCTTCTAAATAGTGCACTAAATTGTAAGTGAAACTATCGTAATTGTCTATAACTAAAATCTTTTTCATTTTTTTTAAGGTTCTAAGTTGCTAAGGTTCTGAGGTTCTAAGTTTCCTAACTTGAAACTTGAAACAAAGAAAACTTGAAACTAAATTTTATTTATTTTTCTCGAACGTATTTTTCTACTATAACACGATCTACGCCTAATTTTTCTACTTTTTCTATACCCTTTTGAATTAAGGTGTCGTTTTGAACTTTCACCACAAATTCAAATTTGTTGTCTTCCCAATCGCGATTGTTGAAAAACTCTAAATGTTCTGTATAAATACTGTCTTTTAAAGTATATTTTCCGCCTCCGCCAAAGAATAATGCTGCTGTAGTATCTTTTCCGTGTTTTAAATCATGATTAAAAAAGGCAAAATGTGTATCGTTAATAATTTTAATCATTTTTGTTTTTGAATTGAAAGTCGAGAATGTTGAATCTTTCTCAGTCGTTTCAGCTGATATAAGACGCCAGGTTCCTTCAATCGGATTTTGTTTTTTTTCTGAATTGCAAGAACTAAGGGTAATGATTAAAACTAAAATTGATACTGCTTTTTTCATGTTTTTGTGGTTTTATAGTTTGTTTAATTGTTTAAGGTTTCACGTTTCAGGTTTCAGGTTTCACGTTCCAATAACTTGAAACTAAATCTGCTCTGCCATTTCTAGCGCTGTGTTTAAAGCTCTTAATTTATTGTAAACTTCCTGCATTTCACTTTCTTCGTCAGAGCTTGCTACGATTCCGGCTCCAGCTTGACAGTGTAATTGATGGTTTTTAGAAAGGAAAGTTCGAATCATAATGGCGTGGTTAAAGTTTCCTTCAAAATCCATAACTCCGATTGCACCTCCGTAGAAGTTACGATTTGTTTTTTCGCATTCTTCAATCAATTGCATCGCTCTGTGTTTTGGTGCGCCGCTTAAAGTTCCTGCTGGAAAAGTATCTGCTACAACTTGCATTGTAGTTGCTTTGTCGTGTAAATGTCCTGTAACTTTAGAAACTAAGTGAATTACGTGAGAGAAAAACTGAACTTCTCTGTATTTTTCTACATTTACATCATGTCCGTTTCTGCTTAAATCGTTTCTAGCTAAATCAACCAGCATAACGTGTTCGCTGTTTTCTTTTTTATCTTCAGAAAGTTCTTTAGCTAAAAGTGCGTCACGTTCATCATTTCCTGTTCTTTTGAAAGTTCCGGCAATTGGGTGAATTTCAGCTTTTCTGTTTTTTACGATAATTTGAGCTTCTGGCGAAGAACCGAATATTTTGAAATCGCCATAATCAAAAAAGAATAAATATGGAGAAGGGTTAATGCTTCTTAAAGCTCTGTAAACATTGAATTCGTCGCCTTTGAAACCTTGAGTAAATCGGCGAGAAAGAACCAATTGAAAAACATCTCCGCGGTAGCAATGTTTTTTAGCTAGAGCTACATTTGTTTTAAATTCTTCATCGGTTAAGTTAGAAAAACCTTCGCCTTCTTTAGAAAATTTATAAGAAGCAATATTTCTAGATTGTAACAATTGCTCGATTTCAGCAATATTGTTTTTATTATCTACGCTGTGGCAGAAAATATAAGCTTCGTTTTTGAAGTGGTTAATCGCAATAATGTTTTGATATACTGCATAAAAAACATCTGGAATTGAAGTTGCATTATCTTTTTTTGCAATTGAAACTTTTTCGAAGTAACGAACAGCATCATAAGAAATGTAACCAAACAAACCATTATTAATGAATTTAAAATCGTTTTTTTCTGATTGAAACTGACTTGAAAATTCCTGAATTACCTGAGGAATATTTGTTGATGCATCGATCAACGTTTTCTCAGAAGTTCCGTCTGGGAAAGTTTTTGAGATTGTCTCATTTTCGATTTTTATAGTAGCAATCGGATTGCAGCAGATATAAGAGAAACTGTTATCATTTCCGTGGTAATCACTACTTTCTAGTAATAAACTATTTGGGAATTTATCTCTGATTTTGAAATAAATGCTTACTGGCGTAACCGTATCTGCCAGAATTTGTTTGTAATGTGTATTAAGAATAAAAGGTTTCAAAATATATAGTTTTATGTTGTTCGTTAATTTGTTTTCAATTGGATCAAAAAAAAAGGGCTTGTCGTGATGACAAGCCCTTTATATATTTATATTTTTTACAATACCATAGGAAGCTTCGTTCACGACGTCTGACGTAAATTGCTCCACCACCAAGTATTGTTTAAAATTGTTCTCATTTCTTTATTTTGATGTGACAAAGATATAAATGTAATTTTAATTAGAGTACATAAAATTTGAAAAAAAACTTTTCGAATCTGTGAAATTTGTTAAATTTTGATTTGAAACGCTTCTATAACTCCTTAGTTTCCAATTGCTATTGTGTTGTTTACATTTAATCTGAAATCTGGATTTCCTTTGATGTTTGGAAGCGCAAATAACTCGTTAAGTTTCATTTTTGTATATTCTATTCCGTAAGCTGGGTTTCCATAGTAGCTTTTTATACCTGGAATATTGCTTCCAGATTCGCTTTCAATTTCACCTTGGCAATTATTTGCCACAACGTTTTTAAAAGTAATTTTTGAGAGATTGGCTTCACCATTTCCGATATTTCCTTCCAATAAAATGAAAGGAGCAAACCCAGAAACGACACTATTAGTTAAGTTGAAAAAAGTATTTTCTCTAATGTAAGCAGATTCTCTAACCAAACCTTGATTGTTTTCTTCTAAATTAACCAAAGTGATGTTGCTAGCATTAATTTTGGTCATTTTTTTAGTCATATCTGTACTAGCAACTTTCTCGTATGAATCTACCTCAAAACATCTTGATCCCGAAATATCTGAAGAAAATGGGTGACGAATGGCAATACTGTTCGTAATATTAATTTGAGCACCTTGCGTAAAATCAAAATCGTCGTCTGTTGTTCGGTATGAAACTAAATTGCTTAGATTCAAATCTCCGCCGTAACATTCAAAAGAATCATCATTTGAATAACTAATTTGTACATGGCTAACTGTTGTTTTTCTTCCAACGCCAGCAAGAGAAAGACCGTTTAATTCTTTTGATGCACTTAATTTTCTTCCTGCATATTCGATTCTCACATACTTCATAATTCCTGAATTATCTTCTGGATCTTGACCTCCATAATGATTTAAAGTTGGATCTAAATCGAAAGGTAAAGTATGAATGCCTCCTAAAGAATTTATAGGAGCTTTTCCTAAAACAATAATTCCGCCCCAGTCGCCAGGTTTCCTGTTATTTATTTCATTTTCAGATGTAAAAACAATTGGGTCAGTTTCTAGTCCTTCGGCCATAAGTTTTGCACCATTTGTAATTACTAAAGTTCCGCAGGTTTTATCATCGCCACGAATAACCGTTCCAGGCTCAATAGTTAAAGTTGCATTGTTTGTAACATACACAACACCAACTAAATGATAAATATTACGCTTTACTAATCGCGTGTCTTTATCAATTGTTCCAGCAATTATATTGGTTGCTTCGCCATAGTCATTCGCAGCCGGTCTAAAGCTCGTCCAGTTAGTCATCCAGTTTGTAGTACCAGTTATTCCTTTTGGCTGTTGCTGAGCTTGTGCGAAAAAGCTGATAATGAAGAGTATGTATGCAATATGTAGTTTTGTTTTCATAACTATGACTTTGATTTCTAGTTTTTGATTTTTTTTAATTGCCCCAAAAATAGAAGCCGTATGTTAATCAAAGTCCTGATACTTATTACGAAAGAGTTATTATATTATTAAGAAGGTTAAGGTTTTGAAAAGTTTTTTAAAAAATAAACCCCGACAGTTTAAAACTGTCGGGGTTTACTGTATTTCTGAATTAGTAAGGCTTAATTATTAGAATTTTAAAGCTACTGTCAATTCGAAATCATCATTGATGGTTTTATCTCCTAAGTTTTCGAAGAAGTTACCAGAGTTGTATTTAATATCGTATTTAGTTCTGTCAACTTTGAAAGCTGTTGTAGCAGTGTTTCCTTTTACAGTGATATCAAAAGTTACTGGTTTAGTAATTCCTTTGATAGTTAAATCTGCAGTTACAGTATAAACGTCAGCAGATTTTGCACCGATAGTTTTGAAAACTAATTTTGAAGTTGGGAATTTGTCAGTTCCAAAGAAATCGTCAGCTTTTAAGTGACCGTTTAATTTTCCTTGGTATTCTCCAGTTAAATCTGTAGAAGTTAATGAAGTCATGTCAACTGTAAAGTTACCACCAGCTAATTTTTTTCCTTTGAAAATAACAGCACCATCTTTGAAGTTTACAGTTCCAGAGTGCTCTCCAGTTACTTTTTTACCTACCCATTTAATAGTAGATGCTTTTACGTCGATTTTTTTAGTTTGAGCGTTTACTGAAATTCCAGCAGCTGCTACGAATAATGCTATTGCAATAGTTTTTAAATTTTTCATGTTTTTAAAATTAAATTTGAATTTGATTAATAAATAATTATAGTGTGATAAATAATTCCTCGTGTGATTTTCTAACTTTTTTCTGGTGCTGAGATTTGTCGTCATCATGTCTGTAACCTACAGTTGCAATAACTGAAGCGTTTAGACCTAATTTATCGAAACCTAAGATTTCATTAAATTGAGCCGCATTGAAACCTTCCATAGGAGTTGCATCAATTTTTAATTCAGCCGCAGCGTTTAATAAGTTTCCTAAAGCTAAATACGTTTGTTTTGCAGTCCAGATGTGTTTTGCATCTTCAGATAAATTTGAAATTACATTTTTCATCATATCGCTGAAACCTCCTAAAGCTTCTGCTGGAACACCTCTTACTTCGCTAATGTTGCTAATGTATTTGTCAACAGAACCTGCATCAAGGCTTAAATCATTTGCAAAAATGAATAGGTGAGAAGCATCAGTAATTTGAGTTTGTCCCCAAGCTGCGCCTTTTAATTTTTCTCTCAATTCTTGATTTTCAACAATAATTACTTTGTATGGTTGTAATCCGTATGAAGAAGCACTTAATCTAACGGCTTCTTTTAGTGTATTTAAATCAGCGTCTGATATCTTTTTTGTAGCATCAAATTGTTTGGTTGCGTATCTCCAATTTTGATTTTCTAAGAAATTGCTCATAGTTTTTATTATTTTATTTGTTGGTTCTAAATTTTTCTAATAATTGATTTAAGAAAACTAATTCTTCTGGTTTTAAATTGTCAGCAAATGTGCGCTCATGCTCATCTACTTTTGGATCTAATTCTTTTAAAACGTCTAGTCCTTTTTGGGTAATCAGAACTTCAATTTTTCTTCGATTATCTGGACAGACATTTCTAGTAACAAAATCTTTCAATAATAATTTGTCAACTAATCGTGTTGTATTGCTCGTTTTAGCAAGCATTCGCTCTTGTATCACGCACATATTAGCAGGTTTTCCTTTTTGCCCTCTTAATATACGTAACACATTATATTGTTCTCCAGATAAGTCATACGGTTTAAGCAACTCGTTGAAATGATCCTGAACCACATTTTGCGTGTACATGATATTCAGAATAACTTTTTTCGCATTATCCATCTTAACCGTACTCTTAATAACCTCTTCAATTGTCATAGTCGTAAGTGTATAATTTGTATATACAAATGTATAACTTTTAATAGTTGTATATACAAGTGTTGTGTTAATTTTTTGTTAATCTGTTTAAATGCGTTTTTATAAAGAACTGAATAGAGGTCTTTTAAGAATAAAAGTAAGTTAATTTATCGTTGTAATGTGTTGATATATTGTTATTTAATGATTTTTTAAAGTCTAAAAATAATTTTAGGCTGAAAAATTAGAGAACAACTTTTTTGTAAGATAATTTTAAACTTAAAAACATTCAAAATCAGCTCATTTCACGATTTATTGGAACTCAGACAGCAAAAAACCTTTCGCAATTTGCTTGAAATTAGCAATTTCTGTGTTTACCCAAGCTTCATTGTGACCAATTTCTTTGGCAATTACTCTTGCTGTTTTTTCCGAAACTTCAATTGCAGCTCTGGCATCTAGGAATAATAAACGAACTCTTCTTGCCAATATATCATCAACAGTTCGTGCCATTTCGTAGCGAATTGCCCAAACAACTTCTGCCATCGTAAATTCGTGATTTGGATGCAGTTTTTCTTTTAATGCCGGTTCGCTTTCTTGCAACTCGATTATTTTCGAAATATCTGTACCATATATATAGAGGTGATTTTCTCTGTCGACAGAAGTTGTAGGTTGGCTGCCGTGAATAGAAAGATGTTCTGTTGTACAGGTTCTCTTTGGTAATTTGTCTGTTTTGATGGCTTTGTCAATTATATCTTCAGCAATTTTTCGGTAAGTGGTCCATTTTCCTCCTGTAATAGTAATAAGACCAGTTTCTGAAACTATAATTTTATGGCTTCTAGAAACTTCTTTAGTACTTTTACCTTCTTCTTTGGGTGCAGCCAATGGACGCAAACCTGCAAAAACAGCTAATACATCTTTTCTTTCTGGTTTTTTTGCTAAGAATCGCTGTGCAGTTTCAAGTACAAATTGAATTTCGCTTTCTAAGGCAATTGGTTCTAGACTTTGTTTCTTTATTAAAGTATCAGTCGTGCCAACTACAACTCGATTATGCCACGGAACCGCAAACAAAACTCTTCCATCTTTTGTTTTCGGAATCATTAAGGCATGATCTCCGGGAAGAAATGATTTATCAAAAACCAAATGAATTCCCTGACTTGGAACAATATATTTTTTATAAACGTTATCATTGAGTTTCATGATAGTATTTGTAAAAACTCCTGTAGCATTTATAATAGCAGAACCTTTTAATTCGTATTTAATTCCGCTTTCTTGATCTTGAACCTGAACTCCAATTACTTGATTGTTATTGTTTTTTAATAAATTAACAACTTTAGTATAATTTAAAACACAAGCTCCGTTTTCTACCGCAGTTTGAGCAAGATTGACAGCAAGACGAGAATCGTCAAATTGTCCATCGTGATAAATTACGCCATTTACTAAACCATTTTCTTCTACGTTAGGAAGCATTTCAATAGTTTTCTTTCTTGAAAGATATTTTGAACTGCCCAAACTTAGACTGCCAGATAAAAGATCATAAATTTTTAATCCGATGGTATAAAAATAACCGCTTAGCCAATGATAATTCGGAATAACAAAAGATTGATTTTTTACCAAATGACTTGCGTTTTGTGCCAGTAGTCCTCGTTCTTTTAATGCTTCTCTAACTAAATGTACATCTCCTTGCGCCAAATAGCGTACTCCGCCATGAACCAGTTTAGTGCTTCGGCTTGAAGTTCCTTTTGCAAAATCTACCGCTTCAAATAAAATGGTTTTATACCCACGACTTGCCGCATCAATTGCAGTTCCTAGTCCGCTTGCACCTCCGCCAATAATTATTACGTCCCAATTTTCTGTATTTTGTAGTTTTAATAACTGCTCTGAGCGATTCATATTTTTTACGGGACTTTTTGTTTAAAGCAAACTTAACGAAATGAAATTAAAAATTGATGAAGAAAAAAGTTTCAGGCTTCAGGTTTCAAGTTTCAAGTTTCAGGTTTTCGGTAGGCAACGTTAAACAAAAACAAACCCGACAGATTCATAGAACATGTCGGGTTATCAATTGTATATATTGTTTATTTAGCTCAATCGTTTTTCAAATGCTTTTCTTGCAGAGCCTCTAAAATAGACTTCTCCGCAATACGTATATTTTAATCTGTCTAAAATTTTCAACATCGGAGTATTATCGAAGTTTGTGTCTACTTTTATACTGTAAATTTTATTTTCGACAGATAAACCTTCGATGCTCTCAAATAATTTGGTTGCAATCCCTTTTCCTTTTGCCAATTTCGAAACGGCTACACGATGCACAACAGTATAATTGCCATCAGTAAGCCATTTGCCTTCGATATTTTCGTAAGCAGGCTCTTTGTCAAAAATAATAGCTGCATAAGCCAGAATGGATTCGTCTTCTGTAAAAACATATCCATAACCATTTTCGATATCGCTTTTAATCGAAAGCTCGTTCGGATAGCCATCTTGCCACTGCGTGCTTCCGTCTAATCGTCTTTGTTCAATTGCATCTTGCAGTATTTCCCAGATTTGAGGTATTTCTGAAAGATTTGCTTTTCTTAGAGATAGCTTTTCTGTTGTATTCATTTTTTAATGAGGCAATTTATCTTTAATCAAACCATAAACCCAAGTTCCAGCAATGGCGCTAACCAAAGTAACTACAATTACTGTAGCTCCTGTACCAATTTGAGCAAAAAGCGGACCTGGACAAGCTCCAGTAATTGCCCATCCGAAACCGAATAATAAGCCACCGTAAATTTGTCCTTTGCTGAAAGTCTTTGGTTGGATTTCGATTTTTTCGCCATCAAGAGTTTTGATATTGAATTTTTTAATCAATTGTACTGATATTAATCCAACTACGACAGCGCATCCAATTACGCCATACATGTGAAATGACTCTAGATTGAACATTTCCTGAATACGAAACCAGCTGATGATTTCTGCTTTTACGAATACAATTCCGAAAAAGATACCAACAACTAAATACTTAAGATTTCCTAATGCAGTTTCTTTTTTCTGGCTTGCGTTGATTCCTTCGCCGTCTATATTTTTATTTTCTAAATTCATTTTCTAAATTTTAAAGTGAAAGAATATAAGGTAAAATCAAAAGTGCCATTACAAAACCACCAATCATAAAACAAATTGTAGCTACCAATGAAGGCCATTGTAAGTTTGATAATCCCATAATTGCGTGCCCGCTTGTACATCCGCCAGCGTAACGAGTTCCGAAGCCAACTAAAAATCCACCAACCACAATCATAATAAATCCGCGAAGCGTTAATAAACTTTCCCAAGAAAATAATTGTGCAGGAACCAAACCACTATGATCTGTGATTCCGTAAGTTGCTAATTTCTCTGATAATTCAGGAGCAATCTCTATAGGATTTGGATTCGATAAAAAATGAGCAGTGATAAAACCGCCTAGAAATATTCCTAAAACAAAGAATAAATTCCAACTTTCTTTTTTCCAGTCGTATTTAAAAAATGAAATATTTGCAGGAATACAAGCCGCACAAATATGACGAAGAGAAGAACTAATCCCGAAAGATTTGTTTCCGATAATTAATAAAATTGGAACAGTTAATCCAATCAAAGGGCCTGCTACGTACCAAGGCCATGGTTCTTTAATGATTTCTAACATATTTTTTTAGGTTCTAAGGTACTAAGATTCTAAGGTTCTAAGTTTCTTTAGATTCTGAGTTGTTAAGTCCCAAAGGTCAAAAATCTTAGAACCTTAGAATCTTAGCAACTCAGAACCTTTAATTATTTTAATACTTTGCTTTGGCAAACAAAATCAGATTTAGGAACATTGGTTTTAGAAATTGCACCAAAACCGCCTTCAACTTCAGAGAAATTTCTGAAACCTCTTGCTTGAAGGATAGAGGCAGCAATCATACTTCTGTAGCCTCCTGCGCAATGCAGATAAAAATGCTCATTTGGATTAATGTCTTTTACCCAGTCATTAATATAAGCCAGAGGTTTGCTGTAAGCATCGTCAATATGTTCTGCTTCATATTCTGTTTCTTTACGAATATCTATTACTTTGTCTTCGCCAAGTTTAAATTCATTTGCAAATTGCTCTGCTGTAATTCGGTTTACAGTGTCTATTTCGAAACCTGCATTTTGCCAAGCTTCAAAACCGCCTTCCAAATGTCCAATAATCGTATCAAAACCTACACGGCTTAAACGAGTTACCGTTTCTTCTTCCATGCCAGCGGCGGTAACCAATATAATTGGCTGTTTTACATCGGCAATTAGAGTTCCAACCCACGGCGCAAAATCACCATTGATTCCGATATTAATAGACTGCGGAATAAATCCTTTACTGAAATCAGCTGCACTTCTTGTGTCCAGAATTAAAGCACCAGTTTCTTCAGCTACAGCTTCAAAATCTTTTACGTTTATAGCTTTCATTCCGTTGTTTAAAACAGTTTCAAAGCTTTCGTATCCACCTTTGTTCATCGCGACATTCATGCTGAAATAGGCAGGAGGAGGCAATAAACCGTCAGTTACTTCTTTGATAAATTCTTCTTCGGTCATATTAGCGCGCAAAGCATAATTTGTCGCTTTTTGATTTCCGATAGTAGAAACAGTTTCTTTGCTCATGTTTTTTCCGCAAGCACTTCCTGCACCATGCGCTGGATAAACGATTACGTCATCAGCCAAAGTCATGATTTTATCTCTTAACGAATGATATAAAATTCCAGCCAATTGATCTTGTGTCATTCCAGCCGCTTTTTGCGCTAAATCTGGACGTCCAACATCACCAATAAACAAAGTATCTCCAGAGAAAATGGCATGATCTTTTCCGTTTTCATCAATCAGTAAAAAAGTAGTGCTTTCCATAGTATGTCCCGGAGTATGCAATACTTTAATAGTTATTTTTCCGATTTTAAATTCCTGTCCGTCTTTTGCAGAAATGCAGTCAAATTCGCAGGCAGCATTTGGTCCGTAAACAATTGGAGCTCCTGTTTCTTTGCTTAAATCAACGTGGCCCGAAACGAAATCGGCGTGAAAATGCGTTTCAAAAATATATTTTAGTTTAACGCCATCACGCTCTAAACGATCCAGATAAGGCTGAATTTCTCTAAGCGGATCAATAATGGCCGCTTCGCCATTTGAAGTGATATAATATGCACCTTGAGCGAGGCATCCGGTGTAAATTTGTTCTATTTTCATGATAGGTATTGTAAAAATGATGGGATACAAAGGTAACTTTGTTTTTTAAAAAAATAGGTGACTAATGTTACAGAAATTAGGTTTTTGTGTAAAAAAAAGCGCAGTTTGCCATATTCGATTGAGATAACTTAATTTTAAGTTGAGCAATTACGCTTTAAGCTTTAATTTTGCATATGACGAATGTCATTTTAAAACAAAAAAGAAAATGAATACACAGGACTTATTAGATCAAATTGCTTTTATAAAAGAAATTGATAAAGTAAAATACATTCAGCGCAAGACAAAATTATTCAACAGCGATAGATGCGAAAATGACGCAGAACACAGCTGGCATTTGGCCTTGATGGCAATCGTTTTAGCAGAACACTCCAATGGACCCATTGATGTTTTGAAAGTCGTAAAAATGGTTTTAATTCATGATATTGTCGAAATTGACGCTGGCGACGTTTTCATTTATGATACTGTTAAAAGTCATGACAATACAGATGAAGAACGTTTAGCCGCCAATAGAATTTTTGGTTTGCTTCCAGAAAAACAAGCCGAAGAATTAATTGCAATCTGGGAAGAATTTGAAGCAGGAGAAACCAACGAAGCCAAATTTGCAAGATCAATGGACAGATTAGAGCCTTTGCTGCAAAACACATCAAACAACGGTGGAACTTGGAAGGAGTTTGGAGTGAAATATGATAAAGTCTATGAAAAGAAAAGCGTTATTAAAAATGGTTCAGAATCGATATGGTATTATGCTGAAGGTTTGATTAATGAAAGTGTTCAAAAAGGTATTTTAGAAAAATAACAAAACATAACTCGCGTAATCAAAATCAAACATAGCCTGCGGTTTCAACCGCAGGAAACGTATCGGATATGCATTGTGTTCCCGTGGTTGAAACCACGGGCTATGTTTGATCATGTAAATCTACATGCAATCCTGTAATTTCGACGAAGGAGACTCGAACGATAGCGAACAGGCGAAGCAAATCTTCGTAAGGAGCTCGAAAAAGAATGGCTTCTCGTTGCGGAGTTACTTGCGAAGATTTCTCTCTTCGTTCGAAATGACAAACTGTACCTAACGCAAAAAATGACAAGTGTCATTTTCACCCTTTAAATTGTTGAAAAGTTTAACAAATATCGGGCGATAAACTTTTTTTAAAGGAGGTTAATTCGGGTTCTAATGGTTAAATTTGTGGAACTTCATAAACAAATTACCATTATGGAAGAAATGCTCTTTTATGATCGAATGCAATTTGCCTTCACGATCACTTTTCATTATCTTTTTCCGCAACTTACAATGGGTCTTTCGTTGATCATTGTGTACTTCAAGTGGAAATATCTCAAAACTAAAGATGAACAATACAATCACGCCACCCATTTCTGGATGAAAATCTTTGCCCTCAATTTTGCAATGGGTGTTGTAACCGGAATTCCGATGGAGTTTCAATTTGGAACCAACTGGGCAAAATTCTCCGAATTAACGGGCGGAATCATTGGTCAGACATTAGCGATGGAAGGAATGTTTTCTTTCTTTTTAGAATCTTCTTTTCTTGGATTATTTTTATTCGGAGAAAAACTACTCGGACATAAATGGCATTTTGTAACTGGATTATTAATCATGATTGGTTCGTGGGCGAGTGGTTACCTAATTATTGCCACACATTCTTGGATGCAGAATCCAGTTGGTTATGAAATCCTCGAAAATGGAAAATTTGTTCTAAATAATTTTCAAGCTTTATTTTTAAATCCTTGGCTTTGGCCTTCATATTTACACAATCAAGCCGCTTCTTTGGTAACGAGTTCTTTTGTTGTGGCTGGAATTGGAGCTTTCTATATTTTAAGCAATAAAAATGTTTCTTTTGGCAAATTGTTCTTGAAGACAGGCGTTATTTTTGGATTGATTTCAAGTGTTATTGTGGCTGTTCCAACAGGAGATTTATTGGCTAAAAATGTGGTAAAATACCAACCGGTGACTTTTGCCGCAATGGAAGGAATTTTTCATACCGAAAAGAAAGGTTCAGAAATTGTTTTAATCGGTCAGCCCGATGTAAAAGATAAAAAACTGGATAATAAAATCGCTGTTCCAAACATTCTAAGTTTCCTGACTTATGGAAACTGGGATCAGGAAATAAAAGGTTTAGACCAGTTTGAAGAAGACTTGCATCCAACGAATATTTCTGGTTTGTATTATGCTTATCATATTATGGTTGGACTCGGAACAGTTTTTATTGGATTGATGGTGCTTTCGCTTTTTCAATTAATTAGAGGAAAATTGTTTGAAACCAAATGGATTTTATGGTCTCTAATGTTCATGATGCCGTTTCCGTACATTGCCAATACAACGGGTTGGTATACGGCAGAATTAGGAAGACAGCCTTGGCTAGTTTACAATTTATTGAGAACAGCAGCCGGAGCTTCACCGACGGTTTCATCAGGAAATACCTTGTTTACATTGCTTGGTTTTATCGGTTTATACCTTTTACTGGGAATGTTGTTTTTGCTTTTAATTGGAAAAATTATCAATAAAGGTCCGCGTCATGTGGAACTTTCAACAGAAAAAATATAAGTATGGAATTTTTTTGGTACGTAGTTTTAATGGGAATTCTGGCCGTTTATCTGGTTTTAGACGGTTACGATTTTGGTGCAGGAATTATTCATTTATTTTTTGCTGATACAGAAAAAGATAAAAAAGCAATTACCAATGCCATTGGTCCGTTTTGGGATGCCAATGAAGTATGGCTGATTGCAGCGGGAGGAGTTTTGTTTTTTGCTTTTCCGACTTTATATGCATCATCTTTCAGCGGATTTTATCTGCCTTTGATTATGATTTTATGGCTTTTGATTTTCCGTGCCATTGGATTGGAAATGCGCGGACAAATTCACAATCATATGTGGGAAAGCATTTGGGATAAAGCTTTCGGAATCGCGAGTTTGCTTTTGGCTCTTTTCTTCGGAATTGCTTTAGGAAATATAGTTCGTGGTGTCAATCTCGGAATGGTTCAGAATGGAGTTTCTACGCAAGAAGCGCATTTTTTCTTTTTGCCTTTATGGAATCCTACTTTTAGTCCGCAAGCAGATGAATTGGGAATTATTGACTGGTTTACGCTTTTCTTAGGAATCGTGAGTGTTGTGGCGTTGACGATTCACGGTGCAAACTGGATTATTTATAAAACAAATTCTGCTCTGAATCCGAAATTGAAAAATGTAGTTTTTAGACTGAACTTTGTTTTGTTGATTTTAGTCTTTATTTCTTTGGGAATTTGGCATTTTATCGAGCCGAAACCGTTTCATAATTTTGTTGAAAATCCGATTCTTTGGTTTTTTCCTTTAATGACTTTTGTCGGAATTGCGGGATTGTTTAAAGTTCGTTCCTTTAAAAAAGACGGTCACGGATTTCTGTTTTCGACTTTGTTTTTAGTTGGAGGATTTGCTTCTACGGCAGTTTCTATTTTCCCGAATGTTTTGCCTTCAACCAATAAAGTGAATCCGTCTTTAACGATTTACAACACAGCAGCTCATGAATACGGATTAAATGCAGGTATGAGTTGGTTTTTTATCGCTTTGTTTCTCGTGATTATTTATTTTGTTATTCAATATCGTGTTTTCAGTGGGAAAATGGATGATATTGGGTATGGGGAACATTGATTTTTTTTGTAGCCACTAATTGCACGAATTTTCACGAATTAATATTTTGAAAATATAATCAAATGCCTCCAGTTTTAACGGGAGGTTTTTTATTTTAATTTGAATTGGGCTTTAGCCAAATTTTGCGATTTTGGCTAAAGCCTTTTCATATACATTTGTTTACTTCTGGCTAAAGCTGGAGGTAATTTAATTTTATAGTGAGAAAAATATGTATTTTTACCAATCAGATAATTTTTCAAGAATTTTAAATATCTTTGAATTATGAGCACAACAGCAAAACCAAAACATATAGGACGAAACATAAGCCGAATTAGAGAGCTTAAAGGAATGAAACAAGAAGCTTTGGCAATTGCAATTGGTTTAAGCCAGCAGACTATTTCGAATATTGAAGCTAGCGAAACAATTGATAAAGAAAAATTGACTGAAATAGCAAAAGCACTTGGTGTTACTATTGAAGCAATTGAAAATTTTTCGGAAGAATCTGTTTTCAATTTCTTTAATAATTTTTATGATAATAGTTCAAGTCAAGGAAATAGTTTTAATCAAGGAATGTATGCAACTTTTAATCCTTTAGATAAAGTGGTTGAACTTTACGAGCGATTAGTTCAGGCTGAAAAAGAAAAAGTAGAATATTTAGAAAAACTACTAAAAAAATAATAGAAAACCAAAAGATAAAAATGAATTGCCTCCAGTTTTAACTGGAGGTTTTTTGTTTGAATTTGAATTAAGGCTTTAGCCAAACTTTGCGATTTTGGCTAAAGCCTTTTTTAAAAATGTTTTTTACCTCCAGCTAAAGCTGGAGGCAATTGATTGAAAATTTTAAAGACTAAAACGTCATTTTACCTGAGTCTGCGTTAGGGATAGGAGCGGTATCTCCCGATTTAGAAAAACAAGGCTTTTTAGCCGTAGTTTTTGTTAATCGGGAATAAAGCGGATAGCCCGGCCGAAGGAAACGCCCAAATTATTGTCTTCTAAGAATAAATATATTTTGGCAGTTAAAAGTGTATGATAATTTTTACGAAAGATTTAATTACAACTGATAGTTATATTCTATAAGCTGTACTGTAAGAAAAAAAAGCAGTTAATGCTTAATATTGCGTATCTAAGAATTTTTTCCCCCTAAAAAATTTTTAGCAATTCATTTTTACTAAAAGCGTAAAGCTATTTTACCTACTTAATTATGCCTTTAACAATTTTTTCCGATGAGGTTAGATTTCGTTATAAATCTAAAAACTGGCAGTATCAATTTGACGAAATTAAAGAACTTGGACTGCTCAAAAAAAAGAAAAAGTATTTTCTTGAAAATGGTGCTTTTATTGCCGTAACTGCTGCTGCATATTATTGTATGCTATTTTCTAATATAATGGATCTCTATTATATTATTCCATCAATTTTATGCTATGCTTTTATTATAGCTGCGAGGTTTAATGATAAAACTGAGTTTGTATATTTTCTTTTTGTTAAAGATATTTACCAAAAAGAAATTAAAACCAAAATAGCACCAGAGGACCGTATATTGGTTGGAAAACAGATCGATTACTATTTAGATCTTCAGTTTGAAAGAAGTGTAAAAAGAACTGCCTAACAAAAAAAAATCAGAAATGTTTGAATTTACTATTTCCCAATATGACTTTATTTTCATAATGGCAGCTTTGATGTACGGTTATTTTATTACCAAAAGAAAGAATTAACAAAAATGCTTATCATATTTCTTTATTGATGAAGCTTCAGTAATAATACCCAAAAATAAGTGTAGTTAAGCCGTTGTAATTTAACGGCTGGCTGTTTTAACTATACATGACCCCAAATCAGATTAAAAAATTATGGCCACAACAATTAAAAACAAGATTAGAAACATTAGAGAGTTAAAAAATTATACTCAAGAATATATGGCAGAAAGATTAGGTGTAACTCAGGCAGGTTACAGTAAAATTGAAAAAGGAAAGACTTCTTTGAGTTACGAAAAATTGGTTGAAATAGGAAGGATTTTAGATGTCAGCGTTGAGGATATAATTAGTTTTGATTACGATAAATATTTTAATAATTACAACAAAATAACAGGAAACAATAACGGCAGTATTTTGATTAATGCCGATAATTCTTCGGTACTTAAAGAGCTTTATGAAGACAAAATTCAGTTATTAGAAAAACTGCTTTCGAGAACCGAAATTGAGTTGGAACGCTATAAAGATAAGTTTGGAGAGATTTGAAGGTTTTAGTTTCATCTTTGTCAAAGTTATAAACTTTGACAAAGATTACTCTACAAGTGAAACTAAATAAAAGTTTTGAAATTACGGTTAGAATAAAACTTCTTTGGCAATGATATAAAATCCCATTACGAGGACAAACCATCCAAAAAGAGGTTTTAATTTTGTGCCATCTATTTTTTTAGAAAGCTGGCTTCCAATCATCATTCCGATTAAGGCCATTGCAGAAACGCTTAAAAGAAAAGTATAATTTATAGGTGTTCCAATGTATAAATCTCCGGCAAAACCTATTGAGGAATTTATGGTAATAATTAACAGAGAAGTGCCAACAGCTTGTTTCATGGGCAGTTTAGCGAAAAAAAGCAAGGCTGGAATAATCAAGAATCCGCCGCCAGCGCCTAGAAATCCAGTTACGATTCCGACCAAAAAGCCAATTAAACTAAGTTGCGGATAATTGGTTTCTGCTGCTGTTATTTCGGGCTGATTTTTTTTAATCATAGAAATAGCAGCTGTAATCATCAATATAGAAAAGACAATCATAATAAGAAAATCTTTTGAAATGGTATAAGATGCAACTGAAAACAGAGTTGATGCAATTTGAGGGAAGATTACTTCACGAATGATTAAAATAGAAATAACAGAAGGAACTGCAAAATACAAAGCCGATTTCAGCTTCAGATTTCCCATTTTATAATGGCTGTAACTTCCAAACAATGCTGTTAATCCCACAATAAATAAAGAATAAGAAGTAGCCTGATCAGGATTTACTTCAAATAAATAAACTAAAATTGGAATAGTCAAAATAGAACCGCCACCACCAATTAAGCCAAGCGAGATTCCGATTATGATTGAGGCAAAAAATCCTAAATATTCCATTGCATTTGTTTTAATGCAAAGTTGCCTCGGAAATTAGAATCCTACAGTAACATTTATCACAGAAGCTTTTTTTTCGCCACGAATTCACGAATTATTTTGTCAAATTGAGCGAAGTCGAAATGCTTTGCGAGGCTTCGACTTCGCTCAGCCTGACAACAGGAAATATTTTAGCCACAGATTAAAAGGATTAGATGGATTTTTCTATTCTTAATAAAAAGAAATCCTAATAATCCTTTTAATCTGTGGCTAAAAAAAACTATTTCAATAATTCAATCTGGTTTCTGTTGAGTTTGACTAAACCTCGCTGTTCCATTTTTTTGAGTAATCTGGAAACTACTTCGCGCGAGGTATTTAATTCGGTTGCGATTTCTTGGTGTGAGAGATTCACTTCAGAACAGCCACAAGCATCAGAGTGGCGTTTTAGGTAAAATTCTAGTCTTTCATCCATAGAACGGAAAGCAATATTATCAACTACTTCGAGAACTTCTTCAAAACGGCTTCTGTAGGTTTCAATTACAAATTCGTACCAGCTTCTATGTTCCATCATCCATTTGTCCATCAATTGTAACGGAATCATCATAACGGTAACATCTTCGACCACTTTTGCCATAATTTGGCTTTTTTCGCTTTTGGCAGTACAAATCATCGAGATTGCACAGGCTTGTCCTGGTTGTAAGTAGTACATTAAAAATTCTCCGCCATCTTCGCCTTCACGATAGATTTTGATTTTACCTTTAATAATCAAAACGGTATTTTTAATATACTGTCCGGTACGCATTAAAATTGTTCCGGCTTCAAAATCCTGAAGACTTCCGTTTTCTTCGATTGTATCAATAAGTTCGTTAGAGAAATTAGGGAATATGGTTTTTAATGAATGTTCCATTGTATTTTATTGATTTTGTCACATCGGGCACAGTTGAGATGTTTTGGTTTTCGACTTTGCTCGAACAAACAGATGTCACTTTTTAATATTTAAACTTTTATCAAAAAGAGATTAAAAATTATAATTTTTTACAAAGATAATGGATTCAAATGGTATTAATTGTCATAAAACTAGATTTGAGCATTTTTGGGGTAAATGAAAAAATCTAATTTTCTATCGATTTTGTAGGCTGAATTTTTGAAAATAGTAAGTAAATTTGTAATTCACTGATTATAATACTTTCTCTAAAACGTTTTCTGAGAATAATAATCGAAATCGCATTTGGTACGTTTTTCATATGGAGAAACGTCGTAATTTTACAAAAACACATTTTATTATGAATTTATCACAAGAAGATTGGGTTGCTCAGTTAGAGGCTGACGAAAATGCAGTTATACTTGATGTAAGAACTGAAGACGAATTTAATGACGGCTACATTGAGAATGCTCTAAATATTGATATCAATAAAGGGCAGGCATTTATCTATGAAATCGAAGAATTAGACAAAAATAAAAATTATTACGTATACTGTCGTTCTGGAGCTAGAAGCGCAAAAGCGTGTCAGATTATGAACGAATTGGGTATCGAAAACGCTTACAATCTGCTTGGAGGTATCCTGGATTGGGAAGGCGAAACAGTACAACCATAAAAGAAGAAGAGGCAATAAAAAAGCCTCTTTTTTCTTTTGAAAATAGAATTACCAGACCATTAAACAACCAAATTATGAGTTTTATACCAGAAGAATATCAGATTAATGCGCTGATAAACCAAGATACCTATCTTGTAAATGGAGAATTGAAACAATGGACAGGGCAAACCACACCTGTGTTTTCAACTATTTCTTCAACAGAAAAATATTCACCGACTTTATTAGGATCTATCCCTTTTATGGGAGAAAAAGAAGCCGCAGAAGTTGTCGAAGCTGCAACCAATGCCTATGATATGGGACAAGGTTTATGGCCTACAATGAAAGTGGTAGATCGTATTAAATGCATGGAGAAATTTGTGAAACAAATGAAAGAAACCCGCGAAGAAGTAGTGAAATACTTAATGTGGGAAATTGGAAAATCATTGGGAGATTCGCAAAAAGAATTCGACAGAACGGTAGAATATATTTACGATACCATTGCAAGCTACAAGGAATTAAACGGACGCAGTTCACATTTTGAAAAAGTGCAAGGTGTAAACGCCATGATTCGACGTGGACCTCTTGGAGTAGTTTTGTGTCTAGGACCATATAATTATCCTTTAAACGAAACTTTCTCATTGCTTATTCCAGCTTTGATTATGGGGAATACGGTAATCTTCAAACCTGCTAAACATGGTGTTTTATGTATCTCGCCATTGTTAGAAGCGTTCAGAAGCAGTTTCCCAAAAGGTGTAATCAATATTGTTTATGGTAGAGGACGTGAAGTAGCTTCTCCAATAATGAAATCTGGAAAAATTGATGTTTTGGCATTAATTGGAAACAGTAAATCGGCGATTGCTTTACAAGATCAGCACCCTAACAAAAATAGATTGCGTTTAATCTTAGGTTTAGAAGCTAAAAATCCAGCAATTATTCTTCCAGATGCCGATTTGGATTTGGCTATTCAGGAATGTATCACAGGAAGTTTGTCTTTTAACGGACAGCGTTGTACGGCTTTAAAAGTGTTGTATGTTCATGAATCAATTTCGGAAGAATTCAACAAACGTTTTGCAGAGAAAGTAGATAGTTTGCTTTTCGGAAATCCGTGGGAAAAAGGAGTTTCTTTAACGCCGCTTCCAGAAACAGACAAACCAAAATATATTCAAGGTTTAATTGATGATGCTCTTCACAAAGGAGCTAAAGTAATCAATGAAAAAGGGGGAAAACATACTGATAATTATATTTTTCCAGCAGTTTTATATCCAGTAAATAAAGAAATGCGTGTTTACCACGAAGAACAGTTTGGGCCAGTTGTTCCTGTACTTTCTTTTAAAGACATAAAAGAACCTTTAAACGATATGGCAGAATCAAATTATGGGCAGCAAGTAAGTTTGTTTGGTAAAGACATAAAAACATTGGCTCCGCTTATTGATGCTTTGGTTAATTTAGTTTGTAGAGTAAACCTCAACAGTTCTTGCCAAAGAGGGCCAGATGCTTTCCCTTTCACAGGAAGAAAAGATTCTGCTGTAGGAACTTTGAGTATTCCAGATGCTTTGCGTTCATTCTCAATCCGTACGTTTGTAGCTTCAAAAGATATTGATTATAATAATGAGATTCTGCAGGAATTGCTTAACAGCAAAGAATCGAATTTTATTAATAGAGATTATATTTTGTAGCCATCAAGTTATATATTAATTGTAGATGCCGTCTGTTGCTTTTGGTGATAGACGGTTTTTCTTTTTTGTGAGATGTGAGATGTAAAATGCAAAATGCAAAATGTAAAATGCAAAATGTGAAATGTGAAATGTAAAATGTGAAATGAATGTTTTTCGCATTTCACATTTCACGACTCGCATTTCACAATTCACCATTAACAATTAATAATTAAATTTGTAACATTGTTTTAAAAAAACAGTCTTATTATATACCAAACAATTTAAAGACATAAAAATCATTTATGAAAAAGAGATTTTTACAATTTGCATTAATAACATTCGTTCTTTTTGCCCAAGATGCTATTGCTCAAGAGCTTTACATGCCTCGAAATATAAAAAAAGCCTACGAGAACGGCACACGTTCTAAAGATGGAAAACCTGGTGTAAACTATTGGCAGAACCGCGGAAAATATAATATGGAAATTTCTGTTGATCCTAAAACAAGATTGGTTTCGGGAACAGAAACCATTATTTACGAAAACAATAGTAAAGATACTTTAAGAAACTTAGTTATTCGTTTTGTAAATAATCTTCATAAACCTACTTCGTCTCGTGGAAACGATGTGAGCGAAGATTTTTTAAGCGACGGATTAACAATTACTTCATTAAAAGTTGAAAATGAAGTATACAAAGAAGACGCTAGAAAATGGGGAACGGTTGGAAATGTGAAATTGCAGAAACCGATTTTACCGCATTCAAAAACTACCATAAATATTCAGTGGAATTATCCTTTATCTAAAGAGAGTGGGCGTGAAGGGCAGATTGACGAAACTACTTTTTTTGTAGCGTATAGTTATCCTCGCGTTTCTGTTTTTGACGATTATAATGGCTGGGATAGATTACCTCATACAGATCGTCAAGAATTTTATAATGATTTTAATGATTATGTTTTTTCTGTAAAAGCACCCAAAAATTATGTTGTTTATGCAACAGGAGATTTATTGAATCCAGATGAGGTTTTACAGCCTGAGTTTGCTTCACGTTTGAAAAAATCATACACAACAGATGAAATTTTACACATTGCAAACGAGCAGGAAATGAAAAGCGGTATCGTAACGAAACAATATGATTGGAATGTCTGGAAGTTTGAAGCTAAAAACATAACCGATGTATGTTTTGGTTTAAGCGACCATTATTTATGGGATGCTAGCAGTGTTGTTGTCGACAAGAAAACAAATCGTCGTGCTAGCGTTCAGGCGGCTTACGATGTTAAAGGAACAGATTTTGTAAATTCTGTAAAGAATAATCAATATGCTTTAGATTGGTTTTCTAACAATTGGCCGGGAGTTCCGTATCCGTTTTCAAAAATGACGGCTTTTCAAGGTTTTGCCGATATGGAATATCCAATGATGTGCAACGACTCGCAAATGGGCGATCCTATTTTTGCACAGTTAGTTCAAGATCATGAAGTAGCACATACTTATTTCCCTTTTTATATGGGAATCAATGAAACGCGTTACGCATTTATGGACGAAGGATGGGCGACAACTTTTGAATATTTAATCGGAATTGCCGAACATGGCAAAGAAGCTGCGGATAATTTTTATAAAGAATTCAGAGTAAAACACTATATAAACGATCGATCTTCAGAACAAGATCAGCCGATTATAACAATGTCTACACAGGTTTCTGGAGCAGGTTATGGAAACAATTCTTACGGTAAGGCTTCTCTTTCTTATTTGGCTTTGAAAGACCTGTTAGGAGAAGATTTGTTTAAGAAGGCTTTACATACTTATATGGATAATTGGAATGGAAAGCATCCAATTCCATGGGATTATTTTAATTCGTTTAATACTGCAACAGGCAAGAATTTAAATTGGTTTTTTAATAATTGGTTTTTTACCAACAACTATTTAGATATCGCTGTAAAAGGTATTTCTGCTGATAAAAAAACTATAACAATAGATAATATTGGAGGTTTTGCAATTCCGTTTGACGTTATTATTACTTATGCTGACAAATCGAAAGTCACACTTCATCAAACGCCTGCAATTTGGGAGAAAAATCAAAAAACAGCCAAAATAATTCTGAAAAGTGCAAAGAAAATAGCCCAAATTCAGTTAGATGGAGGTATTTTTATGGATGCGACTCCCGAAAATAATATTTTAAATGTTAAATAATTATTTAAATTTTAATAAAATAAAAAATAAAGCTGTTTTATTTAGTAAAGCAGCTTTATTTTTTTGAAAACCATTAAAAATGTCTAAAATATAGAAAAATATAGGAATATTTCTCTAAAATAGACTAGGTTTGCAGAATACTAAGAAAATACCCCGCCCCTAATGAAAAATTTTTTTGTGTTTATTGTATTGTTAAATACATTTCCGTTCTTTGGACAAAATGATCAAAAAACCGCATTTCAAAAAAGTAAATACGAATTAGCAGTTTCCTACTACAAAAAAGCTGATTTCGTAAAGGCAATAGATTTATTCTCTTTAGCAGCAAGAATTAAACCAGACAATGAGATTGGAAAAGATGCTGTTAGTAAAGTAGATACTTTGCGCGGACTGTTGAGAAAAGAAATTTTAAGCAACGTTCTAGGAACTTGGAAAAGAACAGGAAGTCAACCAGTTTGGTCAACAACAGCATCGCCAGACAGTAGTCAATCTAGTTTTGATGAATTGATCGAAATTAAAGAAAACGAAATATTGTTTTATGAAGTAGATAAAAAGACGAAAGTAAAGAAACTTCTAAAAACAGAAAATTTAGTTTACAATGATAATAGCACTACAGTATCAGTATTCTCAGAGATTATTCTTTCAGATGGAACAGTTTGGAACTGTAGTATTAACGAAAAAGCAAACATATTACATGTTATTAATGTAGCGGTTAAGACTGAAAACGGAGTCGAAAAGATAAAAGATGATAACGAGGAAAGTTATTACGTTAAAATTTAATAAAAAAAGGGAATCAACTGATTCCCTTTTTTTATGGCTTTATGTTTTATAAAAATTTAAATCCTAGTGAAAAGTTTGTTACTCCAGTTTTAATTTCTCCATTAGAAGCATCTATATCGGTAAGTCCTGCAAGATACCTTATGTCAAAAGTCAGCCTCCAAACATCAACTCCAACACCTCCAAGCACGCTGTGATTGTTTCTTTCAAAAGCAATAGAATTAAGATTGTTATTGCTGCTTATGTCTGAATAATTCTTCCAATTGTATCCCGCAAAAACTCTTACATTACCTATTTTTCCAAGCGGAATGATTTTAAAACCGGCAATTAAAGTGGCATCGGTTCCAGAGAGTTTAAATTCGGTTTCTCCTCTTCCGTCTTGAAAAACGCTGAAATTACTTTGGGCATAACCAAATTCGCCTTGCGCATAAAAAACGGTAAGATTTACTCTAGCAAAAGCGGCAAAGCCAATTCCTGTATTCGTATGATCGGAGCTGAAGTTTTTTGCATCGACAGAAGTAATATTGGTCGAAAATTGCGGTCCTATTTGTATTAATTGCGCAAATCCATTGGCACAAATACATAAAAATGCTGCTAAAAAGAATTTTTTCATAACGGAAGCTGTTTGATTTTGGTACTATAAAAATAAACATAATAGATTAGAATTGAATGATTTGTCTGATTTATTTTTATGTAAAGTTTTGATAGTTAGCCATGTCTGATTTTTGTTTTACTTTTTCTATTCAGATTAAAATGAATTATTTTTGGAAAGATTTAATAGATACTTATGGAAATTAAAGCAATAAAAGCATCAGATACTTGGCAGATTCGTCATGAAGTAATGTGGCCAGAACAGCCTTTCGAATTTGTAAAGTTAGACGAAGACGATGCTGGATTTCATTTTGGCTTTTTTGAAGATGATCAATTAGTTTCTATAGTTTCTTGTTTTATTGAAGGGAAAGAAATGCAGTTTAGAAAACTGGCTACTTTAGAAGAATATCAAGGAAAAGGAATTGCGTCTTATCTCTTAAAATATATTTTGGAATTTGCAAAAAGTAAAGATTTGCAAAAAGTTTGGTGTAATGCCAGAAGCAACAAAAAGTCTTTTTATGAAAAATTGGGACTTATAGATACTCGTAAAACATTTGTCAAAGCTGGACAGGAATTTACAATAATGGAAATTAAGCTATAGAAAAGTAATTTTTTTGTTTGTATAAATATTTGTTTTGTAGTTGTTTATATTGCATTTTTTGAATCGGATGTTGCTTTTCTTCATCTAATCTTCATATAAAAAGTTACCGAAAACGTTTTCATTTTATGTAACTGTTAAAGCTTGTTAAAAAATCTTTTTTTGTTTTAATTCTTTTATTACTTTCGCACCGAAATGAGAAAGTTAATAGTATTTTTAGTATTCATGAATATGCTTCTGTTTGGCGGAGGCCAATATTTGAATGCAAATACTTTTGGTCCTCATAATCACCATCATCTACAAAAACACAGGGTTAAATTTACTAATCAAGATCGCGGAAGCTCAACAATTGAAGAAGCTACAGATATTGATTTAGAAGAAGATCTTGTTGGAGGCGAAGATGTTGATTTACTTACGAACAAATATTTTACTGCTTCGTACAGTTTGGTAGACACTTTGTATCTGGCACTTTCAGATCAGTCTGCAGCGAATGATTCCAATCGTTTAAAATTTTCTGCGCCTATATTTGGGCATTCAAATCCTATCTATATTACTCAACGAGTATTAAGAATTTGATTCTAAAGTATACATCGGTTACCTGAGTTTTGATCTCTGCGTATCTTGCTGTTGTATATTTTTTCTACTTCCGCTTATATGAAAGTTATGGTCTGGACTAAGGCTGACTGATGCATTTTAACATCCAAAAGGAATTTTTATTCCAAAGCATTCAATCGCTTAATTTCCAAACTAAATCATGAAAAAAATCATTGTTTTCACAGGCTTAATGGCCTTGGTGTGCTTAACGAGCTGCACATCTAAAAAAGAAGAAAAAGAAGAAGTTGAAAAATTTACCGTTACTAATCCGGTTAGAATTGATACTTCGTTTACCAAAGAATACGTTTCAC
This sequence comes from Flavobacterium sp. PLA-DH12, assembly GCF_059511845.1. Lineage (NCBI taxonomy): Bacteria > Pseudomonadati > Bacteroidota > Flavobacteriia > Flavobacteriales > Flavobacteriaceae > Flavobacterium > Flavobacterium sp. PLA-DH12. The sequence continues at coordinate 225,596 of NZ_JCAMPD010000003.1, forward strand.
AAATTAGATCGGTTCGTAATATCGAACTTCGCGCCCAAGAAAAAGGGTTTTTACAAAATATATATGTTGACGAAGGACAGTTTGTAAAAAAAGGACAACTGTTGTTTAAAATTATGCCAAACATGTATCAGGCAGAATTGTTAAAAGCGCAGTCAGAACAAAAATCAGTAGAAATTGAATTACAAAATTCAAAATTACTGGCTGATAAAAATATCGTCTCTAAAAACGAATTAAGTGTAGCTCAAGCAAAATTGCAATCTGCAAAAGCTGAAGTTGCATTGGCAAAACTTCATTTATCATTCACAGAAATTAGAGCTCCGTTTGACGGAACAATCGATCGTATTCCTTTAAAACTTGGAAGTTTAATCGATGAAGGAGAATTATTGACAAGCCTTTCAGACAACAGTCAGATGTTTGCTTATTTTAATGTTTCTGAACCAGAATACATCAGTTATGAAACGCATATTAAAGATCGTGCAGATAACAAAGTGAATTTAGTTTTAGCAAACGGAGAACTTTTTAAAGATAAAGGAAATGTTGAGGTTATCGAAAGTGAATTCAACAACGAAACAGGAAATATCGCTTTCAGAGCAAGATTCCCAAATTCAGGAAAATTACTTAGAAATGGAGAAACAGGACAAGTTCAAATGAATGTTCCTCTTAAAAATGCTATTGTAATTCCGCAAAAAGCGACTTACGAAATTCAAGATAAAAAATATGTTTTCGTGGTTGGTAAGGACAACAAAGTTAGTTCTAGAGAAATCACCATCACAGGTGAAATTCCTGATTTGTACGTAATCAAAAGCGGTATTACAGAGAACGACAGAATCCTACTTGAAGGTGTTCAAAAAGTAAAAGAAAACGACAAGATTAAATTCGATTACGAATCTCCTAAAGAAGTAATCAATCATTTACGCTTAAAAGCAGAATAGTTTTTTGTTTTAATAGTTTCAAGTTACGTACTTAACCTAAAACTTGAAACCTGAAACTTGAAACATTTTAAACTTCAATAAGTTTAATCATTTAAAAAATATAAAAATGTTTAATAAATTTATTCAAAGACCTGTTCTTTCGATAGTAATATCGTTGATTATTGTCTTTTTAGGGGTGTTGTCGGTTTTAAATTTACCAATTACACAATTCCCTACCATTTCACCTCCAATGGTGAATGTTACCGCAGATTATCCTGGATCTAACGGTGAGTTGATGATCAAGGCGGTTGTTATTCCTTTGGAAAGAGCCTTGAATGGTGTTCCAGGAATGAAATATATGGCTTCTGATGCTGGAAATGACGGGGAAGCAACTATTAAAGTAGTGTTTAATTTAGGTACAGATCCTAATCAAGCTGCTATTAACGTTCAGAACCGTGTGGCTTCTGTTACCAATAAACTTCCTCCTTTGGTAATTCGTGAAGGTATCAAAATTACCCGAGAAGTGCCAAGTATGTTGATGTACGTGAACCTTTACAGTACAGACAAAAATACCGACATGAAGTTCTTGTATAACTATGCCGATATCAACGTACTTTCTGAATTGAAAAGGGTTAATGGTATTGGTTCTGGAGATATCTTAGGAACACGTGAATATGCAATGCGTATCTGGTTGAAACCAGACCGTATGTTGGCTTATAAAATTTCTGCTGATGAGGTAATGGAGGCATTATCAAGTCAAAGTTTGGAGGCTTCTCCTGGTAAAACGGGAGAAAGTTCTGGTAAACGTTCTCAGGCATTTGAATACGTGTTGAAATATTCTGGACGTTTTACAACAAAAGAACAGTACGAGAACATTGTAGTAAAAGCAAATCCGAATGGTGAGCTTTTAAGATTGAAAGATGTTGCGAAAGTGGAATTTGGAAGCTCGATGTACGATATCTATTCTAATTTGAATGGAAGACCATCCGCAGCAATCGTATTGAAACAATCATTTGGAAGTAACGCGAATCAGGTTATTGAAGAGGTTAAAGCGAAACTGGAAAAAATTAAACAAAGATTTCCAAAAGGAATGGATTATGAGATTTCGTATGACGTTTCTAAATTCCTTGATGCTTCTATCGAAAAAGTAATTCATACTTTGGTTGAAGCCTTTATTCTGGTAGGTTTGGTAGTATTCCTTTTCTTAGGAGACTGGCGTTCTACGGTTATTCCGGCAATTGCGGTACCAGTATCACTAGTTGGAACTTTTGTATTCATGACATTCTTTGATATTTCATTGAACTTAATTACATTATTCGCTTTAGTATTAGCAATTGGGGTCGTCGTCGATGATGCGATTGTGGTTATCGAAGCCGTTCACGCCAAGATGGAAGAAGAACATCTTTCGCCATTTAAAGCGACTAAACAAGCCATGCATGAAATTGCAGGTGCAATTATCGCAATTACATTCTTAATGGCGGCGGTATTTATTCCGGTTGCGTTTATGTCTGGTCCTGTTGGAGTTTTCTACAGACAGTTCTCTGTAACTATGGCAACGGCGATTATTCTTTCTGGTATCGTGGCTTTGACATTGACGCCTGCGCTTTGTGCGATGATGTTAAAAAACAATCACGGGCAGCCTAAAAAACCAACTCCTGCAAATAGATTTATTGATGCTTTCAACGAAAAATTCAATTTAGCACAAGGAAAATACCAGAATTTATTAGGTAAAATTGTTGACAGAAGAGTGGTTACTATTTTAGCGCTTGTAGTTTTTTGTATTGGAACATTTTTAATAAGCAGTTCGGTTCCTTCAGGATTTATTCCGAATGAGGATCAGGGAATGTTTTATGCGGTAATTCAGACACCTCCAGGTTCATCTTTAGAGAGAACGAATAATATTGCTGAAAGAGTTCAAAAAATTGCAGAAGATATTGACGGAGTAAAATCGGTTTCTTCATTAGCGGGTTATGAGATTCTGTCTGAAGGTACAGGAGCCAACTCAGGAACGTGTTTGGTTAACTTGAAAGACTGGAGTGACAGAAAAGAATCTGTTGTGGAGATTATGCATGAAATGGAAGAAAAATGTAAAGATATTACAGGAGCTAATATCGAGTTTTTCCAACCACCTGCTGTACCAGGTTATGGTGCTGCTGGAGGATTTGAGCTTCGTTTGCTAGATAAAACGGGTTCTGTAGATTATAAGAGAATGGAGCAGGTAAACAATGACTTTGTTGCCGAATTGAACAAACAGCCCGAATTATCAAACGTATTTAGTTTCTATAGTTCTAGTTTCCCTCAATACATGATGAAAGTCGATAATGACTTGGCGCAGCAAAAAGGGGTTTCTATCGAAAATGCGATGAATACTTTGTCAACTCTTGTGGGAAGTAACTACGAGATCAGTTTTATTAAATTCGGTATCAACTATAAAGTTATTGTTCAGGCTTCACCAGAATATCGTGCACAGCCAGATGATATCTTGAAATTATATGTGAAAAACGATCGTGATGAAATGGTTCCTTTTTCTGCTTTTATGAAATTAGAAAAAGTGTACGGACTTTCAGAAATTACACGTCATAACATGTATACCTCAACACAAATTAGTGGTTCTCCAGCTGCTGGTTATAGTTCTGGTACAGCGATTAAAGTAATTCAGAGAGTAGCTGCTGAAAAATTACCAAGAGGATATGATATTGACTGGGCAGGTATTTCTGCCGATGAGGTGGCTCAAGGTAATCAAGCAATTTGGGTATTCTTAATCTGTTTAGGATTCGTATACTTGGTATTAGCGGCACAGTACGAAAGTTTCATTCTGCCATTATCAGTAATTCTTTCGTTGCCAGCAGGTATTTTTGGAGCTTTCCTTTTATTGAAATTAACTGGATTAGAAAACAACATTTATGCACAGGTTGCGATGGTAATGTTGATTGGTTTATTAGGTAAAAATGCCGTACTGATTGTAGAGTTTGCCATACAAAGGCACGCTGCAGGATTATCAGTTTTACAGTCAGCAATGGAAGGAGCAAAAGCAAGGTTCCGTCCAATTTTGATGACTTCATTTGCCTTTATTGCAGGTTTATTGCCACTCGCATTTGCAACGGGACCAGGTAAAATTGGTAACCGAACAATTGGTACTGCAGCTGCGGGAGGTATGCTTATCGGAACCATTTGTGGTGTATTTGTAATTCCGGGCTTGTATTTCATTTTTGCCAAAATTGCTGAAAAATACAAATTGGTAAAACATGAATTAGAAAATCCATTAACAGAAGAAATTGATAACAATCATGTATAAAGTTAAAACATATCAATATAGTATTGCATTGGCTGTATGTCTAGCAGTTGCAGGGTGTAAAACCCCTGCACCTGAGGCAGTAGTTACAACCAGTACACCAGTTCCTGAGTCGTTTGGTGCAACAGCTCAAACGCAGGATGCAAATAACAATACGGCAGCATTAAACTGGAAAGATTATTTTAAAGATCAGAATCTAGTAGATTTAATCGATGTTGCACTAAAAAATAATCAGGAACTAAATATCACTCTGCAAGAAATCGAAATTGCGAAGAATGATATCCGTGTAAAAAAAGGACTTTTATTGCCAACAGCAGGTTTACGTGCTGGAGCGGGAGTAGAAAAAGTGGGTAGATATACCAGCCAAGGTGCGGGTGATGCTACAACTGAGATTAAACCGGGTGTTGAGACACCAGATCCGTTAGGAGATTTTACTATCGCCGCTTACGCGAATTGGGAGGTAGATATCTGGAAAAAACTGCGCAATTCTAAAAAAGCAGCTTTAAACAGATATTTAGCTACAGTAGAAGGCAAAAACTTTGTAATTACAAACCTCATCGCCGAAGTTGCCGATTCTTATTATGAATTATTGGCCTTAGACAATCAATTGGATATTGTAAAACAGACTATCAAATTGCAGACTAACGCTTTAGAAATTGTAAAAGTTCAAAAGCAAGCGGCAAGAGCAACAGAATTGGGAGTTAAGAAATTTGAAGCAGAGGTATTAACTTCACAAAGTTTAGAATTTGATATTTTACAGCAGATAAAAGAAAACGAAAACAAAATCAACTTTTTGCTAGGAAGATATCCGCAGGAAATCAAAAGAACAAGCAGTACTAATTTCTTGAGTTTATTGCCAGCACAAGTAAGTTCTGGAATTCCATCTCAACTGTTGCAGAATCGTCCAGATGTTAAACAAGCAGAATTAGAGTTGGTTGCAGCAAAACTAGATGTAAAAGTTGCCCGTGCTGAGTTTTACCCTTCTTTGGATATTACTGCAGCGATTGGAGTAAACGCTTTTAAACCTTCTTATTTGTTCACCATGCCAGAATCGCTTTTATATTCATTGGCAGGAGATCTTGTAGCGCCTTTGATTAACAGAAATGCAATCAAAGCGGAGTTTGCAAGTGCCAACGCAAGACAGATTCAGGCATTATACAATTACGATCGTACGGTTTTAAATGCTTATTTAGAAGTTTCAAACCAAATGTCTAAGATCGAGAATCTTCAAAAAGGTTACGATCTTAAATCGAAACAAGTTGACGCTTTAAATACTTCGATTGACGTTTCTAACGATTTGTTTAAATCGGCTAGAGTGGATTATTTTGAAGTTTTGATGACGCAGAGAGATGCATTAGAAGCAAAACTAGAATTAATCGATACTAAAAAAGAACAATTAAATGCTGCAGTTCATGTTTACAGAGACTTGGGCGGCGGATGGAAATAATATTGCCAATTAATTTGTAGAGAAAAAGCCTTTCGGAAGTAAAATTCTGAAAGGCTTTTTTGTAAAAAAACATTTTGTATTGGCAATTCACTGTTGTGAAAAAAGGAACCTTAAACCTTGGGAGCTACAATTAGTTTTCAGGGTTTTTTTTATGCTTTTTGTTTTTCTTTTTTGTTGTTACTATTTTTCTTACTTATTTTTAAACTATTTATTATATTTACAATATAAATTATGTAATATTTTATTTACTTAAATACCACTTCTCATTTATTGATTAAGGTTATAAAATCTACACAAACCTGTAAAATAATCAATACCCTTTAAATATGAGTTTTTTAGCAAAATTAGAATTAGACAATGAAGTGTTTAATGTTTTAGAATTTGATGTTCACTTTAGCCAGAATGTCGATAACAACGGAAAACCTGCCAACAAGACAAAAGGCGGACAGATAAAACTGGTGGTAGAAACGACACAGACAGACCTGTTTTCAGATTGGATGGTATCCCAAACGAGTGTAAAAGACGGAAAAATCATTTTTTATCGTAGAGACGCAATGAGCACCATGAAAAATGTAACCTTCAAAAAAGGCTATTGCATATCGTTTCATAAAAGTTTTAGAAGTGAAGGATCTGTTCCTATGGTCACCGAGATTTTAATTTCATCAAATGAAGTAAAAATCGGAAACACACTTTTTGAAAATAACTGGAAAAATTCATAGACCTTCTAAATGACTAATTAATATGGCATTACAAACGATCACAAATATTAGAATTGGCGAAATTCGAATTACTAATTTCAACAAATTAGAAGTTTTTCAGACCATTCACGACCATCACACTTTTTCATTCGAAGTAAGACAGGATTTATTGGTAGAAGAATTTAAAAGCGTTATGCCTTTTTCTCAGAAATTATATGGAGAAAAAATAAGCATAGAGATAAAACCTATAGACGGACTGGAAGATCTTATTATTGGGGCGGATCCTAAAGATTATATTATGCAGTTTTATGGTATAGTGACCGAAGTCAAACTGCAAAAATCACGTATCAAAGACATCGAAGAAACCATTGTGATAAAAGGAAAAAGCTCCACAATAGTGCTGGAAAATGGGCCAGAATGCAACTCTTTTACCAATATGTCTTTGAGCGATATTGTAAGCAAAGTAAAATCAGGCTGTGATATCGATATGGATGTCAGGCCATTTTATTTGGAAAATCTGCCTTATACCGTGCAGTATAACGAAAGCAATTTCGCTTTTCTGAACCGTTTGGCAAAAAGAAACGGACACTGGCTATATTATAATGGACGGACAACCATTTTTGGAAGTCCTGGCGGCGTTGGCGGACAGCCAAAATTAATTTTCGGAATAAACATGCAGGATTTTGATTATACCATTAAACTTTTGCCTGCCCAGTTTAAAATAATGGAGAATGACAATTATGACGGCCAGTATAAAACCGACGAAACTTTAAGATACAGAAAAGAAGCCGACGGATTTCATCAAAACTTTTTAAACAGGTCTAATGAAGTTTTTAATATAGAAACCGTAATACAGCTTAACCAAACTCCTGTTGGCGGATCTGGAAGACGGTCTTCTGAGGAATATGCCAAAAATAAAATGCGCGCAGTTTTAAGCGGTTTGGTAGAAATGAAAGCATCGAGTGAAGTTCCAGGCATTACTGTAGGAAACGAAGTGCGCGTATTGGGTGTCGACATGCAGTTGGAGAGCTCGTACCGCGTAACCCAAATTACGCACGTCTGCGATGACGGCGGCGGTTACGAAAACCACTTTACAGCCGTAAATTTTAACGGTTCTGTATTTTCTCCCGAAACAGATCCAGATTTAGTGCCTTACTGCAAGAGCCAGACCGCCATTGTAACCGCCAACGCAGATCCTGATGGATTTAGTGGCGTACAGGTACAGATGCCGTGGCAGGTAGCTAAAGGCCAAACCACGCCTTACATTCCTTTAGTGCAGAATTACGGAGGCGATGCCAGAGGCGCTCACATTATCCCCGAAATAGGAGATACCGTTTTTGTAGACTTTCAGGGCAATAATGCCGAACTGCCTATTGTAATGGGAACCATGACCAGCAAAAAAGAAAAAAGCGGTTATAGTACGCCGAATAATGATATAAAGGCAGTAATGCATAGCCGAAGCGGAAACCGAATTATTAATGACGATGCTACGGGTGACATAACAATAGAAAGCCAAAAAGGCGAAACAATAGCCGTAATTCATGGTGATGGAAACATTAGGTTTAAAGCTCCTAAAAATATTGAATTGGAAGCAGGGGAAGATATTATTTTGTCGGCAGGAAGAAACATTACATCTACCGCAGAACAAGATATTTCTGAAAGTGCAGGGGGCAATAAATCTACAACTGTTGGAATGATACAAAGTACTCAAGTGGGCGGAGACAGTATGCTGCATGTAAAAGGAAAAGCACACGAACAAATTGATGGTGAATTTAAATCAGAGGTAAAGGCAGACAGAACAACCCAGACCAACGGAACGAATACTTCACAGATAGAGAAAAGCAGTGAATTTCATTCGAAAACCGACATAAAAAATAATAGTTCAGAAAACACCACACAAAACTAAAAATATGGCTATTAAAACAATCAACGGTATAACCATAATGGGAAATGATAAAGAAAGCTGTTCTTATCATAATTCAAAAAATAGAGCCCATTTCAGTCGAAATAATAAAGGAGTGTTCTATACAGATTCCGTTGGCAATTATATGAGCAGTACACCTAGATTTATAAGTATTAATTTTCAACCCTTTAAACTAGAAAGTTACGGCGATGAGATTAGAAAATCAGATGGCACTCGAATGATAATGATGCCTAAAGTGCAAATTCAGGAAATTGCAAACAGTACTTTTTATGATGAAGATCAGTTTCATGTAATTGATTTTTTAACTTTTAGTATAACCGAAGAAAATAAAGAGCTATGAAAACCAGATATGTAGGAGGAGATTATACAGAAATAACCGGAGGAAACAATAAAGTTTTTGCCAATAGTATTGTAATTAATGCTGAGCGAATAAGTTACAATGCTCCACAGCATACTTATGGAGACCCTGTTGATGCTAAACCTTTTGAGATTCCTGATTTTTATATGAAGTTAAGGATTAAAGAACAAAAAAAGCCAGAAGATAAAAAATACAATGGTGAATTTGGTTTTGATTGGATCGATTTGAATCCAGATACTGGGCGTATCGAAAAAATACAAGATGTTCCTTTTGAGGATGTCGAATATTTTTATAAAGAAGGGCAAAATGGAGATTTAGGCAATATTATTGAAAAAACTTCTGATGAAAGCGGAGCACGAACAGCAATTGAGAAACATTATAAATACAATTTATACAGCAAATATGTCGATTATCCTTATATACTCTTAAAACCCGATCAAGAAATTATTCTTGAGCTCAATACTATACCCTATAAAGGAGAACTCAAAGAAGATTATCTCTCTATAACCGGAGATGAGTTTTATGATTTTACCATTGATGGAGGCACAAAAGAAGGTAAAACTGCTAAAATAAAAGTAACAGCCGAAACAAAACTGGATTTTAAAATAAAATGTCTTAAAGAAGGTCCCGAAAAAACATACGATTTTAAACATAACAATACAGTACTCCCGGAATGGATTATTGGCGGACTGGTTATGATGGAAAATAAAGTATTGAATTTAAAATTCAGAGTTATTGCTTTGGTTTCAAACGAAGGAAGTCCAAGCGCAAAAGCAAAAAAGCTTTTTGAAAAGTTTAGGGATAATGGCGTTGCAAAATATCTTAATGAAAACTCTTTGAATCAGGCTGGTTATGAAGTTGAAATAGAAAATCAATACATGTTTGCAAATTTGGATAATCCTGATGTTAATCTTGATGAATATTTTTATGCTTTTGATAAAGAGGATTGGACTAGAAAAAAATATTTTGGAAACATAATAAAACAAAAACCTGATGTTGATCCTGTTACTGGAAATTGCAAGGTTGGAAGCTGGGATCCTGTAAAAAATGAATGTAATAAAGTACCCGTTTCTACAGATGTAATAGTAGATGATCAAAAAGATTTGGGATTGCCTGAAAAAAGTAACAAAATGGATGGAATTACTATTTCAGCATACAAAGATAAACTTAAAACAAAAGGCAAATCTTATGAAGGGGGCATCATCATATTAGCTGATTTTGAATCTTCTGATGAAAATACGGGAGCATATAGTCGAATGGACCCGCTTAATCATTATGCATTGATGGTGTATTCTACTAATACAGGGGCAAAAGACACCTACTCTCACGAAATTGGACATATGCTGGGATTGCCTCATTCATTTTATCATTCAAAAGAGAAAGAAGCATATAAAAATGCTAGAGAAAATATTTTTGGGAATAGTGAGCCAGAGAAAAAATCTGATGGGACGAAGAATGATAAATATAAACCAGGGATAAAAAAACATATCAATAAAGTAAGCAATATAAATCAAATTTATTATGGTTGGGGGTATTTGGTTGCTTTTAGAAATAATATTATTTCAGCATTAGAAAAGTATAATAAAGCAAGGCAGATTGAGGTGGAAAAAGAAATTAAGGAAAGAGATGTAAAAAAGGCTTATTTCATAAATTATAAGGATAATGATTTAGTAGGCTCTACTCAAACAAAGAAAGAATATTTTAGGATTTGGAATGATAATATCAAACTAATTGAGGATTATATTGAGGATAATAAGAAGGCTATAATTGATTTAAAAAATAAGAAAGTAAATAATTATGTTGAATCAGAATTGCAAAAATGGTTTTATAAGACAGATATAATAAAATTATTAAATGAAGAATATGATTACTATAATAAAATAATAGCACAAATTCATTCTAACTATGTTATGTTTAAGCAAGGTAAAACCAAAAACATGATGGATTATGATAATAATAAAATAGCATATTTAAGTAATCAAATAAGGATAATGCGTAGTGATATGCAAAATTACATAGATATAATAGAGGTAAAACCAAAACCAAAGAAAAAATGAAACGAAGTTTAATATTTCTTACTTATTGTGTAATCGGTATTACTTCTTGTACAACTGTTAATTTTCTTAAGCATCCTAAATTGCTCTGTAGTAAAAAGGTTGCTTGCAAAAGACATGTGATTTTAGAAGAGCCTATGAAACTTGAATTTGGAAGAACTTATAATAATTCTCTCGCAAATTTTACGTATTTAGATTTTCCTGAAGAAGATATTCGTATGGGACAAGTATTGTATGAAGAACAATTTGCTGAAGGAGGACTTAGAATAGGTAAAATTATATATCACTATAAGCAAGGAAAATGGTTAAGTGGCGATGCTGATTTTGATAAAGATGGAAATATTTATGTAAAAGGAAAAATATGGCGTGAAGAATACTTTAAAAATGGCCTAAGAGATAGCATTTTTAAACAATTTGATAATGATGGAAAAATTATTTACGAAACCACTTTTAAAATGGGCACAGGTCTTTGGAAAGAATTTCATAGTAATGGAAGGTTATATTTTGAAATATATACTAAAGACGGATATTTTACAGACACATTGAGACTGAATGACGACAAAGGAAAAATTATAGGAAAGAGGCTTTATATAAAAGATTCATTGGTGTATGATGAAGGTCTTCCTTGTTTTCCTTATCGACCTCAAAGTGTTAAGAGTGATGGCTTAAATATGAAATCAGATTAGAACCCGAAACAGATCCAGATTTAGTGCCTTACTGCAAGAGCCAGACCGCCATTGTAACCGCCAACGCAGATCCTGATGGATTTAGAGGCGTACAGGTACAAATGTCTTGGCAGGCAGCCAAAGGCCAAACCACGCCTTACATTCCCTTGCTAGCGCGAGCGTCTCGCTCGTGAACACAAAGCTTTATTTAACCGAATTAATCCTCAAGCGCACGAGCGGGACGCTCGCGCCAGCGGGGGATATGACACTAAAAGCTTCTAAAACAATTCATGCAAATAGTGGAGCGAAAAGCAATTTCAACTAAATAGTAAAAATTATGGCTATTATAAAAAGCGCCAAGAACAGCAGTTTGAAAATAACTAAAAAGCATATTGTTGTAGCAAAAGAAGTAGAAAAAACTAGCGAGACTATAAAGTTAGTTTCTACGTACGGAAATATCGAATTAAACAGTACACAAAAAATTATAAAAAATGGGAACATCAATTAGTTTAGGCAATTACGAACCAGACCAAGTGCCAGAACCTTGGGAAGAATATCAATATAGAGAATTATCTAGAACATATTATACACAGAGTGTAAATATGGCTTTTAAAAGTGGTGATATTAATTTGATGCACTGTATAACAGCTCTAACCTCATTAGAATTTAATAAATGCTTTACTGATTCTGCAAAAGATATTACAATAGACAAAGTTCCAAGAAAATGTTATTTAAGCGCTTTAACCATTTATATGGATAATAAAGGTAAAATAGTAAAAGGAGAAAAAGTATTGACAGAATTTAAACTTGTTTACGATTTATCTGAAAAAAGACACGTTTTAGATCCTTCTTACAAAATAAGTAAAGAAAAAGAAGCCTGTATAGATGCAAAAGAATTACACAAAGATATTTTAGAAAATAAAACTGTGAGCTTTAAGAGTGGAAAAAATTATGTCTTAAAAAAATTTCATGAATATATTAAACAGGCATCGCTTTGCAATTGCAGAACAGATGTTAATTATACGAATCTAAAGGTTGCAGAAAACCGTGATGAACTAAATAAAACTTTAAGTTTTTTAGGAATAACAACAGCTGCAGTTGGTTTTATACCAGGGAAAGCACTAGTAATTGCAGACACCGCTATGAAAATTTTAGGAATGGCTTTAAGTGCAGAGCCAAGATTTAGTCTTGCAGAATATACTTATCCTATAAAAGGACCAGTTTATTTAGATGAAACAACTGAATTAAGAGAATATAAAAGAGAAAATTACAATGGTTATATTTCTTCTCAAAAATTAGATGGAAAACCTAAAAATGTGGAGCGAGATGTATTAAAAGAATTAGAAGAATTTGGTTTAATATTAAAATAGAAGTAAAATGAGAATTGTAATTATATTATTTATAATAACATTAGTGTCCTGTGGAAAAAGAGATAAAATTAACCACTATTTACCAGATCCAATAACACAGCAAGAATTATTAGATAACGGTTTTTATAGATATTCTTATGTTGATACTGTCAATAAAGAAGATTTACATAAATATACTTCTGATTATACTTATGCTTATACTCATACGCGTATTGACTCGATTGGTAAAGGAGACGGAATTCATGATTCGATAAAATTATTAATAAGACGTGATATATATTCGAATGTAAAACCGGAAAAAAATGAAAAAGGAGAAATACACCCGACACATTTGTGTAATTTTTACGGCAAAGATACAATCAAAAGAGAAGTAAATACTAGATATTTAAAAGATGAGCTAAAGGGAAGGATAATAACTTACTTATTTATAAATGATTCTCTTGAATATAAAAGTATAATCGTTGAAGATTTTGACAAAAAAAATAAAGGAATAACTGATTTCACGACCAAGACAAAAATTTTACATTATTATGATAGCCTAAAGATTCCCATTAAGCCGTTGTTGGTGAAAGATATAAGCACCAAGGGTCACCCAACTGTGTTTTTGATAAGCAACCTTAACGCAAGGATACGATATAGTAATAAAAAAAACTTTTACGAAAGTTCCATCAATTATATTGATAATGACAATTATACAGTTCATAATATTTTAGGGTCATATTATTCCGGGTTGCAATGGTATCCAGTAAAATAAAATTATGTGGTTAGATGAAAAGGATAAATTATCTGATCACGCAGATTTTTGTTCGTAACAAACCTGCGCTATCGGAATCGTTTACAAAATCTAAATCGTATTAATTAAAAGACAAAAAAACATATATAAAAGTAATGATAAAAAAAATAGTTGCATTATTGTTATTGGCAATTACGGTAAGTTCATGTGTAGAAAAAAAACAAGAATGGTCTGTTCGTATTTCTGTTCCAAAAGAATACCCTGTTGCGATACAGCGAGGATTTGTGGGCAAATCTTTTTTTGGACCATCTTGTATAAATTCAAGTTGGGGAATTGGTGTAGAAGTTGCTAAAAAAGATTTTTATACACTCCCTGAAACTTTTGAAATAACTTGGCTTTCTTTAGTTGAACAAAAATTCTATAAAGGTAAATGGCAATTACCAGAAAATATTATTGAAAGATATCTCAATCAAGAAGAGAAGAATAATAATGATAAGTTTAATTGTAAAACCATTCAACTTGGTCTTGCTCCAAAAGGAGTGGTTATAGTATGGTTGATAGGAGATGATGATGCACAAATTGAAATTGGCAGATTCCAAGCTTCTGAAACACTATTAAATAAAGATGATGTATATGACAGTGCAAAATTTATGTTTGAAAAAGGATTCTCAAAGAAAAAACTATCTGACCCAAAATTTCTTTCAAATGAAACAAGAGAAAATATAAAGCAACATGGGTATCCAACTCCTAATGTATATGATTTATATAGACAAAAATATACTTGGAATCAAGAGATCTCTATTCCTGAGGGGGGACAAATAATAAGTGTAAAAGCAAGAATGTGTAATGGTGAATGTCAGTCTCTCGTTGGCAAACCAATTTTTAATCCAAGTGAAAAAAAGGCTATTCCTTATCTTTTTATTGTAAAATGGAAAGACCTCAAAAATCAAGATTTTATAACAAAAATCGCTTTTTCAGAAGGTAATGAATATTGGCAAAAAGATAATGCTTTTACAAAAGAAGAATTACCATTAAACTTTGATAAAGGTTTTATAACAAATCAGTTTAAAAGTAAAAGCGAAATATCTACCACAGTAGTAATAAAAATTGATAATGATTCAACTGCGTATGCATTTTTAGAGCAAAATGGTATGCAATTGAATATTCCTAAATTTAGTCAAGAGACTAAAAAAATAGTAAAAAATGCTCCTTGCATTTGTAAATAATAAAATGGACTGTAAAAAAACAAAACCCTGCAAACACATATTCGCAGGGTTTTCAATTTTTATTAAAATAATTTATCTATTACTAGCGCAAGCCTTATAGATCTGTTTCTCTGAAAATGGCGATAAGGCTTCGGCGAGATTTCGGCTGGTTCTTAAACAGCTCAGTATTTTTTGCCTTAAATTGATGTCGTCGCCAAACTCTGTATGCATGAGGAGCTCGAAGATTTCTTGCAAATACATAGGCTGTTCTTTGTAATCTCCCTCAAACAATTCGTCTGAAAGGAAATTAATTACGGATGGCATTACATCACGATGTGTTGGTTTTTGATTTTCTTTTAGCATAATCGAAAATATTAGACACACGAAACCCTCGCTTTAGATGTGCTAAAATACCCGAATAGGATAGATTTACCATTGTTTCCGCAGGTACATCATGGCGAGGGAATCGCTTATGTTAACTTATAAAGTTTTTAGGATGATATCCTAGGTATTTTAGCAAAGCAAAGATATGCTTTTTATTATAAAAGAAAGAAAAAACTTACTTTTTATTCTTTTTGAATTGTAATGATAAGTTTAGGTTTAAAACAAAGATAGAAATTATTATTTGTGATTGAATCGCGCCCTAGCTTTGATTATAAAATTTAGGTTTGCTGGAACTTGGGCGACCGATGGAAATAATATTGCCAATTAATTTGAAGAGAAAAAGCCTTTCGGAAGTAAAGTTCTGAAAGGCTTTTTTGTGTTTATAAAATTGTCAAACCAGTATTTTTATACGGCTTTAAAATTTCCTCATCTGGAGAAACATTGGTTACCAAAACATCGATGTCTTTTATTGGACAGACAAAATAAGGTTCGGCTGTTTCTACTTTTTCGATAGAGCTTAAAGCAATAACAAAGTTGGAGTTCTTAATCATATTTTTTTTCAGCATAGAATCGTCGTATAAAATTCCCGTAATACCACGTTCATGGTGAATACTGCAAATTCCTAAAATGAAGATATCTGCTCTAAAATTTCTAAAGAAATCGATTGTTTCAATACTCGAAGTCGCAAAAGAAGTCTTGCACATTTTTCCGCCTGCAAAAATTAAATCAATATTGGGTAAATCTTCCACCAACGAAGCTATGGGAAAACTATTGGTAATAACCGTCAATTTTAAATCGTAAGGAAAGCTTGCTACTAAAGCTAGAGAAGTGGTTCCGCCGTCAATAAAAACGACTTGTCCGTCTTTTAAATACGAAATAGCTTTTTGAGCGATAATTTTTTTGTTTTCGATATCGTGTTTTTCTCTTTTTCTATAATGAAGCGGAATCGGAGAAGGAGCGACCGCACCGCCACGAACTGCTTTTAAAAGTCCTTGATCTGAAAGCTCTTTTAAATCACGTCGGATCGTATCTTCTGAAACGCTCAGATATTCGCTTAATTCTATAGAGCTAACTCGGTGTTCTTTAGATAGATATTCTAAAATTGCTTTTTGACGTTCTTCCTTTTTCATTTTATTTGCGGTTTTATATTGCAAAAATAAGTTAAAAATTGCAATATTTTGCAATTTTTGCATAATTTTACCGCAAAATAAAATTATCATGAGAAAGAAAACCATTGCAGTCGATATGGATGGGGTACTAGCGGATATAGAAACCCAATTGATTGAAGAATATAATAAAGAATACGGAATGAACCTTTCAAAAGAAAGCATTCAAGGATTAAGTGAAGAAGAAGCTTTTAAGGAAAGAGCACTTTTGCACGGAATTTTAAATAAGGGGAATTTTTTTAGAAATCTGCCTGTAATGCCCGATGCAGTCGAGAGTTTGCAAGAACTCCAAAAGAATTTTGAAATTTTTATTGTTTCGGCAGCAACAGAATTTCCAGTTTCCCTAGCCGAAAAAGTAGCCTGGCTCGCAGAGCATTTTCCTTTTATAAAATGGGAAAATATAGTTTTATGCGGCAGTAAAAGAATTATCAATACCGATTATCTGATTGACGATCACTGTAAAAATCTAGATCATTGCATGGGAAAACCTATCATGTTTACTGCCTTTCATAATATAAACAAAACGCACCATTTGCGAGTAAATAGCTGGAAAGAAGCGGTGGCGGTTTTAAACGAAACATTATAAGCTAAATAAGGTTATAATAGGATTGTTTTTTGAAGAGAAAAGCCTTTCAGATTAATTCTGAAAGGCTTTTTATTTAATACGCGAATTTTTCTTTTACTTTAATCTGAGTTTGTTCTGGCATTGATATTTTTACTTTAAATCCTTTGCCAGGTTCTGTATCGATATCAAATGTTCCGTTGACCGCTATAATGCGATTTGACATGTTTTGAAGGCCATTTTTTACAATCATACTTTTTTCGCAGCCTTTGCCATTATCTCTATAATTTATTGAAATTGATTTTTGGTCACTTTCAAATCGAATCACAACAATACTGGCCTCGCTGTGTTTTTTCATATTCACCATTAATTCCTGTAAAATTCGGCTGATGGTGATCTTTTTTATATCGTCAATATGCTCCCAATTTATATTTTCTAAATTGGTAATCATAATATTTCTCTCTCGTGTATTATAAGCAGAAAGCATTTCTTTTATACTGCGGGTAAAATTTGCTCCTGTATCAATACTATTATTTTCTCTAGAAATTCCCCTTACGCGACTATAAATATCATCTAGTTTTTGGAGTAAATTCTCTTTGGTGTTTTCTACAGATAATGGCTGAGATTCTGCAAAAGCGATAACTTGAAAAACATCGTTTGCTAGTTCATCGTGGATTTTTTTAGCAATTCGGGTTTCGGTGTTGTACGAAGTTTTAAATTCGATGGCTTTATTTTTATTTTTATAATAGCGTATTAAAATGAATATTAGAATAACTAAAAAAGCAAAAACAATTACTGATACGATTTTTAGGTACTGGGCTCTTTGAAGCGATAATTGATTCTCTGCCTTTTCTAAACGAAGTTTTTCGTTTTCGTCTTTTTCTTTTTGGGCATCATATTTAATTTTGGCAGACTTGTTTTTAAAATTATTTCGAACCTTAATAATGCTGTCATTTAATGTAAAGTACTTTTGTGTATATTTTGCTGTATTAGAACTGTTGTCATTTGAGATTAATATTTGCAGGGCTTCTAATCTTTCATCAACGCTATTCATTTTTGTGGAAATGGTATACGCTGCAAGAGCGTTTTCATCTGATTTCTTTATGTCTTTTTCTGAATAATAATCAGCAAGGTGTAAATAGCTTTCAATGCTTCCATAGATATCTTTAGTGTCAATTTTGATCTGGAGTGCTTCGTGCATTAAATGAAATCCTTTATCTTCCGCTCCCTTTTTTAAATAAGCATAACCTAAATTGTCTTTTATTGTAGCTTTAAATTGAGTATTGGAAACATCGTTTGAAAAATTCATTCTTAAAATAGATTCAAGAAGAGTAATTGCTTTATCATATTTTTTTTGCTGAATATAAACAGCTGCAATATTTTGTATTGGATATTGTTTGTAAGTAGAATCGGTATACTGATCTGCTGCCTTTTTATAGTAATAAATGGCATCATCATAAAGAGAAAGTTCTTTGTCTGCTATGCCTAATATATTATTTATAGAGGCTATATGATCCTTATCCTTAGCATAAATGAGTCCTTCCGTTACAGTTTCCTTGCTCCCGTAATAATCACCATTTACCAGTTGGATAGACGCCATTTGAATAAGTATATAAGGAATTTTGGCGCTGTCTTTTAAGGTTTCAAAAAGGGCTTTTGATTTGTTAAATTCATAAAAAGCGGTGTTAAAGTTTGCTTTTTCATAATTTTTAGCAGCCTTATCTCGTAGACTAAGCGCTTCTTTTCGAATCAATTCAGTGTTAGGAGTAGTAGGACTTTCTTTCTTGCATGAAAAAAGAGAGAGAAGTAGAATAAAATAAAAAAACGGGGACCGTAACATATAAATTTACTTTCCCCGAAAATAGTAATTAATTAGATACTAAAATTATAATTTTAGTTTATGGTTTAACAGGTGGTTTTGCATCACCAGGACCATTTGGAGTAGCATCTCCAGCGTATGAAGGCTGAGTAGTTTTTTCAGTTTTCTTAACTGGTTGTGTCTCATACTCATCAGGAGTGCAAGAAAATATCGTGAACAATAGCGCAAAAGCGATAAATAGTATTAGGTTTTTCATTTTGTTTATTTTTAAGAAATTAGACATAGGTATTGCTGTCCGGAATGATCCAGAGGCTTTCTGTGGCAATACCAACATTGGTTTTGGGAAGTGAAGAGAGTAAAACAGTAAGACGTTATTTATACTTCCCGAATAAACTCGGTCTTACGGTTTTTACACTCCTAATTAGAACTAGTTTTTACGATTGTTTTAGTCTGCAGACAAAACTTGAACTAATTTCTTGGTGCAAAGTAAAGGCGCTTCTAAGCCTTAACTAGCAAGGGATTCCCGGAATTCCTGCGTTTTCCTGAGATTCCCGAGAATTCCCAGAAAAAAGTATGCAAAAGGCTAGTTTGAATTATTTAAGTTGAAAGAGATCTCTTTATTATAGATGCAATAAGCCCGTCAAAAGTTGGCTGCGAACGGTTAAAAGATGCAGAAATAATATAGGATTGAAGTAAAGATCAAAAGCGCTTGTGACAATTTAATTGTCGAAGTCAAAAATAATGGCATATAAAAAAAGTTTTTGGTGAAAAATGAACATGAAGAGTCGAAAGAGATTCCTGAAAAAAGGAAGTCTTTTCATGAATTTGGAAGTTTTATTTTCTAAAAACGGAGTTCAGAAAATAGATCTTCGCAAAATAAATACGATTATGGCTGAAATTCTTGTGCTAATGTTTTCTGTCTGTTTACATTTTGACCAGAAAAAAGATTGGTAAGATTAATTTCGAAATGAAATTGGATCGCATTTTGAAAAATAAAATGCTTGAAGAAATAAAAAGAATAATTTTTTGAAGGGTAATTGAGGCATTTAAAAAGTTTGTTTTTCGGCATATATTTACTGTTATTTACACTATAAAGATAAGAAAAAAATCCCGTTAAACCTAATGAAATTCAATAAAATAAGTGATTTTTTAGCCTTTTTTTTGAAGTTTTTTTTAACCGAAATTGCTCGTTTTAGAAACAGTAGAACTTGAATTTTGCATTAGCAGAATTGCCATAAAATTATCTATATTTATAAACAAAAAATAGATTTTGGATTTCTATTAAGTATCAGTTTAAAAAGTATCTTCTATGAAAAAACTCTTATTATTAGTAATTATTTTATGCGCTGTAGGCTGTAAAAAATATGTTGTTTCGTTTGAACAGCCAACAGATATGAAATTGGACAATATAAAACTAGAAGTATTTCTGGATAAAGAAAAAGTTCAAGAAATTACCCTAAAAGCAACAGAAGCGCTGCCTACTTACGAAACAGTGGGATTATCAACCTCTGGTGAAGGAAAACACATACTTCAGGTTAAAGCAAAAGATACAACCTTTAGTTTTGAGGTAAAATATCCTGAGGAGAAATATATCAGGATTATAACGAATTTAAAACCTAATGGAAAAATTCATGTTGGAATCTTAAAACAGAATTATAAATATAAGTCTTAAGATATTTGGGTTAGTTTTCTAACCGCAAATGGCACAATCACGATAGCTATCAGGATACGCAAAGTTCGCAAAGCAATTTATATCGCTTTGCGAACTTTGTTTTAACGGTTACGCACTTTGCGTTAAAATAAAGCAGTTAAGATAAGAAATCCTTAAACCACAATCCAGAGTTTTTAATGGTTCTTTTTTGGGTTTCAAAATCAACGTGAATTAATCCGAATCGGGCATTGTAACCTTCGGCCCATTCAAAATTATCAGTTAAAGTCCACACAAAATACCCGTCAACATTTAGACCTTCATTTTTAGCTTTCAAAATTTGTTCTAAATTGTCTTGAATAAAATGAGTTCGTTTTATATCGTGAACCTTTCCGTTTTGGACAGTATCAGGAAAAGCAGCTCCATTTTCGGTGATAATTATTTTTTTGATTCCGTCATATTCGTTAAACTTTTTAAGAATATGGTACATAGCGGGCGGATAAACTTCCCAACCCATATCGGTCGAAATCACATTTCGTTTTTCAGCACTTATTAATTCGGCGCCAATGTACGGAGTCAAAATAGAATGTTTTACAACTTCTCGCGTATAACATTGCAATCCGATAAAATCAAAATCGAAAGCGAGATTATTTAAATCATCTTCTAAAATATAATTGTTCAGTTTTTTAAGAACCGGAAGATCCTTTTGCGGATAGCCTAGTCCTAAAATTGGTTCTATAAAAGTTCTGTTCAAAAGAGTATCTACACGTTTTGCGGCTTCAATATCTTTTGCATTTTCGGTTGCAGGTTCAATATGCGTGCAGGAGAATGTAGTTCCAATATGTGCATCGAGAACTTTTTCACGTATTATTTTACCGCCTGCAGCTGTTGCCAGTGTAACATGATGCATGGCTTTTAGATAATTGGTAATTCCTTTTTTTCCAGGCGCATGTATGCCTAAAAAATAACCCGCTCCAGTAAATACAGAAGGTTCATTAATTACCATCCAGTTTTTGACACGATCGCCAAAATACTGTACGCAGACTTCGACATATTCTTTAAACCAAGAAACCGATTCGCGATTGGTCCAGCCTCCTTTTACTTCCAGCTCGTGCGGTAAATCCCAATGGTAAAGTGTTATCCAAGGTTCTATTCCAGAAGCCAGAAGCGAATCTATAATTTTGTTATAATAATCAATTCCCGCCTGATTTACAGGATGAACGCCAGTCGGCATAATTCTAGGCCAACTGATAGAAAACCTAAAATTCGGAATATTTAATTCTTTAATTAAATTAATATCATCCTGATAGGAGTTGTAGAAATCACAAGCAGTTATAGCATGATGTCCGTTTTTGATTTTTCCTTTTTGAGAAGTAAAAACATCCCAGATAGAAGAACCTTTTCCGTCGGCGTCATGTGCTCCTTCAATTTGGAAAGCGGCGGTAGAAATACCCCACAAGAAGTCGTTACCAAATTGGTTTTTGTTCAAAAATGAGCTTTCAATTTTATTCATTCAATAGTACTTTCCTTTATTTTTAAATAGTTTATTAATGCAGGAAAGAAGATTGCATTGCTCTTAAAAAAAGCCATTCTTTGAATGATACCAGGAATTTTAGATTAAAAAGTTTCATAACGATTAGTTTTATATCAAATTAAGAAAACTAATGTGAAATTATTGTAAAGTGATTATTATCAAATGATTAAATTAATTTATAGGAAATGGGAATAAAGAAAATAATAATTGAAAAGAAAAAGGGAGTATCTAAAGGTTACTCCCTTTTTTAGCTGACGGATTAAAATTAATTATCTTCTGGAGGAGGTGGAGGAGGAGGCACTGTGTCACCAGGGCCATCTGCTTGTGCGCCTGTTAGAGATGTTTCTTTTACGACTTTTGTTTTCGCTCCTGTCGCTTCCGAATCATCGGCAGTACAAGAATAAGTGGCAAAACTTAATAAGATAAGCATACCAAATAGTAGTTGTTTTTTCATTTTTTATAAAGTTAAATGGTTTTGAATATTTTTCTAAAGTACTAATAATTATGTAAGCCATAATAAATGTACTTCAATGTTAAAATGAGATTGATGAAAAATATATTCGTAGAGTCATGATTTTTTTGCAAGGATATGCTTTAAATGGGAGTACACTTATCTTATGCTCCCATTTAAGTTTAATTACTTTTTAGGTGGCGGTGGTACAACAACGGGATCATCATCTGGACCAGTAGCTATTGCAGCATCTGTTGGTGTTGTGTTTTTTTTAATTTCCGATTTTGAGTTGTTAGTTTCTGAATCTTCGCTTGTACAAGAAAAAGCTGTAAAGCTAAACAATGCAAACAGACTTAATGCGATTACTTTTTTCATTTTTTTATAAAGTTAAATAGGTTATTAATATATCTAAAATACACTAATTATTGTTATTTGTTGAAAATAAATGATTCTTAGCCTAAAATGCGATTTATGTAATATATTCTTAAAATCATGAAATTTTTTGTAAGTATATACTTTTAATTTAGCATTATTGAATTAATTAAATAAAAAAACAAAGAAATCATGAAAAATAGAAACTTTTTATTCGTATTAGCCTTAAGCGCGGGAATGTTCGTAACCTCTTGTAGTAACGACGATAATGAAGGAGAAACAATAGTTCCAATTCAAGGGAAATATAATCTAAGCCAGACAGGAACAATTGTTAATGGACAGGAAGTGTTAGTTGATGCTCCGCAGAATCAAGCGGGATGCAACAGAGATTATTTAGATTTAAGATTAAGTAATGCAGCGGTTATTGGTGATTATAACGGAAGTGATTGTGCCTTAACAGAAACTACAGGTACTTATGTAAGATCTCACAACGATTTAACGCTTACTGTTGGAAATATCAGCTCAACTAGCGATATCATGAATCTAACCAACAAAGAGCTTAAAATTAAAGACAAAACAACAGGTGTAATTACTGTTTATACTAGATAAAATTTGTTTTGAGACAATTTCTATTCGTTTGAAATGGAAAAACGGAAACCGCTTACTTGCAGTTTCCGTTTTTTTATGGAATTTAGAGTTTAGAATTTGACATTTTTTATTTTACAGGAATATAAATATCAAAAGAAGCTCCTTGATTCTGAATTCCCGAAGCGGTGATGATTCCGTTGTGGTTTTCGATAATTTTTTTCACAATCGCCAATCCGATTCCGGTTCCATTATAGCGATCGCGTCCGTGGAGACGCTGAAAAACTTCGAATATTTTTTTATTATACTGCGCTTCAAAGCCAATTCCGTTGTCTGAAACTTCTATGTGACAGTATTTTTTTGCAGGAATTAGTTTTTCATTTTCTAAATCTTTTCCTAATGCAATTTTACTTCTTATTTTAATTACAATTGGAATATCGGGATTTGAGAACTTTAATGAATTGCTGATGAGGTTATACAGCAGTTGTTTGAATTGAAACGGAATAATATCAACTTCAACGCTTTGTTCAATTTCAATTACAGCACTTTTCTGATCTAGTTCTTCGGTTAAATCTTCTTTTACTTCTTTTACAATCTGAGCAAGATCTGTTTTTATAAAAATACGTTCCTGAATATTTGTTCTAGAATATGCTAATAAATCATTAATCAAAGTCTGCATTCGCTGTGCGGCATTTTGCATTCTTTTAAATTTATCCTTTCCGTTTTCCGATAAATTTTTCGCTTCTTTCTCTATAATCTGAGAAGCAAAAGTCTGTATTTTTCGAAGCGGTTCCTGCAAATCATGACTCGAAATGTAAGCAAAGGACTGTAGTTCTTTATTCATTTCTTCTAACTCATTGTTTTTCTGAGCCAGTTCTAATGCATTCATTCTTAGCTTATCTTCGTCTTTCTTTTTTTCGGTTAAATCGTGTGTTACTTTAGAGAAACCAATAACTTCTTTTTGTTTGTTATGAACGGCCGTTATTACCACACTTGCCCAAAATAGACTTCCGTCTTTACGTCTGCGCCAGCCTTCATGTATTACTTTTCCTTTTTCTCTGGCAATCTGCAGCAGTTTTTGTGGAAGATTGTTTTTCTGGTCTTTTTCGGTATAAAATACAGCAAAATATTTTCCGATGATTTCTTCTGCTTTATAGCCTTTTATTTTTTCTGCACCAGCATTCCAGTTTTCAATAATACCATCGCTATTCAAATATAAAATCGCATATTCCTGAACTTCTTCTACCATCAAATGATAGCGTTCTTCGCTTTTTTGAAGTGATTCGTTAATTTGGATTAATTCTCTGGTTCTGGCTGTAACCTGTTGCTCAAGTTCATGTGTAAAGGCCTTTTCGGTATGAATATCGGTAAAAGCGCCAACCCATTTTATTATTTTGTTATCGAGTCCAAAAACGGGTTCGCCAATAACGGTGTGCCATCTGTATGAACCATCTTTTCTGCGCATTCGCACGTCACAGCGATACATTTCTCCAGTTGCTAGTGCATGCTGCCAAATTTTGACATTTTCGTCAAAATCGTCTGGATGAATCATTTTTTGCCAAGAACCCTCTATTCCGGGTTCAATACCAGTATATTCAAGCCATCTTCCCGAAGTAAATAAGGCATTTCCATCGGCATCGGTTTCCCAAATTAACTGCGGAATACTTTCTGTAAGCAGACGAAATCTTTTCTCGCTTTCTTCGATTTTCTTTCTCGCTTCAACTTTTTCGGTAACATCAATAAGTGTTATTCTAATTCCAGAAATAGAATTGTCGCTTTCGCGGAGCGGTGCAAATTCAAAGTCTACATAAAATTGATTGCCACCGTTTTCATTGTCAATAAAAAGCAAAGACTCAGATTCTGAATATACTTCTCCAGATTTGTAGACTTTATTTAATAATTGATCATATTTCTGTTTATTCAGCTCAGGAAATAATTCTAGTATTTTTTTTCCTTCAACTTCAGTTTCTTCTTTTTTCCAGATGTTATTTAGAAGCGCAAAATTGGCCATTTCGATTACAAAATCGGTTCCGCGCAAAATAGCTTTAGGAACAGGCGACTGCATAATAAGATTTCGCAGTTTTTTTTCGCTTTCTTCAATTTTCTGCTGATATTTTTTTTCTTCGGTGATGTCTCGAATAGTTCCGATTAATTTTTGTGGCTGATGGTTCTCATCATAAAAAACTTTTCCTTTTCCTTCAATCCAATGTATAGATTGGTCTTTCCAGATTACGCGAACTTCATAATTTAAAAAACCTGAACTTAAAGCTTCTTTGAAACCTTTATTTCGAATGTGTAAATCATCTGGATGAAGATGTGCCAATAATTCTTCGTGAGTAAGCATTATATCTTCGGTATAACCGCCAATAATCTCAAGATATCTTTTAGAATAAGTTGGAATACGGGTTTTTACGTTCAGTTCCCAAGTTCCCAGTTCGCTGGCTTCCACGACAATTTTAAGACGATCTTCATTCAGTTCGACCCTTTTTCTTGCTTCGACTTTTTCGCTTACTTCGGTAACGGTTACTAAGATTCCAGAAATAGTTCCGTTTTCTTCCTTTAAAGGATGATAAAGAAAATCAAAATAAGAGGTTTCTATTTTTCCATATCGTTTTAAAGGAATAGGAACTTCAATTCCATGAAACGGAATTCCTGTATTTAAAACACCATCGAGTAATGCACTAACGCTTTCTTTTACTTCTGGCAATGAATGATACAAAGGTTTGCCAACAAAAGTTTTTTCTTCTCGATCTACCAATTTAAGATAAGCCTCGTTGGCCATTTCTACTATATATTCTGGTCCACGAAGAATCGTGATTCCAACGGGAGCTTGTCTTACTGTATCACGGAATCGTTTGTCGCTTTCTTCAATTTTTTGTTTGGCTAAGAATAAGTCGGTAATTTCTACAGCAGTATTCATTACACCGTAAATTTTTCCAGTCAGATCGTACAAAGGCGTAAAACTATAATTGAAATAAAACGATTGCAATACATTATCGATCACAATATCAATACGGGAATTTCTGGAATGAAACGATTGTCCAGTATTAAAAACCGATTCAACTTGCTCAAATACAGATTGATTTTGCAGTTCGGGTAGAATTTCACGATAAGTTTTCCCAATTACATCTGGGCCTTTTCCCCATATTTTTATAATAGATTCATTAGCGAGTTCAATGCGCATTTCTTTTCCGACATAAACACCAATCGGGAAAGGGGCATTTTCAACCAGCTGTCTTATTTTTTGTTCGCTTTCTTCAACTTTTGCGCGAGCCAAAACTTGGGCTGTAACTTCTGTGGCGATAGCTACAACTCCCGAAATAGTGCCGTCGATTTCTCGTAAAGCCTCATAAACAAAATTGATATAAGTATTTTCAGTTTGCCCATTTCGGTTTAATGGAACAAAAAGTTCGTTAGCAACTACTTTTTTCCCAGAGATAAATACGTTTTGAAGAATTTCATCAAGACCTTGTTTTTTCAATTCAGGAAGAACTTCAAAAATAGGTTTATTGATGGTGTTTTCAGCTTTTGCACCCCAAAGCTGTAACATTTGTTCATTGGCGATTTCTACAATATTGTTTTCGCCTTTAAAAATACACATGGCAACCGGAGCCTGCATAATATTGTTGACAAATCGTGCATTACTTTCTTGTAAAGCGTCTGCAACAATTTTCTTTTCGGTGGTTTCAATAACCGTCACCAAGATGCCACCAATAGAGCCGTCTTCTATTTTTATAGGACTATACGAAAAATCAAAAAAACAATCTTCTGTATAACCATTCCGATTAAGTGGCACTTTAAAATCAGGAAAACTTACTGCTTTTCCCTGCATCACATCGGCAAACATTGGTCCGATGGTATCCCAGATTTCAGCAAATGTATTTTTAGAACTTCCGCCCAAAGCTTCTGGATGTTTAGAAGCGCCCAAAATCGGGCGAAAGGCATCATTGTATATTTGAGTATAATTTTTCCCCCATGCAATGTACATTCCAAACGGATTGCCGAGCATCATTGCGGTCATTGTTTTTAAACTTTGTGGCCATTTTTCAGGATCTCCCAACGGAGTTTGGTTCCAATCTGCAGAACGAATTAATTCTCCCATTTCTCCTCCTTCGGAAAGAAAATAATGTTCCTTTTTTTTGCGGTTCATTTCCAAAGAATTAAGGTTGCAGTATGAAACTAGCTCTTTCGGGCTGCTTGAAATTATTTTCTGACGCAATTGTTAATGCCTTTTCAATTACGTTTTTGAGTTTTGAAAATTCGCCAGGTTTCCGAATATAATAAGAGGCGCCTTTTAAGTATAAATTGTTAACTATTTCGCTGTCCAGCGAAGTAGAAAAAATGATGATGGGCAGATTTTTTAATTTTTCGTCTTTTTTAATCTCGTCTAGACATTCTAAGCCATTTTTTCTAGGCATATTTAAATCCAAAAAAAGAACATCTGGAAGGTTTAAGATGTTGTTTTGCAGATAATTCATTAATTGTACGCCGTCGTGAACGGTAGAAAAATCAACACTGACCGTTATTTCATCGAGGGCTTCTTTAAAGAAAAGGCAGTCGTCTTCGTCATCATCAGCCAGCAAAAGATAATAATGCTCTTTACTCATTTTGTAATCTCCTAAATTTTAGAGTTAAGTTTGTTTCGATAAATTTAACTTTTTTCAGCAAGATTTCTTGTTTTTTTAGGAAGAATGTTTCTTTAAAAACGAAAAAAGCAATAAATTTTATCTATTTTATTTTGCTTATACAATTTTATGTAGAGAATTGCGTTTTAATAATTCTTACCATTTTGTGTTCAAAAAGCATACTTTGAGATTCGGGTTTTTTATTAGAATAGAAAATAAAAACAAGCCAAAAGCCTTATCAAATCTCAAATCGCAGCTACAAATTTCTTCCCTTTTAGTGTATACCGTATCCAGAAAGTGTAAAATAATTACACACTCTTTTTTGTGCTGTTTTTTCTAAATGGCTCTATACCAGTTTAGAATCGTATTGGCACGCCGCTTGCAAAATGTGTTAATGTCAAAATCTTTGATGTGTTTGTTTTTTTATTGTTTCTCGAAGTAAGAGCAGCAAATAATTAGAAAAGAAAAGATTTTACTAAAAGCCACATTAAGCAAATTAAAAAGGAGTATAAGCATGGAAAGCGAAACAATTATCTCAGAACAATTTTACGCGAACACTAGTTCAGCGATCAGCGAAAAAACAATAAATGGTTCTTTTTTCGGAACTAAACAAAAATCACAAAAAGTGCATGTAGAAAGACCAACAAGTCCGTTTGGATTGGCGGTTCTTATTGGGACTTTTTTATTACTATTAGCAGGTGTCGGAGTAGTATTTCTATTGCAGGATGATTTTGAAAAATTTCATTTTGAAAGAATTGCTTCAACTTGGGGATTGCCATTTTTAATTATCACAACAATCTTATTCTTTTACCAAGCAGGAGTTTTCTTATATAGCTCTTATTTGTATTTAAGATATAAAGCGATTCCATCAGTATCAGACGATTTATTACCAACTTGTACAATTATTGTTCCAGCATACAATGAAGGAAAATTGGTTTGGGATACTTTATTAAGCCTTGCAGATAGCGATTATCCAGCAGAAAAACTACAGCTTTTGGCTATTGACGATGGAAGTAAAGATGATACTTGGTACTGGATGCAGGAAGCAAAAGCAAAATTGGGAGATCGTGTAACGATTTTTCAACAGCCAAAAAACCAAGGAAAACGTCAAGCATTATACAGAGGATTTAAATTAGGAACTGGCGAAATTTTTGTAACGGTAGATAGCGATTCTATTGTGAAAAAAGATACATTGAGAAACTTGGTAAGTCCGTTTGTAGTAAACAAAAAATGTGGTGCCGTTGCAGGAAACGTTCAGGTTTTGAACAATAAAAAAGCAATATTGCCAAAAATGCTGAATGTAAGTTTCGTAATGAGTTTTGAATTCCAACGTTCTGCTGAAAGCGAATTAGGTTCTGTATTATGTACACCAGGAGCTTTGGCAGCTTACAAAAGAGATGCCGTTTTTAACTGTCTTCCAGAGTGGATCAACCAAACTTTTATGGGCGAACCATCAGATATTGGAGAAGACCGTGCTTTGACTAATATGATTTTAAAACAAGGTTTTGAAGTTAAATTTCAAAGAAATGCAGTGGTATTGACAAACGTTCCTGAAGAATACAAAGGATTATACAAAATGTTCATAAGATGGGCGAGAAGTAATGTTCGTGAAAACCTTATGATGGCAAAATATGTTTTTACAGATTTTAGAAAAGAATCAAAATTTGGAGCGAGAATGTTATTCTTAAACCAGTTCTTTAAAATTGCAATGACATATCCGATTATATTATTTATGTTTTACTTTATTGCTGTTCATCCAGTATTATTTTTAAGTTCAACATTAATGGCAATTTTAATCTTCTCTACTTTTTCAATGGTATTTTACGCAAAAAGATACACGCTTTCAGAATCATTCTGGGCTTATTCTTATAGTGTTTTTTACACTTTCAGTTTATTCTGGATTGCGCCTTATGCTATTGCAACAGCCAACAAAAAAGGCTGGTTGACAAGAGGATTGTAAACAAGTACACTATTCATTCTATATATAAAACTCCACCCAAGAATTACCCGTTGCAAACTTTTGCAGCGGGTTTTTTATGCGTTTTTATTTAAATCCAAAGCAGCAATAATCTGCTTTTTCATTGCAGTGTTGATATAATCTAAAGCCTCAGCATAAGAAATAGCATAACGTCTTTCTATATTCTGAAAATGCTCTGGAAAACTACCTAAGATTTTATCATAATAAATATTCAGCTGTTTTTCTGAGGGCATTTCATATTTCAAACGAAGCTGAAATCTCCTCAATAACGCGCTATCAATTATTTCGTAATGATTCGTGGCACAAATCAATAAACTGTCAGAAGGGAAATAATCAAAAAGCTGAATTATCGTGTTTACCAAACGCCTCATTTCGCCCACGTCTTTATCATCGCTATCACGACTTTTTCCAATCTGGTCAAACTCATCCAAAAACAAAACAGCCCTTTCTCTGATGGCTTTATCAAAAATCGCTTTTAAATTCTTAGAAGTTTCACCAATTCTAGAATCTACAACAGTGCTAAGATTTACTATAATAATCTTTTTGTCTAATGCATTGGCAATTGCTTTTGCCGTTGTCGTTTTACCGCAGCCAGAACTTCCATGCAATAAAATTTTATTGTCGACTTTAAGATTGTACTTTTTTAATTCCTCGATATATTGATGTTCTTTGATAATCTGAAGCAAAGCGGCTTTATTTTCATCACTAAAAAATAAATCGTCTAAAGCAATTTTTTCAGTATCAATTACGGTAAGATCATTCAGGTTCATCTGCTTATTATTTGCTGCAAAATTAAGTTTTATTCTGCAATGTTTTCGTTCCAGATTTCTTTCCCTAAAAAGCGGTTTCCGAATATCGAAGTGCCAACCCGCACCATATTAGAACCTTCGGCAATGGCAAGTTCCAAATCCTGTGACATTCCCATAGAAAGTTTTAAATCGGTTAAACCTTCAATTCCTTCCGAATAAATTTCATCCCGAATAGTTCTCAAAAGTCTAAGAGACGGAATCATTTTTTCTTTCTCCACATCCAATAAGCCAATTGTCATTAAACCTTTAATATTGAAGGTTTCGTAAGTTTTTATTTTTTTGATGAAAGATAAAACGTCTTCTGGCGGTAATCCGAATTTACTTTCTTCATAAGATGTATTCACTTGTACAAAAACATCCAATTTTCTGTTTTGGTTTTGAAGCTGTTTATGAAGTTCGTCAGCCAGATTTATTCGATCCAAAGACTGAATGCAAGTAACATATTTCAGTACATCTTTTACTTTGTTGGTTTGAAGATGTCCAATAAAATGACGTTCGACGGGAAGATTTTGCAAAATATCATTTTTATCCCGCAACTCCTGCATTTTATTTTCTCCCATTAAAGTCTCTCCAGCTTCAATCGCAATCCGTATTTTTTCTGCTGGAACCGTTTTGGTAGCCAATAAAAGCTGAACATCAGCAGGATTTCTGCCAGCAATTCGACAAGCGTTTTCGATGCGCTGATGTACTTTAATCAAATTAAAAATAATATCGTTTTTCATATTGCAAAGCTATGTCTAAAACATAAAAACGTACTGGACCAGTACATCTCAAAAAATGAAAAAACTGGATGATTTTAAACTTTTAAATCCAATATAAATTTGCATCATTAAACAATAAAATTTAGTTCCTTAGCGGCTTAGTAACTTAGAAACTAAAAAGAAATGAAAATAGCAGTTTGGGATACTTATGTAACCCGCAAAGACGGAAAAATTATGCACTTTGATATTTTGGTTGATGAAAATATTAATGATGCTGAACAAGTATATGAATATGGTAAAAAGTACTTGAAAAGTGTAGCACAAGAAGGACAGGCTTTGTCAGCAAAAGAATGCCGTTTTTGCCACATTGATAAAGCGCCGATTGAAGTAGAAAATCAGATTCGGGAAAATGGATTTTCTATTATTGAAATGGAAAACTGTAATTAGCTTGTTGTAAGTTAATTGAACGCGGATAAAACAGATTCGCTATCGCGAAAACGCAGATTCGCGCAGATTTTTAAAATCAGTTTTTTTCCGCATCTTTGCGATAGCAAATCCGTAAAATCTGCGTCTAATTTTAGTTACTTATAGTAATTTAGCAAGTGCTTTAATTCCTTCCTCCATTTGTTTTTCTGAATGAGAAGCATAACCCAAACGGAAACCTCTAATGGTTTCATCAAAACTAAATCGATCAGGGCTCATAATTTGAATTCCTTGCGATTTCAGCTTTTCAAAAATATCAAGAACATTAATATCTTCTTTTGGAACAATCCAAAAAGCAAGTCCGCCTTCGGGTTTTGTAAAAGTGATTTTATCTTGAAGATATTGATTTAGTAGACTTTCAAAATAATCTCTTTTGGTTTTATAAATCAAATTGGCCTTTTTAAGATGACGTTTTATTTTGCCTTCATTGATGAGGTTTAAAATTGCTTCTTCCATAATATTGTCGCCTTGAACATCGATTATCTTTCTATGGTTTCCGATTTTCTGAATGTTTTCTCTTGAACTGGCTACATATCCAATACGCAGCGCAGGGGCAACAATTTTGCTGAAAGTGCCAATATAAATATAGTTTTTCAAAGCCGCATAACTGGAAATTGGAAGTATTGGACGCTGGCCAAAATGAAACTCATTATCATAGTCGTCTTCAATAATCGTAAAATTGTATTGATTAGAAAGTTCAATCAGTTTTAATCTCTTTTTTAAAGACAAAGTTACCGTGGTCGGAAATTGATGATGAGGTGTTACATAAATGGCTTTTATATTTTTATGCTGCAGATATTTTTCAACCTGATCAATATCCAATCCATCCGAATCTACATTTACAGGAAGTAATATTGCGCCCGTATTTTCAAAAGTTTCCCATGCGGGTTTATAACCTGGATTTTCAACCAAAACAAAATCACCAGATTTTAAAATACAATGCGAAGCGAGATACATAGCCATCTGACTTCCGCGCGTGATACAGATTTGATCCTGCGAAATACTCATGCCTCGTTTAAAATTCAGCATTTGAGCAATCGATTTTCTAAATTCCAAATTCCCCAATTCACTGCTGTAACCCATAATCTGCCAGCGCGATTTTCGACTGAAGAGTTCGCGGTATGCTCTTGCTAGATCATTCATGGGAGCCAATCGGCTGTCTGGGAGGCCGTCATCAAAAACTAGAAAGCTTTTAGGTTCTTCAGTTTTAATCTCGGAATCTTTTTTATTTTCTGATGAATGATTGATGCTGGGAAGTGAATCGGTTACAAATGTACCCTTTCTATCAATCGTAATAAGCCAACCTTCGGCAATCAAAACATCCAAGGCTTCCACAACCGTATTTCGATTCACTTTTAATAATTGGGCAAGCTGTCTGCTTCCAGGAAGTGCATTCCCACTTACTAATTTTCCAGTTTTTATGGCCTCAATAATAGCATCGGCAATTTGAAGGTAAATTGTCTTCTCTGATTTTTTATCGAGCTGAATTTCTAATGGCCAAGGTCGAAGCATCTGGACTGTTTGTTTTTAATGAATTTGTTTTATAAAATAGTCCAAATATAATTTTTTTGATGGATGTGGACTATTATTTACATTGAAAAAAATCTTATTTTGTTGTTTTTTAGTCTTTTAGGACCACTTTGCTGAAAGTTAGAGTTTTAGTTTTGCAGCATTAAACAAATGATTATTAATGCTTTAAAATTGAAAAGATAGATTAATGAAAATAGCAAACTTATTGTTCCTGTTTACCATGTGTTTCTGGGGAAATTCCAAACCAAGTGAAAGAAATTTTATAGACGATTCTGAAGAAGAACGTTTTAATCAGCAGATTGAAAATGTCAAAAAAATGAGCGCTTCTGGTGCTTATAATTCTAAAATTGCATTTTTTATCGATATGAAAATTAAATCGGGTAAAAATAGATTCTTTGTTTATGATCTAGTAAACAATACAGTAATTGACGAAGGTTTAGTTGCAAACGGTTCTGGTTCTGAAACCTGTATAAAAGGAGAACTGAAATTTAGCAATGAACCCAATTCGAATTGCACATCACTTGGACGCTACATTGTTGGAAAATCGTATAGAGGTATCTTTGGTAAAGCATATGTTTTAAAAGGATTGGATCAAACGAATAATAATGCTATTAAAAGAATGATTGTATTGCATTCGTATTCAGCGGTTCCAGAAGGTGAGCAGGATCATTATATTGCTCTTAGCCACGGCTGTCCCATGGTAAGTGAAACATTTTTTAAAAGACTTGAAAAAATAATTGATACTTCGAAGTCAAATATTCTCTTGAATATTTATTATTAATTAGAAAGAATTATTTTTTGAGGGAAACTAGATTTGAACGCAGATAAAGCAGATTCGCTATCGCGAAAACGTAGGTTAAGACAGATTTTTTTAAATCAGTTTTTTTTTCCGCGTCTTCGCGATAGCGAATCTGTTTTTATCCGTGTCTAATTTTGTGTTTCTTTTTTATTTAGGAAATTTTGAGTTAAAAAAGAAAGTGTAAAAAAAACAATTTTAGATTTAAAGAAATTGGCTACGTCATTTTTTTGAAATTTAATAAAAATACAATTTTAACGTAACACCGATTTAAATCTGATATTTTAAAAAATTCATTTTATTTTAATCACGAATCTTGATTAAGCTTAAAAAATAAAACAGTTTGCTAGTTAGAATTGAAAAATATACAAAGTTATACTGTCTATGTAATTAAGGTTTAATGCAAAGATAAAAAGGTGTTGTCGATAACAAATTAGGATTATTAACGGAATTTGTTAAGTTTGTTGCGAATTATTCAATCTTCATAAACTGCCATCATTGCCAAATTCCATCTTAAATCAGGATCAGATTTTAATCGATCGTCTTCGCGACGGCGATGAATCGGCATTGACAGAATTGTACAATAAATTTTGGCAGGCACTTTTTATGTCGGCTTACAATGTAATTAAAGACAAAGAATTGTGCGAAGATATCATTCAAGATATTTTTATGAATATCTGGCAAAATCGCGAGAAAATCGAAATTCATATTTCGCTAAAAGGGTATATGTATGCTTGCGCGAGATATCAGGTTTTTAATCATTTGAGAAAAAATAAAGACAAAGTTCATGTCGAACTTTTTGATGATTTAGAAAAGCGTTTCTTATCTACAACTCCAGAAACACAATTAATGCACAACGAATTGGTGCAACAGCTGAATTTAATTATCGAATCGCTTCCAGAAAAATGCCAGGCCGTTTATAAGCTGAGTCGTGAAGAACAGCTGAGTCATAAAGAAATTGCCGAACGACTTAATATTTCTACAAAAACAGTCGAAAACCATATTACAAAAGCATTGAATACCATTCGATCTTCTATGGGTGAAAGCATGAGTATGGCGATGATTTTATGGCTTTCAAAAAATATCTTTTAGCAAAATTAAAAATGAAGTGGTTGGGTTGACGATGTATGGTTTTTCTTCTTTTTTTAATTCTTTTTCAAAAAAAATCAAAAAAAATGCAATTTGGACTAGGGGGTATATTCCTTTTTGGTTACTTATCTCATATACTCCCGAAATAATACAATAAAAAATGAAAAAAGAGGATTTCTTACTGTTACTAAATAGATATCTTTCCGGTGATACCAATCTCGAGGAGAATAATAAATTATTGAATTATTACGAAAGTTTCCAAACCGATAAAGATTGGGATGAAACTTTAGGTTCTAAAGAAGAGCTAGAGTTTAGAATGAGAACTCGTCTTCAAAATGCCATTCAATCTGAAGAATCTAAAGTAATACCAATTCAGCCATTTTATACCAAAACAGCTTTTAAACTAACTGCAATGGCGGCGTCATTGTTATTGCTGATTTCAATTTCACTAATAGTAAGCAAAACAAATCCGCTTAAAATTGAAACTCCGCAAGTGGCACACAAAGAAATCTTAATTGGAAGCGATAAAGCGACTCTGACTCTGGAAGACGGTTCTGTAATTGCATTAGAAAAAGGAAAATCATATACAAAAGGAAATGCTTCTAGTAACGGAGAAAAATTGGTTTACAATTCGAATGGAAAATCTGTGGCAATTGCCAATAACCTTTTAACAATTCCGAGAGGCGGGCAGTTTTTTGTGCAGCTGGCGGACAGCACCAAAGTGTGGCTGAATTCTGAATCACAATTAAGATATCCTGTTGCTTTTGTTGATGGACAAACCAGACAAGTAGAATTGGTTTATGGAGAAGCTTATTTTGAAGTATCGCCAAGTACCAAACATAAAGGTTCAAGATTTAAAGTTAAAACCCAAGAACAGAATGTTGAGGTTATTGGAACCGAATTTAATATTAAGGCGTACAGAGACGAACCAGCAATTTATACCACTTTGGTAGAAGGAGTTGTTGCTGTGAGCAATGCTGCTAAAAAGCAAATTCTGACTCCTAGCCAGCAGTCTAAAATAACGGAGTATAACGGAAATATCAGTGTTTCTGAAGTCGATGTTTACAATGAAATTTCTTGGAGAAAAGGCTTATTTGTATTCAAAGGAATGCCTTTAAAAGATATTGCGAGAGTATTGTCAAGATGGTATGATGTTGATATCGTGTTTGCAACTCCAGCGCTTGGCAATGTTAAGTTTAATGGGGTTTTAAATAAGAATCAGAAATTAGAAGACATATTAACCACGATCAAGAATATTAATTTTATTAATGCCTATGAGAAAAAAGACAATAAGATTATAATCAAATAAAAAAGAAAAGGGATTAAAGTTTAGACCTCTCACCGTACTGCGCTTTATCCCTTTCTGTGTATCAACCAGTAAGTCAGTTTTATTAACCAACCAACCAATTAACATGTAAATTTATGAAATTTAAATTAACCAGTGCCTATTTCTATTTTAGAAAGCGGCTAATTATTAACATTATGAGAACTTTTATCTTCTTGTTTTGTACTACAATTTTTGGTTTTTCTCCCGTAAATCTATTTTCACAAAACACGAAAGTTGTAATTACAGCTGATAAAACAGTATCTGTTGACGAAGTTTTTGACATCATTAAAAAACAGACCAACTATACTTTTATTTATCAGGAAGATTTATTTAAAAATTTGCCTAAAGTACATTTAAAAAAGGGAAAAATTAAAGTAAATGATTTATTGGAAGCCAGTTTCTCTGATAAAGATTTTGACTTTAGTTTTTCTGCTGGAAATACGATTATTGTAAAAGAACGAAAAGCTGAGAAAGTAGTTGTTCAGTCTAAATTAATAGAAATTAAAGGAACGGTTACGAACGATAAAGGAGAGCCTATTCCTGGGGTTAATATCAAGGTAAAAGGTACAGGAGCTGCTGCTCAAACCGATTTTGATGGTAAATATACCATCATGGCTCCAAACGACGGGCAGATTTTATTTACTTATATAGGACATCGCGCGCAAATTGTTGATGTTAATAACAGAAAAGTAATTAATGTAAAACTTCAGGAAGAGCGAAAAGAACTTGAAGGAGTTGTTGTAAATACGGGAGTTACAGTTCGAAAAAAAGAATTGATAACTGGCGCAGTAACTATTTTTAAGGGAGAAGAATTAAGACAGATTTCTACGCAAAATGCGGTACAGGCTTTAAAATCATTAGATCCGTCTTTCATTGTTGTTAATAATAATATTGCAGGTTCAAACCCAAATATTCTGCCAACAATAGAGGTGAGAGGGCAGACAAGTTTAACAGCCAATCAGGTTGACAGCCAATTTAGAGATGATCCAAACCAGCCTTTGTTTATTTTGGATGGATTTCCAACTACTTTACAACAGGTTGTCGATTTAGATATTAATAGAATTGCCAGTATCACTTTGTTAAAAGATGCTGCTTCGACTGCATTGTACGGTTCTCGATCTGCAAATGGTGTTGTAGTTATCGAAACCAATAAACCTCTTCCAGGAAAACTGCAGTTTAATTATGTGTACAATTCGTCGTATGAATTGGCCGATTTGAGTGTTTATCATTTAATGAATGCCGCGCAAAAATTAGAATTCGAAAGGCTTTCAGGAGCATTTATTGTTAAGGATGGAAGTGCTGAAACAACACCATTAACTTGGGATAAAGAATATAATAGACGTCTTGCAGCAGTGCGTAGCGGTGTAAATACATATTGGTTAAATGAGCCGATTCAGATGGGAATTACTTCTGGTCACAGTTTAAATTTTGGCGGAGGTTCTGATGAGTTTAGACTTAATATTGCTGGAAATTACAAAACGCTTACCGGAACAATGAAAGGTTCTGAGCACGATACTTGGGGCTACAACACGACTTTAACTTACAGAAAAAATAAATTAAGTCTTAACAACCAGTTTTTTGTTTCTGGAGGAACTAATCAGGAATCTCCATATGGTTCATTTGAAATTTGGGCAAAAGCAAGTCCATATTATCCAAAATATAACGAGAACGGAATCATAACACGTTATATGGACGGAAGTTCATTGCCTTTAACGAGTTTGCAAACTATTGTAAACCATCCTGCAAATCCGCTTTACAATGTATTTTTAGGAAGTTTTGATAAAGGAAAAAATTTTGATTTTACCAATAACTTTGCGATCAATTACGATATAACTCCGCATATTAAAGCAACTGGAGCTTTGTCTGTTTCGAGATTAGATAACCACAAAACGGTTTTTGTTTCTCCAGACGATACGCGCTTTGTAAATAATATTGCAACAGAAAAAGGATCGTACAGCAGTTACGAAGCTATTACAGATAAGTGGAATGCGAATCTTGGCGCAACTTATTCTAATGTTTTCAAAAGTGTCCACTCTTTCAACTATACTATAAGAGCTCAGGCTTTAGAAACAAAAAACAACTCGTACACAACAACTTTAAGAGGGTTTCCTCTTGGCGTTGGCGGAAATCCTGCGTTTGCTTTTGGATATGAACCAAATGGAAAACCAGTTGTTTTTACCGAATTGATAAGAAGCGTCGATTTAACCAATCAGATTAACTATGCCTACGACCGCAGATTTTTATTCGATTTTACTCAGACCATTTCTGGAGCGACAAACTTCGGAACAAATAAAAAATATTCGCCTTATTGGGGAGTTGGTTTTGGGTGGAACTTGAACAATGAGTTTAAAATGAACCAAGATATTGTCAATATTTTTAAAATACGTGCCAATATTGGTCAGACTGGAAATCAAAACTTAGTAGGTTTTGCTTCCTATGATGTATATGCTTATAACCCAAATACAAACGTTTTTGGTGCAGGATTAGCAGTTTCTCAAATTGCAAATCCAAATTTGGAAGCACAAAGAACAAAAGATTTGTCTTTAGGATTAGATCTGGCTATGTTTAGAAACAAATTTACGATGACTCTGGGAGCTTACAAGCGTAAAACGTCTCCACAGATTGTTGCTATCGACCTTGCGGCTTCTACAGGACTTAACGGTTATCCTTTAAATGTTGGGTATTTAACTACTCAAGGATTAGAACTAAAAATGAACTACAATTTCATCTACGATTTGAGTCGAAATTTTGTTTGGGGAATTGGCTTAATGGGAACTACTGGAGACAATGAATTAGGAGGTTTCGGTAACGCATTATCTTCTCTAAACTCTGAAGCGCAAAAAACAACCAGCTTAACGAGATATTATGACGGAGCAAGCAGCAACGATCTTTGGGCTGTACCTTCATTAGGAATTGATCCTGCAACGGGTAAAGAAGTTTTCTTAAAGAAAAATGGCCAGACTACTTTTGATTTAGATAAAAAAGATGAAGTTGTAATGGGGAATTCTAGAGAAACGGCTACGGGAGTAGTTTCTACAAACTTAAACTATAAAGGATTTAGTTTTGGATTATTTGTACGCTACAGTTTTGGTGCAGAAAGATTTAACTCTGCCTTGTACAACAAAGTAGAGAATATTTCGCGAGACAATATTTTTGATAATCAAGATGTTCGAGCTTTCACAGACCGTTGGACAACTCCAGGTCAAATGGCACAATTTAAAGCAATTGGCTTAACCAACAATACGCCAATTTCATCGCGTTTTATTCAAAAAGACGATTATATCTCTGGAGAATCTATTCGTTTAGGCTACCGTGTTACAGACAGAGCTTGGTTAAAAAGAGCAGGTTTAACTGCACTAGGATTTAATGCTTTGGCAAACGAATTCTTCCGAATTTCAACAATTAAAGCAGAACGTGGTATTGATTATCCTTTCTCAAGAATATATTCTTTGAGTCTTAATTTATCATTTTAATAAAGAGATTATGAACAAGTATTTATATAAAATTGCCTTTCTTTTGCTTGCATCTTTTATTGTGGTAAGCTGCAGTGATTTTTTGGATGTTGTGCCACAAGATAAAATTTTAGAAGATCAGGCTTACAGCTCAGAAGCTGGTGTGCAGAATATACATAACGGACTTTATCTTCAATTGTCTGTAAACAACCTTTACGGCAGACAGCTAACTATGGATGCAGTGGAGATTTTAGGCCAGCAGTATAATATGTCTGGATCGCATGTTAAAAACAAAATATCGACGTATTCGTATGAAGAAACACTTTCTAAAAATACTTTTGCTGGAATTTGGCAAAGCGCTTTTACAACTGTTTTGTCTGCAAATAAGTTTTTAGAGAGTATTGAGGAACATCCTGAAGTTATTTCAGCCGAAAAAAAAGCTATTTTAAAAGGAGAAGCAATCGCTATTCGTGCAATGATACATTTTGACATGTTAAGAATGTACGGGCCAATTTACAAAGTAGCGCCAGCAAATCCATCAATACCTTATTATGATGCTGCCGTAACTGTAAATAAACCGCTTTTGCCAGCTCAAGAGGTTATTGCCAAAATCATAGCCGATTTAGATGCTGCCATTGTACTTTTAGCAAAAGATCCCATATTGACTACAGGAAAATATACGGGTTCTACAGAATTTGATTCTAATCCGTATTATTCTGTAAATCGCGGACAAAGAATGAATATTTTGGCTGTAAAATGTTTAAAAGCCAGAGTCCTTTTATATGCTGGAGATAAAACTGGAGCTTACGCTGTGGCAACTGAAGTTATAAATTTCGTAAAAGGACAGCCTGTTATTACTTGGACACCATTCTTAGAAGCTACTAATACTTCTAATCCAGATCGTATTTTTTCTTCAGAAAACTTCTTTGCTCTTAGCGATCAGACTTTATACTTAAAACAAAAAGCACTTTTTGATTCAAGTTTAGATGATTTTAATATTTATGCTCCAATGTTGAGCAGAATAAATGCTGTTTTTGAATCTAATGATAATGATTATAGAAGTTTGCCAAGCTGGAAAATCCCAATTTCGGGGGGAAAAACCCAGAAGACATTTTTTAAATATGAAGATGTAACAGACAAAACGAAACTTTTCCGTTTTCAGATTCCAATGTTTAAACTTTCAGAACTGTATCTTATTGCGGCAGAAACAGCACCAGTTCCAGCAGATGGTATTGCTTTTTTAAATACACTTCGATTTAATCGAGGTCTGACCAATTTAGCAGCTACTGCAGTGTTAGCTACAGAAATTACAAAAGAGTATAGAAAAGAATTTATTGGCGAAGGACAATTATTTTTTTACTACAAAAGAATCAATTCTACTGCAATTCCAAATGGTTCTGCATCTTCAGGAAATGTAAGCATGAATGCAGTTAAATACGTGGTGCCGTTGCCAGATAGTGAAGTTAATTTTCAAAACTAAAAAAGTAATCATGAAAAAAATATTGATTTTAAGTATCACTTTTCTATCGCTGTTAGGATTGACATCATGTGATAAAGAAGAAATTGAAGTTTACTCAGATACAGATAACATTTATTTCTCGCGTGCTATATTTCCAGAATATAATAACGGACCTCTTATAGACAGTACTGGGTTTAGTTTTGGTTTGGATAAAATAACCATTACAGAAAGAATTTATCCTCTTGCGATACGTGTGCAAGGAAAAGTAAGCAATGTAGATCGTGCTGTTAAACTTACAGTCGACCCAACAAGTACAGCCGTTTTAGGAACTCATTTTATATTGCCAGAAAATATTGTAATGCACGCAGGGAAAGAATTAGACACTGTTTTTATCAAAGTGCTTAGAACCCCTGATATGAAAGATAAAGATTTGACAATGGTATTAAATCTGGAAGAAAATGAATTTTTTACCACCAACATGCAATCTAAGGTAACGAATGTTCTTACTGGGAAAACTAGAAGCTATATTCGTTTTAAATTGTCATTTAATGACAAATTATCAACACCAATTGGATGGCAGGCTGTATTTGGTGTATTTACCGCAAAAAAATTCTTTTTAATGTGCGAGCTTATGAATCTTGAACCAGAAATGTTTAATCAGACTCCTGGCTCACCAGGGCTCTCAATTCCTGAAACGCTCTATTATGCAAGTTTTATGAAACGTTATCTCGCAGATCAGAAAGCCAATGGCAATACTATTTATGAGGAAGACGGAAAAGAAATGTTATTTCCATAAAAACCATTCTTTAATTTAAAAATATAAAGTGATGTTTAAAAATATAAAAATGCAGGTAGCTGCACTAGCACTTCTCTTATTAACTTATGGTTGTGTAAGCGATGAAGGAAATTACGATTATAACAAGATAAATGAGTTTAACGTAACAGGAATTGAAAAAGAATATACCGCTTACACGGGAGATTATTTTAAGATTACTCCAGAACTAAATCCGACTCTAGATGATGGAGCAGATTCTGATCGTTATGAATATAAATGGGTTGCAGTAAATCCTGGAAAATTGGCCATCGAAGCTAGAACGACTATTGCTACTACTAAAAACTTGGATGGTATTTTAAAATTACCGCCAGCTAAATATGAGTTATATTATTTTATTAAGGATAAAGTAACCGGAATCAATTGGCAGCAACCTGTAATTACTTTAAATGTTGTTTCTTCTATTTATGAAGGATGGCTGGTTGTAGGAGATGCAGACGGAAAAGCTCGACTAGATATGATTTCTATAATTCCAGGAATTCCGGAGCCGCGTATAATTAATGATGTGTTAGATGCCGCTGGGTCTGCATTGAAATTAAAAGGAAAAGCTGTAGATGTAGAAACTTTTAGCGGGCCTTTACCAGGAAGTATTATTTATGGAATCTATGTAACAGCGTCAGAATCTGGAACAGCAAGATTAGAACCCGATTCTTTTGAATGGAATCAGACCATGAATATTGCATACGAAACTGTTGGAGGAAATTTTCCAACAAATTTTGCAGTAGATTTTATGAAATGCCCTATTGGATCAGAAAATTTACTATATAAAGATGGCGATATTTATTATTATAATAGAGCACTGCAAATTAGATATGGATTGCCGCAAAATAAAGTAGATCTCGAAACTAAAACTTTCTATGCAGCTCCTTTTATCGCAGAAGGTTCGTCAGCAGGAACTCCTGTCTTTTTTGATGTCGAAAAACATCGTTTTCTGCGTTATAGTACTTCGAAAGGAATTTGTTCGGCAATGCCTCCGGTTACCCCTTCTGCAACAGTTTTAGATTGGAATAATACCAACTGTGAACTGATTTATATGACCACATCAAATTTCAATTTGAACGAAAGTTTTGCGGTATTAAAGAATATGTCAACAGGTAAAT
The DNA here is from genome assembly GCF_059511845.1 of Flavobacterium sp. PLA-DH12. Lineage (NCBI taxonomy): Bacteria > Pseudomonadati > Bacteroidota > Flavobacteriia > Flavobacteriales > Flavobacteriaceae > Flavobacterium > Flavobacterium sp. PLA-DH12. Next base: position 268,955 of record NZ_JCAMPD010000003.1, read on the forward strand.
TCTATTTGCTTCGTTTTAGTTCAAGTACTGTACAAACGTATTATAAAGAGATGCTGAATGCTCCAGATTTAGACAAAGCCACAAAATTTGCAGTAAGTCCAGATGCTGGATATTTGTTTTATGCGGTTGGCAATAAAGTCTATGAATATGATAGCGGCACACAATCTGCAAAATTAATGTTAGATAAAGGCAGTGAAGAAATTACTTATCTAGGTTTCAGCAAAAGAGGAAAAAAAGAGATTATCAGTAAATTAATTGTTGGTTCATACAATACAACAGGAAAGTTAGAATTGTATACCGTACCACCTGTAAACGGAAATTTAATTTTAGAAAACAGTTATTCAGGATTATGCAAAATTGTTGATGTTGCATATCGCGTGAGATAATTAAAAACCTAAAAACCAAACCGAATGAAGAATAAGCCTCATTCTTCATTCGGTTTCTAAAAACCACATTTTATGAAACGATTTATTAGAATCGCAAGCGCACTTTTGCTGCTTGCCTGTCCATCTATTGCCTTAAAAGCACAAGCGCAATCCACTCAAGAAAGTTGGGAACAAGCTAAAAAACAAGCACAAACAGAGAAAAAATTAATCTTTGTCGATTTGTATTTTACAGGCTGTATGCCATGCGCACAAATGGACAAAGAAGTATTTCCAGATCCAAAAGTTGCTTCAGTTTTAAATGCTGATTTTGTCACTTTCAAATCAGATATTTTAAAAGAAGAGATCGGTAAAAAGCTATGCATGAAATATGGCGTTACTGGGTTTCCGACTTTTTTATTGATGAATTCTGACGGAAAAATAATTGACATTGAATCAGGATTTAAAAATGTAGAAGAGTTTACCGCTTTGCTTCAAAGCGCGAAAGACTTAGCTAAAAAAGGAATTTTCAAAAAGTATAGTACAGAAATTCAGGAAAAAGATTATCCTGATTTTTACAAAGAAGCTTATTTGAACGGGAAAAGAAATGTTTCTTTTGAAACTGCCGATGCATATTTAAAAGCACAACCTTCATTAACTGCAGAAGTTCCTTTTGCGATCATAAGCGGTTTAAGAATTGGGCGCCAATATGATGATTTTTATTTAAAAAATGCAAAGCAGCTTTTTAAAGATTATGGTTCTGCAAGTGTTTCAAATCACGTATTTACAATTTTACAGCGCAAGAAAAAAGAGTTTGAAAAAACGAATGATTTAGCTTCTTTCAAAAAACTTATAGAAGAAATGAAACCTTTTTATACTGCAGAAGAATACACCAAATATGAAGGCATTTTATTGAAGGATTTTGGAGCAGAAAAAGTTGTAGTGAAACCAAATGCAGCACAAAAGTAATTCGAAATGAAAAAGATACTATTCTTTTTAATGCTGATTTTTGGCTGTACAATTCATGCTCAAAATAACATTCAGAAATCTATTAAAACTTTCGAAAAAGCTTTTCAGAACAAAAAATATAATGAAATTAAAGATCTTCTGGCGCCTCAGTTTACTGTTGGCGTTGGAGATTCTTCTTCAAACGAATTTTATCTGAATGGTATTTTTAAAGCATTTCCAGCTTTAGATTCTATTCAGATTGGAAAATCTGTGGCGATTAAAAATGAAACTTTTGTTTTGGTAGATTTCTGTTTTAATGGAAAAGAAAAAAAGCCGTCTCAAATTGTTTTCAACTCAGAAAATAAAATGCTGTACGTGACTTTTTTTGATTCTTTATACAGAGTTGACAGACACGCGCAAGTAAAAGAAGTAGCAAGCATTCCGTTTGAAATTATTGAAAACGGAATCGCCATTAAAATAAAACTGAACAAAGCTGATCGTGAGTTTTTAATGCTCTTTGATACGGGTGCCGACGGAATGGCGCTCAATCCAGACAGCGCTTACAAAGCTGGCGTTGTCGTTACCAAAAGCAAATCGGCTTCTGTAGTTGGCGGAAGTCAGCAAGTGCAGTATTCGGCAGACAATACCATTTATATTGGTGATCAGGTTCTGAAAAATCAAGGTTTGGTTATTTTTCCGAAACATGGTGTTTACGACGGATTGTTTGGTGCAAACCTGCTTCGCAATTTTATCACTTCTGTCAATTTTGATACGATGACGATTGACTTGTACAATTTCGGAAATTTTACGTATTGGGGAAAAGTAAAACCATTAGTTTTCGATTATAAATCGGGACTTCCGGTAGTAAAAATGAATTTGACTTTTGAAGATAAAAAAACAGTCGAAGGCAGTTTCACTTTTGATACTGGAGCAGGTTACGATTTAATTGCTTATGGACCTTTCAACCATAAAAATAATCTCGAAGCAAGTTTAAAAACCGAATATACGTCTGTGAATTATAGTTTAGGAAAACAGACCAAAATTGTAGGAGGAGCCATTCCAAATATTGCCATAAACGGACACAATTTTCCGAACGTAACAATTGCCTTGCAGGAATATGACGAAGCCAATAAAAACTGGGCTTTTGCCGATGGATCTCTCGGAATTGACTTAATCAGACGATTCAATTTTACAATCAATTTATTGGATAAAACCGTTTATCTCGAACCGAATAAAAGTTTCAAAAAAGCGTCTTCTATCTATTTGAGCGGACTTATTTTAGATTTTGACGAAAACCAAAATCTTATTGTAAAAAGAATTATCGATCAGGAAAATGAAGATTTGAAGAAAGTCAAAATTGGCGCAAAAGTCACACAAATCAATGATTTTGAAGCCAAAGATTTATTGAATCCTGAAAATCTTAAAAAGCTGAAAGAAACTAAAGAAAGCAAAGATTTAATTATCGAACAAGGAGATCAATCCATGAGAATTTCAATTTAAAACTATCAACCAAAAAACAAAGAAACAATGAAAAAACACATTTTTTATTTCATTTTAACCTTCATCATGGTTCAAATGAGTTTTGCTGCAAATCTTTCAGAATATGCAGTAATTAGAGGAACAATTTCAATTCCAGATTTCAAAGCAAAAGAAGTTACACTTTACAATGTTGAAGATGGAAAGCCAGCCGTTGCGGCTACCGCAAAAGTCAATTCGCTGGGGGAATTCGGCTTTATGACACCAGTTTCAGCTGCTGGCTTTTATTATGTAGATTACGGTCAATTTAAAAGCAGAAACCAATTAATTCGTTTGTATCTAGAACCTAAATTAGATCTTAATCTGGTTATCAATAAAGAAAATTATGTTTTAAGCGGAAAGAACATCGGACAAAATGCTTTGGTGCAAAAAGCAAATGAAATTTACAACGATTTTGCGCCTTTCGCTAGATTAGGAGGCAATGTAACCTATGTAGAATTTTACCCTTTCATTGATAAAGGAATTGCCAAAGCAGATGAATTTTCAAAATCGATTAAAACAAAAGATGCCAGTTTCAATAAATTATTAAAATTGGCTGTTGCAACAGATGTGGAAGAGTTGACTTATACTTTTTTCAGAATGCCAAGAACTGCATTTCCAGACAAAGACGATCGTCCAGCTGTAATCAAAACCTGGATGACAGACAAAAAGTTTACAGATCCAGATTTGTTAAAATTAGCAAACGGAGTTTCTTTAATGACCAATTATTTTTTCTATGTAACCATTAATGGTGGTGAGAAACCAAAACGTTTAGATTTAACAGAATCAATTACTCATATTACAGATCCAGCTTTAAAAGATGTTTACCTTCGTGAAGAAGTTGCCACTTCAAGAATGAAAATTGAAGAATACGAAAAAATTGCGCCAAGCATTAAACCTTTCATGATTTCAGATGCGAGCAAAGCCTTTTTAGTAGAATATGAAAAAGTGCTTCATAAAAGTGTAGGGCAGAAAGGATTGGATTTTACATACAATGACATTAACAATAAACCAGTATCGTTTTCAGATTTTAAAGGTAAATTTGTGTACATCGATTTATGGGCAACTTGGTGCGGACCTTGTAAAGCGGAGATTCCTCACATGAAAAAAATCGAAGAAGATTATCACGGAAAAAATATTGTTTTTGTAAGCCTTTCGTTAGATAAACCAAAGGATGCACAAAAATGGAAAGATTATGTTACCAAAGAACAATTAAAAGGAATTCAGTTAATGGCTGATAAAGATTTTAGTTCTGATGTAGCTAAGAATTATGATGTAAATGCGATTCCGAGATTTTTATTGTTTGATCCAAAAGGAAACATTATCAATGCAGATGCACTTCGTCCGTCAAATCCAGAGTTGAGAGAGCAACTGGATAAATTATTGAAAGGTTAATTAATAGCTTTATGAAATACAGCAAAAAAATATCAGTTTTACTGCTTTTTATCGGAAGTTTAACTTTCGCGCAAGCGCAAAACTTTAAAGCAACAGATCCAATTGCAGTCAACCAAAAAATAAAAAAAGGAGTGCTGCCAAACGGAATGACGTATTATATTTATCCGACAGATGTCAATAAAAATACGGCGAGTTATTATATCATTCAAAACGTTGGTTCGATTTTAGAAAACGATCAGCAGAAAGGTCTGGCGCATTTCTTGGAGCATATGGCGTTTAACGGAACGAAAAATTTTGAAAGAAAAGGAATCCTGAATACGCTTCAAAAACAAGGTGCTGTTTTCGGTAGAAATATCAACGCATATACAAGCACAGACGAAACGGTTTACAACCTAGATAATATTCCGTCAAAAGATGGCGGAGTTGTCGATACTTGTTTGCTGGTTTTGCACGATTGGTCTAATTTCTTATCGCTTACAAATGAAGAAATCGATGCCGAACGTGGTGTAATTACCGAAGAATGGCGTACAAGACAAAACGCAAGAGCAAGAATTTACAATCAGTTGGCGCCGTATTATTACAACAATTCGCTTTATGCAGACCGCATGCCAATTGGTGATATGGATATTGTAAAGAATTTTAAATATCAAGTTTTAAAAGATTTTTATAAAGATTGGTATCGTCCAGATTTGCAGGCAATCGCAATTGTAGGAGATATTAACGCAGACGAAATCGAAGCAAAAATCAAGAAACTTTTTGCAGATATTCCAACTCCAGTAAATCCTAAAAAGCGTTTTGAAATCGCGATTCCAGAAAGAACAGAACCAACTTTTAAACTGGCTTTAGATAAAGAAATTTCGGCTTCAAACATTAGTTATATGATTCGTCATACAGCTGAAAAATCAACAAATACCTATGCCGAATTAGAAAAATCTACTCAAAGAAGTCTTGCTTTTTCTATTCTAAATAATCGTTTGACAGAAATGGCGCAGAAACAAGAATGCCCGTTTAAAAGTGCTTCAATTGGATACCAAAACTATACTCGTTTAAATGATATCTGGATTTTGAATGTTTCTCCAAAACCAGAAAAACAAGCCGAAGCTTTTGCAATGGTCATGAATGAATGGGTTCGTGCGTACAAATTTGGTTTTTCTAAAGGAGAAATTGATAGAGCGGTTACAGAAAACATTTCGGGTTACGAAAATTATTTAGAAAAGCTAAATGAGATTTCGCATAAAGATGTTATTGGAATGGTGAAAGATGATTATCTAAATCACGAAGTTATTGCCGATCCTAAAGCTGAATTTGAAATGGTAAAAAGCATTTTGAAAAATGTGGACACTAAAATTCTTCAAGAGCAAATCAGTACATTGTATACGGCACAAAATCGTGTTGTAGCGGTTACAGGTGTAGAAAACGAGAATAACTTAACTCAGGAAAAAGCTTTTGATATTATTCAGAAAGCCGAAAACGATGCTTCGTTACAACCTTATGTGGATACTTTTGAAGGAAAAACACTTTTAGGAAATCTGAAAATCAATTCAGGAAAAATTGTTTCAGAGAAAAAAGAAGCGGCAATTGATGCTACTACTTTTGTATTGAGCAATGGCGTAAAAGTGCATTATAAATTTGCCGATAAAAACAAGAAGCAAGTAGATCTGAAAGGTGAAAGTTTTGGAGGATCTTCTTTGTATGAATCTCAAGATTTACCATCAGTTAGTCGCGCAAGTGAATTAGCTCTAATGTCTGGAGTTGGTGAGCTGTCAAATGTTGATTTGACAAAAGTTTTAAAGGGAAAAATTGCGGGTTCTTCTGTAGATGTAGGCTCTTTGAAAGAGACCGTTACGGCATGGGCAAATGTAAAAGATATCGAAACAATGATGCAATTGGTTCATTTGCGTTTTGTGCAGCCAAGATTTGATAATCAGATGTATGCGCTTATGAAGCAAAGATTAGAAAATTCGCTTAAAAACAGGGCAAATGATATCAATGCAAAAATGGGAGACAGTTTAATGGATGTGGTTTACGGGAAAAACAATCCAAGAATTCTGCCATTGAATCAAAAATTTATCGACGATTTATCTTTTGATAAAATGAAAGCTTTCTATTTGGATCGTTTTGCAGATGTTTCAAATTTTGAATTTTATATTGTTGGAGATGTTACTCCAGAAGTTTTAAAACCTTTGTTAGAAAAATATATTGCGAGTATAAACGGAATTAAACGCAAAGAAAAGTTTAAAACAGACATTCCGAAATGGACATCAAATAAAATTGATAAAGACGTTTTCATCAAAATGGAAACACCAAAAAGTTCTGTTCGAATTTCCTTTTTAAAAGATCTTGCTTTTTCTCAAAAAAACAGAATCTTGGTTTCGTATTTAAGTGATGTGCTGACTTTACGTTATACCGAAAGTCTTCGCGAAAAAGAAGGTGGAACTTATGGTGCACAAGTAAGAGGAACTATGGATAAGCTTCCGATTTCAAAAGCAAATCTTCAGATTAATTTTGATTGCGATGCCGACAAAGTAGAACATTTACTACCAATTGTGTATCAGGAAATTGATAAAATCAAGAAGGGAGAAATCGCTGCTGAAGACATTGAGAAAACAAGAACAAACTATTTGAAATCGAGAGAAGACAGCAAAAACTTCAACAGTTATAGCATGAACTTGATTTATAATTATTTTGAGAACGATTACAATATGAATGATCCTAAAAATTATGTTGATATTGTAAAAAGCATCACAGCAAAAGACATTCAGGAATTTGCTAATTCATTTTTGAACAAAGCAGATTCTTATGAAGTAGTTTTCAAACCATTAAAATAATCTGACCCCTTTATTTACTAGAGTTTAATTTGTATTTCCCTATCAAATAGTTATTTTGAATTAGTAAGCAATTTAGTTTGTATAGCGGATTACTTAGAGGGTTGTTTTTTGCTATTCAACCCTCTTTCTAAAGATTTTTACCCATGAAAAAGAATATTTTTTTACTGGGCTTTTTCCTGCTGTTTTCCATATTCGTAAAGGCTCAGATATACAATCCCATAAAATGGAAAACCAGTGTCGAGAAAATTTCTGATACTGAATACGAATTGCAGGCAAAAGCCATTATAGAATCGGGCTGGCATTTGTACAGTCAGGAAGTTGCAGACGGAGGACCGATTCCAACTCATTTTAATTTTATAAAAAGCGCAGATTTTCAGTTAACGGACGCTGTAAAAGAAGAAAAAGGAAAAACGGTTAACGATCCTGTTTTTAAAATGCAGATTAAGTTTTTTGAAAAAGAAACGACTTTTAAGCAGCGCATTAAAATACTTTCATCAAAACCTTTCAAAATCAATGCAGAGGTTGAATTTATGGTTTGTAATGATGAAAACTGTTTGCCACCAAGTTCAGACGAATTGGAGTTTGCCGTTAGCCCTTCCGCGAAAGCGAAAACTTTAATAGAAGCTGCTGTCAAGGAAGAAACAAAAACAGCAGTAATAGATTCTTCGGTTACCGAAATAAAAGAAAAAACAGAAGAAATTGTTCCTGCTGAAGCTGTAAAAACACCTCAAAAAGAAATCCAAAAAAGAGAACCAAAAACAGAATCAAGAAGTTTATGGGCGATTTTTCTATTGTCATTTTTCTCTGGATTTGCGGCATTGCTAACGCCTTGTGTTTTTCCGATGATTCCGATGACGGTGAGTTTTTTTACCAAACAAAGTAAAACCAAATCGCAAGGAATAAGAAAAGCCGTTTTTTACGGGATCGCCATTATTGCCATTTATATCTTTTTGGGAGCTGTTGTGACTTGGATTTTTGGAGCAGATTCGCTTAATGCACTTTCTACAAACGTTTGGTTTAATCTGATCTTCTTTGTGCTTTTAATGATTTTTGCGTTTTCATTTTTGGGTGCTTTCGAAATCATGCTTCCAAATGCATGGGCAAACAAAGTCGATTCGCAAGCCGATAGAGGTGGAATTGTCGGAATATTATTTATGGCTTTGGCTCTTGCAATTGTGTCTTTTTCTTGTACGGGACCAATTGTAGGCACTTTATTGGTCGAAGCCGCTTCTCGCGGAGGAATTGCACCTTTTGTCGGAATGTTTGGTTTTTCTCTGGCTTTGGCTTTGCCATTTACTTTATTTGCCGCTTTTCCGGGCTGGCTGAATTCGCTTCCAAAGTCGGGAGGTTGGTTAAATTCTGTAAAAGTATTTTTAGGGTTTTTGGAAATGGCTCTTGCCTTCAAATTCCTTTCTAATGCCGATTTGGTTTTGCAATTGCATTGGCTGGAAAGAGAAACTTTTCTAGCAATTTGGATTGCCATTTTCGGAACACTGGCTTTTTATTTATTCGGAAAAATTCAATTGCCGCATGATAGTCCAGTTTCAAATATAAGTGTTGGAAGACTTGGATTGGGGGTTTTGGTTTTAGCTTTCACCATTTATCTAATTCCAGGTATTTGGGGAGCGCCACTTAAAATGATTAGCGGTTTTCCGCCGCCAATGCATTACAGTGAAATTCCGAATGGTTTGAATAATGCTTCTTCGGGCGAAATAACGCAAAATCTTCCAGAAGGAGCAGAGCTTGGACCGCATAATATCATGGCTTTTACTGACTATGATTTAGGTATGAAATATGCCAAAAAAATCGGAAAACCGGTTATGATAGACTTTACAGGTCACGCATGTGTAAACTGTCGAAAAATGGAAGATAATGTTTGGTCGGACGAAAAGGTTCAGAAAATCTTAAAAGGCGATTTGGTTTTAATTTCACTTTATGTAGATGACAAAAGAGAACTGAATCCGCATGAGCAGATTACTTCAAAACTAACAGGAAAAAAACTAAAATATATTGGACAGAAATGGAGCGAATTCCAAACGCTGACGTACAAAACTAACGCACAGCCATTTTATGTTTTAGTAGATCATAACGGAGAAACGCTCAACGAAACTTCGGCTTATAATCCAGATATTGAAGAATATTTGAACTGGCTGAAAAAAGGCGTTTCTAATTTTGAGAAAAGTTCGTAATCATAATTTTTACCTTTATTTTATCTGTTCCGTAGGAACATTTCATCGGTAGAAAATATATTATGATCGTTATTTAACGTTCCATAGGAACGTTTGAATTTTGCGTTGTTTTTTGCAATCCGGTATATCAAACGTTCCTACGGAACGTAAACGTAATTGTTCTTTATCTTCTACCGACGAGACATTCCGACGGAATGATTTCATATGATTTATTAAAATAAAAAAGTGGCTATTTCAATTCGAAATAACCGCTTTTTTTTTGAGTTCTAAGAATATTAAGAAAGCACTGTATCTGGCTGAGCACTAACTTTTTGTGTAAAATTTAAAGTCAGCTGATCCAAATGCCCAAAGAAAAAAGTATCTAAAACCTGCTGGAATACAGGATGCGCGTTTTCTACCTGAACAAATAAGCTCATAGAAGAATGCAATTTTTTGGCGCCTAAATCTCCCAGAATTCCTTCTGCCGATTTTTTGTTTAAAGTCAGTAAAAGCTTCGAAATCTCAATTAAATGTTTCGACAAAATCGGATGATTTAAGAATTCTGTCGCTTCTTTTAAATCGGCAACAGCATAATAATCAGAAATAGTGCTTTTTCCTAAACCTTTAATTTGAGGAAAAATAAACCACATCCAGTGCGTTTCTTTTTTGCCTTTTTTAATTTCAGAAAGAGCAGTCAAATACAATTTGTTTTGTGCGTCTAAAAATCGCGTCAAATCATTCTTAGCGTAGATCATGTTTTGATTCTGTATTAAATCGTTTATATATGGAGTTTCTTTAATAGGTAACACGGTTGCACTGCTTTAATATTCTTTGTCAAAATTTCGAACATCAAAGGTAAAACACCCATTTTAGTAGAAGTTATAGAATTGCAGTTGGTCGTTACATAATTCCGATAGCGGTGTAAGAATGCCTTGTTAATATAATTTTAAAGTTTTGAAGCGTTTTAAATTCTAATGTTATTTTAATGTTCTAAAAAAAAATAGGCTCTAACTTGCGCCCTCATAAAAATTACAGTAAACGCCTTAAATCATTGATATTTTGATTCAAAAACGATGTGATTTAATTAAACTTTCGGCCTTTTAGAATTATGTTGAACAAAATTAAAAATAGCTTTTTATGTAAATGCCTTCAGGCGTTACTTGTCGGCTATTTTCTAATTAGCAGTTTAAACATTTCTAATAGCGTTGGAAGAATCTTAAGCGATAATGCTGAAACTTATACTGTAAAAGGGATTACTTGCAACTTCTTAAAAAAGATTTTTAAATGCGACGGAATTCCAGAAGAATTGGACGATTACAAAACAAAAGATACTAAAACAGCCAAATTAGCAAAAGGAATTCCTTTAATGGAATATCTGGTTTCAGCAGAATCGCTGATGCCTAATTTTTATTTTTTAATAGAAGTTGAAGGTAAAAAATATATTGATAATACAATCTTCTCGTTTGGTTTTCATGGTAAAATAGATATACCGCCTCCTCGATTTAATTCATAAATACTTGTTTTTTAGGGATTACGATAAAAATCTTAATCCATTACTGCGGTTTTTGCCGTATATTTATTCTATGTAATAATCTTGTATTTATACTTAAATTCATGACACCACTCAAACGATTTTACAACTTATTGCAGCTAGATAAGCGCGATGTTTATCAAATTATCTTCTATGCTGCGTTTGCAGGGATAGTAAATCTTTCTCTGCCTTTGGGAATTCAGGCCATTATTAATTTTATTCAAAGCGGACAGCTAAGCGTTTCATGGATCGTTCTCGTGATTCTGGTTACGATTGGCGTTGGTTTTGGAGGAGTGCTGAACATTTTACAGCTTCGTATTGTAGAAAATCTGCAGCAGCGAATTTTTGTTCGTTCCTCATTTGAATTTGCCTACAGATTGCCCTTAATTAAATTTAAAGAAATGTACTCAGAGTACGCTCCAGAAAAAGCAAATCGCTTTTTTGATACTTTGATGGTCCAGAAAGGAACGGCAAAACTGCTGCTGGATTTCTGTACCGCATTCCTGCAGGTAGGTTTGGGAATTATTCTTTTGGTTCTTTACCATTCTTTCTTTATGGTAATCGGACTTCTTTTTATTGTCATTTTATATGTCATTTTTAAATTTTCGTACAAAGACGGTTTAGAAACCAGTTTAAACGAATCGAAATTTAAATATAAAGTTGCAGCATGGCTTCAGGAAATTGCGCGAAATAGAGAAAGCTTCCGCAGAAAAGGAGCTTTTGAATATGCTTTGGACAGAAATGACGGCTATGTTACCAGCTATGTAAATTACCGCGAAAAACACTTTCAGGTAATGAAGAAACAATATATTCAGCTGACTATTTTTAAAGTAATTGTTACTGCTGCCTTATTATCGATCGGTGGTTTTCTGGTAATTCACCACCAAATGAACATAGGGCAGTTCGTAGCAGCTGAAATTGTAATTGTACTATTGATCAACTCGGTAGAAAAAATTATCTTCGGATTGGAATCTTTTTATGATGTACTAACTTCTGTTGAAAAAATTGGTCAAGTGACCGATATGGAAACTTCATGTATTCCTCAGACTTCAGGCAAGACAGAAAACGGAATCAATATTGAAACCGAAAGCATCAATTACCATTATCCAGAACACAATAAAAAATCGCTTAAGAATATTAATTTGAAAATTTCTCAAGGCGAAAAAATTATTCTTACCGGAACAAATGGTGCAGGAAAAAGTACTTTACTTCGACTCCTTTCGGGGGTTTTGGAGCCAGTAAGCGGTGCCATGTATGTTACCGATAATTATATGAATCGCCTTAACGAAGACACATATAGAGCTCAGGCAGGAACTTTTTTGCAGGGCGACACACTTTTTGCAGGAACAATTCGCGAGAATATTGTTTTTGGAAATGAAGAATTGAATAGTGATGATTTAAAATGGGCTTTAGATAATGTTGGACTGACACCATACATTAAAACTTTCGAAAACGGATTGGAGAATCAAATCCATCCCGGAGGTCGTGAACTTTCTGCTTCTGATGTTCAAAAAATTCTTTTGGCCAGAAGTATTGTGGGTAAACCAAATATCTTATTCTTGGAAGATCCGGTTGATAAAATGGACGAAATAACGTCGAGTAAAATTATTGATTTTTTACTTTCTGAAGAAAACGACTGGACTGTTATTGTAACTTCTAAAAATGATATTTGGAAAAGCAAATGCAGTCGTATGATTACGATTGATGACGGAAAAATTATTAACGACATAAAGCTTTAATCATGCTCAACCTATCTAAAGATAACAACGTACTTATAACGCCGGGCAAATACAAATCGATTACAAGCGTTGCCCGAAGACCTCATTATGAGATTTTAAATAAAGTCATAATCGGATTTTTGATTTTTGGTGTTGCCTGTCTTTTTTTGCCATGGACGCAGAATATATCGGGAACAGGTTCTGTCACGACTTTAAAACCAGATCAAAGACCACAAACAGTTCATAATGCCATTGCAGGACGTATCGAAAAATGGTTTGTAAAAGAAGGAGATTATGTAAAGAAAGGTGATACGATTCTTTACATTTCTGAGATCAAAGAAGATTATTTGGATCCTAATTTGGTTAACAATACCAAACAACAAGTAGATGCAAAAAAAATGGCCGTAGAATCATACGGTGATAAAGTAAATTCGCTAGATGTTCAAGCGCAGTCTTTGAATACAGAAAAACAATTGAAATTACAGCAGGCGCAAAACAAAATTCGTCAGTCGCAACTGAAAATAAAAAGCGACAGTATGGATCTTGTAGCAGTAAAAACGCAGCTTAGAATTGCAAAAACACAATTTGACCGTTCTACTGCTTTAAATAAAGAAGGCTTAAAACCAATGACAGATGTCGAGCAGAAGAGATTAAAACTGCAAGAATCTGAAGCGTATGTGATTACGCAAGAAAATAAACTGTTGAGCAGTAAAAACGAATTGATCAATGCAAAAGTAGAAATCAATAGAATTACGGCCGAATATGCTGAGAAAATATCAAAATCTAGGAGCGATAAGTTTACGGCTTTAAGCACCCAATACGACACAGAAGCCCAGGTTAATAAACTAGAGAATCAATATACCAATTACAGGTTGAGAAACGGTTTGTATTATATTACCGCACCACAAAGCGGTTATGTAAACCGTGCTTTATTGGCTGGTCTTGGAGAAACAATAAAAGAAGGAACTCCAGTAGTAAGCATTATGCCGTCTAAATACGATATTGCTGTAGAAACATATGTAGATCCAATCGATTTGCCTTTGGTGCACCGCGGAGCAAAAGTTCGTGTTTGGTTTGACGGATGGCCTAGAATTGTATTCTCTGGATGGCCTGGTTTGTCTTACGGAACTTACGGAGGTAAAGTCGTAGCGATAGAAAACTTCATTAGTCCAAACGGTAAATATAGAATTTTGGTTTCTCCAGACGGAGAAGATCGCCATTGGCCAAAAGAATTGAGTATTGGTGCTGGAGCACAAAGTATTGCATTGTTAGAAACCGTTTCGGTATGGTATGAGATTTGGCGAAACTTAAATGGTTTTCCGCCAAACTATTATAATTCAGGAGAAAAAGAAGAAAAAGGAAAGGAGAAAAAGTAAAATGAGAAATCTTGTAAAATTGTTTTCTTTCTTATTTCTATTAAGTTTTTCTACACTGCAGAGCCAGAATTTTAATCAAGAGGAACTTACTTTTATAGAGTATTTGGGATATGTAAAAAAATACCATCCTTTGGTAAAACAAGCCAATCTTGAAGTGACAAATGCTCAGGCAAAATTGATGCTGGCTCGAGGCGGATTTGATCCAAAAATTGAAGTAGATTACAATAAGAAAGAATTTAAAGGCACAGAATATTATTCGGTACTAAACAGCAGTTTCAAAATTCCGACTTGGTATGGAATTGAAGTAAAAGCTGGTTTTGACGATGCAGAAGGGCAATATCTTAACCCGCAAAACAAAACGCCAGAAGCAGGTTTAACTTCGCTAGGAATTAATGTTGCTTTGGGGCAAGGAATGTTTATCAATCAAAGAATGGCCGATGTGCGTGAAGGAAAACTTCAGGTAAAACTAAGTGACGCACAGCGAAAACTAAGAGCTATTGAAATTTTATATCAAGCGAGTGAAGCTTATTTTGAATGGAGAAAAAGCTACAACGAAGCTGAGCTTTATAAAAATTATTTAGGTTTCGCCAGCACTCGTTTTGAAGGTGTTAAAAAGCTGATCGCAGCAGGTGATGCACCTGCAATTGATAGCGTTGAAGCTAAAATAACCGTACGAAACAGAGAACTGAATGTTGAGAATGGAAATTTAAAATTAGCAAAAGCAAAACTGAAACTGGCTAATTTTTTATGGATTGAGAATGTTCCGGTTGAATTGGGAGAGTTGGTGAAACCAGAGCAGAATTTAATTCAGACTATAGAAGAAACGTTGAAGACAGATGCCATGATGGTCGATGTTGAATCATTAGACGCACATCCAAAAATTCAATCTTTAGAAACCAAAATGGATATTTTGGAAGTCAATCGCCAGTTGAAGGCCAATTCGTTGCTTCCGAAGATTAATGTGGGTTATAACTACATTTCAGAACCTAATTACTGGAATAATTTTAATGCCGATGATTATAAGTTTAATGTCGATTTCAGCTTTCCTATTTTCTTAAGAAAAGAACGCGGAAGTTTAAAAATGGCAAAACTGAAGATTCAGGACATGCAGTTCGATATTGACCAGCAGCGCTTAGAACTTAAAAATAAAGTAAAAGCACAGCAGACCGAAATTGCATCATTAAGAAAACAGAAAGTCGTAATTGACAATCTGGTAAAAGATTATATGACAATGCTGAACTCAGAAGAAAAATTATTTTCATTCGGAGAAAGTTCTATTTTCTTGATCAATTCAAGAGAAAACAATTTGGTTAGCGCAAAATTGTCGCAAATAAGTTTAGAGAATCAGTTTTATCTGTCGAATGCCGAATTGTACAAGATATTGGCAAATCCAGATTAACAAATTTCGATGTATAATTGGATAGTTGAAATTTATTGGAATCTAATATGCCGCTCCTTTGGAGCTTCTGAATTAGGGAGCATAGATTTTAGCCATAAATATATCGCTCTTCCAGAGCTTTAAAAAGTCACAGCAGGATTATATATCGTTAGTCCCAGCGGGACGAAATATTTATAGAAATATATGTTTGATCTATAAAATAGCCCCAGAGGGGCGAAATATCATATGTACACAAAAATAACAGTCAGCTTTGTACCTGTCTGTATTATATTAATTTTCAGAATTTGAGTTTAAAAAAGCTTTAGATGTTTGTCTAAAGCTTTTTTGTTTTGAAGAAATGTTCAAAAAGCGGTTTCATATTATAACATGAAACCGCTTTTTTTTAAAGTAAAAAACATCTTTATTTAAATTTGATAGACTTTCTTATTTCGAAGCCGTATAATTTAATATTGACGAATTATGAGTTTATTAAAAAAGAGTTTCCTTTTATTCTGCTGCATCATTCTTTCTCAAGTTTTAAAAGCCCAAGACGCTCCTTACACAATGGGATTCATTCCTGCATCTATAAGCGAAGTTGACGTTGCTTTTCCGTTAATAGAAAAATGGAATTTGAGCGGTCAGGCAGACATGCAGCTCGTTACACAAGGCGCTTACACAAACGGAAATCCTTTTGAATATACACAGCGAAAAGTAATACGCCCTTGGATTATTTATTCTGGTTTTAAAAATATGAAGCTTTGGTTAGGATATGCACACAATCAGAAATATGCGATAGAAGAAGCGGGAAATTACAAAACTTTAGAAAATAGACTTATTGTTATGGGAACCTATACGCAGGAAATGCCCAAAGGATCTCTTTTCGAACAAGTGCGATTCGAAACCAAGTTTTTTGATGATAGAAACGGCAATCACCAAACAATACCAAGAATAAGAGCTCGTTTTGGGGTCAATCATTATTTGAGACAAAGCAAAGAAAAACCAATTTTTCTGGCGCCTAATATTGGCTATTATACCGAATTGATGCTGAAATTTGCCTCTAAAGATTATGCCGACGAACATTTTGATATTTTCAGATTATCGGTTTATTATACTGCCGGAATTACGCCGAATATTCATTTCTTGGCAGGCGTAATCGGTCAGATGCAGTTGCGTACAAACGGAACTCAATTTGATGTTTACTATGGACCTATGGTTTCATTAAAATATAGCGTAAGACCAAAAGAACGCGAAACATTTGATAGCGTCGATGGTGGCGCAGATTAATTTTTTTACTTCATTATTTTTCTTCAATTTTATTTTGAAATCTTTTTTGCACTGCTTTTTTAAAATAGTTTTTAATATTTTAAAATAATTTAATATTAAAGACTGTATTTTTATGCTGATTTAAAAAATAATTTAAATTTGTTGTGAACCAAATTAGGAAAGCAATGAGTTTAAAAGATTTATTGGATAATAGCAAAGACAAAAGTTTATCCGAACAAAAGTGGCATTTGCTTAGACAGTCAATTGTAAAAAGATTGTTGTCAGGCGGAAATTCGACTATTGCAGAATTGAGTACAGAACTGCAATCCAGTGTTCCTACAGTTACAAAAGCAGTCAATGAATTATTGGCTGAAGGTTATGTGGTCGATCTAGGGAAAATAACCAATAGTGGCGGACGTAGACCTTCGTTGTTTAGTATAAATCCGACCTGTGCCTATTTTTTAGGTGTTGAAGTTGGACTTACAACTATGTCTATTGGTCTCCAGAACATAAAGAACGAATTAGTAAGCATTGAGCTAGGAACTTCCTTCGCTTTAGAAAACACGCAAGAATCACTTCTCAAATTCTGCAGTTTAATCAACTCTTTTATTGAAGATAGCTCTGTCGAAAAGAAAATGATAGTTGGAGTTTGTATCAATTTCTCTGGCCGCATTAATTCGATGGAAGGCTTTAGCTATAATTATTTTTTTAGTGAGAATAGGCCATTGACTGAGATTATTTCAGAACAATTAAATCTTCCTGTTCATTTGGAAAATGATACGCGTGCAATGGCTTTTGGCGAATATTGTGAAGGTGTTGTAGACGACGAGCAAAATATCATCTTTGTCAATTATAGCTGGGGAGTTGCAATTGGAATGATTACAGACGGAAAACTTTATTACGGGAAATCAGGTTACTCGGGAGAGTTTGGGCACAGCACGATTTTTAATAATGAGATTATGTGCCAATGTGGAAAACTAGGCTGTTTAGAAACCGAAATTTCAGGCTGGTCTCTAATCAATCAGTTCAAAGAAGCCATAAAGGATGGTAAACAATCTAAAGTGGTATTGGATGAGAACTCACCTGTATTACAGCATCATGCTATTATTTCTGGAGCAGTAAATTTAGAAGATACTCTTTGCGTAGATCTTGTAACGCAGCAAAGTGAAAAAATGGGACGTTATCTTTCTATTTTGCTCAACATCTTCAATCCCGATCTTTTGGTCATTGGAGGAGATTTCGCACAACTTGGCGATTATGCACTTCTGCCAATACAATCAGCTTTAAAAAAGTATTCGCTTGGTTTAGTAAACCGCGATATGAAGCTTAAAAAGTCAACATTAGGGCGTCGCGCGGGAGTTATCGGTGCTTGTTGCGTCATTAAAGAGAAGCTGTTGTTTCCTTTAATTAATAATTAAATTAATAAACTAAAACACAATTATTAAATTATTTTAATAACTAATGTTGTTATTTTAAAATAATTTATATCTTTACAAAATAATAATAAATTGTTTAAAGAAAGTTTACATTTAATTTTTAGCGATTAGCTGTTAAAAAGAAAACTTTAGAATTAAGATTTGATGTTCAAAACCAAACTAACCATTTGGAAAAATATATTGTTTTTAGATCATAAAAAAAGCCAGCCAATGCTGTGAACATTGCTGGCTTGTTCTTCTTGAGAACGGTGATTTAGGAATAAATAAATTGACCTTAACAAAGTTTTATTAACCAAACCATTACAAAAGTATGAAATTATTGCCTAAAAGTAAGCCTAAAAATTTTAGGTTTACTCCTAAACACGTAAAAGTTATTAAACTTACGTCTACGTTACTTTTAGCTTTTACTATGCAATTAGCATCAGCTAAAACAGAAAAAAGCGTTGTGTTTACGGATAAAAATGTAAAAAAGAACAATCCTGTTCAGAAGAAAGTTACTGGAAAAGTGACTAACGAAAAAGGAGAATCTCTTCCAGGTGTAAATATTGTTGCTAAAGGAACAAGTGTAAGTACTCAAACCGATTTTGACGGAAATTTTGCTTTTGAAGTTCCAGATAATGCCACTACTTTAATTGTAACTTATATCGGATTACAAGATCAAGAAGTTGCTATTACCGGAAGTCCATTAAATATTGTCTTAAAAGAAATAGGACAGCAAATGAACGAGGTGATTGTAGTAGGATATGGAGCTCAAAACAGAAGAACTTTAAGTACTGCAGTTTCTAAACTGGATAAAAAAGTTCTTGAAAATGTACCTTATTCAAACGTTACACAATCTTTACAAGGAAGCGTTACGGGTTTGGTGGTAAAAACTTCTTCAGGACAGCCAGGAAAAGCTTCCAATGTAATTGTTCGAGGTGGTACTTCGATTGATAATCCGTCTGGGGCAACTCCTTTATATATTGTTGACGGTGTTATCAGAAATCAGATTGATGATATTAACTCTTTAGATATTGCTTCACTTCAGGTGCTTAAAGATGCTGCTGCAACTTCTATTTATGGTGCACGAGCTTCAAATGGTGTAATCATTGTCACTACAAATACAGGTAAAGCAGGTAAACTAAAAGTTACTTATAATGTTTCAACTCAAAACAGTAGAATTGGCAAAAAATACAATTTTATGGATGGAGGCGATTACATTAAAATGCAGCGTGAAGGATTGTATAATGCAGCCGAACTTGCTGGACTTTCAACCACTACTGGTATCGCGCGTTTAGGACAATTAACTGGTGCAACGCCTGCGGGTACCGGAAATAATCTAGAAAATAATACTCCGTTTGCTACTTTATTAAAATCGAATTTATCTGCAGAAACCATAAGTACACTTCAGGCAAAGGGTTGGCAGGAACTTGCAGATCCTTTAAATCCGAGCAGTACAATTATGTATAAGAGTACCGATTGGAATGATATTTTGTTTCAGGATGCTATTACACAAAGTCATACACTTGGTTTTAGCGGTGGAACAGACACAGGCGTATTCGATTTGAGTTTAGGATATTTAAAAGGTGATGGTATTACGATATTCACAGGATACCAAAGGTTTACCAGTAAATTAAACGCTTCTTTAAAAGTTGCAGACAATTTTACAATTAACGGCCGCGTGTTGTTTTCTAAAGCAAGCAATAATCAAGTTGTGGCCAACAGTGTAGTTTTCAATAGATATTTAGGAAACTCGCCAACTACAAAATTATATTTAGAAGACGGAACTTTAGCTCCAGGACAAAACAACATTAACGGAAATCCATTGTACCAGATGGGGAAAGTTAAAGGGAAAAATGAAAACGATAAGCTTCAAATGAGTGTAGATGGTGAATTAAGACTTGCGAAAGATTTTACTTTCACACCAGCCATTTCATTATACAGTGAGAATGAAAATGACAATACTTTTCAACAGGCATTTTTAAGCGGAAGCAGTGGTTTGGTTGATAATACAAGAACTGCAACAAGATTGAGCAATCAAACCTATCAAGTGCAATACGAAGGAGTTTTTGCTTATAAAAAAGATTGGGAAAATATTGGAAACTTTGATGCTAAACTAGGAGTTTCAAAATACGATAGAACCATTAAATATTTTAATGCAGCAGGAAAAGGAAGCCCTTCAGATTTAGCGCAGACTTTAGACTCATCTCCAATTCCGGTTTCAGTTTACAGCAACAATACCAAATTGGTTTTAAATAGTGTTTTCGGACGTGTTAATTACGATTATAAAAACAGATATTTTGCAACGGCTTCATTTCGTTATGACGGTTCTTCAAGTTTAGGGCCAGATAATAGATATGGTTTCTTTCCTGGAATTTCTGCAGGATGGAATATGCAGGAAGAGAAATTCTGGGCCAACACAATGCCAAAATTCTTTTCTTCTCTTAAACTTCGTGGAAGTTATGGTGTAAATGGAAACTTAGGAACTTTAGGAGATTTCCAAGCTGGAGGATTATATGCTGGAACTACAAACGGACTTCCAAATAGCTACAATGGGCAATCGGCGATTATCAACTCTCAAATTGCAAATCCAGGATTGAAATGGGAACAATCTGAAACGATAAATGGTGGTTTTGATATCGGATTAAACGAAGATAAAATTAGAATCATTGGAGATTTCTACAACAAATTGACATCAGACTTATTGACGAATCTGACATTGCCTTCAAATAGTGGTTTCTCAACTGTTTTAACCAATTTAGGAGGATTAAGAAGTAAAGGTTTTGAGCTAGAAGTTCAGGCAAATGTTTACAATAAAAATGATTGGAAAGTAAATGTTGGAGCAAACGTTTCGCACAATACCAATACAGTTGAAAAACTTCCATTTAATGGAAATGGAAATAATAGAATTGGAGGAACTGAGATCTGGGATGCAAAAAGTGGTAAATATGTATATGTAGGAGGTTTACAGGAAGGACAAAAAATTGGAAATTTCTACGCTCATAAACAATTGTATATTCTTTCAACTCAAGCAGAAGCAGATGCATACAATGCAAAAGTTCACGATACTTATGTAACGAAAACGGCTGCAAATGGTGGTAATCCTGATGGAAGAAAATTTGCTGGAGACGCAGTTTTTGAAGATACAGATAATAACGGAATCATTGATAGCCGAGATAGACAATATATGGGGAATATGTTCCCAACATTCGTAGGAGGTTTCAATTTTGATACTTCATACAAAGGTTTCTCTCTAACAGTTAGAACGGATTATTCTTTAGGAGCAACAATTTACAACGAAGCAAGAGCACGTTTCTTAGGTCAGTTTCAAGGTAACTACGGATTATTGGCAGAAAGCGCACAAGCATGGCAGAAAGAAGGAGATATTACAGATGTTCCTCGTTACCGTTGGGCAGATCAAACCAATCAGAACAACTTATTCAGATCTGAAGCGAGTGGAGCAGCTTATAATACCAATATGTTCCAAGGTAACAGCCGTTACTACGAAAGCGGAGATTATTTATGCATAAGAGAAATTACGTTCAGTTATAGTTTTCCAAAAACACTTATCGAAAAAGCAAGTTTAACATCACTTCGCCTGTATGTTACAGGAAGTAATTTATACTACTTTACAAAATACAAAGGATTAAGCCCAGAAGTACAAGGTATTGACGGAGGATCTAGTTTAGGATTAAACGCAGCTGGTTCTACAGGAACTTACCCAGTACCTAGAAACATTATTCTTGGTTTAAATATCAGTTTGTAAATTTTTAATTAAAAAATCATGAAAAAGAAATTTCTTTTATACACAATACTTTTTTCAAGTCTTTCTCTTTTTAATTCTTGTCAAGATGATTTAGAATTAACATCTGATAGTGTTATTACATCTGATAGTTTCTGGAAAACAGAAGATGATGCCAAAGCAGGCGTAAACGGAATGTATGTTAACTTCAGAATCCAAACTCAGCAAAATTATTATTTGTTAGGAGGGGCAAGAAGTGCAGAAATTACAGGAGGAGTTCAATCTCCTTTAACATTGGCAAATTACTACAACAACAATCTTACACCACAAAATATAGATGTAGATTGGGCTGGTTTGTATACTGTAATTCATTCGGCAAACTTGGTTTTAAAATATGTGCCAAAAATTACATTTAGTCCGTCAACAGTAAAAGAGCAAAAAAGATATATTGCTCAAGCCTATACAATGCGTGCGTTATGTTATTTCATTATGGCGCGTTCTTGGGGAGGAGTGCCAATTGTAACAGAACCAACAGAAAATACCAATCAGTCGCAATACATTATTCCGCGAAATACGATTGAAGAAACATTTGCCTTTATTAAATCAGATATTGATCAGGCCATTGCTAATTTTCCAGATGCAAACAATAACAAAACACAATTGGCTCTTCCATCAGTTTATGCTTTAAAAGCAGAGGTGAATTTATGGACAGCAAAACAATTAAACGGAGGAACAGCAGATTTAAATAATGCTTTAGCGGCAATAAATGCAATTCCGGGAACACCGACTTTAATGCCAAGTTTCAAAGATGTTTTTGCTTTTGACAAAAAAGGAAATGCCGAAGTGCTTTTTGCAGTCCGTTATTCATTAGCCGATTTAACGTCATCACTACTAGATAACTGGAACCAGTTTATGTTTGTTGGACCAAGTGATTTTGCACCATTAACATCAGCACAGGCAACAGCCGTTTTCGGTACACTAGGAACAGGGTCAGGAAATGCTGGTATTTCGAGAGTACAGCCAGACATTACAAGATTCAATTTTGCAGCTACAGATACCAGAAAAGATGCAACATATCTAACTTTATATAACGGTACAACTCCAGTAGTTACAGGTTTGGTAAAATACAACGGAACTGTAGACGGAACAATCAGAAGATTTGTGAGTGATATCATTATTTACCGTTGGGCAGATATTTTATTAATGAAAGCAGAGATTAAAAATGCTTTAGGTCAGGATCCAACCACAGAAATGAATTTGGTAATGAAAAGAGCTGACGCATCGGCTTCATTTACAAATGATACTCCAGCAGCAAATGACGATGTGATTTTAAGAGAGCGTTTAAAAGAAATGGCCTTTGAAGGAAAATCATGGTGGGATATTGTTCGTTTTAATAAAACAAGTATAGTTCCGTCAATGGCAGGAAAACAAGTATTGTTTCCAATTTCTCAAAACACAATCAATTTCAATCCTAAAATTGTTCAGAATCCGGGATATACCAATTAAACGAAACAAAGAATAAAAAAAACTAAAGTTTAAAATCAAACTGGAAATGAAAGCTTTTCCAGTTTGATAAAACGAAAAAATTAAAAATAAAAGTCATGAAAATCGAACATTTACAAGGTCTTATTTCAGCTCCATTTACTCCATTTGATGAGAGTGGAAAATTGGATGTGAGCCTGATTCCAGCTTATTATACTTTTCTAAAAAGAAATGGCGTAGCAGGAGCATTTATAATTGGTTCTACTGGCGAAGGGGTTTCGATGTCATTAGAAGAGAAAAAAACGGTTGCAAAAGCATGGGCAGACTGCTCTAATCATGATGCTGACTTTAAAGTAATGGTTTTCTTGGGCGGAACTTGCTTAACAGATTGTATCGAACTGGCAAAGTATTCGTATGAAATTGGTTTATATGCAGTTTCAATTACAGCTCCGTTTTACTTTAAACCTGGAAACGTTGATACGCTTGCAGAAACCTGTATCAAAGTGGGAGAAAGTGTTCCAAATATGCCATTGTATTATTATCATATTCCTGTTTTAACAGGAGTTAATATTCCGATGTTTGACTTAGTAAGAGCTTTGGATGGAAAACTGCCAAATTTTGCTGGAGTTAAATATACGCATGAGGATTTTATGGATTTCCAAAGCTGTATGAGTTATGCTGATGGAAAATTTGATATGCTTTGGGGACGTGACGAAAATATGCTATCGGCATTGGTTTTAGGGGCAAAAGGTGCAGTTGGAAGTACTTTTAATTATGCAGCTCCTTTATACTACGATCTAATTGATGCTTTTAATAATAATGATTTAGTGAAAGCCAGAAAGTTACAGCAGAAGTCAATTGATATGATTCGTTTCTTAGGAAAGTACGGAGGAATCTCAGTTGGAAAAGCTTACATGAAATTGGTTGGACATAATTTAGGCGAATTCAGATTACCAGTCAAAAACATGAGTGCAGCACAATTTGAATTGTTCAAAAAAGATGTTGAAGGTTTAAATTTCGACGAGTTTAAATCAAAATAATACGTTTCGTTTTCGGTTAAAACAAACAACTATGAATCGATTTTTTTCTTTCTCAATCCTTACTATTTCAATTATGTCAGCAACAGTTGGTCTTTCGCAGCAAAAAAATATTTCAAAAATAGAATGGCAAAAAGCAGCGCAGCTTCAAAATGCCGATGGAAGTCTTTCTCTAGGTTTTGCAGGACCAATTAATGGTGTGACAAATGATGTTTTGATTGTCGCTGGAGGAGCCAATTTTCAAGATAAAATGCCTTGGGAAGGAGGGAAGAAGCATTATTCAAAAGAAATTCATGTTTTAGAAAAAAGCGATAAAACCTTTCATTGGAATAAAAAATCAATAGCAGAATTACCAGAACCAATTGCATATTGTGGCAATGTTTCAACCAGTTTAGGAATCGTGTACGTTGGAGGAGAAAACGAAAAAGGTTTATCCAACAAAGCACATGTTTTAAATTGGAATTTTGAAAAAAACGAAATCGAAATAAAAGCATTGCCCCATTTTCCAATTAAAATAACCAATATAGCTCTTGTAAATGTGAGTAATGTAGTGTATGCAATTGGGGGCGATGAAGCCACAAAAAGTTCTGATTTGGTTTTTAGCATTGATTTGAATAAAACACAATTAGAATGGAAATCAGAACCAAAATTACCTTTTGCATTAGCAAATTCAGTTGCAGTGGTTCAGGATGAAGTCATTTATGTTGTTGGAGGAAGAACCAAAACAGCTTCTGGAATAAGTGATTTGCACAACACAACATTGGCTTTCAACCTGAAAAAACAAATTTGGGAAACTAAAGCAGTTATAACGGACGGAAAGAAAACGACCAATTTTTCAGCAGGAGCAGGAGTCGCCTTTGGGAAACACAATATCATTATTACGGGAGGAGATAACGGAGAAACATTTCATAAAATAGAAACCTATTTATCTCAAATTTCAAAGACAGCTTCAGAAGAAGAAAAGGCAAAATTAATTGCCGAAAAAAATATCTTAAATACAACACATCAAGGATTTTATAATGCCGTTTTATTGTACGATACTTTAAAAAATAAATGGACAAAAATTGGCGAATTGCCATTTCTGGCTCATGTCACGACAACAGCAGTACTTTGGAACGATAAAATTGTTTTATCAAATGGAGAAATAAAACCTGGTATTCGCACACCAGATGTTATGATTGGAACTGTAGAATAAAAATAAAAATCTAAGTTAATTAAGTTAAGTTGCTTAGAAACCTGATAGGTTTTTAAAACCTGTCAGGTTTAATTAAAGATTGCTAATAAAAAACCAAAAATCAACCAAAACCAAAATGAAAAACTCTAAATATTATCCTTGGCTCGTAGTCGCGTTACTTTGGATTGTAGCTTTATTAAACTACATGGACAGGCAGATGCTCGCAACCATGAGACCATCCATGGAAAGTGACATTCCGGAATTAGTTTCTGGTGAAAATTTTGGACGTCTAATGGCTGTTTTTCTTTGGATTTATGCTTTGATGAGCCCAGTGTCTGGAATTATCGCTGATAAATTAAATAGAAAATGGCTAATCATTGGGAGTTTATTCGTTTGGTCTGCCGTAACGTATGCAATGGGATACGCTAAAACTTATGATGAGATTTATTGGTTAAGAGCCATTATGGGCGTGAGCGAAGCGTTATACATTCCAGCAGGATTGTCTTTAATTGCCGATTATCATCAGCAGAAAACAAGATCACTTGCCATTGGTATTCACATGACAGGACTTTATGTAGGTTCTGCTTTGGGAGGTTTTGGGGCTACAATTGCAGCACGCTATTCTTGGCATTCGACTTTTCATCATTTCGGAATTATTGGAGTAGTTTATTCGGTTATTTTGGTTTTCTTTTTGTACGAGAAAAAGACAAAGATTTTTGATCCAGAGTTTAACAAAACCCATGAAAAAGCTCCTTTGCTAAAAGGTCTGGCGTTACTATTTACCAATATTTCTTTTTGGGTAATTCTGTTCTATTTTGCGATAATAAGTTTACCGGGATGGGCAACTAAAAACTGGCTTCCAACGCTATTCTCGGATAATTTAGGAATTTCTATGGATCAGGCTGGACCTTTGGCAACCATTACAATTTCATTTTCTTCCTTGCTTGGAGTTGTATTTGGCGGAATTTTATCGGATAAATGGGTTCAAAAAAATATAAAAGGAAGAATTTATACCAGCGCGATTGGTTTAAGCTTGACCATTCCCGCACTATTATTGATCGGATTTGGGCATTCGTTGTTTCACGTGGTTGGCGCAGTTCTGTGTTTTGGTATAGGATACGGAATGTTTGATGCAAATAATATGCCCATAATCTGTCAATTTGTTTCTTCAAAATATCGGGCGACGGCTTATGGTATTTTAAATATGACGGGGGTTGGCTGTGGCGCATTGGTCACCTCCTTATTAGGGAAATCAGCCGATGCTGGTAATTTGGGTTATGGTTTTTCTTTGATGGCCGGTATCGTCCTGATTGCCCTTATCACGCAAATTAGCTTTTTGCGTCCTAAAGTAAATGATTTCGAAGGAGCTTAAGTCAAAGTCACCTTTTTTTAAAATTAGATTGTTAGTTGCTTTTTTGGTTTTATAAGCCCGGGCGGAGCTATGCCGTTTCGCTCGGCTCATAACACCTCAATTTTAGTACAATGTAAAGAAGAATGAGAACACAAAAACGAAATTTACTACTGCTCATAACAGCATTCATTTTCCTATTTAATTTGGGGATGAATGCGCAGCAGACTGATATAAAAGTAGCTTGTATTGGAGATTCTGTTACAGCTGGCTATCTTTTGGCCAATTCGAAATCAGAATCGTATCCTTCACAATTGCAGATTTTGATGGGAAGTCAATATGAAGTGAAAAATTTTGGTTACAGCGGTGCAACTCTTTTAAAAAAAGGAAGTAAACCTTATTATAAAACTAAAGAATGCTCTGATGCCATTGCCTATCAGCCGGATATTGCGATTATCCATTTGGGACTAAATGATACCGATCCGAGAAATTGGCCGAATTACAAAGACGATTTTAATGCCGATTATTCTTGGCTGATTGATGCATTAAGAAAAGAGAATCCGAAGGTGAAAATTTACATCTGTCGTATGACTCCGATTTTTAACGAACATCCTCGTTTTAAATCGGGAACACGAGATTGGTTTTGGCAGATTCAGGAACATATTAATGAAATTGCTAAAGCAAATAAAGTCCATTTAATTGACCTTCACGAAAAATTATATTCACGTCCAGATCTTTTTCCAGATGCCTTACATCCAACAAAAGACGGAGCAAAGATATTAGCACAAACCGTTTACGAGAATGTTACGCAAGATTTTGGCGGATTAAAATTGCCTGCTGTTTTTACGGATAATATGGTTTTACAGCGAAATCTGCCGATTGTAATTTACGGAAATGCAAACGGAGGAGAAAAAGTGGAAGTGGGTTTTGATAAGCAAAAAGTAACAGTTTCTGCAAATGAATACGGAAAATGGAAAGCTGTTTTTCCTGCTATGAAATCGGGAGAAATACAGCAGATTTCGATTTCAACTTCCAATCAAAATCTTACTTTAAAAAATATTTTAATTGGAGACGTCTGGTTTTGTTCAGGACAATCAAATATGGCTTTTCCTTTGAAAAAAGCAGAAAACGGAATTTCCGAATTACAAAAAGCGGCAGCAAATACAAAACTTAGATTATTCAATTTTGAAGTCATTCAGGAAACCGATGAAAAAGCATGGGATTCGATCACTTTAGAGAAAACAAATCAATTAAAATACTTTTCAGGAAACTGGAGAATTTGTGATTCTTTAAGTGCCAAAGACTTTTCGGCAGTGGCGTATTATTTTGGACAAAATATTGTTCAGGAAGAAAATGTGCCAATTGGTTTAATTCAGGTTGCGGTTGGCGGTTCTCCAATCGAATCTTGGATCGATCGATATACTTTAGAACATGATGATAAAGAAGTGGATGTATTGACCAACTGGCGAAAATCTGATTTTTTAATGCCTTGGGTTCGATCTCGTGCTGACGAAAATTTAAAAAATGCTGTAAATCCAAAACAGCGTCATCCTTACGATCCTTGTTACACTTATGAAGCTGGAGTTTCTCAGTTTACCGATTTTCCAATCAAAGGAATTTTATGGTATCAAGGCGAAAGCAATGCGCATAATGTCGAATTATACGAGCATTCTCTACCAGAATTAGTAAAAAGCTGGCGGGAAGCATGGGGAATTTCATTGCCGTTTTATTTTGTGCAGCTATCAAGCATAAATCGTCCGTCTTGGGCATTGTTTAGAGATGCACAAAATAGAGTTCAGAAAAAGATTCCAAATAGTGCGATGGCAGTTAGTATGGATTTTGGCGACGAAACCAATGTGCATCCGATAAAAAAAGAACCCATTGGAGATCGATTGGCATTATTGGCTTTAAAATATACCTACGGAAAAAAAAGAACTGCCGAGGGACCAGTGCCAATAAAAGTCATTGAGAAAGGAGATGTTATTCTGGTTTCTTTTTCAAATGCAAAACAGCTATTTACAGCGGATAAAAAAGAGGTAATCGGATTTGAATTAGTAACCGATAAAGGAATTCGGATTGAAAGTAAAGCAATAATTATAAAAGATCAAGTGCAGATTAGCATTCCGAAAGACCAGAAAATAAAAGAAATTTTATACGCATACATGCCTTATACGACAGCAAATCTGGTAAACGAAGCCAGTCTTCCATGTTCCACTTTTAGGCTAGAACTGGATTCTGTGCACCAAAACTAGAAAACGTCTCTTACACTATATTTTTTCTTTAGATGAACTGAATTTACATCTAAAGCGATTTCACCTATCAACATAACAAAACCTGAATCGAATTTCAGGTGTAAAAACATATATTAAAATGAGCTATTCAAAAACTGATTTAATAGAATTAAAAGAGTTTTATCAGAACCAATTATTAGATAATACAGTTCCATTTTGGTTTCCGCGTTCAATAGATACTAAGCATGGTGGTTACTTACTGATGCGGAACCAAACTGGAGATTTAATAGATACCGATAAATCAGTTTGGTTTCAAGGACGTACTTCATGGCTGCTATCTACACTTTACAATACAATCGAACCCAAACAAGAATGGCTTGAAGGCGCAAAATCTGGAATCGATTTTTTAAATAAACATTGTTTTGATACAGATGGACGTATGTTTTTTCATGTCACACAAGATGGAAGTCCGATACGCAAACGCCGTTATTATTTTTCTGAAACTTTTGCAGTAATTGCTTTGAGTGCTTATGCAAAAGCGAGCGGAGATGAAGCGGCCGCAGAACAAGCACGTCATCTTTTTGGAGAATGTATCAAATACACCACAACTCCAGGTTTATTAGAACCAAAATATACCAATGTAAGACCTTCAAAAGGAATTGGTTCTCCAATGATTATGATCAATACTGCACAACAATTAAGAGAAAATATTGGCGACTCGCGTTGTGATGAATGGATTATGAAATGGATAGCCGAAATCGAAAATGACTTTGTAAAACACGATATAAAATGTGTGATGGAACAAGTCGCTCCAGATGGTTCTATAATTGATCATATTGACGGAAGAACATTAAATCCGGGACATGCGATAGAAGGCGCGTGGTTTATTCTGCATGAAGCAAAATACAGAAACAACGATCCGCATTTAATTGAACTAGGCTGTAAAATGCTCGATTATATGTGGGAACGTGGCTGGGACAAGGAACACGGAGGAATTCTATATTTCCTTGACGTTTACGGAAATCCTGTTCAGGAATATTGGCAGGATATGAAATTCTGGTGGCCACATAATGAGGTGATTATTGCAACCTTATTGGCTTACACCATGACAGGAAATGAGAAATATGCCAAATGGCATAAAATGATTCACGATTACTCGTACAGTAAATTTCATGATAAAGAAAATGGCGAATGGTTTGGGTATTTGCATAGAGATGGCAGCGTAGCGCAAACGGCAAAAGGGAATCTTTATAAAGGACCGTTTCATTTGCCAAGACAAGAGTGGTATTGTACTCAAATATTACATGAATATCTAGAAAACAATTAAAATCCGTTTCTTCCAATTATCCGCCGATCCATCAAGTTTTTAGATACTAGTTTTTGCTTATTAACCAATTTATAACCAAATATTAAAAACTATGAAAAATGTATTATTCTATTTTTGTTTGTGTTTGATGTGTTTCTACACTATAAATACAAAAGGGCAAAGCGGTAAGGTTTTAAACCTTGATGGAACTTCGGCTTACATGACAGTGGCAGATCATCCAGATTTAGACTTTGGTTCGGGTCAAAATAAAACCGTAACCTGTTGGATTAAAACCACAACGAATACTGGAACTCCAAGAATTTTTGCCAAAAGAAATGGCACATCTGGAAATGGCTATGAGTTTTGGACAGGAAACGGAACGAATGCCGGAAAATTTGCCATGAATGCAAGCGGAACAGGAACTCCAACAAATATTAGTACAGCAGGATATTCTGCTAATTCGATTGCTGACGGAACCTGGCATCATATTGCTTTGGTTATTGATGCTTCGAGTAATCGAACGATTTATGGTTATCTAGATGGTGTTTTGGCCAATACAGGAAAAACATTTACTTCTGTAACTTCTGATTTTTCTAATGCCGTAAACTTTGTAATAGGAGCAACTTCAGATGCTTCCAATAGTTTCAAATGGGCAGGACAAATCGATAATGTCCGAATTTGGAATAAAGCGATGACCGCAATGGAATTACAGGCAGATATGATCGCAGTTGTAAATGCTCCTACAACAGATCTTTTGGCGGCATGGAATTTTGAAAACGTAACGGGAACCTCAGTTCCAGATGTTTCAGGAAATAACCATCCAGGAACTCTGATTGGAACATTTACATTTTCAAATGCTTTTCCGATGGTTTTAAATTTAGATGGAATAAATGATTATATGCTTGTTGCGAATCATAGCGATTTTAATTTAGCAGCGGCACAAAATTTAACCATAACCTGCAAAATCAAAACCACTGATTTTGGAAAACGTATTTTAAGCAAACGACCAAATGGTTCAGGAATTGGATATGAATTTATCAATAACACTTCGGCAGGAGGAGGGCAGTTTGGAGTAAACCTGACCACAAGTGCGGGAGCGGCAGGACCTCCGTACGGGACTTCGAATATTGCCAATAATGTATGGCATCATTTAGCAATGGTTGTAGATGTTGCTACAACAAGCTGTAAAATTTACGTTGATGGAGTTTTACAGCAAACTAAAACATCCACAAATATTGGAGGAACCAATACAGTTTCTAATACTGGAGATTTATTTTTTGGAACTCTAAGCAATTTTGCCTCATACATGAATGCACAAATCGATGATATTCGTTTTTGGAGTAAAGCCATGACAGCAGCTGAAGTGGTAACAGATAAAACAGCCGTAATTACAGGATCAGAAACGAGTTTACTCGCAGCTTGGGATTTTGAAAACGTAAGTGGCATAAATGTTCCAGATATTACAGGAAATAATCATCCTGGGACTTTAATGAATGGAGCATCAGTAATTGCACAGACAAACGAAATGCAGATTAATTCTGTTTCATTAATACAAACCGAATTGCCAACAGGTTTAGGCGACACAGATCAGCGAATTATAGCGGTAAAAGCTTCTGTTTCGGGTAATTTAAATCCGTTGACTGTAAGTGCTTTAAAGTTTACGATGACTGGGACGACAAATATTTCAGATGTAACCAATATCAAAATTTATTCGAGTGGCAGTACATCGGTTTTTAATCCGACAACGGCGACTTTGTTTGCGACAGTTTCTCCGTCAAGCGGAAATCTTACAGCTAATGGCTCAAAAGCATTAGTTTCTGGAGATAATTATTTTTGGATTATTTATGATGTTTCGGCTAGCGCAACAGAAGGAAATTTATTAGATGCAACCTGCGAATCGATTGTGGCAAATACTGTAACGTATACTACAACAATAAATACAGTATCAGGAAATAGAGTGATTTTGCTAGCCAATACACTTTTGTTTACTCCTGGCGATGCAGGTTCTGCAAGTTATCGTATTCCAGCAATCATCACTGCTGCCGATGGTTCGCTGGTAACGGTAACAGACAAAAGATGGAATGGAGCAGGCGATTTAGCAGCCAAAATAGATCCAGTTGTCCGCAGAAGTACAGATAACGGAAAAACTTGGTCTTCGCCACTAACAATTGCCAATTTTGGAGAGGCAACAGGAGCAGGCGATGCGGCATTAGTTTTAGACAAAACAACGGGCGAATTATTATGTTTGGTCTCGGCTGAAAAAGGTTTTTTTGCTTCGACAAATGCAGCACCAGCAAAAGTTTTGGTTATTCGTAGTACCGATAACGGAGTAACTTGGGGAGCGCCTGTAGATATTACCAGTCAGATTTACGGACCAAACCCAAATTGGAAAGGATTATTTGTGGCTTCAGGAAGAGCACATCAATTGCGTGACGGAAAAATTGTTGCAGCAATTGCCGTTCGAGAAAATGTTTCAGGAGTCGAACATATTAATAATTATATGATCACGAGTGCCGATCACGGCGTTACTTGGACAGCTTCTACAGGAAGAGCAGAATTGGATGGTGATGAAGCCAAAGTGGTAGAGTTAAATAACGGAAATATTATGATGAGTATCCGAAATTCAGGAACACGCCGTTTTAATATTTCAACTGACAAAGGCTTGAGTTGGGGAACAGCTTATAATCAAACGAGTATTACAGACCCAAATTGCGATGGCGATTTTATACGTTATACTTCTACACTTGATGGTTATGATAAAAATCGATTATTGCATTCTATTCCGTTTGCCAGCAGCCGTAAAAATGTGAGTGTGCAAATGAGTACTGATGAAGGAACAACTTGGGGAACACCAAAAACTATTTTTGCAGGAGCATCGGCTTATTCGAGCTTAACAATTTTGCCAGACGGAACAATTGGTATTTATTATGAAAATGGAGAAAGTTCAACCTATCAAATGTATTTTGTGCGTTTTAGTTTAAACTGGCTGACAAATGGAACTGATACTTTTTTGCCTCCATCAAATTTATCGGCGAAAAAAGTAGGAGAAGCTGCAATTGAAAATCAGAATTTTGGAATTGAAATAAGTCCAAATCCAGTTACTGATTTGGTGAAAATTAAATTTAATAATGCAGACGGAATTGCAAACATTAAATTATTTGATTTATCTGGAAAATTAATCCGATCTACCTCTGTAAATTTGAACGAAAAAGAAATTTCATTTTCATTAGCAGATCAGCCGCAGGGCATTTATCTGTTAAATGTAAATGATGCAAAGACTTCAATTAGCAGTAAAATTATAAAGAAATAAATTAAAACATGAAACAGGCGATTGTAAATGCTGTGGTGCATACAGGCGATGAAATAATTGAAAATGGAGTGGTAATTATTGAAAACGGAAAAGTTATTTCGGTGCAAAAAGAAATCCCAAATGATTTGGAAAAAATTGATTTGGGAGGAAATCATCTTTCGGCAGGATTTATAGATATTCAGATCAATGGAGGAGAAAGACTGTATTTCAGTCAGACTCCAAACGAAGAAACGATTCAGGATATTTATGACGCCAGTTTAAAATATGGCACAACGCATGTTTTACCTTGTTTGATATCTTCTTCAAAAGAAACCATTTTAGAAGGAATTGAAGCAGTTCGCGCTTACATGAAAAAGCACAATAATGGCGTTATCGGAATGCATTTAGAAGGACCATTTTTAAATCCGTTACGACGCGGTGCACACAGCATTGATCAGGTTAGAAAACCGACTGATGAAGAATTGGATGAAATTATCGAAAAAGGAAAAGATGTCATTAAAGTAATTACAATCGCTCCGGAATGTTTTACAGAACAGCAATTAAATAAGCTGATTGAAAGCGGGATAACCATTTCAATCGGGCATTCGACTATTTCACACAAAGAAGCACAACCTTATTTTGCAAAAGGAATAAATCTGGTAACGCATTTGTTTAATGCCATGACACAGTTTGGTCATCGTGAACCAGGTTTGGTTGGAGCCGTTTTTGAAAACGAAGAGGTTTATGCCCCAGTTATTCTAGATGGCGCACATTGTGATTATGCCTCGGCAAGAGTGGCATATAAATTAAAAAAAGATAAATTCTTTCTAATAAGTGATGCAACTTTTTTAGGTCGAAAAGTAGCCAATTTTAAGTGGGATAATTTTGATGCTCATTTAGAAAATGGTTTTTATAGAAATGAAGATGGCAATCTGGCGGGAGCAACAATTTCAATGGCAGAAGCAGTACAAAATGCTTATAACCATCTGCACGTTTCTGCAGATGAAGCAATAAAAATGGCTTCTACAAGAGTAGCTTCTGCTATTGGTATGCAAGATAGAGTTGGAAAAATAAAATCTGGATTTCCTGCCAGTTTTGTCAAATTCAATGCTGATTTAAGCGAAATAGAAACACTTAATTTCTCTTAAACAGACTCATTTATTTTACAATGATTAAAGAAAAACAGCTTCCAATTTTAAGTCAGTTAAAAGAATGGAAAGTAATTTTTATTGGAATTATTTTCGCTTTTTTGTGGGCGTCTGCCTCGACAGCCACAAAAATCGGACTCCATTTTGCACAGCCTTTTGTGATTTCCATTTTTAGATTTTTAATTGCAGGAAGCATCATGCTTGTAATTTCACATGTTATAATGGCAAAACGACTGCCTCAAAAAAAAGAGTGGATTCAAATCAGTATTTATGGTTTGCTGAACATTACTTTTTATTTGGGGCTGTATGTTATTGCTATGCAAAAAGTATCCGCAGGTTTAGGGAGTTTAGCAGTAGCAACTAATCCGGTTTTTATTGTTTTGATTTCTGCAGTTTGGTTATCTCATAAAATCAATTTTAAAAGTGTAATCAGTTTAGTGCTTTGTTTTGCGGGTGTTTTTTTTGCGGCCTATCCCTTATTACAAAGCAGCTTTGCAACTCCCGGCGGAATACTCATTTTAATTGTCAGCATGATTGCTTACTCATTAGGAACTATATATTACTCAAAACAAGAATGGAACGGATTACACATTCTAACCATTAACGGCTGGCAGACCATAATTGGAGCTCTATTTCTGCTTCCAGCTTTAGGATTGACTTACGAATCGGATAAAAACACTTTTAATGCCGATTTTTGGTTTTCGACAGCATGGTTAGCAATTGCTGTCTCTATTGGAGCCATTCAGTTTTGGCTGTATCTTTTAAAGATAGATCCAGTAAAAGCTTCGTATTGGCTTTTCCTATGTCCTATATTCGGATTTTTAATCGCCTATTTTGTTGTCAATGAACCTTTGACTTTATATACTTTAGTCGGTGTTATCTTCGTTATATTAGGATTGTATATCAATCTTTATTCAAAAAAACAGAAGATAAAAAGATAACATAAGATGTTTGAAAATCAAAGTATTAAGTAATTTAAAAGTATAGTGTAAGTATACAAAATTCACAATTAGTAAACTTATAGTTCATATTTTTCTTGCAATACACTTGTTTTTAAAAATCATATTTATAGTTTTGCACCATATTTTTAACCCCAAACCTACTGACATACTGATGAGAAAAAACACTCACTTTTTTGTATTTGCCCTATTGGCAAGTATTATTTTTGGTTGTAGTGACGATGGAGATTCGTACAAACCAAATTATCTGCCAAGCATAGACGCTACAGCTTTACCAGCAGAAAATAAGCCAATGACCATGTTTGAAGATGATGAAAGTCCTTCAAAAATGTACGATAAAACAGACCGATGGTTTCGAGTAAACGAACCGCTTCAGGTTATCCAAAAAGGAAAAGATTCTGTACAGATTTCGTTGTATTCTCCAGTCGGACTTACAAATGTGAAAATCTATGCGAAACTGCCAAATTATGATAAAAAATTTGTGCTTTACACTTTTTCTAAAATACCAGCTTTTCATCGTTCGTTTCATAAACTTCCTTTAACAGAAAAAGCAAACGATTATTTATTAGAAACTGGAAATACAGTAACGATCGAGAAAATTGAAGGATTTTCTTCTGGAGCAATTCAATTTTCAGTAGAATCGGATGATCCTTTATTTCTAAAATTCAAAAAAATAAAATCAAATCATTTGGTTCAGTTTCATGATGGATACCACATTAATGAAATGGGTAAATTTCTTCCTATGAATCCAGCTTTGGCAAAAGAAGCGATTACCATGATTATCAATTATTCTTATGCCTTGAGTCATCCCTTGTATTACAGCACGTTCACCAATTTTGATAAATACAAACAAGAACAAGCCGCTGCAGCTGGAACAGGCATAAACGGTGCGTTAAACTGGCACGGAAATGCAGAAGATAAAGACGGTGTTTATGATTATTATTCTAAAGAAGAAATCGAAAAAATATACTGGAATTATTTAGATAAAAGAACCGTTTGGATGGCAATGGTTGGAGGAGATTCTGCTTGGGGTGGAGGAAATCTAGCATCGCAATGGGAATCGGGTTACGTAACGGGCCATTGGGTCGGAGAAATGTCGGTTTGGTCGCACGAATATTCGCATCACATCGGTTTCAGTCACAGCAGTAATTTAGCAAATAGCGGTGAAGGCGGTGGCCAACAGGAAATGCTGACAGATTTCTATAAATATTTAATTTATCTGAATGATCTTCCTTTTACAGATCCAGACGTTTTGAAAACGTATGAGAAAACAAATTACGTAAGCGGAAATTATAAAAAACCAGTGTTTAAAATTAATCCGAAAAATCCATTTTTAGTCAAATACAAAGGCGAAGGAAAATGGAACTAAAATATAAAACAACGATGAAAAATATTTTGCCCCTGATATTTGCTCTTTGCTTTTTTACCAATTGCAGTAAAGACGACAATGAGACCAAAGACTATAGTTATTATTACCCAACAGATGAAGCTTCGATTACAGCGGAAAACATTCCAGGGAGTGCAGAAGCATTTGATCCGAAAGGAATCGCAGTTGCAAACGAAAAACTATACGTTATCAACGGAAATGTTTTAGAAGTATTTAATGCTCTGACATTAGCTCACATTAAAACAATTAAAGAATATACAAAAGGAACAACGACAATTCCGCTTACAAGTCTTACTTCGGTTGCGGTTGACAATGGGCGCATTTATGTTGGAAGTACAGAATCTAGATTATTTGTTTTTGACGAAACTACAAATGCTGGAATCAGTACGGTAGGAAACGGACAATGGTGGCAGACTTTTGTGCACGTTTTTGGTGTTGTGGTAAAAGACGAATTGATATTCGTAAAAGAAAAGGAAAAAAGCATTAAAGTATTTGAAACTTCTCAGATTACAGAGACTAGCAATTGGAATTTAGAACCAATCGCTAAATTAAATACCTTAAATGGCTACACCGAAGTATATTCTATGGATGTGTATGGCGGAAATCTTGTGGTTGCAGGAAGAGATACAAAAAGTTACCTGTACTATGATATTGCAAACATTAAAGCAAATGCTAAGAATTCGCTAACAACTCCAATTGAACCAGATAAATTGCAATTTGTAGACATAAAACCAATTGCAGTTTCTTTTAGTAAAGATTGGGCAGTAACTACAGAAAATGAAGGAAGCACATCTTATTTAAGATTGTATCCAAAAGAAGAATTTATCAGAAAAAATTA
This sequence comes from Flavobacterium sp. PLA-DH12, assembly GCF_059511845.1. Lineage (NCBI taxonomy): Bacteria > Pseudomonadati > Bacteroidota > Flavobacteriia > Flavobacteriales > Flavobacteriaceae > Flavobacterium > Flavobacterium sp. PLA-DH12. The sequence goes on from NZ_JCAMPD010000003.1 coordinate 306,793, forward strand.
TAAAGCGGTTTTGAATGCTTCAGATATTTTTGGCGAGAATAAGTTCGGAACTATTGTGGGAACGGCACAGCTTGATGATCGTATTTTCTTATCAGATAATACCAATAAGAAAGTTAGAGTGGTAAAACTGAATAAATCTTCAATTGCAGAACAAAATAATTAGGTTTTAAATTCTAATTTTAAAAATTCCAAATTCCAATCCCGAAGTCTCGGAACAAATTGGAATTTGGATTTTTTTTTAATTGAAATGAAATTTGGAATTTGGGTTTTAATGATTGGAATTTCAAAATAACCTACTACATTGATAGGGTATTAAAAGTTTTAACAATTTATAGCTAAAAATTAAAAATAACTGTTTAAATTTGCACTCGCTATGAAGAAAGATAACCAGAAAATGAATAATTATTATCGTTACAGCATGATGTGCTGTGCTATTGTAATGGTATTTATTGATCTGGCTTAATATATAAAATGATAAAATTTATTTCAAGAAGGCCTTTCAACTAATTAATGGAAGGCTTTTTTGTTTTTAAACTGTAAAGAATGATTGAATTAAAAAATGTAACCAAAACTTTTCATCAGAAAGACAGAATTGTTGCTGCTTTGTCTGATATCTCTTTAAAGGTTCCTGAAGGGAAAATTTTTGGTGTAATTGGAACTTCCGGAGCAGGAAAAAGTACGCTGATTCGCTGCGTGAATTTGTTGGAAAGGCCAACTTCTGGCGAAATTATCGTTGACGGAAAAGCTTTAATGCAGTTATCAAACGCAGAACTGACGATTGAAAGAAGACAAATCGGAATGATTTTTCAGCATTTTAATCTGCTTTCTTCAAGAACGGTTTTTGAAAATGTGGCTTTTCCTTTAGAATTGGCTGGAACTTCAAAAAGCGAAATCAAAACTCGTGTTTTAGAATTATTGCAATTGGTTGGATTGGCAGAAAAAGCCAACGATTATCCAGCAAGTCTTTCAGGAGGGCAGAAGCAGCGTGTTGCTATTGCAAGAACTTTAGCCAATAATCCGAAAGTTTTATTGTGCGATGAAGCAACAAGTGCGCTAGATCCTGCAACAACTAGATCGATTTTAAATTTACTGAAAGACATTAATAAACGTCTTAATATTACCGTTTTACTAATTACGCACCAAATGGAAGTTGTAAAATCTATTTGTGATGAAGTTGCAGTGATCAGTCACGGAAAATTAATCGAGCAGGGAAGTGTTGGAGAAATTTTCGCCGACCCGAAACATGAATTGACAAGGGAATTTATTTCTTCTTCTCTTCATATCGAAGTTCCGTCTGTGTATCAAGATAAATTGGAAAAAGAAGATAATGGAAATTTGAATCCGTTATTGAAATTGGAAATGACAGGGAAATCGGTTAATGAACCTGTTATCTCAGAAGTTTCAAGACTTTTCGATACCGATTTTAAAATCGTTAGTGCACAAATGGATCAGGCTGGCGAAGTGAATTTTGGCGTAATGCTGATCGAACTTTCAGGAAAACGCGAAAATTACGATGCTGCTATTCAATATTTTAATTCAAAACACATTAAAACAGAAATAATAGGTTATGTCTGATTCTCTTATAGATTTATTGTTAAAAGGAACATGGGAAACCATTGTTATGACTTTTGTATCGGGCTTTTTCGGTTTTTTGCTAGGACTTCCAACAGGAATTTTATTGTTCTTAACGCGTAAAAATCAAATTCTAGAACAGCCAGTTTTAAATAGAACATTATCAGTTGTGGTTAATGTTTTCCGTTCTATTCCATTCATTATTTTAATCGTTTGGATGATTCCGTTTACACGTGCCATTGTTGGAACTTCAATTGGTGTGAGTGCGGCTTTGGTTCCGTTGAGCATTGGTGCGGCGCCATTTATTGCTCGATTGGTAGAAAATAGTCTGTTAAGCCTTCCTTCAGGATTAATCGAAGCAGCAAGAGCTTTGGGAGCAACTCCTTTGCAAATTGTGTACAAAGTATTATTGCCAGAAGCTTTGCCTTCTTTAATCAATGCAGCTTCCATTACTTTAATCACTCTTGTTGGATATTCTGCAATGGGCGGAGCTGTTGGAGCAGGCGGTTTAGGACAAGTTGGATATCAGTACGGTTATATTGGTTATGATGCTGTAACAATGAACTCGGTTTTGGCTTTATTGGTCATTTTGGTATTCGTAATTCAGTTTGCGGGAGATAGATTATCAAAACGTTTTGATCACCGATAAGATTTAGTCGAAAGTCAAAAGTCGAAAGTCAAAAGTCGAAAGTCAAAAGTGAAATGTTAGAAGTTAAAATTTAAAAAAGATATAAATTATTATGAAAAGAAATATTTTAAAAATAGCTGGAGTTTTGGCTTTGGCGATTGTTTTATCCAATTGTGGAAACAAAAAAAATAATGATCCTCATTTTATAAAAGTAGGTGTGGCTTCTGGTCCAGAATTGAAAGTGGCGGAAGCGGCTAAAAAAGTGGCAAAAGAAAAATACGGATTGGAAGTAGAATTGGTTTCCTTCAACGATTATGTAATTCCAAACGAAGCTTTGAGTCAGGGTGATATTGATGCAAATGCTTTTCAGCATAAACCGTATTTAGACGAACAATCAAAACAGCGCGGTTACAAATTGGCTATTATCGGAAAAACATTTGTGTATCCGATTGCAGCTTATTCTAAAAAAATAAAAAGCCTTTCTGAATTGAAAAACGAAAGCACGATTATTATTCCAAATGATCCAACAAACGGAGGACGTTCGTTATTGCTTTTACAGAAAAACGGATTATTGAAATTGAAAGATGGCGTTGGTTTATTGCCAAAGGTAACTGACATTGTGAGCAATCCTAAAAATTTAAAAATATTAGAACTAGAAGCGCCTCAATTGCCTCGTGCATTAGACGACGAAAATGTTTCTATTGCGATCATCAACAATACTTTTGCTTCTGCAGCAGGATTGGTTCCTTCTCGTGATGCTTTGTTTGTTGAAGATAAAGAATCGCCTTATGTGAATTTGGTAGTAAGTCGTGAAGACAATAAAAACGAAGAAAAAGTAAAACAGTTTTTACAAGCTTTTCAATCTCCAGAAGTTGAAAAAGCAGCCGAGCAAGAATTTAAAGGCGGAGCTGTAAAAGGCTGGTAAAAGAATGTGAGATGTAAAATGTGAGATGTAAAATGTTATTGATAAAGACATTTCGCATCTCACATTTTACATTTTACAATTCACAATTATATAAAACAATCTGTTGATTTTGTAAGGCTTACCTTTTTTAGATGAACTAAATTGGAGTTCAATTTTTAAAACAAATGTCATGAGAGCGATTTGGACAGGTTCGGTAAGTTTTGGGTTGATTAATATTCCGATAAAAATGTTTTCGGCTGTAGAGGAAAGCAGTCTAGATATGGATATGTTGGATGCAAAAGATCATGCTAATATCAAATTTAAACGGGTTAATGAAAATACGGGCAAAGAAGTAGATTACGCCAATATCGTAAAAGGATATAATCTGGAAGGCAAATATATTATTTTGGAAGATTCTGATTTTGAAGCCGCAGATGCCATTAAAACCAAAACAATTGATATTGAAAGTTTTGCTTTCGAAAAAGAAATCCAAAGTATTTATTACGAACAGCCGTATTATTTGGAGCCCGACAAAGGCGCAATGAATGCTTACGGATTGCTTCGTGATGCGCTTGAGGCTTCAGGGAAAGTGGGTGTTACTAGATTTGTTTTAAGAAACAAAGAAAGTCTGGCAATTTTAAAACCCTATAAAAACGTGATTGTTTTAAACCGAATCCGATTCGAACAGGAAATTAGAAGTACGAGTGAATTAAAGCTTCCGCCAATGTCTAAAAAATCCACAAAAGAAATGGATATGGCCGAAAAACTAATCGATCAGCTGACAGAGAAGTTTGATATTTCTGGGTTTAAAGACGAATATACTGCCAAACTTTTGGATATCATTAAAAAGAAAGCAAAAGGAAAACCACAGAAAGCGACTCCAAAATTAAAAGTCGTACACAAACAAAGCGACGATTTAATGGAAATGCTGAAAGCCAGTCTCGAAAATAAAAAGAAAAAATCGTCTTAACTGTTTTGGTTATTTTCCAGTTTGTGAATAATCTTTTTAATATTAGCCCCTTTAGATAAAACAGGTTTCCACAGATCGCCTTTTTTCTCAAAACGACTTAATACATTTTTAATCGTAAATTGCGATGGATGCAGTTTGTCATTCACTTCAACCCATTCCAAAGGCGTAGAAACTGTAGCGCCAGGTTGTGGTCTAACAGAATACGGTGCGGCCAAAGTTTGTCCGCGTCGGTTTTGCAAAAAATCAATGTACAATTTATTATTTCTCTTTTTAATGCTTCGATCGACTGTAGTACTATCAGGAAGTCTGGATTGCACTTCTTTGGCAATCAATTCGCCTAGAATTTTTATAGAATCATAATCGTATTGTGCTCCAAGCGGAATGTAAATATGAAGCCCCGAAGCTCCAGAAGTTTTGCAGAGGCATTCGGTTTCTAATTCGTCTAAAACTTCTTTTACAACCAAAGCAGTTTGCACAACTTGCATGAAATCATCTTTTGCAGGATCTAAATCAATTACCAGCCAATCTGGATTCTGAATATGTTTGATGGTCGAGTTCCACGGATTCATTTCAATACAGCCTAAATTGGCCATATACAGCAATGTTTCTTTATTATTGCAGATTAGATAATCAATGTCGGCATTGTTGGATTCTGAGAAGATTTTTTTGGTTTTAAGCCATTTCGGAATTTTATCGACATCAACATCTTTTTGATAAAAACTTGGAGAATCAATTCCGTTCGGGAAACGGTTCATCGACTCTGGACGATCTTTTAAATAGGGCAGAATCAGTTCTGAAACTTCATTATAATATTGCACAATATCGCCTTTTGTAATCTTATCTTTTGGAAAATAAATTTTATTCTGATTAGTGAGATGTAAAGTCGTTTTACCAATTTTTAGATCGTAATCATTTTCGGCCTTGTGGTTATTTGAATGTCCCATTTCAATTAAATTAGAATCTTTATTACTATTGTTATTTCCATTCTCATTGCCATTAAAATTAACTTCCGCAGCCTTTTTATCAATCCTTAATCCAAGAAAAACAGGATGTCTTAAATGCTGATCTTGGGTCCACTCCGAAAATTTAACCCGACATACAACTTTTGGTTTTACCCATTGAATCGGATCGCGTAAAGGAACTTTTTCATCAAGTGGTGATTTTTCAAAAAAATGCGGTTTTAGTTTAGTGTATAATTCTTTAAGGATTGCTTCTGTAAAACCCGTTCCGCATTTGCCAATATATTTTATTTTTTTGGCTTCATATTGACCAAGCAGAAGCGCACCGAAATACTTTCTCGAATTTTTAGGTTCAGTGATTCCGATAATTATAGCTTCTTCTTCGTTTACAGTTTTTATTTTAAGCCAGTTTGTACTTCTTCTATTTACAGCATAAATGCTGTCGGTTCTTTTGGCCATTATGCCTTCTGTTTTATTTCTAACGGCTTTTTCAAACTGTTTAATTCCATCTCCAGTAGTATGTTCTGAATAAAAAACATTCGAAAAAGAATATTTGTTGAAGAGAATTTTCAAGAGTTCTTTTCGTTCCAAGAGCGATAATTCGGTAATCAGATTTCCATCCAGATTCAATAAATCAAAAACATAATATTTAAGATTTCCAATTCCAGTTTTCATATAGTTTTGAAGCAGTTGGAAATCGGTTTTGCCAGAATTATTTTCAATCACAATTTCGCCATCCAAAACAACTGTATGATCTATTTGTTTTAATTCGTCTGCAATGGGTTTAAAACTTGCATTAAAAGAAATTTTATTCCTACTGAATAAATCGACTTGCTGCGCATTAATGACAGCAATGGTTCTATAGCCGTCATATTTATTTTCGAAAACCCATTCATCATCATTAAAAGGTTCTTCACGTACGCTGGCAAGCATTGGCTTTATAAATTCAGCTATTTCAACTTTCGAACTAGACTTTTTTTTTACAGCTTTTTTCTCGACTGTTTTTTCTTCTGTTTTTGAAGCCAGTTTTTCAGATTTGTCTATCAGCTGTTCCAAAGTTCTTTTAGAAATAACCGATTTATTTTTTTCTAAAATGTCTTCACTAGAAGCATATTTATCATTTTTTTTGATAAAAAGCCAGGCATTTTCTTGTTTGCCGTGAAGTTTAACCAACGAAAATTCGCCTTTTAGTTTTTTGCCTTTTAAAACAAAACTCAAACGTCCTTTTTCTAAATCGCTTAATAATTGTTTTTCGTCAGAAGCTGTTTTTTCATCAGAAGTATAGGTTCCGTTATCCCACACAATTACATTTCCTGCGCCATAATTTCCTTCTGGAATTGTGCCTTCAAAATCCTTGTAACTGTACGGATGATCTTCAACCATCATGGCGAGACGTTTTATTTCAGGATCCATTGACGGACCTTTTGGCACTGCCCAGCTTTTTAAAACGCCATCCATTTCTAACCTAAAATCATAATGAAGATGAGATGCGGCATGCTTCTGCACTACAAAAATCAATTCGTTAGCCGATTTTTCAACTTTTCCTTTAGGTTCACGGGTTTGTTTAAAATCTCTTTTTTGATGGTATTTAGACAGTGACATAAGCTTTCAAAAGAATTAAAAGGGTTAATGAAAGAGAGTAAAGTGCCGTTGCAGTGACAGCAAAAATAATATGGGCAAAGAACAGCTGAATATAATAACCTTTAAAATCAATTGGGGGTTGATGATTGGTCATTTTAAATATGATAATCCAGCTGAATATGCCAATTACACCACTGATAACTCCTAGTAGGAGAGCATTGAGTGGAGAAACTGGTACTATGTTCTTTACCCATACTATTTGATATCCCATAACAAATAGAAAACCTATAACGTAATGTATCAGCCATCCCCAAGTTTTCTGAGATTTTTCAGAAAGGCTGATGTTTGTTTTCTTTAGAGCAAAACTCAATAAAACAGGTTCTTTATACAATTCTTGAAAGTTTTTAGACATCACATAACTAAACCAAGTCATGGCCGATGTCGCTCCAATGGAAACTAAAATTAATTGTATAATAATATAAATCATAAAGCTCTTTTTTTGAACTAAAACTCTATTTCAAAGTTACTTTTAAAATGACTTTTTCTGTTATAATATTAAAAAATGGAATTATATAATTATAAGTAAAGTGCTGATTATCAATTTGTGTTTTGGTTAAAATATTATAATCCTGAAATTTAATTGTATAATTTTTGAGCTAAAAAGCAGTATAACTTTGTTAACCTATTTTTGAGAAACCCTCAATTGAAATAGTACATTGAATGATAAACTGTAAAATCAACAGAAAATGAAAAATTCGAAAAAAACAAATCAAGACAATTCTGAAGGAAAACAGAACGATTTAGAATATAACAAATCAAATGCTGAAAATGAATTTTTAACCACCAACCAAGGCGTTAAAATAAATGATGACAACAATTCTTTAAAGTCTGGAAAAAGAGGTCCTTCTCTTTTAGAAGATTTCATATTACGAGAAAAAATCACCCATTTTGATCATGAACGAATTCCAGAGCGTATTGTTCATGCGCGAGGTTCGGGAGCTCATGGTTATTTTGAATTGTACAAAACCATGGGAAAATATACCAAAGCAGGCTTTTTAAACAATACCAGTATTAAAACACCCGTTTTTGTTCGATTTTCGACTGTTGCCGGTTCTAGAGGATCTACCGATTTAGCTCGAGATGTTCGAGGTTTTGCAGTTAAATTCTATACTCAGGAAGGCGTTTTTGATTTGGTTGGAAATAATATGCCTGTATTTTTTATTCAGGATGCCATGAAATTTCCAGACTTAATTCATGCTGTTAAAGCAGAACCGCACAATGAAATTCCGCAGGCTGCTTCGGCACATGATACCTTTTGGGATTTTATTTCGCTAATGCCCGAATCCATGCACATGATTATGTGGGTAATGAGCGACAGGGCGATTCCGAGAAGTTTAAGAATGATGGAAGGTTTTGGAGTGCATACTTTTAGATTTATTAATGAGAAAAATGAATCGCATTTTGTAAAATTTCATTGGAAACCAAAATTAGGAACACATGCAGTTGCTTGGGATGAAGCACAGAAAATATCAGGAAAAAATTCAGATTTTCATAAACAGGATTTATGGGAAGCTATAGAAGCAGGAAATTTTCCAGAATGGGAATTGGGCGTGCAGATAATTCCTGAAAGCGACGAACATAAATTTGATTTCGATTTGCTTGATCCAACGAAATTAGTTCCCGAAGAATTGGTTCCAGTAACCATTATAGGTAAAATGGTTTTGAATAAAAATCCAGATAACTTTTTTGCAGAAACTGAACAGGTGGCTTTTCACCCAGGACACATCGTTCCTGGTATTGATTTTTCAAATGATCCTTTATTGCAAGGCCGATTATTTTCGTATACTGATACGCAATTATCAAGATTAGGAAGTCCAAATTTTCACGAAATTCCAATTAATAGAACCATCGCGCCAATGCACAATAATCAGCGTGATGGACATATGCGTCAGGAAATTGTAAAAGGTAAAGTGAGTTATCATCCAAATTCTTTAGGAGGCGGATGCCCATTTCAAGCCAAAATGGATCAGGGCGGATTTGTAAGTTTTAATGAACGCGTAGATGCTCATAAAGTTAGAGCAAGAAGTAATAGTTTTTCGGATCATTTTAGTCAAGCAGCGCTTTTCTACAACAGCCAAACGCCTATAGAACAAGATCATATTGCCAGTGCTTTGTCTTTTGAATTGGGAAAAGTGGAAACGGTTTCGATTAGAGAAAGAATGCTCGGACTTTTAAATCAGGTAAGTACTGATTTAGCGGCATTGGTTACTAAAAATTTAGGAATTCCCGTTCCAAAAAATATCGAAAAACCAATTAATCATGGAGTAGCAGCAGATGATGAAGGAAATCAAGAACCGTCAAAAGTAAAACCGAACGTAGGAAGTTCAGACGCTTTAAGTATGCTTAAAAATCCAACCATTTCGAATACGATTGCAACGAGACAAATTGCTTTTTTGTGTGCTGATGGCGTAAGTGCAGATTCAATAAAAGTTATGAAAACAGCCTTGCAAAATGCAGGAGCAAAAGCCGTTATTATAGCGCCACATTTAGGGACAATTGTTTCTCAAGAGGGGACAAAAATTCCGGTAGAGCAAACTTATAAAATTGCGGCGTCAGTACTTTTTGATGGTGTCTTTATTCCAAGTGGAAAAGGAATTGCAGATCTTTCAAAATTAAAAGAAGTAAAAGAGTTTTTAAACGATTCGTACCATCACTGTAAATTTATTGCAGCTGAAGCTGAAGGAGTACAAGTCTTAAAAAACAACAGTGATATAAAAGCAAAAGATCCTGGAGTTTTGACAAGCGAAAATGGCGCAGACAAATTACTAGCTACTTCATTTATAAAAGCTTTGGGAAGACATCGTTTTTGGGAAAGAGAAAAAAGTCTTTGATAAAAATAAAAAAACCATTCTTTACGGAATGGTTTTTTTATGAAAAATTGTTTCGTTCAATTAATAATATTTTCAAGACATTCGCCCAAAATAGAAACTGCTTTTTCCATTTCTTCCTTTTCCAAATGCCCAAATCCTAAGCGTGTCGCTGTGAGGTTTTTGGTTTGATATAAAATGGTCTTTGGCAGAAATAAACCCTGTTTAGAACATTCTTTTTGAAACTGAATTAGATTAAAATGATCCAGCCATTCAACCCAAATTGCCAATCCTCTTGGCGGAATTTTAAACTTGATTTTGCCTTTTAGTTTTTCATTAAGAATCGAAACAAAATAATCGCGACGTTCTTTGTAGATTTTTTTATTTTTCTTTGAAAGACGATGCACTTCGCCTTCGGTAATCCATTCGGTAAGAACTTGTTCCTTTATGACATCAATTCTAGGTTCAAGAATGTTTTGATGCTTTTCGAGTTCTTTAATAAATTCCGCTGGTGCGGCGACAAAACCGTAACTGAATCCTGATGGCAATGATTTTCCGAAAGAACCAATATAAACTACTTTGTGATTAGAGTCAAAAGCAGCTAAAGGAAGAACAGGATTATTATCATAATGAAATTCAAAATCGTAATCGTCTTCCAAAATCACAAACCCGTATTGATTGGCCAAATCCAAAACTTCGATTCTTTTTTTAGCGCTAAGCGAAATAGTGGTTGGATAATGATAATTGGATGTCAAATATAAAACCCTGATTTTGGTTGTTTCGCAGATTTCTTTTAAACGTTTAGTATCAATTCCGTCTTCATTTGCCGGAATAGAAATAATTTGAGCGCCAGTATTTGTCAATGTCATATTCGACATATAATATCCCGGCGAGGCTACGATGACTTTATCGCCTGGAGTAATAAGCACTTTTGTAACCAGATACAAAGCGATTTCGTGACTGCTTGTCGTAAGAAGATTTGAAGTTGAAATGCGAATGCCTCGGGTAAGATTCAGATAATTAGAAAAATGAGTTTTAAAATTCGAATGTGAACGCAATTCTATCTGTTCGTAGGTTTTAGATGTTTTTCTTCTTTTTAATTTTGAAACATATAATCTAGCCAAAACATCGGTTTGTACCAATCGTAAATCGGGCATTCCGTCATTAAATTGATACGGCAAATTGCTAATTTCAATCGGACTTTCAAGAATAGTAGATCGCTGAAAACTAAAGCCAGTATTGTCTGGAGTGGTATTTTGTTCTTTCGAAAAAGCAAATTCAGCTTTGTTTTTTTGTTTTTGCTGTGATAAAATAAAAGTTCCTTTGTTCGGAAGTGTTTCAATCCAGCCTTGTGATTCTAAATCCTGAAAGGCTTTGATTAAAGTGTTTCGGTTAACAGAAAGTACTTTACATAAAATTCTAGTGCCAGGAAGTTTAGTACCTTCGGGAAGAAACCCCGTTTGTATGGCTTTGATAAATTCAAAAACAAGCTGCAGATAAATAGCAGTGCTTTCTTCGGGTTTAAGCTGAATAAAGCTTTTAAAAGGAATTTCAACCGGACTATCCATAATTTATAAACTGACACTTTTGTTGGTACGGCAAGATACTGCTTTTCTTAAAATTTTTAGAAAAAAAGAAAAATGATCTTTACATAAGTGTTAGAACGATGACCAAATCAAACTATTAAGTCCGGCTGAAATTATTTAATTCATTCCGTAGGAATGTCTCATTGGTAGAATTAAAAATTTGTATTGCGGTTATACGTTCCGTAGGAACGTTTGGTTGGTAAAACAGAACGCTGTTATATAAAATCAGGTGTTCCTCTGGAACACAATGCAAAATGACATATTCTTTTTCTACCGACCAGATATTCCTACGGAATATTAAATTGTAACTCGTTGTGGTAATTTATTATAATCTTAATTACACTTTAAAAATCAGTTTCTTTTTATAGAAAATCCATAAAATGAACGACCAGAAAACAGCATAAGATAAAGCATAAGCGAGTGATGCATTTAATGGGTTTTCAAAACAAGGAACAATTCCGTGGTTATAAATATACGCTTGAAGTCCAATTTCTTCTCCAGCTTTTTCGGGATCGGCTACTTTTATGCCACTTAACACTCTCGGAATTATTCCAGAAAAGAAAAATACAATCATCGGGTTTACACCCCAAATCAGAAATAATTTCGTCCATTTTTTATGCCCTTTAATGTCAATTATATAATACAAAAGCGTTAAACATAGCGTTGCAATTCCGGCTGTATACAAAACATAAGAACTTGTCCAAAGTGATTTGTTAATAGGGAAGAAGATGTTCCAAATTAAACCTCCAATTACTAAAGCAGTTCCAGCAATGGCGGTCTTTTTTACGATTTCCATTTTATCAACAGATAAATTTAGTAGCTGGCCAATGTACATTCCTAAAATTCCAGTTCCAATGGCTGGCAAAGTGCTTAAGATTCCTTCTGGATCCCAAGTTTTAGAGGATGCCCATAAATGTCCGTTTAGAAGTGTATCGTCTATCCAAGCGGCAAGATTAGTTCCTTTGTCGAAATTGGCAGGACCAAATCCAGGAACCGGAACAAAAGCCATTACAAGCCAATATCCAATTAAAAGTGTGGCTAAAACTAAAAGCTGTGTTTTTAAATTAGTTTTTAAATACAAAATAGAAGTAAAGAAATACACAATGGCAATACGCTGTAAAACGCCAGGGATTCTGGTGTCTTCAAAATGCTCCAAACCACTAAATGATAATGAGATGAGAATTAGAAATACTCCAACGGCAAGAATGGTTTTGACTTTCATTGAAAAGTTTCCTAAAAGGGCATAAGCAACAGCAAAAGCAATTAGCAATCTTACTCCTAATAGAGGAATGCCTTCTAAACCAAATAAATGGATTCTGCTGAAAACGCTTAAAAACAATCCTAAACAGAAGATTCGCAGAGAACGAACTAAAATTTTATTGAAAACGCTTCCGTCAAAATGTTTTACAGGCATTGCAAATGGAATAGCCGTTCCCATTATAAAAACAAAAAACGGGAAAACTAAGTCAGTAGGCGTACAGCCATGCCATTCAGCATGTTCTAAAGGCGGGTAAATAGATGACCAGCTTCCCGGATTATTGACAATCGTCATTAAGAGAATAGTAAATCCTCTAAAGACATCGAGTGAGGTTAAACGTTCTTTTGTCATTGGGTTTTATAGTTTATGGTTTATGGTTGATTGTTTATGGTTGATGGTTTGTAGTTTATAGTTTTTGGTTTATAGTTTGGAATTTGGAATTTAAATTTTGGAATTTTTATTTCATAATTGCATCTTGAATGATCTGTTGGATTTCTTCTCTGATTTTTCCTTTGGCTAATTTATTTTCGTCATTTACTACTTCTGGATATGTTCTGTTGGATAGGAATACATACACAATTTCGGTTTCTGGATCTGCCCAAGCCACGTTGCCTGTAAAACCTGTGTGGCCAAAACTGGCTTCAGAAACACAGTCGCAAGTTGGTCCGCCTTTGTGTACTCTTTTATCAAATCCTAAACCTCTCAGGACGCCTTGATTTTTGTAATAGCAAGTATTAAAAGCATCAAAAGTTTGTGGAGAAAAATATTGAATTCCGCCATAATTTCCTTTTTGAAGATAAAGCTGCATCATTTTGGCTACATCCATCGCATTAGAAAATATTCCTGCATGACCAGCAACTCCGCCTTCCATTGCAGCTGCCATATCGTGCACATAACCTTGAATAACCTGATGTCTGAAATAGTTGTCAATTTCGGTTGGTGCAATATTGCTTTTGTCAAATTTGTCTAATGGATTATAAAGCGTATTGGTCATTCCTAGTGTACTGTAGAAATTTTCTTGGCTCAGCTCTTCTAATTTTTTATGTGTTTTTCTTTCTAAATATTCTTTTAAAATGATAAAAGTAAAATCACTGTATTTGTATTCTTTTTTTAGCGGTACAGGACTTTCAGCAATAATTTTCATAATCGTATCATGATAATCATTTCGAATATAAAGATTGTCTGCAACTTTTGTTGTAAAACCGTTTTCTGCTGCTTTTCGGTAGTATTTTTCAGAAGGTTGGTTGTTGCTGTCTAAAGTTGCTTTGTAAAACGGAATCCATGCCTGAAGTCCTGCGTAATGATTTAAAAGATCTTTGAAAGTGATATTTTCTTTGTTTGTTTTAGCAAAGAATGGAAGCATATCTTTCAGTTTGGTATCCAGCTCTACTTTATTTTTATCGTACAATTGCATCACATTTGGCAGTGTTGAAATCATTTTTGAAATTGAAGCCACATCGTATAAATCTGAATCGGTTACTTTTTTTCCGTTATCATAAGTTTGCGCTCCATACGATTTCTGAAAAATAACATTTCCTTTTCTGGCCACTAAAACCTGCATTCCTGGAGTCATTTTACTATCAATTGCTTTTTGCGCCACAGCATCGATTTTTGATAGAATTGCCGGATTCATATTTACATTTTCTGGAGCTGTAAAAGCCAGACGATTTAGCTTTTCGGTAGTCAAACCATCATTTACATGGAAAGCATCATTTATAGAAACAGGCAATTTCCCTTTGGCTTCAATGGCACCAAAAAGCAATCCTGCCGAAACAACCTGACTAATATCTGAGTTTTGGTAAGAAACTACCAATCCTTCAATATCATCAAAATTATTGATTGACAATAACGAATATGGTTTTGCAAAAATGTCTAGAATAACTTTGTTGTGTTTTGCAATTTCTTTTAGCCAAAGCATTTCTTGAAATGTGAATTCTTGTTTTTCCCAAGCTTTATTTACTTTATGATAGCTGATAATTACCTTGTCAAATTTTTTCAATTCTTTATTCAGACTGTCTAGATTGGTGTCTTTGACTTCTGTAATATTAGTGTATTTTTTTAGTGTAGAAATAAAAGCGCTGTTGGTGTCTTCACCCAATTTTATATAGGCGATTTTTTCGCTTAAATCTTTTATCGGAAGAATTTCTTTTTCGTTTTTTAAAACTGTAATGGCATTTTCATACAGTTTATAATGTAAAGCATCATTCTGAGACGGATTCAAATCTTCATACAAATTATTTAAATCAATTGGTTTGTATTTATTTAATCCTGCTTTGTACTTAAAATGAAGAATTTTTTTAACCGAATGTGCCAATCGTTCTTCTGTAATTACTTGCGTATTGTAAGCCTCTTCCAAGTTCTGAAAAGCAACGGGTACATTTTCTGGACAAAGTAAAATATCGTTTCCTGCTAAAATAACAGCAATTTCTAGATCTCCAGGACCTTTAAAATTAGCTGCACCTTTCATCGCCAAACCGTCTGTAAAAATTAAGCCATTAAAACCTAACTCTTTTTGAAGCAGATTGGTCACCACATTATAGGATGCAGAAGAAGGACAATTTGGCTGTGATTCTAAACTCGGAATATTAAGGTGCGCCACCATTACAGAAGCTAGACCTTCGTCAAATAATTTTTTGTATGGATATAGTTCGACTAATTCCATACGTTCTTTAGAGAAATTAACGGTCGGTAAAGCATGATGCGAATCGGTTGAAGTATCGCCGTGTCCAGGAAAGTGTTTTCCGGTGCAGAAAACGCCATTTCCTTGTATTCCTTTCATTAAAGCAAGTGCTTTTTCGGTTACATTAACTTTATCTTCACCAAAAGAACGGTTTCCGATAATTGGATTTTTCGGATTGGTATTAATATCTAAAACTGGTGCAAAATTGAAATGAACGCCGATTCGTTTGTTTTCGGCTGCCATATTTCTTCCCACATTTTCAATTAAACTTAAATCTTGAATAGCGCCCAAAGTCATGTTCCAAGGATAACGGTAAGTTGAATCTAATCGCATGGCTAATCCCCATTCAGCATCGATTCCAATCATCAAAGGAACTTTTGCTTTTGACTGATATAAGTTGGTTAATTTCGCTTGACGAACTGGTCCGCCTTGAAAGAAAATTACGTTTCCTATTTTATAATCTTCAATCATTTTACTAATCTGATTAACGTGTACAGAATCTTTGTTGGAATAGGCAGAAACCATAAACAATTGTCCGATTTTTTCCTGTACCGTCATTTTACTGTAAATGCTGTCAACCCAAGCCGTTTCTTTATCAGAATCTTTAAAGAAAGTTTTTTTGTCTGAAGTGTTTTTTTGTATGTAAACAACAGTGTCTTTTAAAGGAATATCCTTTTTATCATCTGCTGCACCATTATTTTTTTTGGATGCGCAATTGGTAATTAAAAATATAAAAGTGGCGTATAAACTGATTTTTACAAATGGATTTTTCATATCATTTTTTTAAGAATCAATTTGAGTTTAATGTATTTAAATTCAAATTGATTCATCAATAGTATTAAGCTGAATTAGAAACTTATTTCTTTTTCACTGCGTGAACTGGTAATAAATAATCCTAAATAAGTAATTAATCCGTTTAGTATAATTAATTCATTATCAAAAACATATCCTGCAAATAAAACTTTAGAATATTCATTGATGAAATAGGTGAATAATGGAGAAAGCAAGCAGATAAACGGAACCAGTTTGTCGTTTACATGTCTCGATTTTTGGAATAAACCAAAAGCATATAATCCTAATAATGGACCGTAAGTATAAGAGGCAACTTTAAAAATCATTCCAACTACCGAACTGTCATTGATTGAGTTGAAAATTAGAATGATAAAAAATACCAAAATAGAAAAACTGATATGTACTAAATGTCTAATTCTTACCGTGTTTTTCTTATGGCTGTTTTCTGCTTTGTCCATGCCTAAAAAGTCAACGCAAAAAGAAGTTGTTAAGGCTGTTAAGGCAGAATCTGTGGTTGCAAAAGTGGCAGCAATAATTCCTAACAAAAATACAATTGCGGGAACAAGTGCTAAATGATTTAATGCAATTTCAGGAAAAAGTAAATCGGTTCTTGGTTTTCCTGTAACTAAATCGGTTGGAACAGCAATTCCGTTTTTGTTTGCATAGATATATAACAACGCTCCAACACTCAAAAAGAAAATATTAATGATAACAAAGATCCCTGTAAAAGTGAACATGTTTTTCTGTGCTTCGCCGATGTTTTTGCAACTCAAGTTTTTTTGCATTAAATCTTGATCTAGACCAGTCATAGCAATAGTTACGAACATTCCGCCCAAAATTTGTTTTACAAAATGGAATTTACTTCCCATAAAATCATCAAAGAAAAAGATCTTAGAATAATTGCTGTTTTTTACTTCCTCAAATGCGCTGATGGCAGTTAAATCCATACGATCACAGATGAAATAAATAGTAAGGAAAACAGAAGTAACCAAAAAGAATGTCTGTAACGTATCTGTAATAATAATTGTTTTTAGTCCGCCTCTGTAAGTATAAGAGAAGATTAAAAGCAACGAAATTAAAACAGTAAACGCAAAAGGAATATGATAAAAATCGAACACAAAACGCTGTAAAACGATCACGACCAAATACAATCTGAAAGCAGAACTTATTGTTCGGCTGATTAAGAAAATAGAAGCTGCTGTTTTGTAGCTGAAAAAGCCCATTCTTTGCTCAATATATCCATAAATCGAAGTCAGATTCATTCTGTAATATAAAGGCAATAAAAGTTTTGTAATGACAATAAATCCAAGTGCATTTCCTAAAACAAACTGAAAATATTTAAATTGTTCACCGCTTGGCGCGCCAACTTCTCCAGGAACAGAGATAAAAGTTACTCCAGAAAGAGCAGTTCCGATCATTCCGAAAGCCACTAAATACCATTTTGAATTTTTATTGGCAGTAAAAAAAGCGTCGTTTCCGCTGTCTTTTCTGCTGACTCTATGCGATATATAGAACAATGTTCCGAAATAAATGATAATAAGGAGAAGAATGGTACTTGGTGTCATTTTATAGTTTTGGTGATTTTTGGTTTTTTATAAATTATTTAAAGCCATTGGCTGCAATTATTTTAACACATAGACACATAGTTTTTTTTCAAAATTTAAAAAAAGGCGTTTCACTAATTTAAGTAAACATAGGTGAAATTATGTGTGGAAACTAGTTTCTTTTATTTTCTTTTTTTTTACACAAAAATCTATGTTTCTATGTGTTAGATATAAACAAAAAGCTGTTCCTTAATTTGACCTGACGGATTTTATTCTGTCAGGTCGGTGTTAAAAACTCCAAAAAATGAATTTATCCAGTTTTTGAATTTGTATAAATCTATAAAAAGATTTTGATAGTGAGGTTTTTAGTTTTCCTGATTTTTGGTGTGCGTTAATAAAACAGCTCGTACACTTTTATGTTTTTGCAATAATTCGTCGGCTGCGTCATATTCTAAATCAAGTTCTTCCATTATCATTTTAATGGCGCGTTTTACCAGTTTTTCGTTAGAAAGCTGCATGTCAACCATTTTGTTGCCTTTTACTTTTCCTAATTTGATCATTACCGAAGTAGAAATCATATTCAAAGTTAATTTTTGAGCTGTTCCTGCTTTCATTCTCGTACTTCCTGTTAAGAATTCAGGACCTACAATTAACTCAATCGGATAATCAGCTTCTTGTGCGATAAGTCCGTTGCTGATACAAGAGATACTTCCTGTTTTAATGTTGTGTTCTTTAGCTTTTTTTAGTGCTCCTAAAACGTATGGAGTATTGCCAGAAGCAGCGATTCCGATAATCATATCTAAGCTTGAAATTTCGTACTTAGCTAAATCTTTCCATGCTTGTTCGGTATCGTCCTCTGCATTTTCTACTGCTTTTCTAATGGCTGTGTCTCCGCCGGCAATAATTCCGATAATCATATCATGAGAAACACCAAAAGTTGGTGGACATTCCGATGCATCTAAAATTCCAATTCTCCCAGAAGTTCCAGCTCCGATATAAAATAATCTTCCGCCCAATTGCATTTTTTTTACAATGGCTTTAACCAGTTTTTCTATTTTAGGAATTTGCTCTTCAATAATATGCGGAACTTTTTTGTCTTCTGTATTAATGTTTGTAAGAAGTTCTTTCACGCTCATTTGATCCAAGTCTTTGTACAAAGATTCTTGTTCAGTTTCAGGATTTTTATTTTTCATTTTTCTTTTTTTTTGATTTTTGAAACTAAAATTTTTCAATTTCAGGATCTCTATTTTACATTAATAGGTTGATATTTTTATTTAGAATAGAATTTAATTTTAAAAACATAGAAACACAGGTTTTGATTTTTGTTTAAAAAGGTAACCAATCTTTAAAAAGCAAACCAAAGAGAACTACATTTCTGCTAGCAATATATATGTGTGTGTTTATGCTAATGAAACGCTTTTTTGTAAGTCTATCAAAGTCTATGTTTCTATTGTTTAAAAAATTTAGTCTAAGAGAACTGAATTAGAAATATTATTTATAAATCAGATATTTTGTTCGCATTTTTTTGAAAGCTTCTAGATCTTTCTGCCAAGATTGTCTTATCTGAGCTTCAGAAACGCCGCTTTCTATTTGCTGCTGTAATTTTTTTGTTCCTGCCAGTTTGGTAAAAAATGCATTGAAGAATTTTGTTTTATCGCTCGTATTCTGATACGCTTTAATAAGCCATTTTAGTTCTAATTGTTTCAATTTTGGATAAGCTGTCAAATCTTCGCCAAAACATTCTTTTCCATTGTATAAAGGATCTTTTGCGCCAAAATTGGGTTTCGGAGTAAAACTGAAATTGGTTTTGGTTAAATATGGAGAACCGTAAATTTGAAATTGTTTTTCAGTTCCGCGTCCCATACTCACATTTGTTCCTTCAAAAAGACATAAACTTGCATATAAATTTATAGACTGGTCATTTGGTAAATTCGGAGATGGTTTTACCAATAAACTGTATGAGATTGTTCTGCTGTAATCGACACAAGGAATAACCGTTAGTTTACATTGAGCGCCATCTTTTAGCCATTTTTCTCCATTTACCATTTGAGCATATTCACCGATTGTCATTCCGTGCAAAAGTGGAATAGGGTGCATGCCAACAAAACTTGTAAATTCTTTTTCTAAAAGTGGTCCGTCAACGATAGAGCCATTTGGATTAGGTCTGTCAAAAACAATAAGCGGAACGTTATTTTCTGCACAAGCTTCCATTACATAATGTAATGAAGAAATGTAGGTATAGAATCGTGCTCCTACATCCTGCAGATCAAAAATCATGACATCAATTCCAGATAACTGCGCTGGTTTTGGCTTTTTGTTGTCGCCATAAAGCGAAATAATCGGCAGACCTGTTTTTGGATCTTTTCCGTCAACGATATGTTCACCGGCATCGGCTGTTCCTCTAAATCCGTGCTCGGGAGCAAAAATTGTCTGAACAGCAATTTTTTTCTCCAATAAAAAATCAACGACATGGGTCTTGTTGGATAAAATTCCAGTCTGATTGGTAACAATTCCGACTTTTTTATCTTTTAATAGCGGAAGATATTTTTCGTAATTGTCAGCTCCAGTTTTTATAACAGTGTTATTGATTTCTTTTAAAATATCGATTTTTTTGGGCTGAATGTTTGCCGAATATGACGTAGCATGAAACAGAAATGCTGTAACAAAAGCACTTTTTGCTATAAATTTTATCATTTTAAATACAGTTATTAGTTAAAGACGAATTGGACTAATAAAATTAATATTTTATCGGAGTATATGAATGTTTAAGGCAGATTTGGGGAAATCTAAAAACTAACAAGATATAACCTGCATGAATCAGGATTAATTTTTTATTTGGTCTTTTTATTGGTCACAATGCGTCTAAAAAGAGTATTTTAAAATACTGCCTCCGAAAAGTCTCACGTCGGAGGCAGTTGTATTAGATGTGGTATTTTAGTTTTTACCGAATTACCAGCCTGGGTTTTGTTTTAATTCTACACCTTCTGCAGCGTATAAATTGATATCATTTGTTGGAATAGCACTCAAGTAATTTTTTGGTGATATAAATAATCTTGATACACCAGCTGCATAAGGAATTACATATCCTTGTGCGTTTACTTTTGTTTTAGAGTTAGTTCCTATTAAAGCCATTATTCTAGCTCCTAAAATAACATCTGGATTAGAATTAGTATCCAAATAATCTCCTTTTTTCCAACGCATAAGATCTTCTTTTCTCATTGTTGTCCAAGCCATAAACTCAATTCTACGCTCGCGACGAATCTCCCATATAATTGGATTTACAATTCCTGAAATTTGTTCTAATGCAGTTGTTCTTTGCGGATCATCTATCTGAACGCCGTTTGCACTTGCACTTGCACCATCTGTAGTCAAAGTAGCAATTCCAGCACGTGTACGAACTTTGTTAAGTGATAAATTTAGATCTGCAGTAGTAATTGTACCTAATTCTGCACATGCTTCAGCATAATTCAAGTAAACTTCGCTTAGTGTGAAAACAGGAGCGTCAATTTGATTTTGTCCAATTGTTGTAACCTCTGTACCTGTAGTAGCAGGATTATTATACAATTGGAAAACATAACCTGTTATAGAGGTTAAACCGTTGTAAGGTTTGTCAGAGTAAGCATAATCTGCTGTACTGAAAGCTTTAGCAAATCTTGGATCTCTGTTAGCAAAAGTATTGGCAATAGTGTTATCTCCTAGATATTGAGCATTGCCAGTTTGTTTAATAGGCAATCCGTTAGTAGTTACATAACTTTCTGCAGCAAATTTTGTCAATCCGTTTTGAACAGTAGATGTATTAGTGTAGGCTTGGATTCCGTTTCCTAAAACACCTTTTATGTATCTTTTTGTTAAGATTACTTCAGTATTTCCTAATAATTCAACAGAATTGTAAAGTGATTTCCAATCTGCGTTTAATTTGTAAGCGTTGTTATTCATTACGGCTAAAGAAGCATCTTTAGCTTTTTGAAGATACGTATTTCCATTCTGAGCCAAATTGTATTTTCTGTAAGTGCCTTCACCCAAACATACTCGGCTTAATAATGCATAAGCAGTATATTTGTTTACCGTTACATTGCTATCATCTACATTTAATAACAACGGAATCGCTTCTTCTAAGTCTTTAATTACATTGTCTATTACTTCTGCTCTAGATAGAGCAGGTTTGTAAACATTTGCATCGCTTTGAGCTAAATATTGGTCTGTGTATGGTACATCGCCAAACTGCTGTGCTAAACGAAAATAAGTGTGAGCTCTAAAGAACTTAGCAACACCTATGTAGTGATTTTTCTTTGTCTGATCCATAGGAACATTTGGAACTCTTTCTAACATAAGATTGCAACGACGAATCAAAGTGTAATATTCGTTCCAGTTTGAGTTAGTTGCATTTGGAGCTGTTAGGAAGTTCGTGAAAACGTTCATCGCCAAGTTGTCATCTATTAAACCTGTAGCCGAAGCATGAAAGTAAAAATCAGCGGTAGTACCAGCATTATTTCCGTATCCATTAAAGGTATTATAGTTCAACCAAGAAAATGTTTTTACGTTATTTTCTGAAGTCCAAAAATTGTTGTCAGTGAATACATCTTCCGGAGGTGTATCCAAAAAATCTGAACAGCTAACAGTTAGACTTGCAAAAGTTAGCAAGGCAACTGATAGTTTTATCTTAGAGTTTATGATTAATTTTCTCATCTTAATTAATTTTTGATTTTTAAATACCTTTATTAAAACGCAAGTTGTATACCAACCGACCATGTTTTAGAATAAGGGAAAGTTCTTCCCCACATTGATTCACTTTCATTAATTTCTGGGTCAACTGGTAATTTACTGCTTTTCCAAGTAGCTAAGTTGAAACCTGAAACGTATGGTCTAATTTTGTCAAATCCAGCTTTTTGAGAAATGCTTTTTGGGAAAGTATATCCAAGAGTCATCGATTTTAAACGTAAATAAGACATATCTAATAAATAACGAGTTTGTGCCACAAAATTGTTTGATCCAGGCGCATAAGTTCCAAAAGCATTAGTTGCATGTCCAGGGTATGGATTAGGGAAATAGGCATCTGTATTTTCTGGTGTCCAGTAATCATTTTGGTTCTGATACATAGCATCTGTTCTGTTGTAGAATGGCAATACTAAGTCTGAAGTTGTCCAGTAGTCACGTTTTCCAACTCCTTGGAAGAAAGCATCAATATCAAATCCGTATAAAGCACCACCTAAACGAACTCCATATTGGTAGCGAGGTGTAGTGTTACCAATAACTTTTAAATCTCCAGGTTTAAGAGCAGTTCCATCTCCTCTTGAGATTACCCCGTCTCCATCTAAATCTTTATACATTACATCTCCAGGGCCAAATTTAAACGCTCCACTTCTTATATTTTTATAATCAATACCGTTTACTATTAATCCTGTCGCATCAATTTGATCTGTTGTTTGAATTAATCGGTCTGTTTCCAATCCCCAGATTTCACCCAATTTTTGACCTGAGTAAAAAGATGAAGTGCTGATTAACTTAGCAGAGTTGTTCCATTCAGTTACTTCTGTAGTATTGTCTGAAAGCGTAAGATCTGCATAAACACTAATATCTTTGTTGATTTGTTTATTAAAGTTAAGAGCAAGTTCCCAACCAGTTGTTCTTAAATTTCCAGAGTTTGTGTTGGCAGCAGCCTGACCAAATGAACCTGGAAGTGTTTTACCTGGAGCTAACATTCCTTTAGTGTCACGTTGGTAGTAATCAAATGTTAAACCTAACATGCTAAATATTCTAATATCAATTCCAATATCTTGAGTAGTTACCTTTTCCCAAGTTAAATTCGGGTCAACATTTGTTGGCTGATTAACAGTAGGAGGAATAGTTGTACCACTACCAATCCAATAAGGGTTAGGATTAGTTGTAACGTTAGTCATAACTGGTAAAAAGGCATTGTTAGCAATGTTTTGATTTCCGATTGAACCAATAGATCCACGAATTTTCAAATCATTTAACCAGCTTTTTGTTCCTTCCATAAAGCTCTCTTCTGAAATTCTATATCCAACAGAAGCAGAAGGGAAGAATCCCCATTGCTCATTAGTAGGGAATTTTGACGAACCATCATAACGTCCGTTTACCTCCAATAGATATTTACCTTTGTAATCGTAATTTACACGTGCAAAAAATCCTGCAATTGCATATCTTGATAAACCAGGATTTAGAATGTCATTAGCAACAAGAGGCGAAGTAAATTGGTCGCCAATAGCTAAGTTAAATTCTGGTTTGGTTTTGTCCAAAAGTGTATTTCTACGAGCATAAGTTCTTTCTTGATCGTACCATTCTGTATTCAAACCACCTAATACTTTAAAGTTGTGGTTTTCTCCTAATGTCTTAGTATAATTTCCAAAGATATTGGCTACGTTTCTAGTGTAAGATGTTTTGGCTTGCGCAACAAAATCGTTGGCAGTTTCCATTGAAGTAGGTTTTCCAGCAACTAAGTCAGCAGCACTTGTCCACCAGTCCCAAAGCGGTACTTGACCACCATTCATTTTTAGACTTGAAAAATTGGTATTAAAGCTATATTCTCCAACGATATTAAAATCTTTAGTAATTTGAGCAGTAAGTCTTCCGCTTATCCTCATATCATTTGATTTACTTTCGTTTTGAGATGCATTTGCCATATAACCAGGCGCATGTCTAAAGTAAGTACCATTATAAGTTCCATAAGGGAAATAAGAACCCCAACGCATATAGTAGCCGAAATATCCATTACCAACAGTATCAATACCATTGTTGTAGTAGTTAAAAGGAGAATCATATTCTTGGAAAGTTCCCAATACTTTAAAATCTCCAGTAAGCCAGCTTGCTAACTCCGTTGTCATACCAAGATTAAGATTGAATCTTTGGTTGGTTTCATTATTGATTTTCATTACACCATCTTGATTAGAAAGTCCTAACGAAACAATAAATGAACTTTTGTCGCTCAAAGAACCTTGAGCTGATAAATTATGAAGTGTTTGTACCGCATTCTTTTTTAACATTTCATCATGCGGATTCCAAATTCTGTAGAAATATTCTTTTCCTCCAATAACATCAAAATCTTCTCCTAAGATCATGTTTTTGTCATTTGGATTTCTAGTTGCAGCATATTTTTCTTTCCAGTTAATGATACCAGGCAATAATGTTTTATAGTTCATACCGAAAGATTCTGGATTCGCATTTCCAGCTCTAGCCTGCGCATCAATCATTGCTGGAAGCTCTACAGTTGGGTCATTAAACTGAACCAAAGAAATTGGGTTGCTCCAACCTGTATTATTGCTATAAGCGAATCTTACTTTTCCTTTTGAATTTTTACCACTCTTAGTAGTAATTAAAATAACTCCAAATGCAGCACGTGCACCGTAAATAGAAGCAGAAGCAGCATCTTTAAGCACAGACATAGATTCTACGTCTTCTGCATTTAGCATCGACAATTCGCCTGGAACACCATCGACTAAAATAAGTGGTGATCCTTTAGCTTCTCCATTTATAATAGTTCCAGCTCCACGAATGTTAACGTTTGATCCCTTACTGATATTACCAGAATTAAAAGTAATATTAAGTCCAGGAGTTGTTCCTTGCAGACCTCTTGTGATATCAGTAATAGGCACACTTCCTAGGGCTTTTTTAACATCTACTTTTGCAACCGCTCCCGTAAGATTAGCTTTTTTCTGAGAGGCAAAACCTACAACAACAACTTCGTCTAGTTTCGAAGTGCTTTCTGAAAGGCCAACATCTATTTTCTGTTGGCTCTCCACTTTAATAGATTGGGTTTCGTAACCCATGTAACTAAAGTTTAGAGTTCGCCCCGGTGCTACAGAAATACTGTAGTGCCCATCAAAGTCAGTTGTAGTACCGTTATTTGTTCCCTGAATAACTACGCTGACTCCAGGAATTGGAATTCCGTCTGCTTTGCTTTTTACTGTTCCAGTAACTGTTTTTGCTTGTCCAAATGCTGCTTGAATGCACAAAAACAACACTGAAAGAAAGAGTAATTTTTTCATGATTAATCTGGTTTTTTATGGTTGTTGTTGAGCAAATATATTTAATTATTGCATATAAATGCATTATTTTGAATTTTTTTTCGAAAAATAATTTGAAAAACGCAAAATAACGCAAGTTTTTAAGAGAAAATAATTATTGAGTTTATTTTAAGAATCTTATCAGTGCATGATTTTGCAGTTTTTAGGCTATTTTCTGATATAGAATGAAATATTTGATATATTTGTGATGAATTTTAACTTTTATAAAAAAATGCTGAAGGCCGAAAGACATAAATATATAATGACTAAACTTATTGAAGACCAAAAAGTTGTTACAACAGATTTAGCTTTGGCTCTCGATTTGTCTGAAGATACAATAAGAAGAGATTTGAACGAGTTAGACAGTAAAAAGCTGTTAGAGAAAGTATACGGTGGTGCGGTTCAAGTTAAAGAGAAGTCTGCCAATGTGTTTGATATAGCAATAGCTGCAGAAGAGCAGAAAAAACAAATCGTGACAAAAGCATTGTCTCTACTTCATGATGATCAGGTTATTATAATGAGCGGAGGAAGCACCAATTTGGTTTTTGCAAAGTTAATTCCGGCCGATTTAAAGGCTACAATATATACGTATAGCTTACCGATAGCCATGCAATTGTCTCAGCACCCTAATATCGATTTGATTTTTATTGGTGGAAAAATGCAGAAAAACGCAATGGTAACAATAGGTATGGATGTAATTCAGGTGGTTTCTAAAATTAAAGCCGACATTTGTTTTATTGGTGCCAGCAGCATCAATATCAAACAAGGTCTTACAGAAGTAGGTTACGAAATCTCAATCGTCAAAAAAGCAATGATAGAGGCTTCTGACAGAGTGGTTTCCATGTTTGCTTCAAACAAATTAAATACCAAAATGCCGCACGGCGTATGCGATCTTACACAATTGGATACGATTGTGACAGAGTTAGATCCAGAAGATGAAAAACTAGACGAATATAGAAAATCTGGAGTGTTTATCTTATAACTTTAAACTTATACAATGTGGTTTTTGCGTTTTGTTGCGTTATTTTAATTTTATTATGTTAAAAAACGCAAAATAATGTATTTGTATGCTTTTTGTATCTATATTTGTTAAAACTAATTTTATTAGTAAGATATATTTATGAAAATCATTTCTTGGTTTACTTGCCATTTCTTTGGTGCTTTAAAGGAAGTTCAAAGCTTTTAAAAGGAATTTTAATAAATATTGAATTCTAATAAAATTTAGAATGTATTGTTTTGCCAAACTGCTTTTTAGCGAAGTGCAGAAATAAAACATTTATTAAAGAACCAAAAGCAACAGAACCAAATTAAATGTCCGATTCTCTCCAACTACAAGAATTAGAAACTTCACTAGAAGGAACTCTTTTTTATGATGACCTTCATAAAAATATATATGCCACAGATGCCTCTGCCTATAGAATTATGCCGCTTGCCGTGGCTATTCCAAAATCAGAAAAAGATATTATAAATATTATTCGGTTTGCTTCAAAAAATAAAATTTCTATAACACCAAGAACGGCAGGAACTTCACTTGCAGGTCAAACTGTCGGAAGCGGAATCATTGTCGATGTTTCTAAACATTTTAATAAAATTATTTCTTTTGATCCTAAAAAGAAAACCATAACGGTTCAGCCTGGAGTAATTCGCGATGAACTTAATTTATATCTAAAGCCACATGGACTGTTTTTTGCCCCTACTACATCAACAACCAATAGATGTATGATTGGCGGAATGGTCGGAAATAATTCGTCAGGAACAACTTCGATTCGCTACGGTGTTACGCGAGATAAAATTGTAGAAATAAAAGCCATTTTAAGTGATGGAACTACCGCAGTATTTAAAGATTTAACTTCTGAAGAGTTTATCGAGAAAACAAAAGGAGATTCTTTAGAAAATAAAATTTACAAAACGATTTACGAAGAACTTTCGAACAAAGAAAATCAGGAAGAAATTTTAAAAGAATTTCCAAAACCAGAAATTCATAGACGAAATACCGGTTATGCGATTGATGTTCTACTAAAATCGAAACTTTTTTCAGGAACAGAAGATACCATCAATTTAGGAAAACTCCTTTGCGGAAGTGAGGGAACATTGGCTTTTACCACGGAAATTACTTTGAAAGTAGATGATTTGCCACCAGTAAACAATATTATGGTTGTGGCGCATTTTCATACGATTCAGGAAAGTTTGGAAGCTGTAGTTACCGCAATGAAGCATCATTTGTACACTTGCGAAATGATGGATGATACAATATTAGATTGTACCAAAACCAATAGAGAACAGGCTAAAAACCGATTTTTTATTGTAGGCGAACCAAAAGCAGTTATTATGCTTGAGGTAGGATCGCACATTAGCATGGAAGATGCCGAACTGCAAGCTGATGCTTTAATTAAAGATCTTCAAATTAATGGTTTCGGATATGCCTTGCCAAAAATTTACGGAGCCGATATTGACAAAGTAAACGAGGTAAGAAAAGCGGGTCTTGGACTTTTAGGAAGTATTGTGGGAGACGATAAGGCAGCCGATTCTATTGAAGATACAGCGGTTGAATTAAGTGATCTTCCCAATTATATTGCCGATTTTGCGGCGATGATGGAAAGACACGGACAAAGTGCCATTTATTATGCACATGCCGGAGCGGGAGAGCTGCATTTGCGTCCGAAGATAAATTTGAAGACAAAAGAAGGATTACATCAGTTTAGAAATTTATCTACTGAAGTAGCTCATTTGGTAAAAAAATATAGAGGTTCGTTAAGCGGTGAACATGGCGACGGAATTCTACGTGGAGAATTCTTGCCGTTTATGATTGGCGATAAAAATTACGAATTGCTAAAACGAGTAAAAAAAGCGTTTGACCCGAACACGATTTTGAATGTTGGGAAAATTGTAAATGCTTCTAAAATGGATGAAAATCTTCGTTTTGAAGCGGGACGAGTAGAACCGGAAATAAAAACGATTCAGGATTTCTCGGATAGTTTAGGGGTTTTACGTGCTGCCGAAAAATGCAATGGTTCGGGCGACTGCCGAAAAATGCCTTCTGCTGGTGGAACTTTATGTCCGAGTTATCGTGCTACGAGAAATGAAAAAGATACTACGCGAGCACGTGCCAATGCTTTACGCGAATATCTAACAAATTCGGAAAAAGAAAATAAATTCGATCACGAAGAATTATACAAGGTTTTTGAATTGTGTGTAAGCTGTAAAGCTTGTGCGAGCGAATGTCCGAGTAATGTTGATGTAGCGACTTTAAAAGCTGAATTTTTATACCAATATCAAAAAGCAAACGGATTTTCTTTCCGAAATAAAATATTTGCTTTCAATTCGAAATTGAATGAATTGGGAAGTATTGCGCCATCTATTACCAATTGGGCTTCTAATCTTTCATTCGTTAAAAAAAGAATGGGAATTGCGCCTGAAAGACAAGTGCCTTTATTGGCTCCAAAAACATTTAGAAAATGGTATGAAAAGAACAAAAAACATAACATAAATAGTTCTTTTGAAAATGGTAGTGTTTATCTTTTTTGTGATGAATTTACCAACTATTATGATGTTTCAGTCGGAATCGATGCCTACGAACTCTTAACAGAATTAGGCTATAGAGTAATTGTAATTGATCATGAGGAAAGCGGAAGAGCTTTTATCTCAAAAGGCTTTTTGGAAGAAGCGCAGGAAATTGCCAATAAAAATGTCAATACTTTTAAAAATATAATTTCTGAAAATACACCTTTAATAGGTCTTGAACCTTCGGCGATATTGACTTTCAGAGATGAATATATTCGATTGGCTGCTGATAAGGAAAGTGCTGAAAAATTAGCTAAAAACACCTTTACAGTCGAAGAGTTTTTCAAAAGAGAAATTGGAAACGGAAAAATTCACGCAGATCAATTTTCTGAAAAAGAGAAAAATATTAAAATTCATGGGCATTGTCATCAAAAATCATTGAGCTCAGTTGAAGCTTCTTTTGCGATGCTGAATGTCCCAAAAAATAATACGGTTACAATTTATAATTCTGGTTGTTGCGGAATGGCAGGTTCATTTGGTTACGAAAAAGAACATTATGAAATCAGTATGAAAATGGGAGAAGATACTTTGTTTCCTAAAATCAGGGCAACAGAGTCATCAACAGAAATTGCAGCCGCAGGAACCAGCTGCCGCCACCAGATTTTTGACGGAACCAGCAGAAAAGCTTTGCATCCTGTGACTATTTTAAAAGATTGTCTGAAATAGTTTTTTGTATTTTTCCAGTGCTTTTCAAAAATAGTATTTTATTAAAACATCAATTATGAAAAAAACAATTTATTCAATCTTACTGCTGCTTTTCATTTTTACAGCCAAAGCGGCTAAGGTTGATACTTTACAGGTTTTTAGTGCTTCTATGCAGAAGAATATTAAAACTTGTGTGGTAGTTCCAGACAATTATAAAAAGAGTAAGAAAGCATTTCCTGTTGTTTATCTGCTTCATGGCTATAGCGGAAATTATAGATCTTGGGCAAAAGATTTTAAAGAACTCGGAAAGCAAGTTGATCAATACGGTTTTATAGTGGTTGGTGTAGACGGGAATTATTCAAGCTGGTATTTTGATAGTCCTATAGATCCGAGTTTTAAATATGAAACTTATGTGGTAAAAGAACTAGTTCCGTTTATTGATAAACAATACAGAACAATTGCAGACCGTAAAGGAAGAGCCATTTCAGGTTTGAGCATGGGCGGACATGGCGCTTTATACTTATCATTCAGACATCAAGATGTATTTGGTGCGGCAGGAAGTATGAGCGGAGGAGTAGATTTTCGTCCGTTTCCTGAAAATTGGGATATCAAAAAACGATTAGGCCCAATTACAGAATTTCCAGAAAATTGGAACAAGAACACCGTTACCAATATGTTAGACTTGGTAAAAGACAATAAATTAAAACTGATTATTGATTGTGGGGTTGATGATTTCTTTATGAAAGTAAACAGAGAACTTCACGCAAAAATGTTAGACCTGAAGATAAATCACGATTATATAGAACGTCCAGGCGAACATAATTTAAAGTACTGGGAGAATTCCTTAAAATATCAGCTGCTGTTTTTTTACAATTATTTTAATGATGCTGAAAAAATGCAGTAAACGTTAAGTGCATTGCCATTTTGTTGATTTATGGCAATACATAAATTTTGGTTGGTTATCCTAACAGGTTTTCTAAGCCTGTTAGGTATTTTTTTCGCCACGACCCGAGCGATAGCGAATAGGCGAAGCAATTGCACAAATTTTCGCGAAGAAAACCTGCTAGATCTGCGAGAGAAAATAAGAGCCACAGATTAAAAGGATTAAAAAAGATTTTTTTGCCACGAATAAGACAAATTTCACGAAGAAAATCTTCTGCATCTGCTAGATCTGCGAGAGAAAATAAGAGCCACAGATTAAAGGATTAAAAAGATTTTTTCGCCACGCATAATAAAAATTTCCGCAAATAAAATCTGTAGTATTTGCTAAATCTACATGAGAAAAAACATAAATATAGGATAGAGGGACATTGTAACTCACCTGACATAATACAATCTTGATATAATTTAAGTAAGGCACAATAAATAAAAAAAACACCAATGAAAAATCTATTTTTAAGAATATTATTGCTTTTTGTAATAGTTTCTGGGTTCTCTCAAAATTCAGGAAAATCAGAAAATATCAAATTTGTACAGCTAACAGATTTGCACGTTTCAGTAGGAAATGACAATGACTTTTTATTGCAGAATATTGTAAAAGAAATCAACAATTCAGATTTTGAATTTGCGGTTGTAACTGGAGATTTAACCAATCGCGGTGCTGATGATGAGTTAAAACAAGTTCATTCTATCCTTTCTCAATTGAAAATTCCATATTATGTAATTTCTGGAAATCATGAAACGAACTGGAGTGAAAGCGCCGGTTTGACGTATAAAAAAATATTTGGCGAGGATAGATTCGTATTTTCAAAAGGTGATTATGTCTTTATAGGCTTTCCGTGCGGACCTTACATGAAAATGGGAGATGGTTTTGTAAAACATGAAGATGTGCTTTGGCTTGATAAAACTTTAAAAGAAAATCTTAAAAACAACAATAAAAAAGTGCTAAATTTTGCTCATTATCCACTAGATAACAGCGTGAGTAACTACAAAGAAGTGCTTTCAGTTTTAGAAAAATATCCAACTGTTGCCACTTTTTGCGGTCACGGACACACTTTAAGAAAATATAATTTCTCTGGTTTGAGTGGTATAATGGGAACTTCGATAACTTCCCTTGACGGAAAAACAAAAAGCTATAATCAGGTAATTATCAGCAAAGACAGTATCAGTATCTATCAAAAGGAAATTGATAAACCGGGAGTTTTTAAATTTTCGGTGCCATCAAAACCTTCCAAAATTGAAATTCCGAAAGATAGTGTAACGATGCAAACTCCTTTTATAAAAGATATTGCTTCTATTTACAGCCTTCCTGCATTCGATAAAAAGAACCTTTATTTCACTAACTCAATTGGCGAAATAAAATCAGTTAACCTGAAAAGTAAAAGTGTAAACTGGAAAACGGAAACAGGAAATTCAATTTATTTTTCACCAATAATTGTAAAAAACAATTTGGTTATAGGAACTATTGAAGGAAATCTATTAGGTTTTGATACTCAATCAGGAAAACAAAAATGGACAATTCCTGTTGGTGGTGTTTTAGTAGGTTCGCCAATTGCTGAAAACAATAAAATTTATACGGCGAGTTCTACGGCATTTGTTTGTGCAGACGCGGTAAGTGGTAAAGTGATTTGGCAGAGCAATTTACCAGCTTCTTATTCACAGGGAACTCCGCTAATACAAGACAATAAAATCATTTTTGGGGTTTGGGATTCGTATGTGTATTGTTTGGATAAAAATACAGGAAAACTGATCTGGAAATGGAACAATGGCAACGATAAACAAATTTTATATTCTGCTGGAAATGTCAATATGGTTGCATCAAAAAACAGACTTTATTTTGTTACGCCTCAACGTTTCTTAACCATTTTAGATATTGAAACGGGAAAAAACCTTTTAAGAACTTCAAAGTGGAAAATTAGAGAATCAATGGGTAAAAGCCAAGACGGAAAATGGTTTTATGGCAAAACAATGGATGGTGAATTGGTAAGGGTACCGCTTAATGATACTATTGAACTGACTGAAGAAAATGTTGTAAGCCAAAGCAAAGTTTTGGATTTAAAATGGGGATATGAACACAATCCTGCGGCGATATTAGAAAAAAATAATAAAATATATTTAGGAAGCCGAAAAGGTGAAGTTGTAATTGTTGATGCCACAAAATTTGAAATCATCAAACAAATCAATTTGGGAAGTTCAAGCATAAATGGCTTTACACTTGATGATAAAGGACAAGTTTGGGCATCTTTAATAGAAGGCGGAATTTATTTATTGGAATAGTTTTTAGCCACAGATTTAAAGGATTAAAAAGATTTTTTCGCAACAAATGAAATCCTTTAAATCTGCTTAATCTGCGAGAGAAAATAACCATTAAATAATAAAAACTTTGCGTCTCTGTACCTTTGCGAGATTTAAAAAAGGAAAAGAAACTTTTGCGAACATAGCGTAAACCACTGCGCTCTTTGCGGTTAAATTTTTCTACCAAAAATATTATACTAACGACCTAAAATAATAATTTATGAAAAGTCTAAAAATTATGATTTTGGTATTGCTGATTCAGACCAAAATTTTCAGTCAGCAATCTCCAAAAAGAGAAATGCGAGCCACTTGGATTTCTACCGTAGAAAATATCGATTGGCCGTCTAAACCAGGATTATCAGACAAAGAAATGAAGAACGAAATGATTGCCATTTTGGATATTCTACGTTCTTATAATCTGAATACTGTAATTTTTCAAATTCGTCCAACTGCAGATGCATTTTATAAATCAACAAAAGAACCAGCATCGCATTGGATAACCGGAACTCAAGGCGTTGCACCAGGTTTCGATCCGTTGCAGATGATGATTGACGAAGCAGGAAAACGCGGAATGAACGTTCATGTGTGGCTTAATCCGTATCGTGTTCAAAAAGATACGGTAAGAGATGTGCTTTCAAAAAATCATTTATATTTTAAAAGACCAGACCTTTTTCTGACGTACGGAAAAACGAGATATTTTAATCCAGGTTTGCAGGAAACCAGAAATTTTGTTGCTTCTGTTGTAGGCGAAATTGTTCGTAAATACGATATTCAGGCTGTGCATATGGATGATTATTTTTATCCGTATAAAATTGAAGGACAGGAGTTTCCAGATGATAAAGCATTTGCTAAAGAACCGCGCCAGTTTACAGATAAAGACGATTGGAGAAGAGACAATGTCGATTTAATCATCAAGCAAATCAGAGATACTATTATTGCCAATAAACCAGAAGTCGAGTTCGGAATTTCGCCATTTGGAGTTTGGAGAAATATTGCCAAAGATTCGCAAGGTTCTAATACAAGAGCAGGAGCAACCAATTATGATGATTTGTATGCGAATATCTTAAAATGGCAAAAAGAAAACTGGATCGATTATGTAACGCCTCAAATCTATTGGCACATTGGTTTTGATAGAGCCAATTTTGAAGTTCTGGCAAAATGGTGGGCAGAACACAAATATGGAGCAAATGTTTACGTTGGTCATGGTGATTATAAAATTTCAACTACGGCTAAAGAACCAGAATGGAGAAGTCCTGATCAAATTGTAAAACAAATCGAAATGATTCGTAAAATGCCTCAAATCGATGGTTCTATGCATTTTACCGCTTCGAATTTTCTAAAAAAAGGAGATACGCTTAGAAAACCTCTTATTGAAAAAGAATACAAATACATCGCTCTAACTCCCGAAGCCAACAGAATTACAAGATTAAAACCAGAACCGCCAACAAATGCGGTGATTGCTAAAAAAGGCGATAAAGCAGTTTTGACTTGGAAAGCGGCATTGAATGACAAAAAATATGTAATCTACAAATTCCCAAAAGGAAGAATAACCGATTTCTCAAATCCTCAGAATATTTATTATGTGAC
Organism: Flavobacterium sp. PLA-DH12; assembly: GCF_059511845.1. Taxonomy (NCBI): domain Bacteria; kingdom Pseudomonadati; phylum Bacteroidota; class Flavobacteriia; order Flavobacteriales; family Flavobacteriaceae; genus Flavobacterium; species Flavobacterium sp. PLA-DH12. The sequence continues at coordinate 341,182 of NZ_JCAMPD010000003.1, forward strand.
AACGGCTCTAAAACTTGAAGTGCCAAACGCCGATTTGGAAAACTACGTTTATGCGCTCACCGCTTTGAGTCAGACCCAGACAGAAAGCAGTCCGATTGAATTTTCAATAAAATAAAATATAAAAGAAATGAGAAAAAGTATTCTTCTATTAGCCCTATTTCTAAGTTCGCTTAGTTTTGTACAAGCCCAAAAATTAGACCTAATTCCAAAACCTGTATCCGTTCAGCAAAGCGCAGGACAGTTTGTTTTGCCTTCGCCATTAAAAATTGTTGTAGACAAAAAACTAAAAAATAGTGCCGAATATATTACGACAGGTTTTTCCAAAAATACTGGAATTACCCCAATTGTTTCGATTGGGAAAAAACACAGAAAGAACACTATTTCATTTCTTGTAGATAAGAAATTGGATCTTCCAAATGAAGGTTATCAATTGGAAATAAACGAAAAAGGAATTTTCGTAAAAGGAAAAACGGAGAAAGGCGTTTTAAACGGATTCCAGACTTTACTGCAAATTTGCTCTGCAAAAGAAGTTAAAAAAGGAACTGTTCCGTTTGTGAAAATTGAAGATTATCCTCGTTTTGATTGGCGTGGAATGATGTTGGATTGTTCAAGACAATTCTTCGACAAACAAACCGTAAAAAATTATATCGATTGGCTGGCTGCTCATAAAATGAATGTTTTTCATTGGCATTTAACAGACGATAACGGCTGGAGAATCGAAATTAAATCATTGCCAGATTTAACTTTAAAAGGCGCTTGGAGAGGACCTGGAGAAGTTTTGCTTCCATCTTATGGTTCTGGAGACAAACGTTACGGAGGTTTTTACACACAAGAAGATATTAAAGAAGTTGTGGCTTATGCCGCAGATCGTGGTATTTCTGTAATGCCAGAAATTGAAATTCCGGGACATTCGCGTGCGGTAACGGCTTCGTATCCAGAAGTGGGTTGCGCGATAACGCAGGAACTTAAAAGTGTTCAGGGAGAAGTGAAAAATGTTTGGTGTGTAGGCCGTGAAGAAAATTATGATCTTCTAGATTCAATCATTAGAGAACTATCTGGATTATTTCCTTTTGAATACATCCATGTTGCGGGAGACGAAGTCAACCGTGCCAATTGGGAACATTGCCCAAAATGTCAAGCTTTAATGGCAAAAGAAGGATTTACAGATAGTTTTCAGCTTCAGAATTATTTCTTTAAAAGAGTTCAGAAAATTGTAGACAAATACCATAAAAAAACAGATGGATGGAATGAAATTCTGAAAGGCGGAGAAATCAATCCAAATACGCTAATTTCTGCTTGGCAAGGAATTAGTTACGGAATTGAATCGGCAAAAAAAGGATATAAAACCATCATGATGCCAGGGCAATTTACATATTACGATATGGCACAATCTGAAACAGAACGTGGCCATCGTTGGGCAGCAATCACAGATACCAAAAGAGCCTATTCGTTTGAACCAATTCCAGATACCGATTTAACTCCAGAAGAACAGAAAAATATCATTGGCGTTCAAGGTGCTTTGTGGAGTGAATATTTAGATCGTCCTGCAAGAATTATGGAATATCAAAGTTATCCGAGAATCAGTGCGTTGTCTGAAATTGGATGGTCTAAAAAAGAAGATAAAAACTGGGATGATTTTTATGGAAGATTAACCAATAGCCATTTAAAAAGATTGGCTGATATGGGAATTGCTTTCAGGGATTTTCCTCCAACAGCGATTTATAAAAACGGAACAATTACTGTAACGCCACCTTATGAAGGTGCTGTTGTGCGATTTGATAAAGATGGAAATGAACCAACAAGACAATCGCCTTTGTATACAGGACCAATTCAAACGAAGGATTATGAACGCTATATGTTCAGAGTATTTTTTAATGAATATTCGGCAAGTCCTGCGGTGAAAGCTGAAAAATTGCCTGTAGCCAATTGGAATACTTCAAAAGCAGAAGTTTTGACTATTTCGGAAAATATCTCAGATCATGTAGATAAAAAAGGTATTTGGTATTTAAGTTTTAATCCAACAGATGATGGAGCGAACGGAACAATCAAAAATCTTTCGCTTTTCGAAAATGATAAATTAGTGCAGACTTATGCAGACGAAAAAGCATTAAAATCAAAACCTCGATTGAGATTTTTGATTGATAATTACAACGAAAAAAATACATATCGATTAGATTTTACAATTGAAAATAAAGAAGAGAAAAAATCTGCGGCAAATGTAAAATTCATCTGTACGCCTTATCAGGAACCAGAAGTAAAAGTGACTTCATCGATGGCAGAAAATCCGAAGTTTCCAATTTCGAATCTGCAGGATTATAATGAAGAATCGTATTTGCGTACCGATGTTGCCTGCAAAGACGGCGACTGGATTTTGTATACCTTTACTAATCCTGTAACCACTTCTAAAATAGATGTTTTAACTGGAATTCCGCATCACCCAAGATTTATCATTAACAATGGTTTTGTGGAGTTTTCATACAATGGAACTGATTTCATAAAAGGCGATAATTTTGATTACGGAAATGCATCCATTTATCCGAAAAAGCCTGTAAAAGCAGTTAGAATACAAATTACAGGAACCAATAATGAGCCTTTGATGGCAGGACAAGACTTAAAAATTAATCCATAGTACTATGAAAAATATTGGTATTAAAATTATAATGGTTTCCTTGATTTTCTTGGGAGTAAAAGGTTATTCGCAGAAAAAGGCAAAGCAATCTTTTGATGTAAAAAGAAATGAAGTTTACATTGATTCGATGATGACAAATGCGCTGGAAAAAGGCTTTTTTCCAGGAGCGCAAATTATCGTGGGTACAGGAGATTCTAATCTGATATCTAAAAATTATGGTTATCATGATTATGCGAAAAAGCAATTAGTAAAACCAGATGACGTTTTTGATTTGGCTTCAATGTCTAAAGTTTTAGGAGCGACTCTTGTGACAATGCGTTTGGTTGGAGATGGAAAAATTAAATTGACAGATCAAGTGGGCGAAATTGTTCCGATGTACAAAAACACAGCGATTGCCGATTTAACGCTTTTTGAACTTTTAACGCATACTTCTGGATTAACGCCAAGTATCACTTTTTATCAAGCACTGCTTTCTACACCAGATAATTCGCCTTTTTTGAGCGATAAAAAATCGGAGCAATATGTTGAGCCTTTTGATAATATGTATGTAAATAAAAACATCATTTACGATTCAAAATATTTGGTTTTTGAGCCAAAAGAAAATTGGGTTCAGATTTATAAAAACATGTGGTTGAATCCAGAATTTTATCCGTCGGTTTATGAAAGGATTGCGAAAGCAAATACAAATCCGAGAGGGAAATATTTGTATAGCGATTTAAATTTGCTTTTGGTGAAGCAAATGATTGAAACGAAAACAGGCAAAAAACTCGATCAGTTTACCAATGAAATTTATACTGAATTAGGCATTTCAAAAATTGGATATAATCCGCTAAAATGGACTTCAATAGATAATATAATGCCGACTGAAGTAGATAATTTCTTTAGAAAAGATACTGTAAAAGGTTATGTGCACGATGAAGCAGCGGCCATTTTTGGAGGCGTTTCTGGAAATGCAGGTTTGTTTGCCAACGCAGAATCGATTGCCGTAATCTGTAAAATGTTAATGAACAACGGAAATTACAAAGGAAAACAGATTTTAAAAGCCAATGTCGTAAAAGAGTTTACAGATTCTCCGCTTGCCAAAGAAGGAATTTATCGTGGTTTAGGTTTTGACAAAAGAAAACCAGACGAGTTTTTTACAAAAGACGATTTTGGACATACGGGTTTTACGGGGACATTTTTCTTTATGAATAGAAATACAAACCGATTTGTAATCATTTTAACGAATCGAGTTAATCCAACTAGAACAAACAGATTAATGTACAAGGATGATTTTAGTGCTAAAATCTGGAGGCAAATTAATAAATGATTTTTTTGTTAGCCACGAATTGCTTCGCCTGTTCGCTATCGCTCGAGTCACGAATTATTTCAAATGTTTGGTGTAATTCAGCGCGTGTTTTTAGCACACAGATTGTAAAAGAGAAATTTGTGAATTCGTGGCAAAAAAAAAATTTAACTCAGAAAAATAAAATAAGAGTTAAATATTTGATTTATAAGTAATATCTCTCAGTTTTGCTTAGATTTTAGAAAAATAGATCACAATATCATCCGGTCTAGTTGTAATTATAAAACCGGTATACTTTATTGGTACGGTAAGAAGCTACTTTTGCCAAAAAAATAGTAAACCAAAATGAAAAAAATCTATTTTGCTGCCTTTGCAGTAATTTGTACCAATTTTTACGCACAGACAAAGAAAGATTCCATCAACCAAATGGATGAAGTTATTATTAATGAAGGCCGTTTTAATACACCAATTTCTAAACAAAATAGAAATGTATATGTTATTTCGAGCGAAACTATTAAAAAACTGCCAGGAAGAACCTTGCAAGAAGTATTGCAGTATGCCAACGGAGTAGATATCAGACAAAGAGGGCCTTTTGGAACTCAAGCCGACATTAGTGTTGATGGAGGAAGTTTTGAGCAGACTGTTGTTTTATTAAACGGAGCAAAAGTAATCGACTCACAAACTGCCCATAATATGCTAAATCTGCCTCTTCCGGTTGAAGCAATTGAAAGAATCGAAGTCGTTCGTGGACCAGCAGCGAGAATTTACGGAATTAACAGTTTAACAGGAGCAATTAATATTATTACCAAAAAGCCAACCGATTCTGGTTTTATGGTAAGCACTTACGCTGGATCTAATTTTGAAAAAGACACTCAAGATACAGGAGATACTTTTTACGGAGCAGGAGTTCAGGCGGGAGCTGTTTTAGGTAAAGAAAAACAGCAGCATTTACTTTTTGCTTCGCATGATAAAAGCAACGGTTACCGTTACAACACAGCATTCGAAAACAACAAAATTTTCTATCAGGGAAATGTGCAGATCAATGATAAAAATGAAATTCAGGGTTCTGCAGGGTATATCAAAAACGGATTTGGAGCAAACGGATTTTATGCTGCGCCGGGAGATAAAAACTCAACGGAAATTGTTCAGACTACGTTTGCTAATCTTCAGTCTAATCATCAAATTACGGATAGCTGGAAAATTATGCCGAGAATAACATATCGTTACAATTATGATGATTACCGTTATTTAGGAAATTCAAATCTGGCTGTTGGAAGAAGTCAGCATTATACCAATTCTATTGCAGGAGAATTAAACTCTACAGTAAAATTATCTAAAGGAGAAATTGGTTTTGGAGCTGAATTTAGAAATGAAAACATCCATTCATCAAACATTGGAGATCACGATCGCGAAAATGTGGGACTTTATGCAGAATATAGAAGAAGTTTTACTGAAAAACTGGATGTAAATATCGGAACATATTTAAATTACAATTCAGATTACAAATGGCAGATTTATCCTGGAATTGATGCTAGTTATGCGATTACCGATGCATTTAAAATTATTGGAAATGTCGGAACAAGCCAAAGAATTCCGTCGTTTACAGATTTGTATTTGAAACAGACAGGAAATGTTGGAAACCCAGATTTGGATTCAGAAAATGCTTTTCAAAGCGAGATTGGATTCAAGTACAACAAAAGAGCTTTAAGCTTGAATGCCAATTATTTCTATAGAAAAATTGACAATTATATCGACTGGATGCGTAATCTTACCACACAGCCTTGGCAGAGCCAAAACACTGGAGATTTAAACACAAACGGAATCAATTTACGCGGAACTTACAGATTCGATTTCTCTAAAGATTCTAGATTAAATATTCTTTTGGCTTACACCTATTTAGATTCTGAATTCAAAAGTGCGCGTACAGAAACATATTCAAAATATGCAATTTCGTCATTAAAACATCAAATTACCAATACTATAGATTATCAGTTTAAAAATCTATCGGTTATGTTTGCAACTCGTTTTAACGAAAGAATCACAGGACCATCTTATTGGGTAAATGACTTTAGAGTAAGTCAGTCAATTAATAAATTTACAATCTTTTTAGACGGACAAAATATATTCAATGCAACTTATTACGAAGTAGGGGCAGTACCGTTGCCATCACGCTGGTTTACTTTAGGAGTAAAACTGGTTACTTTTTAAGAAGTAAATTTTCAAGAATTCAGATATTTTTTAAAAGCCTGTGAACCTTGTGTTTAGAGGCTTTTTTAGTTTCAGTATAATTCTAAAAAATGAATTAAAACGCATTAGAAAATTTATTTAACAATACAGAATCATGTAAAATTTTCGTTAAATGATATAATAGGTTGTGATTTAATTTGTTGAATTTTACTAACTTACGAATGAAATAATAATCGGGCTTTCAATTTTTGAGGGTGTAAAATTGTAGAAAATGGAAACAAGAAATGAACAAAACGATTTATTCCAAGATGGTATTGATCGTACTCAGGAATCAAACTGGGATCCTATTTTAGGATACCATATGTATTTTCCGAATGGCGAAAATAAAGAAGAATATGTAAATGAAAGTGACAACCCTATTCAGCACACCAATACAGGAGATTGGGGAGATGATAGCGATTATGAAGAACTGAGACATAAAGATAATTCCAATATGAATATTCGTACTTTTGGAAATGAAGAAACAAAAACAGATTAATTTTAAAAAGAGCGGAAAAATACTCCGCTCTTTTGCATATTAGACAGTAACTGATGTTATTCTTGTCAAACCGAAAAAAAGCCAAATTTTAAACGATTTGGCTTTTTTTATTTTTTAAACAGGCAATCGTGTTTTTATTTATATTTGAGAAAGAATTTAACAAATTTACGTTTCATTAGTAGCAAAAAACAGCATTAGAAATTTTTTCATCAAATATCTTAATGGAGCTAATACATAATCTAGACCTTTTTCAAACTGTTTTTAATTCTGCGCCAAATGGTATTGCAGTCTTGAAACCTTTGTATGGTAAAAAGGGTAAAGCTGGAGACTTTACGATATTATTATGTAATGCCTATTTAGTAAACTGGATCGGGAATTCGGATTATAAAAATAAAAGATACAGTGAAGTTTTTTCTAATGTAAACGGAACAGACGTTCTTGAAAAGTTTATTGAAACTTTAGAAACCAGTATTCCATCTAATTTTGAACAATGGTTTGGTACTGAAACCAAAAAACAATGGTTCCGTTTTACTGCCGTAGCTCAAGATCAATTGTTGGTGGTAACGATGGAAGACATCACCGAAAAAAAACAGGCAGAAACTGCATTGAATGAAGCATTGATTGATGCAGAAAAACAAAAAAGACTTTACAATTCTATAATAAACAGCACTCCCGATTTGGTTTATGTATTTGATCTTGATTATAAGTTCATTTATACAAACAAAGCTTTATTAACCATGTGGGGCAAAACAGAACAAGATTCTATTGGCCGCGGATTAAGAGAAAATGGCTATGAAGACTGGCATGCCGAAATGCATGAAAGCGAAATTGATGCTGTTGTGGCCAACAAAAAGCCAATTAGAGGAACAGTTTCTTTTCCGCATGCCGAATTAGGAAGACGAATTTACGACTATATTTTTGTTCCCGTTTTCAACGAAAAAGGTGAAGTAGAATGTGTTGCTGGAACCACAAGAGATATAACCGAAAGTAAACTGGCTGAAGAGAAACTGCAGCAAAATGAGAGCCGTTTCCGTAAAATGATTCATCAGACTCCAGCTCCGACTTTAGTACTTCGAGGAGACGATCTTGTTATTGAGCAGATAAACAGACATATGCTCCAAATGATAGGGCGAGGAGAAGAAATTATAGGCATGCGTCTGATAGATGTATTGCCAGAACTAGAAGGGCAATATGTGTGGGAACAAGTTCTAAAGGTTTATAACGAAGGAATTCCGTTTGATCAAAGCGAAGTTCTAGTGCCTCATAATCGGACAGGAGAATTGAAGAACTACTATTATAATCTGGCTTATCGACCTCTAATAGAAGAAGGAGAGATAACTGGTATGATACAAGTAGCAGTAGAAGTTACTGAGCAAGTGGTGGCACGCCAGAAAATGGAAGAAAGTGAAAACCGTTTTAGAGCCTTAATCAACGCTTCATCTGATCTGGTTTATCGCATGGATGCCGATTGGATGATCATGCATAATCTAGAGGGCGACGGAGAGTTGTCTAGTTCAGGAAAAAAAGGCATCAATTGGCTCGATAAATTTATTCACCCGAGTGATTTGGAGCGTGCTGTGCATCTTATTTCCAAATCGATAGTGGAGAAAAGTATTTTCGAAATGGAACACAGAATTATAAATGAAGATGATACTGTGAAATGGGTGTTTTCTAGAGTGGTTCCGATATTAAACGATAAAGAAAAAATTGTAGAATGGTTTGGTGCTTCAAGCGATATTACTTCGCAGAAAGAACTTCAAAATGTAATTGCAGAAAGCGAAGAAAAATTTAGGCAGCTTGCAGATCTTGTGCCACAAATTATCTGGACATCTAATCCAGAAGGATTTATAGATTATTATAACAGCCGCTGGTACGAATATACTGGTTTCAATGAACATGAATTTGGAGATTCAAGTTGGATGCCCGTACTTCACCCAGACGATGTTTCTTTAGTCTCAAAAACTTGGTATCAAAGTGTTCATGCAGGAACTTCGTATCAGATTGAGTTTCGTTTAAAAAATGCCAATACGGGAGAATACCGTTGGTTTTTGAGTAAAGCGCTTCCAATAAGAGATAAAGAAGGCGTAATTACCAATTGGTTTGGTACTTGCACTGATATTCATGAGCAAAAATCGATTACCGAAAAATTGGAGATTTTGGTGGCAGAGCGTACCAAAGAATTACAGCGTTCCAACGACGATTTACAGCAGTTTGCCCATGTTGCATCCCACGATTTAAAAGAGCCCGTTAGAAAAATCAAAACATTTTTAAGCCGTCTCGAAGATCATCTTAGCGAACAGTTAGACGAATCATCTTCAAAATATATTGAACGAATTCATGTTGCGGCAGACCGTATGTTTACTATGATTGACGGTGTGTTGGCCTATTCTAAAATCAATGCCGATTTGCAAAAAGCAACGGTTGTCGATTTAAATGAAGTGATTAAAAATATAGAAAGCGACCTTGAAATCGCGCTTCAAAAAACAGGAGGTAAAATTTACTATGAAGAGCTCCCTGTGGTTGAAGGAGCTTCTGTATTGCTTTATCAATTGTTTTATAACCTGATTAACAATTCTATTAAATTTGCTAGAGAAGAAGTGTCGCCCCAAATCACAATTAAAGCAAATGAACAAATTGAAGACGGAAGAAGAGTGGCGGTAATTACGGTAGAAGATAACGGAATTGGCTTTGAAGACAATCAAACTGGACGTATTTTTGAAACTTTTACCCGCTTAAATTCCAAAGATCGTTACGAAGGAACGGGCTTAGGTTTGTCTCTCTGTAAAAAAATTGCCGAACGGCATGGAGGAAGTATTAGCGCAACAGGAATTGCTGATAAAGGAGCAGTTTTTAGCATAACACTGCCATTTGAACAAAAAGAAAAAGACATTTAATTAAAACTATGGGGAAAAAGATAATTTTATTGGCAGATGATGATCAGGATGATGCAGAAATGTTTTGTGAAGCACTGGCAGATATAGATGAAAGTATTATTTGTCATTGTGCCGAAAATGGAAGCGAAGCGTTAAAATTACTCGAAAAACAAGAAGAAATTCCAGGGATTGTCTTTCTGGATTTGAATATGCCTATAATGAACGGGTGGGAATGTTTGAAAAGGCTGAAATTGAATGAGAATTATAAAGGAATTCCAGTCGTTATGATTTCTACTTCTTCACATAAAAACGATTTAGAAGCGGCAGCAAATCTTGGTGCTGTATGCTATTTTGTCAAACCAACTGATTTTAAGGATCTAAAAAAGGTTCTTGGATCGATTACTTCAAACCTTGATAAGGGATTAAAAAAAGCACTTTTCGATCTAGAAAAGAATAAATTTCTGCATGTGTTTACTGCTGAATAAGTAAAATACTTTGCTTTTCTATGAAAAAAAAGTATGAATTTCTTTTATAAAAAGGAGTTTGTAAATAAAAACAAATTTATTTTAATTTATTGATTTTTATAGCGTTGTGGTTTTATTAGCGCCATTTTTTTAAAGAAAAAAATAAAAAACACAAATTAAACTTGACTAATTCGGTAGAATTAATATATATTTGTGTCAGAAAAATTAAAAAATGATACTTATCCAGAAAGACTGAGGGAATAGGCCCATTGAAGTCTTAGCAACCTGTTGCCGAATAAGGTGCTAAATCCTTCCGCTTTAAGCGGGCAGATAAGAAAGATTTCATCCGAAAATCTGTTTAAGTTCATCCAATTAAAAATTATTAAAATGAAAGCAGAATCATTTTTATACGCCGGTTATGAGCTTATGAATTCCATTTTCGAAGAAAACAGCTTTGCCTTTTTCTAGCGAGAATAGATTAGTTCTACCAAATTTCCTTCTTTAAATAATTAAAATTCGCTAATGTCCTTTGGCATTGGCCAGAAATTCTTTTGTATAATCTTAAAAACTAAAAATAAAATGAAAAAAATACTATTGGGTTTTGCTTTGTTTCTTGGAGCCGTTCAAACTCAGGCGCAGGAAAGTAATTTACAATTAAAAGGAACTGTTGTCGATACAGTGACACAATATGTTTACTTGCAGAAGTTTCACAATAAAATGTTTACCACGATAGATTCAGCAAAGGTAAAAGACGGAAATTTTAGTTTTAAAACAAAAGTAAAAACACCAGAATTATACGGTTAAAGTGTCAATACAGAAAGCTCGCCTTTGTATGTTTTCCTTGAAAAAGATGCAATTTCGGTAAAACTGAGTCCAAAGAAATATTATACCGCTTCTGTAGTGGAAGGTTCGGCTTCTCAAGATTTATTCGAAACCTATAAAAAGAGCAAAGATGTAGAAATCAGCAAATTCATAACAGAAAATCCAAAATCTATTGTTTCTGCTTATGTATTGTACAGAAACTGGTCTTATAGATTAACGCCAGAGCAGATTACCCAAAACATTGCTTTGCTGGATAAAAGTCTTCAGAATACCACTTACGTGAAAGAATTAAAAGAATTGGCTATTGTTTTAGACGGATTAGCAGTAGGCAAAAAAGCCCCTGATTTTACAACCAATGATCCTGAAGGAAAACCAGTTCGACTTTATGACAATTTAAAAGGAGGTTATACTCTAGTAGATTTTTGGGCTTCATGGTGCGGTCCATGCCGAAGAGAAAACCCAAATATTGTAGCGGCATACAAAGAATTTCATGATAAAGGATTCAACATCGTAGGGATTTCTCTAGATAAAAAGAAAGAAAACTGGATTAAGGGAATTAAGGATGATAATTTAACCTGGACACATGTTTCTGACTTACTTTTCTGGAACAGTGCCGTTGCTAAATTATATGGAGTTAGAGCTATTCCTGGGAATTATTTAGTAGATTCTAAAGGAATAATCGTTGCTAAAAACCTGCACGGAGAAGAATTGCAAGCTACGCTAAAAAGGCTTTTAGAGAATAAAATTTAATAAAGAAATACGCAACCTTGTCATTCCGAGGAACGAGGAATCACACTAGAGAATCCATATAGAAAGTCGTCAATCTTTGTCGAGTTACGTGTGTGATTTCTCCTCCGTCGAAATGACAAAAAGAAGAATAAAACACTTGCAAATACAATTTAGTTAATTAAAATGATAAAGGAAATGAATGCTATTGAACCAACAACAAAACCAACAGAACCTGAGTGTTACTTCTCTAAGTTTAGAGAAAATATAGTAGGAATTGACCACACTTTCGAATCGGTTTACGGAGAACAAAATTTAGTTTATGCAGACTGGGTTGCCAGCGGAAGATTATACACTCCGATCGAAGATATCATGCTCAATAAAATTGGTCCAATGATTGCCAATACGCATTCACTTTCAAGTCAGACAGGAAAAACCTCTACTTATGCCTATCAGCATGCTAGAGATATTATTAAGAAATCGGTTAATGCAAATGAATCTGATGTTTTGGTAACTACAGGAAGCGGTATGACGGCAGCTTTATCGAAACTGCAGCGTATTATGGCGCTTCGAACAAAATCTGAAGAGGACAGACCTGTCGTTTTCATCACACACATGGAGCATCATTCCAATCAAGTTTCGTGGTATGAAACCAATGCCGAAGTTGTGATTTTGCCACCTGATGAGAATAATTTGGTTGACCCAAAAGTTCTTGCTGCAACAATTAAAAAATATGCAGACAGAAGTTTGAAAATAGGTTCATTTACAGCTTGTTCGAATGTGACAGGAATTATTACGCCTTATCACGAATTAGCCAAAATCATGCACCAAAATAACGGACTTTGCTTTGTAGATTTTGCAGCTTCGGCGCCGTATGTTAAAATTGATATGCATCCGAAAGATCCAGATGAACAATTGGATGCAATTTTCTTTTCGCCTCATAAATTTTTAGGCGGACCCGGAACCTGTGGTATTTTGGTTTTTAATGAAAAATTGTACCAATCTGATTTTCCAGATAATCCAGGCGGAGGAAATGTAAAATGGACTAATCCGTTAGGGAAATATTGTTACAGCGATGTAATAGAAGTGAGGGAAGATGGTGGAACTCCAGGTTTTCTGCAAGTTATTAGAACGGCGTTGGCTTTAGAATTAAAAGAGCAAATGGGGGTGGAGAAAATTAGGGAAAGAGAGAAAGAACTGCTTGATCTTTGTTTTTCGAGACTTCAAAAAGTACAAGGATTATCTATTTTAGGAGATTTAACCACAGAGCGAATTGGCTGTGTTTCATTTGTAATTGAAGATATTCATTACAATTTAATCGTTAGGCTTTTAAATGACCGTTTTGGAATTCAGGTACGTGGAGGCTGGTCGTGTGCAAGTACTTATGCGCATTATTTGTTTAATATCAACGAAAAGAAATCGGCAAAAATTACAAATGAATTATTACAGCGAAATCAGACCAATAAGCCAGGTTGGGTTCGTTTATCACTGCATCCAATTACAACCAATGAAGAGCTTTTTTATATTTGCGATGCGATTGAAAAAGTAGCCTTAAATTATAAAAAATGGAAAAAAGATTATAAATATAATCCGGTTTCGAATGAATTTGAGAATCCGGAAATTAAAGATACCATCGCAAGAGAAGTAAATGAATGGTTTAAGTTAGTTTAAGTATAGTTAGTTAAGTATTAAACCCGACAGGTTTTATCTCCAAGTTTCTGGACTGTCGGGTTTTTAAAACTATTTTAATTCTTCATTTTATAAATTTCAGAACCAGCAAGCAGAAAACATCCTAAACCATAATCTTCAAAATCGGGTATTTTATCGTAAGAAAGCGGTTGTCCGTCTTTAGGTTCTTTTCCTGTTGACTGCAGATAACCTAAAAAACCATTTTCGTGAAGACTTTCTGTTGTTATCGCTTTCCAAGCTTTTTCAATTACAGGTAAATACGTTTCTTTTTTTAGAATTCCGTTATTTACGCCGTATGCCATTCCATATACAAATAGTGCAGTTCCAGAAGTTTCTTTTCCTCCAAAATTGGTCGGATCATGAAGACTGACATTCCAAAAACCATCAGCTCTCTGAATCGGCACCAGCGCTGTCGCCATTGCTTTTAAATCTTTTACATATTGTTCTCTGTGAGGCGCATTTTCTGGAATTATAGTCAGTACTTTTGCTAAAGCGGCAATTACCCAACCATTTCCGCGACTCCAATAACAATTTTTACCATTCGGTTCTTTATACGGAGGATCAAAATCGGCATCACGCCACCATAAACCTTCTTTCGCGTTGTAAAGTCCATTGTCTCCGTGTTTATTTCTTGAATACATATACATATCATACATTTTTTCAAAATAGCGATTATCTTTTTCTAAAACACCCAATTTCGCAAAAACCGGCATTCCCATTTGTATAGCATCGATCCATGACCAATCATTGATTTGAGGGGTGTTGAGCAGCATATTGATATTTATTTTTGTATTTTTTAGTTTTTTCGATTCAGGCTCCAAATTATACAAATCAATATACGTTTGCGCGGCGCAGTAATTGTCGGCATTTCGAGTTGTGTTGCCACTGTTGAATCCCCATTTGTGAAATTCAGCCCAAGCGTAAGCATAATCATAATAGGTATCTTTTGGAAAAATCTCATGAAGCGCCATTAAACCTTCATAATAAACAGCGCGAGTCCAGATATTGCTTGATCTTTCCTTATTGGTTATAATCGTTTTTCCAGTGTCTGGCCATTTCTGCATAAAATAATCATTGGCAAGAATCATCTGCTTTAGAATTTGCTTCTTATCCGTTAAATCTTGTGCGGACAGACTTTTTATAGAAAAAATAGAAAGTGCGGAGAGTAATAGTAATTTCTTCATTTTTTATTTTTGGCTGTTAGTTTTGTTCTTTCAGAGGAGTTAGCGTTACAGGGCCTAAAAGTCCTGATAGCATCGGATTCCATTTTGTGGCATCAAATTTTTTGTAATCTTTATCCACCATATTTATTTCGTAGAAAATTTTCCATTCTTTACCTTTCAGCTCCATATCTCTAATTCTATTGGCAGGAAGATTGGTCACTTGAATTTTCAAGCTGTTCTTCCCTGATTTTAGATTTTTAATCTGCAGTTTATATGGAATTGACCAAAGTGTGCCGACAAATTCATCGTTGATCCAAATTTTTGCACTTTCGCGAACGTCCCCCAGATTTAAACTCCAGTTTTGTACTGAAGGGTTGGGATTTTCAAACTGAAGCGTATAAGTTGCAGAGCCAGAAAAAGCTTCAGCATCTGGATTTAATTTTGTCCACGATTCTAAATTAGAAACAACAGTACTTTGAGGTAATTTTGGTCCGCCTTTATCAAAAGTAATTTTCCAATCTCCTTGCAATGGAAATGTTTTAGAATCAGATTCATAGTAAGGCCATTTTTTTTGAGATGCGATTTTTTCTGTCTTTAAAAAGAAAGATTGGCCAGGCTCAATTTTTAGTTTTACAAATGTGTTGTGGTCTTTTTTATGGACAATGGCATTTCCGTATTCCTTAGTTAACGGATCTAAAATAAGGACTTCCTTATCTGCAATCTCAATCGGAATAAAATCATCTATTGTTTCTTTGGTATGATTGACGATATAATATATCTTTTCTCCGTCAATATCTCTTCTAATGAATTTTAATCCTGTATTTACAAGACTTTCGGGTTTAATATTTTTGTTTTCTAAAGCTTTGAAAATGTCTTCAGACGAAACTAGAGATTGGTTGTCTAATAGTATTTTTTTGAGCTTTTGTTCTCGATTTTTGTAATCATATAATCCAGGAACAGACTCAGGTAAACCTTCAAATATAACGCTCGCGCCTGCTTTTTTCAATTCAATTAATTTTTGAAGTGTTTCTAATGGCATTTTTTTACATACTGGAACAATTAAGGATTTATAACTTCCGCCAGATAAAATGATGTTTCCATTTACCACTTTAGCTTGAGCTATAAAATTGTCCGAAATAAAATCGGTGCTGTATCCTTTCTTGATCAGGTTTTTTGTGGTATCATAAAAAGAAGTTCCATGAAGCCATTCTGATAGTGAATGAATTTTGAATTGGAAAAATAAAGTTCCATTTTGGTATTTATCCCAGGCATCAAAAATCGGCCAGTACAATAAAATTTCGTTATCTGCTTTTCCTTGTTGTAAAAGAGATTGGCAATTTGAAATATAAGAGAACAGAGCGGGTGCATCTTCCCAAATTGTATTATTCGAATTAAAATTTACCGATGCATAAAATTGCCATCCTGGCCAAACGGCGCGGTCTGGAGAATAAGTCGATCCATGCAGAAAAATATGATTGACACCATTTAGCATTAAATCTTCCGCTTCAGGTTTGCATTGTGATAATGCCGTTTTAAAATGTTCTCTCAGCCAAGTAAACGTTTCCGACGATACTAGGTTTTTACCAGAAATATGAGCTGCAGACGAAGAAAATTTCAGCATAACAGGGTCAGCATCTCCTTCGCGAATGTCCTCTTTATCACGTCTCAAACCCGGAATATCAAACGGCATAGAGCCAAATGTTTCGCATTCTGGAATATCTGCAGAAGCATACAAATCGATTAAATTTCCTGGAGAACCATGTGCCTGAAGTTTTGTTTTGAAGTTTTTAGAATGTGCCCAGTTAGTCCAAGATTTATCAAATTTATTAAGCAGCAAATCAGAAATAGTCTGACGATAATCGCTTCTGACTCTGTTACCTTCTTCATTGTCGGTTTCATTCAATAAAACAGAAAGTTCTTTCTTTAAATCGTAACCACGCAAGTTTTTAAACTCATCAAAAAAGTTGGGAGTGAAATCGGTTCCGTAGACTTCAAAACTGTCATTAAAAATGGCTCTTATTTTTCCCTCTCTACCTTTGAAAGCATCATTAAACGGAGCAACATAAGCTTTTAAAGCTTCTGTGGAATAGTGATCTAGCGTATATCCGTTTCCGCCGGGAGCCGCTCTTTTTACCTGCTGTCCTGTTTTTCCGCTAAATACGGCATAGATGGTATAATCTGTCTTTTTTGCTTTCCAGTTTAGTAGATTTGGTTGTAGATTACTGGGTAATTTAATACTTGAACCTTCAAGACCTTTATCGTTTATATTTGTCTTTTTGTTTTTAAGATCATTTGTCAAATCAATAATAGATCCGTCATTTCCGTAGGCTACCACATACAATAATTCTGCTGGATTTTTCTCTTTGGCATTGACTATAATGTTTCGATTGAATGTTTCATTTTTTTTAACCTGATATTTTTCGACTATAAGTTTAGTTGCAGCATGATTCAATGTTACGTGCGATCCTCCATAAGGCCATCCAGTTCCTAAAACCATATCGACCTGCATTTTTAAACTATCTGAAACGCGTATGGTGTAATCTAACATGTCCAGCCATTTTGGAGATAAATAATCGATAAAGTTATTTTCTTCTCCTTTTACGCCATAGATTGGAGTGATTTCAACTCCGCCAATTCCAGCGTGATGAAAATCAATAAGGCTTCTTTTTAAGTTAGATTTATCTACTGCACTTCCCATCCACCACCAACGCGCCCAAGGCTGATTCAGGTTGGTAGAGTTTGGCCATGGGGATTTATTTTTTTCTTGCGAATTAGCCTGAAAAAAAGAGAAAAGCAATAGTGTTATTAAGCAGAATCTTTTCATTATTTATGCCGTATTTGACTTTTGTAAAAATAGTTTCTTTCCTACTTTTTAGGTTTAAAAAATACGATAGATTGTCTTGGTATTAAAGTAAAAGTAGAGGGAGCGATTTTAAAAGCTATCCTGTAGCATCCTGTTTTTATTTAAAAATCACTTAAAATTAAATGTGTAAAATTTACACTTATTTGTTGTGTAATTAATATTTTTTTATGCAATTAAATATTAATACTTCAAAAATAATTTAATAAAATTTTTGATCCTGTAATTTTTTATTTCGCAATGAATTAAAGCTTGTAAATCAGGTAGTTGTGCGTATTTTCTGTTAATCAAAACTTAAAATAAAATATAAGATATTGAAAGTTAACAGGATACTACAGGATACTGTGGAAAAGGCTTCTGGATAAATTTGAGTTAGACTAATTAACTAACCAAAACTAAATTTTATGAAAAACAAGCTTAATCTTTTGCTGACTATAGCCTTATTGGTACTGTTGTACTCATCGGGCTATGCGCAAGAAAAAACGGTTACAGGAACCGTTACCGATGCAGCTAAATTATCAATTCCGGGAGCCAACGTAATTGTGAAAGGAACAAGTCGATCAACGAGCACAGACATGGATGGAAAGTTTAGCATTGCTGCTGCACCTGGAGAAACTTTACTTTTTTCGTTTATTGGATTTGTAAAACAAGAAGTGAAAATTGGCGCTGCTACAAATTATACGATTTCTCTTGAAGCAGAAAGTGCCAACTTAAATGAAGTTGTTGTCATCGGTTATGGTACTCAAAAGAAAAAGCTCACAACTGGAGCTATTTCTGGAATCAAAACAGAGAATTTTACAGAGCGTCCAATTTCAAGAATTGACCAAGGTCTAATTGGTCAGGTAGCTGGGGTTCGTGTAAAACAGACTACGGGTTTGCCAGGACAGCCTTTTAGCATAGAAATTCGTGGAGCCGGATCGATTACAGCAGGAAACGAGCCATTGTACGTTATTGATGGATTTCCGATTTATACAGAAGGATCAAATAGCAACGGAACTTTCTCTAACGGAAGTCCGCTAGATAATATGAATCCTAACGATGTGGCTTCTATCGAGGTTTTAAAAGATGCGTCGGCGGCTGCAATTTATGGTTCGCGTGCATCAAATGGGGTGGTTATTATTACAACAAAAAAGGGTAAAAAAGGAAAACCGCAATTTACTTTTAATACCTATGGCGGTGTAAATAAAGAAGCAAATAGAGTAGATATGCTTTCTGCTCAAGGATGGATTGACAGAGCAAAAGTGATGATTGATTCGCAATGGGTTGGGTCTGGAATTGCAGGAGCTTCTGCAAGTCAAACAACGGCAGAAAGAATTGCAGCTTACAATGCAGTAAATCCTACTGCTCCATTAATACCAAGCAACTCAAGATATTATACATATTTGCATGATGACAGATGGGATATGCCTGGACATCCTGGTCTGGACTATATTGACTGGCAGGATAAAGTGTTTCGTACAGGAGAATTCAGCAATTATCAGCTAACTGCTTCTGGAGCTACAGATGCTGTAAACTACTATGTTTCTGCCAACTATCAAAAAAATACGGGATATATTGTCGGAACAGATTATTCTCTTTTTTCTGCAAGAGCAAATATTGACATTAAATTGTCAGAAAATTTTAAAATGGGAATCAACTTAGCGCCTTCTTATTCTATAAAAAATGATCCAGGTGTTGAAGGGAAAGATAATACACTTTTTAAAGCGCTTACTGCAACTCCCGTTTTTGAAAGCACAGAAAATGCTAAGGGTGAAAAGTATACAACGCGATATATGTGGGGAAGCAGTACGACAAATATGCTGAATGCTTTGGCAAGAACAGGAAGAAATTCGATGTATCGAAATTTAATTTCTGCATATGCTAGTTATCAATTTGCTAAAAGTTTTAATTTAAAAAGTACGATCAACTTTGATAACTCAGATAACGTTAACGAAAGTTATACGCCAAATGATGTAATTGCTAGTATTAGAGGAGCTTATAATACATATAGAAGACAAAATCTAGTTAACGAAAATACTTTGACATACGACAGAACTTTCGGAAGCCACAGTGTGAATGTTCTTTTGGGACAATCTTTCAACTCGTACGATATCACAAGATCTACAATGTCTTCTGGAGCACTTTACAATAGTTCAACAATTGAGACATTGCCTGCAGGATCTATTGGTTCTACTAATGCAGAAAAAAATACTTTGCTTTCATTTTTCTCTCGTATTCAGTACAATTTCAAAGAAAAATATATTATAGCAGGAAGTATTAGACGTGATGGTTCTTCTAAGTTTGGTGCAGACAGAAGATGGGGAACTTTCTCTTCTCTTTCGCTTGGATGGAGAATAAAGCAGGAAGCATTTTTGCAAGATGTAGATTGGCTAACTGAATTGAAATTAAGAGCAAGCACAGGTGTTAACGGAAGTAATAACATCGGAAGTTATGCACAATATGCCACTCTTGGAACTTTCAATTATTCTATTGGTGGAGCAGCTGCAGCTGGACAAGGGGCATCTTCTATTCCGAATCCAAGCTTGCATTGGGAGGAATCAAAAAGTGTTGACTTCGGATTGGATTTTGGTTTTATCAAAAACAGACTTTCTGGGACATTCGAATTGTATAGAAAAACAAACAATGAACTGCTGTTAAGAGTTCCAATTCCTAGTGATTCTGGTTTTCCAACATATCAAACCAATATTGGAGAAGTGCAAAATCAAGGATGGGAATTTGAGTTGAATTCATTAAACGTAAAAACGGGCAATTTTGAGTGGAGAACTTCTGCAAATATAAGCCATAACGAAAATAAAGTTCTGGCTTTAGGTCCAGATCAAAGTAAAATTGAAATTAGCAATTCATTTGACGGAGGTGTGCCATTTATCAAATTAGAAGTCGGTAAACCAATGTACACGATTTTCGGATTGAAACAAAATGGAGTTGTAACTCAAGCGGATATCGATGCTGGCGGAACTACAATTGGAGGAAATAAACTGGTTCTTGGAGATCCGAGATATGTAGATCAGAACGGAGATAAAAAAATCAACTCTGAAGACCGTGTTGATTTAGGAAATCCAACTCCAAAATATACTTGGGGAATTACAAATACCTTCAAATACAAAGATTTAGATTTAAGTGTTTTGGTTCAAGGACAAAATGGCGGAACAGTTTACGGATTAACAGGACGTGCTATTGACCGTACAGGAATGGGGTCTGTAGAAAATTCTCTAAGTGTTGACCCAGCAGTAAGAGGAAACTGGAGAACTTCTTTTGGATATCAAGCAAACTCAGACTGGTTGTATAAATCTGATTATGTGAGTGTGAGAAGTATTTCTATAGGATATAATTTAAGACAAGCCTTAAAAGGAATTTCTAGAATCAATAACGCAAGATTGTATGTAACAGGCGAAAACTGGTTCTATTGGAACAAGTACAGAGTTGGTTTCAATCCTGAAGCAGTAAATACTTCAGCAAGTTCAAATAGTGATTTCGCAGTGCCTGTAGATTATGGTGGGGCACCTTTAGCAAAATCATTGGTTATCGGACTAAACGTTAATTTTAATTAAAACAAAATGAAAAAATATATCTTCATAGCAGCAGGTGCTTTACTATTATTTGCACAATCATCTTGTACAGATCAACTGGATCAGCTGCCTTTGTCACAAGGTACAATCGAGAATTTTTATGCAACGCCAGGCGATTTTGTTCAGGCAAGAAATGCAACCTATTCAGTAGCTTTTCACGGACTTTCAGCATACGGTTACGCAAACAGGGTCTTGAATTTGAGTGAAACGCGTTCCGACAATTTGATGGCAACAACTCAAGCGTCACGTGATTGGGAAGGAATTAACAGCTTTTATACTTCTATAAGTTCTAACACTTATGTAAAAGAAGCTTATATGGCCAATTACAATGCCATTTATAAAGCCAATCAGTTACTGGAAAAAATTGCAGAAAAAGGAGATGAAATCTTTACCTCTCCAGCTGATAAGGCATCAATGGCAGCTGAAGCACGATTTTTAAGAGCATTTTGTTATTTCGATTTGTTAAGATGGTTCGGGCGTGTGCCTTTGATCGATAAAACAGTAACCGCTACAGAAGCGTCACAAATACCTAGAACTGAAGTGACAAAAGTATACGATTTGATCATTTCAGATTTACAGCTTGCAATTCCAGATTTGAGTCCATCTTATGATGCTGCTAACTTTGGACGTGTTACCAAATATGGAGCAAAAGCATTACTAGGTTTAGTATACATGACACGCTCAAGTCCCACGTACGGAATAGACGGTGCAATGCTTGGTCTAAATGAATGGGATAAAGCTTATAAAGAATTAAATGATATTAAATTGAGCGGTCTGTATACTTTTAGTACAGAATATGATCCAATTTTTAAATTAGAAGGACTTGCCAACAAAGAGAATGTATTGACAATTCCGTACACACAAAATATTTCGACTCCAGTAGGAGGTAACTTTATGGTAGAAGTGGGTTATGAGCCCTATTTTGCATCTGTAAATTTATCGGCACAAGGAGCTCTAGAGGCAAGACCAATTTCAAAAGGTTTGATGGATATGTTTGCAGCAACAGATAAACGTAAAATATTCGGTATTGCAACAAGTTATACTGTAGCATCTGGAACGTACAAAGGAAGTTATACACAACCAGTCTTTAAAAAATACATTGATCCTACAAGATACGGAAACGGCCGTGAAGACTGGGGAGTAGATTTTATGGTAACTCGTTATACTGATGTCTTAATGTTAATGGCAGAATGTACGCTTCATGGCGGCGGCGGAACTCAGGCAGAAGTTGACGATATTGTAAATAAAGTAAGAACAAGAGCAGGAGTTGCGGCAAATGCTTCAAATATTACTTTAGACCAATTGTTTGACGAAAGACGAAAAGAATTCTTCTCAGAAGGAACAAGATGGTTTGATTTAATCAGATCTGGAAAAGCCGTAACTATAATGAATGCCTGGAGACTTGCTGAAGATACGGAAAATAAAATCAGAACGATTGACAATAACTCTTTGCTGTATCCAATTCCATTGCAAGAGCTTTTGGCTGTTCCTGGACTTTATGATCAGAATCTTGGTTACGATTAATAATAAGCTTTAGAATAATGTTTTTGTTTTTGAAATTAAGCTGTCTATTCAGGCAGCTTTTTTTTCATTTTTTAGACTTATAATGAAAAGTTGCAAATGATGTAGATCGTTCAATTATTTTTAAATTTAAATGTAACTTAAAATCAATGCCAATGACTGGGTTAAAAAAACTTTTATTATTCTCCTTTGTTTTACTTGCAAAATTTTCGGCAGCGGCGCAAATAAAACTTCCTTCTTTGGTTGCCGACAATATGGTTTTGCAGCAGCAAACAAAAGTCAATTTGTGGGGATGGGCTGCTCCAAACGAAAAAATCAGTATTAAAATGGGCTGGTCTGATCTTCCTGTTGATGTTGTTGCCGATGCCGATGGAAATTGGAAAACAACAGTTTCAACGCCTAGTGGAAGTCAGAAAACATACGAGATTACACTTAATGCTTCTAATACAATCACTTTAAAAAATGTACTAATTGGAGAAGTTTGGTTGTGTTCGGGACAATCTAATATGTTTTTTCCTGTGGGAAGGGAAGAAGGGACTTGGAAAACCGGAGTTAAGAATTATGAAGAAGAAGTAAAAAATGCTGCATTTCCAGATATTCGTCTTTTTACCGTGGCGCTAAATGCTTCTCAAAAACCTTTAGAAGATGTTGTTGGAAGCTGGAAAGTATGTAATGCTGAAAATAGTAAAACTTTCTCGGCTGTAGCCTATTTTTTCGGAAGAGATTTATATCAAAAATTAAATGTGCCAATCGGATTAATTTCTACTTCTTGGGGCGGTACAAAGGCAGAAGCTTGGACGGCTCAAAATATTTTAGAAGAAGAAACGGCCTTTTTGCCAATACTTCAGGAAGATGCCAAAAATGAAAAAATCTATCAGGAAAAACTCGAATCATACTATTTGGCTTTAACCAATGAGCGAATTTCTGCCGCAAATGTGTCAAAAACACCATTAAAAAGGCCCAAAAAAGAACCCAATAAAACGTCTTATGTTCTGTATAATGCGATGCTGCATCCGTTGGTAAACTTTACCATTAAAGGCGCGATTTGGTATCAAGGCGAAAGCAATTCGGGAAAAGCCTATTTGTACAGAACTTTATTTCCTGCGATGGTAAAAAGCTGGAGAGACGAGTGGAAGCAAGGCGATTTTCCTTTCTATTACGTTCAGATTACCCCTCATAAAGGACAGAATGCAGCCATTAGAGAAGCACAATTACTGTCGCTAAAAGTAATTCCAAATAGCGGAATGGTAGTTACCACCGATGTTGGCGACGCGCAAAACATTCATCCAATAGACAAACAGACTGTTGGCTACAGATTGGCTTTAATTGCGCGTGCAAAAACCTACGGCGAAAACAAATTGGTTTATTCTGGACCAATTTATAATCACATGAAAATAAAAAAACAGAAAGCACAATTGTTTTTTGATTACGCAGAATCGGGACTAAAAAAGACGGGTGATGTCTTAAAAGAATTTGAGATCGCAGGAGAAGATCAAATCTTTTATCCAGCTGATGCTAAAATTGATGGAAAAACAATAATCGTTTCTGCTGCAAAAGTAAAAGAACCGGTAGCAGTGCGTTTTGCATGGAAAGCCGTTCCAGAACCCAATTTATTCAATAATGACAATCTGCCAGCTTCTCCTTTTAGAACAGACGATTGGGTAGAAGTTGAGAAAATTAAGAATTAAGAATAAGTAATCTGCTCAATCTGTTAGATCTGCGAGAGAATTTAAATAAAAAATAAAATGAATAGAAGGCAATTTATAATCGGGAATTCTCTAGCTGTTATGGCATTATGTCTTCCGTATTCGGCGAAAGCCTTTAATTTTTTAGAAAATCCCAAACTTTCAGATTTCGAAAAAAAACTAAAACCTGTCGGACGTGCTTTAGAGTTTGAAGATTATTACGTTTGGTGCAACAGTCCGATTGAAGGTCCTGACGGAAAAATTCATGTGTTTTTTTCAAGATGGAAAAAATCAAAATCGATGAGTGGCTGGATCAACGGTTCTGAAATAGCGCACGCTGTTGCAGACAAACCAGAAGGCCCTTATGAATATGTGAGCACCGTTTTGGCGCCAAGAGGCGAAGGTTTTTGGGATGCTACGACTTGCCATAATCCAAGCATTCATTTTGTAGATGGCAAATACGCGCTTTTTTTTATGGGAAATTCTAACGGAAAAATGAATACTAAACGTATCGGTTTAGCACTTTCAGATTCGCTTTACGGTCCGTGGGAGCGACCAGACGAACCTTTATTGCTTCCTGGTGAAAAAGGAGAATGGGACGATCTGCTGACTACAAATCCGTCTTTTTTAAAACATCCAAACGGAGAATATTGGCTGTATTATAAATCATTAGATACAGAAAATTACGAGCATCCGAAATTTCCAATAAAAGGAAATAGGAAATACGGGTTGGCAATATCAAAGTCGTTAATGGGACCTTATATAAAATATCCAAACAACCCGATTATCGATTTTTCTAAACTCGGAGACAATAAACAATGCGAAGATGCTTTTGTCTGGTATGAAAATAAAAAATTTAAAATGCTGGCCCGAGATATGGGCGTTTTCGGAATGGATTACGGTCTCTATATGGATTCTGATGACGGAATGCATTGGAATGCGCCTTTGATTTCCTATCAGCCCTTAAATAAATATATCAAGCAGCCCGAAGCGCCCAAACATTTAAACCGTTATGGTCGTGCCGAGCGTCCGCAGCTTTTGTTTCAAAAAGGAAAAGCAACCTATTTGTTTACGGCTTCGCAAGGAGGAAAATATGAAACCTCGTCAGCTTTTATTTTTAAGATAGAATGAAGCACAAAATGTTAAACAATTAAAGTAAAAAAATGGAAAATAATACAATTAGAAATGCTTTTACAATGCGATTGAAATCTGGCTTTGAGACAGAATACAAATTGCGGCATGATACTATATGGCCAGAACTTTTACAATTGCTTTCAGAAAGTGGCATACAGGATTATTCTATATTTCTAGACGAAGAAAGCGGTATTCTTTTTGGTGTTCAAAAATTAAACGCAGCATTTGACCGTTCTAAACTTTCCAGCCATCCTTTAATGAGAAAATGGTGGAATTATATGGCCGATATAATGGATACAAATCCAGATAATTCGCCAAAAGCAAATACGCTCACAGAAGTTTTTCATTTGGATTAACTTGTAAAAATTCATTCAACAAAAAAACTATTAATTAAATACTAATGAAAAATATTTTAAAGGTTTTAGTTTTCATCATTGGCTTTTTTCAAATTTCATTTTCGCAAAATTATGCCAATGATACATTTCCAGATGGAAGCCCGATTACCAATTGGTTTAAAGATTATACTAAAATTCAATTGAAAAATTTAGGGAAACAATACATCATTACTGATTTTGGTGTGGGTAAAGACAGCACTAAAATTCAGACCATTCAGATTCAGAAAGTAATAGACAAAGCAGCCGCAAGTGGCGGAGGAGTAATTGTGATTCCGAAAGGAGTTTATTTGAGCGGCGCTTTGTTTTTTAAACCCAAAACGGCTTTGTATGTTTCGGAAGGCGGGGTGTTGAAAGGATCAGATAATATTGCCGATTTCCCGATTATGCCTTCGCGAATGGAAGGGCAGAATCTAGATTATTTTCCAGCATTGGTTAATGCTTATGGAGTAGATAATTTTTCGATTTCTGGAAAAGGAACGATAAACGGAAACGGTAGAAAATATTGGGAGGCGTTCTGGGAGCGACGTAAAGAAAATCCAAAATGCACTAATCTTGAAGTGTCTAGACCAAGATTGGTTTTTGTGTGGAATTCAAACAACGTGCAGCTTCAAGACGTAAAATTGATTAACTCTGGTTTTTGGACAAATCATTTTTATAAATGCAATAATGTAAAACTACTGGATTTGTATATTTTCTCACCTCATATTGAGATTAAAGCGCCAAGCACAGACGCCATTGATATTGATATCTGCACTAATTTTTTGGTAAAAGGCTGTTACATGTCTGTTAATGACGATGCGATTGCTTTAAAAGGCGGAAAGGGGCCTTACGCAGATCAAGATAAAAATAACGGTCCGAATAGCAATATTATAATTGAAGATTGCAATTTCGGATTCTGCCATTCGGCATTAACAAATGGGAGCGAATCGATTCATAATAGAAATGTCATTATGAGAAATTGTAAAATTGATGGCGCTTCGCGAATGCTTTGGCTTAAAATGCGACCTGATACGCCGCAACGATACGAATATATAAGAGTAGAAGATATAAAAGGAAGTGCCAAAAATTGTCTTGCGATTTTTGCTTGGAAACAATTTTTCGATTTAAAAGGGCGTCCTGATATTCCGCTATCTTACGGAGATCATGTGACTTTAAAAAATATAGATTTGAAATGCGAGACTTTTTACGGAGTAGAAAATGATCCAAATGTTCGTTTGTCCAATTTTACTTTTGAAAACATGAATATCGAAGCAGCAAAAACAGCTGTAGATAAAAGTCTGATTAACGGTGTAACTTTTAAAAATGTGTATGTAAATAAGAAATTAGTGGAATAGTTTCGAATATATTATAAGTATAACAATCAAAATGGCTTCGGTTTTAAACGAAGCCATTTTTTTTTAATTTCTTCACCAGCTTGGATTTTTATTTTGCTACATCAAACTATTTTAGTCTATTTTATCCAGTCGCAATTTTTTATTTTTTTAATACATTCTGCTGCGGTTAATGCATTGAAGTCGGCACCTTTCATACCGGTATGCGTGTGATCTTTAGGAAAAAAAGCTTTTACTTGTTCCTTTCCAAGAGCTTCATATTTTTTAGCAATTTCATCACTTAAATCAATGTAAGTAACATTTTCTTTTGTAGCAATTTCTCTGGACCACTTAACATACGTATCAAATCGTTGTTCTACTTTGTCATTCGGCCATTCGTTTCTTGGAGTTAAACTCAAGACAATCGGAATTGCGCCTTTTTCTTTAGCCTCACGAATCATTTTTGAGATATACCAGCCAAATGTGTAAACTGTTTCCTTGGAACCGTCAGGACGCGTTATTTCTTGAGATTCATTGCCAATTCCTTTTAAAGAACCTCTAAACTTTTCCTTGTCAATTGCACCCGCATCATTATGTCCAAACTGAATCAGGACGAAATTTCCGGGCTGTAACTGATTTTTAACTTCTTCCCAAAGTCCTTCTGTAATAAAAGTTCTGGAGCTTCGACCGCCTCGAGCTTTATTGATAACTTCGACTCTTGCAGTGTCGCAATATTTAGGAAAAACAACACCCCAGCCCACAGCATCTGGACTTCCGTTATCGGCCATGGTCGAATCTCCAATTAAAAAGACTTTATTTTTGGAGGGAAAAACAATTTTAGGATTTTTTAAAATGTAATTTTTTAAAGTGTTTTTACTCTCTTTCAACTCATTAATAATTACCGAAGCCGACATGACAGCGCCTTTTGCCGAAGTATGCGTATGGTCTCTTTTGTAAAAATAAGTATCGGTTATTTTGGATTCGCCCAATTTTTCCATTTCAAGAGCCATCTTTTCATTTAAATTAATGAAAGTCACTTGCTCTTTTTGGGCAACTTGTTTTGCCCAAAGTCCATACGAATGATCATTTCTAGGAACTTTTCCGTCTTTCCAGTCGTTTCTCGGAATTGGCGAACACACAATCGGAATAGCGCCTTTTGATTTTGCTTCGCGAATTATTTTCTGAATATACCAACCATAACTATGTACGATTTCATGTTTTTTCGTCAGGATATTATCGATTTCCTGCGTTTCATTTCCAATTCCTTTAATCGTTCCGCGGGCGCGTAGACTATCGTTTATTGGCCCGTCGTCATTATGTCCAAACTGAATCAATACATAATCACCTTTTTTAAGTTTACTTAAAACTACGGTCCATAAATCTTTATCCTGAAAAGTTCGGCTACTCGTACCACCAAGCGCATGATTTTCTACATGAATTTTGGTAGTGTCCAAAAACTGACCAATAAAATCTCCCCAACCCCACAGTCCGCCATCGCCTTTGCCTTTTCCATTTTTTACAGTCGAATCGCCCACTGTATAAAGTGTAGGTTTAGAATCTTGTTTTGGAGTGAAATTAAAAAATAACACAGCCAGTAATAAAGTGAAAAGTATTTTAAATGATTTCATATTTTTTTTTAATTGTGAGTTGTGAAATGTGAGTTGTAAAATGGGCCTTCGACTCCGCTCAGGCTGACAATCGTTTTCATTTGTCAGGCTGAGCGGAGTCGAAGCCTTTATGGCAAAATCTAAAATCTAAAATCAAACCACAAATCCATTCTAATTCCATCGTCGCCTTTTTTGATTCTAATATTTGTAGGCTGACTTTGCGGACCTTGCTGTTCTAAAGGTTTAAAATCTCTCATAGCTGGAATTTCATACATAAAAGAGATATCACCTTCAGGAAAATCAGGTTGAGGATAACTTCCTGGAAAACCATTTTTAGGAAGATCTGGCGTAAATAGTCTCAAAAATAAATTATCAGATTCGCTGAAAACTTTAAAAGATGAATTACCTGCTTTTAAATTGGCTCCCAATAAATTGGCGTGATAACCTTTAAATTCTGGGTAGATGAGGTTTTCAAAACTTTCTCCTGTAATTGTATTATTGTAATCCTTTTGCCAAAAGCCGTAAGTTGTGCCTTTTATACGGTTTTTCCAAACACGATACGGACCTCTTCCAAACCACTTAATTCCGGTAACTTCTTTTTCAGGAAAGCTGAAAGTAATACCAAAAGCATTGATTTTATCTTCAAAAAAAGCACCATCAAAACCATCTCCGCCTGATGCATTTTTTAAAGCCAGCAATTCCATTTTTAATCTCCCATCGGCTTCCATAATCCATTTTATGGATGACAAACCACCAGAATAATTAACCTGACAGATTGCTTTTTCGTTTTCGTGCGATATTTGAATGTCTTTTAATTTGGCTTTCATACCAATCGGACGCGGACCATTTGTAAGCGGAATCACTTCAGATTTATTGCTGATTTTCTGAATTTCGCCAGTTGAGGCATCAATAACAACCGTTACCTCATTTCCTTTTAATGTAATTTCAGAATTGGTTTTGGTTACCGAAGCTTTTGTTTTTGAATTCTGAGTTGCTAAGAATTTAGAAGCATAAAATTTAGCCTTATGAATAGGCCAGGTCCAAGTGTAGATTTCCTTGTTGAACTGATTGAAAGCTGTAATAGATAAAATATCGCCTTCAAAGAAATTTTGAGGAACAGCAAATTTAATTTTTCTGCTTTCACCTGGATTAGTACTCGGAATTTCGATTTTACCAGAGCTTATTTCTTGAGCTGTTTTATCCGTATATAAAATAGTTGTGTCTGCTTTTAAAACTTTAAATTCCATTTTGCAGGAACTCAAATTACTGAATAAATAATCATTTGTAATTAAAAAAGAACCGTCAAAAGTATCTGTTATCTGTTTGGGCTGAAACTGAATTGGTGCCCAAATTTCTTTTACAGCAAAATAACTTCCTTCTTTTTCACGATGAGGTCCCAGAATTCCATCGGCTGCCAGAGAACCTTTAGAATCAAATTTTTGTTCGCCTTTCCAGTCAGAACGTTTTACCGCTTCGTCGAGCATTGCCCACATAAAACCGCCCGCAAACAAGGGGCTTTCTTTGTATCGATTCCAAAAATCTTCAAGCGCAGCGCCATGTCCGTTATCATAAGTTCCGTGCATGAATTCAGTTGGGAAAAATACATTTTCACCCGAATTAAAGCGATGCATTCCCGTTAAATACGTTGGATAATGATGCGTGTCCCAACCATTAAAATCGGCCCACGGATGGATCACAATTCTTTTCTGCGGATCATTTTCATCAAAAACTCTGTCGACTTCATAATTCCATCCGCCTTCATTTCCGTTATCCCAAATTATGACTGACGGATGATTTACATCTCTTGTAATCATTTCTTTGGCGAGTTTGGTTCCTGTTTGGGTGTCATAAGAGTTTTGCCAGCCTGCCAATTCATTCAAGACAAAAAGCCCAAGAGAATCGCAAACATCCAAAAAATGATCATCTGGCGGATAATGCCCACGAACAGCATTCATATTCATATCTTTAATCAGTTTTACATCAAGCTCGCTTATGCGTTTGCTTGTACTGCGTCCGCCTTCAGGCCAAAAAGAATGACGGTTAATTCCTTTCATGATAATTTTAGTGCCGTTTACGTAAATTCCGTCCTGTTTTTTGAATTCTAAAGTTCTAAAACCTATCTTTTTATGATATTCATGGATAGCGTTTCCATTTTGTTTTAAAACCAGTTTTAAGTCGTATAAATTCGGATTTTCGGGATTCCAAGGTTTAACGTTTTCCCATTTTACCGAAATAGTTTCTTGTATAGTTTTCGCTTTAAGCGGAAAATTAAAAACAGGAAAAGTTTCTTGATCACTTGATATGGATGCTTCTACGATTGTATTTTTTGAAATGTTCTTCAGATTCAAATCAACCGTAAGTGAACCGTCCATTTTTGGATTTACCGCAATATTCTGAATTTGAGTTTTAGGTGAAACTTCCAGCCAAACTGGACGATAAATTCCGCCAAAAAGCCACCAATCGGCTCTTCTTTCAGCATTATTTACAGATTTATTAGCAGAATGTTTCCAAACATGAACTTCTAAAATATTTTTAGAACCTAACTTTAAAAGAGACGAAATATCGTATTTGAATTCATAAAATCCGCCTTGATGAATCGGTCCTGCAATTTTCCCGTTGATTTTTACCTCAGTGTCGGTCATAGCACCGCCAAAAGCGATTAGAATCGTTTTATCTTTGTAATGGGATGGAACATCAAATTCATATTTATAAAAACCTTCTTCTTTGCTGGGCTCTTTCTGATTAAGTTCTTTGTACCAGCGTCCATAAGTGTATTCGCCAAAACCTTCCAATTCCCATTGCGATGGCACATTTATTTTTGTCCAAATTTTGCTGTTATTGCCACCGGTACAATAAAAATCCCACTGTGCAGGATGTTCAAAATCTAGTCCAGAAAGAAAAATTTTATCCGTCTTCTGGGCGTTGGCATTAAAAAGAAAAGCACTAAAAATAAGAAATGCGAGAATGTTTTTTGAAAGCCTGCTGTTCATACAAATTTGGGTTGGTTTGTGGGTCGTTTTCTTTTACCTTTTCTGTGGGTGGAAGAAATTATTATATCAAATCTAATTGTTCGTTTTAGATATTGTATCCTGTACTATGATGTTAAAAATTGTAAGATTGTTCTAAAAATTGGCGTTTTCTTTAAATTTCCAAAATCAGGTAGGTACAGGATACTATCCGATAAAAAAACAAAGAAATTGCAACTACATTATTTAATTGATAAAATAATAAAGGAAAAATTTTATTATTCAGATTTCAATAATTATCAATATGTTCAATTTTTATGAGAATTAAAAAACAAACTATTTGCACTTTAGCTGTCTTGTTTCTGTCATCGACTTTTTTCATTTTTGGACAGGAAAATGCTCCACTTCGTAAAATACATTATGTACCCGAAGGCAATAGTTTTGTTTTGAAAAACGGAACTCGAAAATTCAACAGAGCGCTTTATGGTTCTAATACCGCTTTTAGAGTTGAAACCGGAGACCTTCCTGAATTTGCGATGTACATGCCTGGTATGGGGGGCAATTTTAAATTAGCTCTCGTAAACGGAAAAGAAAGCAAATGGATAACTGAAGCTTCTAAAATTGATACGAGATATGTTTTAGGAACGATGCATTATACTATTGAAGATCCTATTTTAGAAAACGGAAAACTATTTGTAGACGTTGCTGCGTTAAAAGAAAGTGAAGGTTTTATAGTAAAAATATATGGTGAAAAACTGCCTAAGAAAATCAATTTAGTGTGGGCTTTTGGCGGTGCGACAGGAAAGAAATTTAGCCGTGACGGTGATATTGGTGCAGATCCTGAATCAGTTTTTTATTTACAGCCACAATATTGTCTTGGCAATAAGTATACTCTTAAAAAAGAATCTTTCGTTTTAGAATATGGTTCAGAAAGCAACCGACAAAAAACAGGAAATAACAGAACTTTAAACGGTTTTTTTCCCGGCTCAGAAGTTCATTTGGCTAATGCCGATTTGCAGAAAAACCCGCTGGAATTGTTTGATTCTAAAGCTGAGAGATTGTCTTTAATAACTGGAAAAGTGAATTCTGTTTCTGCAAAAGGTGATTATTGGCTTTTTGTTCCAGAAGTGTCAAAAATAAATTATAACCAAAAATCTATTGCTGAACTTTATAATAAAGCAGTTGATGAAACACATTTTTTAGCCAACAGAATTAAAGTAAAAACACCAGACGATTATATTAATACATTAGGTTTTGCGTTGGCAATTGCTTCAGACGGAATTTGGGAAAGTCCTGCGTATCTTCATGGAGCCATTGCGTGGAGGATGTATTTAAATGCGTGGCGTGGAGCTTATACGGCAGATCCTTTGGGCTGGCATGACAGAGCGAAAACGCATTTTACAAGTTACAGCAATTCTCAAGTAATTTCTCCAGAAAGCGGACCCGTAGTTTTTGATGAAGAAAAAAATCTGGCAAGACAAAAAGAAGAAATTGGCACATCGATGTTTAGCAGTGGATACATCAGCCGAAGTCCGAATAAAAATAATGTTGCGCATCATTATGATATGAATCTGGTTTTTTTTGATCAAATGTTTCGTCATTTTAAATGGACTGGTGATACTGCTTTTTTAAAAGAAATGTGGCCGACAATTGAACGACATTTAAATTGGGAAAAAAGAAATTTTGACCCAGACAATGACGGACTTTATGATGCTTATGCGTCGATATGGGCGAGTGATGCTTTGCAGTATAGCGGTGGTGGCGTTATTCATTCTTCTGCATATAATTATTATGCCAATAAAATGGTGGCAGAACTGGCAAAAAAAATAGGAAAAGATGATACACCTTATTTAAAAGAAGCAGATAAAATCTTAAAAGCGGTAAACCAGCAGCTTTGGATTTCGAAAAAGGGAATTTTCGCCGAATATAAAGATGCTTTAGGAAATCGGTTATTGCACGATTCCCCTGGCGTTTGGAGTATTTATCATACAATCGATTCCGAATTGTCAAATCCTTTTGAGAGTTATCAAATGCTGGATTATGTGAACAATCAGATACCGCATATTCCGATTTCGGCAGATGGATTGGATAAAAAAGATCTCTATGTAATCTCTACCACAAATTGGCAGCCTTATACTTGGTCAACCAATAATGTGGCTTTGGCAGAACAATTGCATACTTCGCTGGCTTTCTGGCAAGGCGGACAATCTGAAAAAGCCTATACGATGTGGGAAAGCGCGTTAATAGAAAGTATGTATTTGGGTGCTTCGCCTGGAGGTTTTGAACAGCTTTTGTTTCAGGATGCCATGCGAGGAGAATTGTACCGCGATTTTGCCGATCCAATTGGTATGGCGTCGAGAACTTTGGTTGAAGGACTTTTCGGTATCCAGCCTGATGCTATAAACGAGGTTGTGACTATCCAGCCAGGTTTTCCTGAAAAATGGAATACTGCCTCATTGGAGATTCCAGATATTTCAATTGATTTTAAAAGAGAAAATAAAGAAGAGAGATATTTAATTAAAAATCAGTTTGCGGCAAAAATGAATTTGAAATTGATTTTGAATTCGTCTTTTGAAAGTGTAGAAAGTATCTCAGTCAACGGAAAATCAGTTGCATGGAAATTAGTTGCTGAAAGTATAGGAAAAGTAAAAATCAGTATTGAAGTTCCTTATAATCCGAATTATGAGATTCACATTAAATGGAAAGGAGATGCTTTGGAAGATATTAAAACAAAAGATTTTTATGCAATTAATGAAACTTTAGAATTTAAAACATCAAAGTCGGAGATAATTTCTGTTTACGATCCGCAGGAGCTTTTAAAGGAAGTTTCGAAGGAAAATTATTCGCTTAAAGCGAAAGTAAATTCGGCTGGCAATAAAGTATTTTTTGTGAAATTAAAACAAGGAGAAATGACTTGGTGGAATCCTGTTCACCTGAATGTAAAAGCTGAAAAACAATCAGAAGAAAACAATATCAATTGGGATATGCCTCTGGATAAGACAGCAAAAACAGAAACAGTTCTACTTTCTTCATTTTTTAATGCAAAAGTCACCGATATTTTTAATTACGAATATTTGTCGCCAAGACCTAAAACAGTAACATTACAGCTCCCAAAACAAGGAATTGGAAACTGGTGTTATCCAAATGTGACCGTAAAAATAGATGATTCTGGCCTTCGAGAAAAAGCGAAACAAAATGGCGAAATAAAAATGCCAAATGGGATTACGTTTCAAACACCATCAGATGAAAATCAGAAGAATATTGTTTTCACATCGATGTGGGATAATTTTCCAGAAAGAATCAACATTCCATTAAACGGAAAAGCTTCACATGCTTATTTTATGCTAGCTGGAACAACAAATCCAATGCAGAGCCGAATTGTAAATGGTGAAATTACAGTAAATTATACGGACGGGACGTCGGAAATTCTGCAATTAAAAAATCCAGAAAACTGGTGGCCGATCGAACAGGATTATTTTATTGACGGAAAAGCTTTTACAACCGGTGCGCCAAGACCGCCGAGAGTTTATTTTAAAACTGGTGAGATTTCAAGAGATTTTAAAGATTTTAAAGCTATAAAAGGTTTCAGTAATTATGGAGTGGAAGGCGGTGCAGGAACAATTCTAGATTTGCCTTTAAATAAAAACAAAACTTTAAAAAGCCTCACTTTGAAAACAATTGCCAATGATGTGGTGATTGGTTTGATGGGTGTTACTTTAATTAGGTAATGTGTCAATTAGATAATGAGATAATTTATAGAATGGGGCTTCGACTTCGCTCAGCCTCACACGTAGAGAAACAAAGAAACAAAGTAAAAATGCCTTATCTGTCAGGCTGAGCTAAGTTGAAGCCAACTTGAAACTTGAAACAAAAAAAACTAACCTAAACTAACCACATGAAAAACTATCAGCTCATAACCATATTCTTATTTTCGATTTCGGCATTGGCGCAGAAAATTGATCGAAAGGCTTTGGTAGCAAGGCACAATGTTCAAATTTCGGCTATTGATACTTTGGCGTCTTTAACGGTCGGAAATGGAGCTTTTGCTTTTACCGTAGATGCCACTGGACTGCAGACTTTTCCGAAAACCTATCAAAACGGAATTCCGCTGGGAACGCAATCTGAATGGGGGTGGGATAGTTATAAAAATACAGAGAATTATAAGTTTTCTGAAACCTTAAGAGATTACAAACAATACGGAAGAGATATTTCGTATACGGTTCAAATTAAAGAGCCCAAAAGAAAAGTGGATGCTGTGAACTGGTTTAGACAGAATCCGCATTTACTGCAGTTAGGGAATTTGGGTTTTGAAATTACTAAAAAAGACGGCAGTTTGGCTCAATCGACTGATGTAAAAGCAATTTCGCAAAAGCTGAATGTATGGACGGGAGAAATTGAAAGTTATTTTGAAATTGAAGGAACTCCTGTAACAGTTTTAACAGCTTCGCATCAGGAAAAAGATGAAATTGGCGTAAAAGTAAAATCAGATTTATTGAAAGAGAAGCGTTTGAAAATCAGTTTGCGAATTCCGTTTCCAACTGGCGAATGGGCAGATATGGGAACGAAATATGGAGGAAAGCAGGATTATAAAAGCGAACTTATAGAAAAATCTAAAACCGAAGCCATTGTTACACATAAAATGGACAGCATTTCGTATAATGTGAATTTCAGATGGAAAGGAAATGCTAAAATCAAAAAAGCTTCTGATCATTATTTTGTGGTTGAAGCTTCAGATTCTAATACATTGGAATTAAGCGCGCTTTTTGCTTTGGCGGGAAATAAATCGGTTCAGAATTCTTCGTTTACCGACATTCAGAACAGCAGTATAAAAGGCTGGGAGAAATTCTGGAAAAGCGGTGCTGCCGTAGATTTTTCGGGCAGTACAGATAAGCGTGCCAATGAATTAGAACGAAGAATAATTTTATCGCAGTATTTGACAAAAGCACAATGTACGGGAAAAGTTCCGCCACAAGAAACAGGTTTAACCTATAACAGCTGGTACGGAAAACCGCACTTGGAAATGCATTGGTGGCATGGTGTACATTTTGCACTTTGGGGCCGACCAGAACTGCTGGAGAGAAGTCTCCCTTGGTATCAAAAGGTTTTTGATAAGGCCAAAAATATTGCCAAAAGACAAGGTTTTGAAGGCGCAAGATGGCAAAAAATGGTGGATGCAGACGGAAACGAAAGCCCATCATCTGTAGGGTCATTTTTAATTTGGCAGCAACCGCATTTTATAACCTATGCAGAATTAATGTACAGGGCCAATCCAACAAATTCAACGTTGAATTTATACAGCGAACGTGTTTTTGCGACGGCTGATTTTATGGCTTCGTTTGCTCATTACGATGATAAAAAGGATCGTTATGTATTAGGTCCGGGCGTAATTCCGGCGCAAGAACGTTTTAAAGCAATGGAAACGTTTAACCCAACTTACGAATTGGCGTATTGGAACTGGGCTTTGAAAACTGCTATTGCATGGAAGAAAAAGCTCAATCAGAATGTGCCTGAAAAATGGGAAACGGTTTTGGCTAAGTTATCTAAACTTCCTGTGGCAGATAATGTGTATCTGGCAACAGAAAGCGCTACAGATTCTTATACTAATCCAGAATTTAAAACCGATCATCCCTCTGTACTAGGAACTTTTGGAATGCTTCCTGAAACGTCTCTTTTAGACAAAAAAATCATGAAAAACACTTTTGATCTGGTTTGGAATACTTGGTCTTGGGATAAAACTTGGGGCTGGGATTTTCCGATGACAGCCATGTCGGCCGCAAGATTAAACATGCCAGAAAAAGCTGTAGATGCACTTTTTATGAATGTAACTACTAATACTTATTTGAAAAACGGACATAATTATCAAGCAGAAAGATTAACGCTTTATCTTCCGGGTAATGGAGGTATTTTAACAGCAGTTGCCATGATGTGTGCCGGTTGGGATGGATCGACAGAGCAAAATCCAGGTTTCCCAAAAGATGGCACTTGGAAAGTGAAGAGCGAAGGATTTAAAAAGATGTTTTAATTAAGAGACAGAGTTGCAAAGAGACAAAGGTTTTTATGGTGGCGTGAAAAAAATCTCGCAAAGTCGCCAAGATGCAAAGTTTTTTTACTATATAAATTATATAAGAGATTTTAAGTTTTCTCTTAATTGAACTTATATAGTTTAACTCTTAAACTTAAACTTTGCGTCTTTGCGAGAACTAAACCTTGCGCACTTAGCGTAAACCCTTGCGCCCTTTGCGGTTAAATTTTATAAGCAGTAAATTATGAAGAATAAAGCCTTTTTAATACTATTCCTTTTTGTAAGTCTGAATATATTCAGCCAGAGACAAATGGAAAATCTTGATCGCGGTATAATTGCGATAAAAAACAAAGGTCAGGTTTTTATCAGCTGGAGGTTTTTAGGAACAGATTCTGATGATCTGGCTTTTAATTTATATCGAAAAAATGGCAGAAAAAAAGCAGTATTATTAAACGATAAACCGATTACAGGAGCAACAAATTTTATTGATTCAAAAGCCGATTTGAATGTTGAGAATATCTGGTTTATAAAAACGGTTTTAAACGGAAAAGAATCAGATGCGCCAGGAAGTTTTACGCTTTCTGCCAATGCTTCAGACAAACAATATCTCTCGATTAAACTGAAAGAAATTGAAGGATATATTGCTAACGATCTTTCGGTTGGTGATTTGGATGGCGATGGACAATATGATTTGGTTGTTCATATGACGGGAAAATCGCATGATAATTCACAGGTGGGCATTACAGATCCGCCTATTTTTCAGGCTTATAAGCTCGATGGAACATTTTTATGGCAAATTAATTTAGGAAAAAACATTCGCGAAGGCGCACATTATACGCAGTTTATGGTGTATGATTTAGATGGCGACGGAGTTGCAGAATTGGTTTGCAAAACGGCGGACGGAAGTGAAGACAGTGAAGGGACTGTTGTTGGCGATGCTTCAAAAGATTGGGTTGACCGAGATTCGAATTCGAAAACCTATGGTAAAATTTTAAAAGGGCCAGAATATCTGTCGGTTTTTGAAGGAAAAACTGGAAAACTGATTACAACTGTAGATTATATTCCGGAACGTGGCGATTTAGCAGGCTGGGGCGGAAATGGCGGAAGTGGAGGTAATGATACTAAAGGAAACCGAATGGATCGTTTTTTGGCTTGCGTGGCTTATTTAGACGGCGTTCATCCAAGTGTGGTCATGTGCCGCGGTTATTATGGAAGAACGGTTTTAGCTGCCTGGGATTTTAAAAATAAAAAGCTGACTTCTAAATGGGTTTTCGATAGTAAAAATGCTGAAAATCCATATTCTGGAATGGGAAATCATAATCTTACTGTTACTGATGTTGATAATGATGGAAAAGATGAAATTATCTACGGATCGATGTGTGTTGACGATAATGGACAAGGTTTGTACACAACAGGCTTCAGGCATGGTGATGCCATACATGTTTCTGATCTTGATTTGGATGTTCCAGGTTTAGAGGTTTTCAATATTCATGAAATCGAAAACAAAACAACGGGTCCAGGCGTAACGTTTTTTTCTGCAAAAGATGGAAAAGTTTTATTTACAGATTCTCTTGACGGCGATGTCGGCAGAGGAGTTGCCGACAATATTGACCCAACTAGAAAAGGCGCACAATGCTGGTGGTCGGGCTCTCCGTATTTGCATGATATGAAAGGAAATGCTATTGGAAAAGCGCCAAGTTCTACTAATTTTTTAATTTATTGGGACGGCGACACTTCCAGAGAACTTTTAAATTCGAATTATATTGATAAATACAATGTAGGAAGATTGTTCACGGCTGAAGGCGCGGTTTCTAACAACGGCACAAAGTCGACTCCAGGACTTTCTGCGGATATTTTGGGAGACTGGCGCGAAGAATTAATCTTGAGATCTGAAGATAATAAAGAGCTTAGAATTTATTCTACAACAATTCCAACCAATGTTCGCCAATATACTTTAATGCACGATCCACAGTATCGTTTGAGTATTGCTTGGCAGAACGTAGGATATAATCAGCCGCCGCATACGAGTTTTTATATGGGGTTTGGAATGAACCCAGCTCCAAAACCCAACATTGTTTTAATCTCCTCAAAAAAATAAAATTTAAAAAGAAGATAGTTCTTAAGCGTACTTTTTTGATTTTAAAATGAGCTAAGATTTTTAGTTCCCTACTAATTGTTTTTTTCTTATGATCCCTTAAAATTGTTTCATCTTATAAAATGAAACAATTTTAAGTGTTTGTATTATAAAGTGTTGAATAATAATTGTTTAAATTTATACGAAAATCATAATGCTGGAATAGCAGAATCCAAAATAACTATCGTAATTTTTCCGCCTAGCTAAAATTTAATTCTCTCGAAAGTTCTGCTAAATATTAAAGAATGTTGATTGCAAATTTCCAAAAAGTGCAAAATTAAATCAATATAATCTTATGAGCTATTGGCGGTTTAAAGTTTTTCGTTTAAAGCATTTAGCTCTTTTTCTATTGAGCTGCTGTCTCCATGTAAGTTTTGCGCAGCAGGATACCAGCAGTCTTGCATCTGCAAAAAAAATAAGACTCGATGAAGCCATTTTATTGGGCATTAAAAATAATCGGCAATTAAAACTGGCCAATGCCGATTTGGCTATTGCTAACGAAAATGTCAGTCAGGCAAAAATTGCAAAAGCGCCAAGAATCAGTTTAAATGGTGGATACAATTATATTGGAGATCCTAAACTTTATGAAGGATTTTATGCTAGAAATGTAACCGTAGATTATTACGATCATCAGGCCTTTGCCAATATTGTTTCTTCACTTCCAATTTACGCTGGGAATGCCATTAATACGAGAATTAGTCAGCAGGAATTAATTAGTGAAATGCAGGAATCTGCCGTAAAAATGACAGAAGCCGATGTCAAAAATGCCATTACAGAACAATACTTTACACTCGAAAAATTATACCGACAGATTGAGGTTACGAAACAGAATATTATCAATACCGATATTCGAATAAATCAGCTAAAATCGCGTGTAAAAAATGGTCAGAACCTAACAAGTGATCTTTTAAGAACCGAGTTGCAGCAATCTAATTTTAAGGTTTCAGTTTTTAGAAGTACTAATACCATTCAGCTGATCAGCAATTATTTGGATATATTAATCGGTTTTCCGACCAATACGATTTTGAAACCTGAAGTGGCAGAAAGTATGATTCCGACAGAAAATATGAATCTGCAGGAAAGTTTAGAAGAAGCATTTCAGAACAGAGAAGAAATAAAACGGGCAGGAATAAGAATCAAATTATCGGAATCATCACTGAGTTTAACCAAAAGCGGATTTAAACCGAACTTAAATGCAAACCTGATTTTGAATACAGAATATCCCGCGCAATGGCCCAATTATGTAAACATTCTCAATTACTGGGCGGCAGGACTTTCTTTAAACTGGGATATTTCGAGTTTTTATAATTTGAAACATCGTATAAGCGGTGATAAACTGGAAATTGATAAAAGTAATATCGCTTTAGAAGTAACGAAAGATCAGATTACTACAGAAGTGAAAAATGCATTTGTCAGATATGCCGAAAGCAAAGAAAATATCAAAACCTACAAAAAAGATGTGGAGCTGTCAATGAGCAATTATAAAATTGTGAAAAGCCGTTATGACAACGATTTTGCCTTAATCAGCGAGATTGTAGATGCAGAATTGCAATTAAATAACTCTAGAATTTCACTTGTAAACGCCAATTTAGATTTAATCATTCAATATTACTCACTTCAATATGCAATGGGCAAACTTTAAAATTTTTTGTTATGAGCGAAGCAGATACACAAAATGTAGCGGTTCAGAAAAATGAAAAAAGAAGAAATACAATTCTCACGATATTGTCTTTTGTTTTTTTAATTGCAGGAGGCTTGTGGATTTTAAGTCTGTTCTTCGATTTTAGTTCTTATGAAACCACCAATAATGCTCAGGTTGAAGCTTACATCAATAATGTTGTGGCGCGTGCTACAGGACATATTAAAGAAATACGATTTGAAGCCAATCAGATGGTTCATAAAGGAGATACGTTGGTTGTTTTAGACGACGAAGAATATATTATTAAAGTCAAACAAGCAGAAGCGGATTTGGCTATAGCCGAAGGAAATCTGCATTCGCTGCAGCAAAATATTACGACTTCGATTTCCAATCAAGCTTCGGGAAAAGAGAAATTGGCTGGAGATTTGGCAAGTTTAGAAAAAGCGCAAAAAGATTATCAGCGTTTTAAGAATATGTATGCCGATTCGGCCGTAACACGGAATCAGTACGATCAGGTTATTTCCAAATTAAAATCGGAAGAAGCTTATGTGAAAGCCGGTAAAAAAGGTTTGGATGCCAGCAGCTCGATTACGAAGCAAAGTTCAATTAATCTTGAAGCGGCCACAGCAACCGTCGCTAGAAAGAAAGCAGATCTTGATGCTGCAAAACTTCAATTGTCATATACCGTTATTATGGCTCCAACGAGTGGTTTTGTGGGAGAACGAAATTTGTCTATTGGCGAATTAATCAATGCCAACCAAACCATTGCGACTATTGTGCTGAATGAAAAATTATGGATTACGGCCAATTTTAAGGAAACTCAGATAGAGAAAATAAAACAGGGACAAGAAGTAACCATTACAATTGATGCCTTGGATGGAAAGGAATTTAAGGGGAAAGTTGCTGGTTTTTCTCCTGCTACGGGAGCTAAATTTTCAATGGTAGAACCAGATAATTCAACTGGAAATTTTGTCAAAATCACCCAGCGAATTCCGGTTAAAATTGAATTTGAAACTCCCACAAAAGAGCTTCAGGAAGTTAGACCCGGAATGAATGTAACAGTTGATGTAAAAAAATAAAAGATGTTTGCAGGAAAAAAAGGAAGCGTTTTTACACTGACAGGATTGTATATCCTGACGATTCCTTTTTTTAACGGACTCAATGTTACGACTTATGATAATTCGCAGATATTAGGACATTTCGGACCTTCAACAACTGCTTTTAGTTATGCGGTTTATGTACCGATTTTTGTCATGTTGGCTTTTTTGCCTTTAGGATTGAAATTAGGGAAACAAATCAAGGTTCGCACCATGATTTTATCCGTTTCATTTTTGTCTTTGCTTTTCAATACAGCTTCATTGTTTGCGCCAACAATTGCTTGGTTTGTTGTATGCCGATCTCTTTTAGCAATGGTTTCGGTCATCGGAATATTTGCTTCGATGGTGCCAATTTTATTAAAATACAATCCTGCTCTCAATATGGCTTTGATGTACGGAATTTTTCAGTTCATACAAAAAGGAAGCCAGCATTTGTATCAATATTTGGGAGCGCATTTTGTAAGTTTTCATAATTGGACGTTTGGAATTTATTTCCTGAATGTCAACTTTTTAATCTGTATTATTCTAGCTTGGTATTTTTACAAAGCCGATGTGGCGCCTTTAAAAACCAAATTCCAATTTGATTGGAGAGGCTGGATTATCTTGATTTTATTTTTTGCGATTATTCTTTTTTTATGTGCAGAAGGACAGACTAGAAATTGGTTTAGTGATCCTAAAATAACGCTGGCTTTTGCAGTTTTATTGATTGTAGCAGGAATCTATCTGCTTCATGTTCGTTTTACGGCAGAACCTTTAATCAATCCAGATGTTTACAAATTTAAAAATGTAATTCCTGGCGCCTTTTTAATGTTTTATATCGGATTAATAAATGGAACAGGAAGTGTTGTAACAGGCTATATGACTAATATTTTAGGTTTTGATCCTGTTTTGGGAGCGGTAACACATCTTTCGCTTTTGATTGGATTATGCATCTCGATTCCGCTTTCGACTTATCTTTTATACAAACGCATTTATCTGGCTACGATTTGGGTAATTGGTTTCGCTTGCTACGGAATCTATCATATTATACTTTTTTTCAGATTTTATCCAGGAATAGATGCGTCTGATTTTTATCTGCCTTTAATTTTTAAAGGTTTAGGAATGGGTTTTCTTTTTCCTGTTTCGCTGCTTTACATTTCAGAGGGAATTCCGCCGTTTTTGAGCACATCGCGCATGATGACTGGAATTATTGCTCAGGCTGTTTTTGCTTCTTTACTTGGAGGCGCTGTTTTAGGAACTTTTATTTCGAACATGAATCTACAGCATAAAACAGGTTTAAGTCAGCAATTGAGTCCGATAAATAAACAAGCCGAACAGCAGCTGGAAAACTCAAAAAGGCAATTTTTATTTATGGGATTATCAGATGCTGAAGCGCAGAAAAAAGCAGAGAAGAGTCTTTCAAATCAGACTTCTCAAGCTTCTATACTATTGGCATACAAAGATATTTATCTCGTCATGTCGGCAGTTTGTTTTCTGCCCATTTTTATAATCCTGCTTTTCAAACTTTGGCGAAGACCAATTGGAAGGGTAGAAGTA
The DNA here is from genome assembly GCF_059511845.1 of Flavobacterium sp. PLA-DH12. NCBI lineage: Bacteria > Pseudomonadati > Bacteroidota > Flavobacteriia > Flavobacteriales > Flavobacteriaceae > Flavobacterium > Flavobacterium sp. PLA-DH12. The sequence continues at coordinate 385,030 of NZ_JCAMPD010000003.1, forward strand.
GAGCCGATACCGATTTGAGGGTGAAGAGTAAAGAAGTAAGAGTAAAGAAGCAAGATTGGAGATTTGAGAGAAGAGAGTTTAGAAATATTGGAGAAGAAAGAAACAAGTTAACGATTTGAATTATATTATGATAGCACAAAAAGACCGTTTTTTATATCGTTTTTGGACGCAAGAGAAAGGACTCAGTGGTATGCTGATTCTGTTGTGTATAATGCATTTTATTGTGATTCCGTTTTTTGGCGGTTATACGCGTTTTATGGTTGCGGTTAATATATTTTGGATGCTATTTCTTTTTGCAGGAATTATAGCTTTATCAAAACATAAAAAACAAGCTTTTCTCATTTCCATAATTCCCTTTCTATTTATTATAACACAATGGATTAATTATTTTGAACATAATATTTTTATTCTATTTGCCGATTTAATTCTCTCAGTTGCGATCATGCTGCTTTTGATCACTTTGGTTTTAATAAAAGTTTTAGAACCTGGTCCTGTAACCACTTATCGCATTGTGGGGTCAATTGTAGTGTACATGCTTTTGGTTCACTTTTGGTCTACGCTTTATTTGTTTCTTTTCCAGCATATAGAAGGTGCTTTTCAAATAGCAGAATCAAATTTTTCGAGTAATAGCGATCAGGCTAGTTTTATGTATTTCAGTTATGTCTGTATTACTTCTACGGGTTTTGGCGAGATTGTGCCTCTTCATCCTTTGGCTCGATCTTTAGTCCAAATCGAAGTGCTAACGGGCGTTTTATATCCTGTAATCTTAATCGGAAGACTGGTTTCTGATGCCAATTTTGCTACTAATAAGACTGGGAAGAATCAAGATTAGAGAAGAAAGAGTAAAGAATAAAAAGTAAAAAGTAAAAAGTAAAGAAGTTAGAGTAGAAATTTATAGAGAGAATTCATTAACAATTCACAATTGACAACTCACAATTACCATTCACCATTAAAAATAATAACCATGAAAACAACCAATTCGACTAAAAAGAAAGAACTCTTTGATACTATTTTGCAGTTATTTTTCATTTTTCTCCTTGTAGGATTTTGTCTTAAATTGCTGTTGCCTTTTTTTATGCCTATAGTTTGGGCTATTATATTATCTGTTGTGTTTTATCCGTTGTTTAATTCGCTGCAGCGAATATTAAAAGGACGTAAAGCATTGGCATCGGTTGTTATCACTGTTTTGATTATTGCTATTATGGTGTTGCCTTTAATTTATTTTTTGAAAGCGGCAACGGGGAATTTTTTAGAATTGAAAAGCAGTTTTGAAGCAGGAACCCTAAAAATTACGCCGCCGGGAGCTTCGATAAAAGAATGGCCAATAATTGGCAAACCACTTTATGAATTTTTACTTTCCTTATCTACAGATTTAGAGCAGAGTGTTATTAAATATCAAGATCAGATAAAAGAATTGTCTTCTAAAATTATGGCAAGTATTTTGAGCTCTGGTGCAGCATTTCTTCAGTTTATTTTATCAGTTATAATTGCTGGCGTTTTATTGGTATCGCCAGGTGGTAAAACTTTCTTTATGAAATTCCTTAAGAAAATTGCAGGCAGTGAAGCAGAAGGAATTATGACTATTTCGGTTTCGACTATTTACCAAGTGGTTAAAGGTATATTGGGAGTTGCGGTTATTCAGACTATTATTCAGGCAATTGGGTTGTTTATGGCAGATATTCCGTATGCAGGAATTTTGACTTTGATCTGTTTGATATTTTCTATTTTACAGATTGGGCCAATTATAATTAACATCGGAGTTATTATTTATCTTTTTTCAACTGGAGATTCTGGTTATGCTATTTTCTGGACTGTTTTTTTCATCATCAGCGGATTGTCAGATAATGTCCTAAAACCGTTACTATTAGGAAAAGGCGCTCTCGTGCCAATGCTTGTTATTTTCCTTGGTGTAATTGGTGGTTTTATTATGTCGGGTTTCATAGGATTGTTTGTTGGGCCAATTGTGTTTTCAATAGGATATAAATTGTTCGTAGCATGGCTGGATGATAATCCAGAACCTGTTGCCGAACCCGAAGAAGATATTGAGATTGTTTAAATTGTTTATTGTGAAATGTGAAACGTGAAATGATACTTCCGTCTTACATTTCACATTTTACATTTCACATTTCACAATTAAAAGAAGTATTTTTGCAGGATTATAATTCTAGCAAATGAAACGTTCCGGTACAGCAGATCTTCCTTTACATTATGGGCATGTTCCATTATGGCTTGCTGAACGAATGTCTAAATTGGGTCTTGCTATCGTAGAAACGATTGCAATGGAATTTTCTACTGCTGAAGTTATAAGTAAATTGAGCAATCCTTTCTGGTTTCAGAGTTTTGGTGCGGTTATGGGAATGGATTGGCATTCGTCTGGAATTACAACTTCGGTACTTGGAGCACTAAAAAAATCGGTTAATCAGCATTCAAAAGAACTCGGAATTTATATCTGCGGAGGCAAAGGGAAATACTCTATGGCAACGCCGCAAGAACTGTTATTTGTTGGTGAAAAAACTGGCCTTGACGGAATTAATCTGGCCAGCTGTAGCAGACTTACCGCCAAAGTGGATAATACAGCCATTCAAGACGGATTTCAATTGTATCAGCATAATTTTATCGTCGACAATAAAGGGCAATGGGCTGTAATTCAGCAGGGAATGAATCCGAATTCTAGAAATGCCAGAAGATATCATTGGCATTCGCAAGATTTAAAGTCTTTTATAAACGAACCGCATACTTTTATTTATGGCGAAAATCAAGGCGCCATTTTAAATCTTACAGCAAATGCTGCCACAAAATCTCGTGAAGGTATTTTAGAATTGGTAAAAGAATCACCAGTCAAAATCATAAAAGAAATGCAGCACCTTTCTATGCCCGCACATCACGATGTGAGAATGGAAGATGTGAATATGAAAAGACTGGGTGCCATGCTTTGGGCTACTCACGAAAACAAACCGGAAGATTTTGAAGAGTTACTGCTCTTAAAAGGAATGGGACCAAGAGCTTTGCAGTCTTTGGCTTTGGTAAGCGAAATCATTTATGGAACTCCAACACGATTTGAAGATCCAGCCCGTTTTTCATTTGCTCATGGTGGAAAAGACGGACATCCGTTTCCTGTTCCCGTTAAAATTTATGACGAAACAATCGATACGCTGCAAAGAGCTATTAATCGTGCTAAAATTGGGAATAGCGACAAACTGAGCGCTATTCAAAAACTATCTGAAATTTCAAGAAAAGCAGAAGAAAGTTTTACTCCAAATTCTAATTTTGATGCTTTAATTCAGAGAGAAAGAGAAGAATCGCATAAATACGGAGGAAGAACCGTTTTTGGCGATGCAAAACCTCCCAAAAAGAAACCTATAAACCCAAACAATCAGCTGGAATTATTTTAAAGAATCATAATTTTCTATCTGCCTTAAGTTATATAAAAAATCAATAATGTCACAAAACGAAAAATCAATTTATACCTTACAATTCATTTTGCTTTGTTTGAGTTCTTTACTGTTTTCATCAAGTTTTAATATGATGATACCCGAGCTTCCAAATTACTTAAGCAGTCTTGGCGGAGCAGAATACAAAGGACTTATTATCTCATTATTTACATTAACAGCTGCAATTTCCCGTCCGTTTAGCGGTAAGCTTACCGATAAATGGGGACGTGTTCCTGTTATGGCAATAGGTTCTTCGGTTTGTGTTGTATGCGGATTTTTGTATCCAATTTTGAGTTCTGTTTCAGGATTTTTGTTACTGCGATTGGTTCATGGTTTTTCAACGGGGTTTAAACCAACATCAACATCAGCTTATGTGGCAGATATTATTCCGCAGCACAGATGGGGTGAAGCACTCGGAATGCACGGATTGTGTTTTAGTATTGGCGGAGCAATGGGGCCAGCATTAGGCAGTATGATTGTGAATGCTTATGGAATGAATGCAATGTTTTACAGTTCGTCGTTTCTGGCTTTTTTATCGATTATTATTGTTTTTAATATGAAAGAAACGTTGGCGACAAAAGAGAAACTCAACAAATCTATGTTTTATATTGGACGAAATGATATTGTTGATAGAAATGTGTTTCCAGCCGGAATTATTACTTTTCTTTCCTACACCGCATTCGGTCTTATTCTAACTTTAATTCCAGATTGGAGCGAACATTTAGGCGCAACGAATAAAGGATTGTTTTTCACAGCTTTTACAGTAGCTTCGGTTATGGTTCGTTTTGGCGCAGGAAAAGTTTCCGATAGGCATGGACGCCCAAAAGTAATCATGGCTGGATTAATCATAACTTCAATCGCACTTTTTGTAATAAGTGCAGGAAGAGATATCAATATGTTATTAGTCGGAGCTGGAATTTACGGCGTCGGCACGGGTATTTTGTCACCAGCAATTAGCGCATGGACTATTGATATGAGCAATCCGGAACATAGAGGAAAAGCGGTCGCCACTATGTATATTTCGATGGAACTCGGAATTGGTTCTGGCGCTCTTTTAGGAGGAACTTATTATAACGATCAAATCAACCGTATACCGCAAATTATCAGATTTGATATCTTGGTGTTAGTTCTTGGGATTGTATATCTTACGTATTGGGCGAGAAATAAAAGAAGAATTAAAGCGTAATTCTAGTGCCTTATTCTTTTTGAATGCCCAACTGTACTTTAAATTTACCATAATAAGGATTGTCGGCCATTAGAGAATGTCCGATGATTAAAATGTGAGTTCCTTTCTGTTTAAGAGGTATTTTCAAGTCCATTCCAAAAGGGCCGTCTGACGTTTTATCAGGAAAAAGAATTTGATTAAAACGAATATTTCCTTTTCCTGCATCTGGAATTATTTGAGCGTTTAATTCGCCCAAATCTTCATTTTTAAATTGAATGTATACTTTTGAATTTAGAGAATCTATATGGCCTTCTGCTGAAAACACATTTGCTTCATTCTTAAAATTCATAGCAATAGTGTCGCCTATTTGTTTATTCTCCTGCTTTTTTTCTTTTTGGACAACAGGTATTGGTGATTCAGCAGGAACTTCTTTGTTTTCCTTTTGCTGACATGAAAAAAAGAAAATGGAAATTAGAAGTACTGACAAATTTTTCATAACAGTATTTTTAGCTTAACATTTCAAAACTTCCAGGTTTTTCTTCGTTCTTATCGTATTCTCCTGCAAGATTTTCATTTGAATCTTCTTCTTCCCAGTCATTTTCATCATACTCTGAGTGAAAGTCATATTCAAGATTATCTTCCAATTCTCCAAGTTCTAAGTTGTAATGATTAGAAGCGGTCAGCCTATTGGTATAATCGCCATCTAGATAATCATCGTAATTTAATAATAGCTGTTCCTCATAAGAATTCATTTCAAATCCAAATTCTTCTGACATGTAATTTTCTGATCTCATATAAATAACTTTTTAATAGATGAATAATCATATCTAATGCTTCAATTAGATTATTCTAAAATTACAGCTTAGACTGCTAGTTGTTTTATATAATTTTCTTACAGTCTTGTCAAATTTTCATCTAACATGATATTAAGTTATAAAAAAAAGACAGGAACTAAAATTTCCTGTCTTTTATAAAGTAATAATTGAATCCGTTTTCAAGGTTTAATTATCAAAGAAATAAACAATCAGCATTTTACATGGCTTCGAACTTTTGTTTAAAGGCACGTGTTTTAATCTTCCATCAAAAAACAGAGAATCTCCTTCTTTTAAAGTATAGGTTTCGTTTGCTATAAGATAATCTACTTCTCCAGATAAAATATACTTGTATTCATAGGCATCAGTTGTAACTTGATCTCTGTAGCTGTTAGGTTCCAAAGTCAGAAATACAATATCGACCGTTGAATTTTTTATGGTGCGCGTTAAAAAACGTTCGTATAAAAATCCGCTAGAACCTTCTTTTTGAAACTGATCATAATCGTCTTTTCTTTTTATAATAACCAATTCTTCTTCTTGGCTGATATCTTTAAAGAATTCGCTGAGGTTAATCTGTAAAGCCGTTACTATACTTAAAAGAACAGTTAGCGACGGAATACTTCTTCCGTTCTCAATCTGCGAAATCATTCCTTTTGTGACCCCGCTTAAATCGGCAAGTTCCTGTAACGTAAAGCCTTTCTCGGTTCTATATTGTTTGATGCGTTTGCTAATCTCTAAAATTACAACTCCTTCCATGTTTAGTATAAGTATACAAAGTTTATTTTAATTAAACATTATTTTACCTTTTGTTTACATATAGTAAACAAAGGTATAGTAATATTGCACTGTAAAAATAAACAAAAAATATGGAATTAATTGTATTTGACATGGCTGGTACTACAGTCCAAGACGAAAATAAAGTTGGCTTAACATTACAGACTGCTTTAAAAGAATTTGGTTATGAATTTTCTATCGAAGAAATCAATGTTGTAATGGGATATGAGAAACCAGTTGCCATTTCGATTTTAATAAATGACGAAAATGTAGATGCATCTTTAATAAATAAAATTCATCAATCGTTTGTAGAGAAAATGATTGCTTACTACAAACAAAGCAACGAAGTTCAGGCTACGCCAAATGCTTATGAAACCATTCAGTATTTAAGAAACAACGGAATCAAAGTAGCTTTTGATACCGGATTTTCTAGACCAATTGCCGATGCGATTTTCGAAAAATTAAATTGGAAACAAGGTGTTGATTTTGATTTCAGCATTACTTCAGACGAAGTAGAACATGGACGTCCTTATCCAGATATGATTTTCAAAGCAATGGAACATTTTAATATTTCTGATGCTTCTTTGGTTGGAAAAATAGGCGATACCATGTCTGATCTTCAGCAAGGAGAAAACGCAAAATGCGGACTTGTGGTTGGAGTTACAACTGGAGCTTATAGCAGAGAAGAACTTCAAAACTACTATCACAATTATATTATTGATAACCTCTCAGAGTTAAAAAACAATCTTTAATTTTTTAATAAATCATGAAAACATTCCTGTATGTTGTTATTGCATTGATCTTTGGTTCTTCGTACGCACAAGAAGTTAAAGGTAAAATTAGTACTGAATCTGGACCATTATATCCGGCTTCCATTTTGATTGTAGAAAAATCAAAAACAATAACCAATGACCGTAATGGTAATTTCTTTATAAAATTAGAACCTGGAGTGTACCATTTAGAAATCTCGAGCGAAAATTATGTTGCAAAACATATTTCGGTAACGGTTTCTAATAAAAATGTTGATTTAGGAAATGTAATAATAGGACAGGAAGAAAAGTTAGATGAGGTAGTTTTAGAGTATTACACTAGCGGAGAGAAAAAGGCAATAGAAATGCGCCAAAAATCTAATGCGATTATGGATGTCGTAAGTGCAGATGCCATGGGCAAGATGCCAGATATAAGCGCCGCAGAAGCGGTTCAGCGAATTCCAGGTGTGAGTATAGATCGAGATCAGGGAGAAGGAAGATATGTTACCGTAAGAGGTACGCCGTCTCAATGGAGTTCGGCAACTATAAACGGTGATCGTATGCCAGCAGCAAAAACTTCGGGAGATTTATTAGGAAATCGTACCGTTCCGATGGATTTATTGCCAACAGAATTTCTGGAATACATTCAGGTAATCAAAGCCATAACTCCAGAATATGAAGGTGATGCAATTGGAGGAACAATTAATTATATTCCGAAATTTTCTCCTAAAAAAGAAACGCTTCGTATTACAGGAAGTATTCCGGTGAACTTGCGTGCCGATGATAAAGTAGGTTTCAATAGTACGGTTTTGTACGGTAACCGATTGTTTAATAAAAAGTTTGGTTTTTTAGTAATGTCCAATTACAATCGCCGTACTTATTCTACAGATGATTATGAAGTAGTTTATGGAAATGAATTGCATAACGTAAACACGCTTGATGTGCGAAATTATCAGGGTGTGAGAACCAATACGGGATTCAATGCTGCGACAGATTTTCGTTTCAACAAAAGAAATAAAATCTATGCAAGAGGCTATTATAGTCAGTTTTTGGACGAAGAAGACAACAGAAAAACGATGCATTATTTTAATAAAACAACGAGTAATGCGGTTTTAAGATGGAGTACAGTAGACTATTTGTTTAAAAATTATGGAGGTGAATTTGGATACGAAAGCAAATTGACCGACAAATTGAAAATGAATGCAAAAGTAGCCGCATATACCTCGTGGGCTGGCTACAACGGACCTTCGTCTGCAACTAAAAACGATCGTGGTTATTATTACGGAAACTGGATTCAAACTGTTAAATATGACAATTTGGTTAAGGTGGATGGCAAAGATTATAAGTTTCTTCAAGGAGACGGACCAGCAGGTTATGTTGGTGATCCAGCAAACAACATTCAGCCGCATTTTGCTACGGCCTACGATCCAGAAAAATACTATTTGGACAGATATGTGACTTCGATTCGTAATGTGGAAGAAAAAGACAAAGTTGCCGCTTTAGATTTTGATTATGATGCCAATGAAGATTTAAAAATCAAATTTGGAGGAAAATTTAGAGATAAAAGAAGCACTTACGACTATCGTTACATTACTTGGATTTACGATACAAAAGCACCGAAAGCGTATTTAAATCAATGGGAAAGAGAACCTTTTCCGACGAATAATTGGTTTCCTGAGCTCAACAATACTTACGATAATTTGAAATTCAATTATCCAACAGAACGTTCTTTTATTGATCCAATGGGAAATCCTGCGATTGCAAAAAACTTAAAATATAATTATCAGGATGCCACAAACTCAAGTTATGCCACAGGTAATTATGATGCAACCGAAAAAGTTTGGGCAGGTTATGCGTCTGGAGAATGGGATATAAACGAAGATTTCCGTTTTGTTGGCGGTATTCGTTACGAAAATACAGCAGTAGATGCCAAAAGTTATGAGTTTAATGATATTACAAAAGTCGTTACGCCAGTTTACGGAACTAAAAATTATGGAGCCTTTTTGCCAATGGCACATTTAATTTACAAACCGTCTAAAAAGCTAGATTTGAGAGCGGCCGTAACCAGAACATTTGCACGTCCGGCTTTTAACGAATTAAGTCCGAGCACCAGAGTAAATCCAGATAATCATACTGTGGTAGAAGGAAATGTGGATTTAAAACCTACTTTTTCTTGGAACTACGATGTAATAGGAAGTTATTATTTAAACAAAAGCGATTACATAACAGGAAGCGCATTTTATAAAGATTTGTCGGATCTGATTTATACACAATCGCATGATGAAATTAGAACAGTTGGCGGTGAAACGTTCTTATACAAAGTCTCAAAACCATTAAACTCTGATAATGCCTTTTTATACGGATTTGAAGTTGGTTTTAATAAAAAGTTTTCTGAATTGCCTGGATTTTTAAGCAATTTTAGTTTAAAAGGAAATTATACTTTTACCAAATCTGAAACCACATTGGAAGGAAGAGGAAATGAAAAAATCGGATTAATGAATCAGTCGCCAAATATTTTCAATGCATCGCTTATATACGAGTATAAAGGATTTGCAGCACGACTAGCAGCCAATTATCGTGAAGCATTTTTAGTTGAGATTCGTGATAATCCAGGAGCAGACCGATATCAGGATAAAGATTTTCATTTGGATATGAACCTTTCGTACACGACGCCAAAGAATATTACTTTTTTCATTGATTTAAATAACCTTAACAATCAGGAATTACGATATTATCATGGTGTAGTTTCAAGGCCAGAACAAGTGGAATATTACGGGTTAAGAGGCCGATTAGGAGCAAGTTATAGATTTTAATATTCAGTAACATACAGATAACATTCAAGCAGTAATATTGCCTATTTTATATTAAGATGAACAGAAGACGTTTTGTAAAACAATCAATGCTGGGGATGATGCCGCTGCTGTTCCCTTCGCCATTTTTATCGCTACTGAATTCAGGTGAAAAAAAATATTTTATTCACGGAATCGCTTCAGGAGATCCAACAGAAAATGCCGTAATAATCTGGACGCATATCAATACTAATTCTATTGGAGATTGTACCGTAGAATGGCAAATTTCGACCGATAAGAATTTTAGAAAAGACATTCAAAAAGGTTTTGTTGCCACCTCACAAGAGAAAGATTATACGGTAAAAGTTGATGTTTTGGGGCTTAAAAAAAATCAGACTTATTATTACAGGTTTATTTATGAGAATGTTATTTCTGATGTAGGAGTTTGTAAAACGCTTCCAGATTCAGCTGTAAAACCTTTGCAGATTGCGATAATAAGCTGTAATAATTATGAGGATGGTTATTTTACTTCTTTCCGTCATATTGGAGAGAATCCAAATATCGATTATGTTTTTCATTTAGGTGATTATATCTACGAGTACGGAACAGGAGAATATTGCAACAAAGTTTTTTTAGAACAAAGCAACAGAATAAATGATCCGCTTCATGAACTCGTTACGCTGGCAGATTACAGAAAAAGATATGCTCTTTATCGTAAAGATAAAGAGCTTCAAAAAGCACATCAGCATAAACCTTTTATCTGTATTTGGGACGATCACGAATTGGCTAACAATGCGTATAAAGACGGTGCCAAAAATCATCAGAGCAACGAAGGAAAATGGACAGACAGAAGCGCGGCAGCGATGCAAGCTTATTTTGAGTGGATGCCCGTAAGAGCAAAATCGGCTGAAGAAATGATTCGCTCCATAAAAATCGGAAACGACGCTAATTTCATTTTTCTGGAAGAAAGATTAGATGGAAGAGACAAACAGCTTATGAGCAATGATCTAGGCAAACAAAGTCCAGACCGAAAAATGATTTCGTACAAACAGTTTAAATATTTATCTGACGAATTAAAAAATAGCAATGCCCGTTGGAATTTTCTGGTCAATCAGGTTATGTTTACGGGGTATAAAAGCAAAAAAGAAGAATCGGTTAAAGAAGAAGATTGGTGGACAGGTTATCCGTATCAGCGAAATAGACTGATTGAAGTTTTTCAGGGATTAAAAAATCCGCCGATTATTTTAACGGGAGATCATCATCAAAGTCATGTTTTAGAATTGTATGCAAAAGATGAGTTTTCAAAAGAGAATTTTGCAGGATGGGAGTTTTTAACGCCTTCGATAACTTCAAAAAATGACGATCGCCTTTCTGAAGAAAAGATAATCAAGAAAAGTGAAATGCTTTATAAATTAAATCCGCACATGGTGTACAATAACATCTCGGCTCACGGCTATTTTATTTTGAATGTGGCGCAGAAAGAAATAAAAATAGATTACAAATTCAACCAAGATATTCTGCTGCCAAATAGTGGAGAAAGAAATGGACCTCAATTTAAAATTGATAATTTAAACAACTTAACAAAAAATGTGTAATTCATGCGTAATGCTGTTTGATGACAGAGAAAGAAGTATTCTTCCTGAATTTACAGCACTTCCTGAACTTAAAAAGGGAGAAATTTTAGTAAAAAACAAATACGCAACTTTATGCGGAAGTGATTTGCATACTTTTACAGGAAGACGAAAAGAACCATCGCCAATAGTTTTGGGTCATGAAATTGTGGGCGAAATTATAGAAATGGCTTCCAATGAACCTTTTTATGATTTGAATGGAAATGTCTTAAAATTAGGAGACATCATTACTTGGACGATTTTTGCAGCGCCAGAAGAAGATGAATTTGTAAAAGATAAAATGCCACAAAAATCGGCTAGTTTATTTAAATACGGACATGTGAAATTTACCGAAGAGGAAAAATTCAACGGAGGTTTAGGAACGCATTGTGTACTTAAAAAGGGAACAGGAATTTTAAAATTGCCTTCATCTATAAACCAAAAATTTGCTCCAATAATCAATTGTGCCGGAGCAACTGCAATGGCTGCTTTTCGATTAATCGATACAATTGAAAATAAAAACGTACTGATTCTTGGTGCTGGAGTTTTAGGTTTAATTGCAGCCTCAATCGCAGATCAGAAAAAAGCGGCTTCGATTACGGTTTTGGATATTGATGATGAAAGACTCACAAAAAGTAAAGATTTTGGTGCGAAATATAGTTATAATGCACAATCGCCAATTGCTGAACTTGAAAATATTACTTCCCAGTTTTATAAAAAAGGTTTTGATGTTATAATCGATATGAGCGGTTCTGTAGAAGCTATAAAAACAGGATTGCAATATAGCGCAATAGGAGCACAGCACATTTGGATTGGAGCTGTAACACCAACAGAAGATATTGCGATAAATCCTGAAACGATGATCAGAAAATTATTGAGCATAAAAGGAATGCACAATTACAATTTTGAAGATTTTGTAAATGCCGTTTCTTTTTTTGAAGATCATTTTGAAGATTACCCTTTTCAAACTTTCATCGAAAAAGAATTTGAACTTAAAGAAACCAAAGAAGCATTTGAATATGCTATAAAACATAAACCTTTCAGGGTTTTAATCAATATTTAAAAATGAGAACAATCTCAAAAAAATACCAAATGCTTTTTTTAACCATGTTTTGCTACCTGTTTTTCTATACGGGCAGACATAACTTTGGGTGGGCAACAAAAGCAATGAGAGAAGATCTCGGAATCTCGTATACTTTTATTGGCTGGATTAGTTTTGCCATGCTGATTGGTTATTCAATTGGACAGTTTATCAACGGAAATCTGGCCGATCGTTTCAGTCCAAAATATTTGGTGCCTCTTGGAGCTTATCTTTCAATTGCTTGTAATTTAGGTATAAGTTTTACGCATTCACCATACATGATTTTGATTTTATGGTTTTTAAACGGTTATTTTCAATCGATGGCATGGGCGCCAGGTGGCAGAATTATTGCCAATTGGTTTTCTAGCGAAGAAAGAAACAAAGCATTCGGAATGTACACCATGGCGGCAGGATTTTCGTCTGCTGTAACTTTTGCGATTTCCATTTACATTACTTCGCTGCATTTAGAATGGAGAATGCTTTTTAGAATTCCCGTTTTATTGCTTTTAGTTTCAGCTACTGTTTTCCTGATATTCATAAAACCTTCGCCAGTTGCAATAGAGAAAAAGTCTGGAGGATTTAATTTCTCTGAAATCAAGAAAAACTATAGCGATGTTTTAGGAAACAAAAAGTTCCGAATTGTTTGTCTTGCATTTGGTTTAGAAAGCATGGCGCGCTACGGATTAATATTTTGGATTCCGGTACACTTTTTAGGAAACGATTGGCAGAAAGATCCTTCCTTAATTTGGGTAACATTCTTGTTGCCACTTGGCATGGCATTGGGCGCCTTTTCTTTTGGACAGCTTTCGACGCATTATTTTAAAAGTAATTATCGCTCCATTTTTTTCGGAATGCTCATTTGTTCGTGTCTTTCCTTTTTATTGTTTTTTACCCATAATGCAAATTTACTTGTAGTAAGTCTGTTACTTATCACCTGCGGATTTTTTGTATACGGACCTCAAGCAAACTTTTGGGCGCTATGTCCAGAAATTATGGGAACAGAAAGAACTGGAACTTCTATCGGAATAATGAATATGTGCGGTTATTTATTTGCCGCTTTAGGCGAACCGCTCCTCGGATTTATAATTGAAAGAACAGGAGAAACTAAATTTCTGTTTGCAATAATTGCTTTAATCTGTCTGCTTTCTTCGCTGATTATTTATACCGTACAAGGAAAAAAGAAGCTTTAAAAATATTGTGTTTATGTTTTGATAATTTTTGTCAGGTGAATTTTTTGCTTGGCAGAAATTATCTTTTTTCATAGGGATTAAAAGAAAAGACGGAAAATATATTGTTTATACTCCTTTTGTTGACTTGGCGGGATTACAAGATATTTTATGTAAATCAAAAAAAGGCCTGATCAACTTAAAAGGATTTGATTTGAAATCAGATTTGTAAAAAACATAAAAAAGCGTTTTATTCTTACTTTTTTGCATCTCTTTAAGGAATCGAATGATAATTATGTTGCAAAAATGTTGATTTGTTGATATTAAAATTATATTTGTGCAAACAAACAATGACAAAAAATTAGCTCAGAAAAGGGAAATATTAAAATTGATGAAACGTATTACAAAGAGCTGTTTTATTCTTTGTATCCAAGACTTGTGAGTTACAGTTATGGTTTTGTCAAAGACAGTTTTCTTGCAGAGGAAGTAGTCGGAAATGTTATGTTGCAGCTTTGGGAAAACCGTGTAAAATTTGAAAAGATAATTGATGTTAAGTCTTATCTCTACACTATGGTTCGAAATGGTTCATTTTTGATCTTAAAAAAAGAACAGAAAGGAACAGAATTGAATAATGAATTATCTCACGAAACTTTAGATTTTGATTTTACTATACTGGAAGAAGAATTATATGCGACTTTGATTCAAGCCCTGAATTCGTTACCAGAAAAATGCAAAGAAGTTTTTGAACTTTCCTGCATAGAAGGATTGAAATACAAGGACGTTGCTGAACAGCTTAATATTTCGATAAATACTGTTAAATCTCAGCGTGCCCGCGCGATAGAGTTATTAAAGGTTAAACTCAAGAATCACTCAGAACTTTTATTCCTTTTATTATTTTTATAAAAAAATAAAAAATCTTTCCACCCATTTTTGATATTTTAAACTCTTAGTTATATAACACTACCTAAAGTGTTAATAACCGATACTTAATATCAAAAAAAATATGTCTCAAGGAAAGAAAGAATTTGTAATCGCATCTCTTATAAGAAAGGAACTTCTTACGGGAGAATTATCGATTGAAGAAAATGCTCTTTTGCAGGAATGGCTTTCTATACCCAAAAATCAAGAATATTATCAAAAAGTTATTGAAATAGAAACTATCAAATCTAAGGAAAGATTTTATAAAACTGTTAATACAGATTTAGCTTTTGAAAGAATTAGAGAAAAAATTGATTTTGGAGAAGCTCCTATAATTTCACTTTTTGGTTATAAAAGGGTGTTAAAATATGCAGCAGTTTTAGTTTTTTTAGCTGCAATTTCTTCTGTTTTCTATTATCTGAACAATGATAGTAAGGAACAAAATCTGGAAGTGGTTGTAAAAAATATACAACCGAAGTATAATAATCCAACGCTTGTTCTCGCAGATGGAACAGTTATTTCCTTAGAACCAAAAAAAGAAAAAATCGTTTCTAAAAATGGCGTGATTTCAAATCTAAATCAGGTTTTGGTTTATGATGCAAAAGATGTTCAAGGAATGGCTTCAGATGGAGAAAATACTTTGATTGTTCCTATTGGCGGCATTTATGCCGTTAAGCTTTCAGACGGAACCAAAATCTGGCTTAACTCAAAATCATCTTTAAAATATCCTGTGAAATTTAGGGGAAATATTAGGGCTGTAACATTAGAAGGTGAAGCCTATTTTGAAGTGGAAAAAAATCCTCATAGTCCTTTTATAGTCAAAACCAAATCTGGAAATGTTACCGTTTTAGGAACACATTTTAATGTAAGTGCTTATCAGGATGACAAAAAATTTGAAACGACACTTGCGGAGGGAAAAGTGAAAATTTCTCAAATAAGTAAAACCGAAAAAAACGAATCTGTTATTTTAAAACCTGGACAGCAGGCTAGTGTTCGTAACGAAACTATAAAGGTGGTAGAAGTTGATCCTTATGGTTATAGTGCATGGAAAGACGGTAAGTTTTATTTCGAAAATGAGAACCTGAAAAATATTTTGGACAAAATGGAAAGATGGTACAATTTTAATGTGAGGTTCGAACAAAAATCATTAGAGCAGATAAAATTCACAGGAATTGTTTTAAAAGACCAACCAATCGATCAATTTTTGGATATAATTAGAAAAACATCGAATGTGAAATATAAAATAACCAAAATCAACCAAACGTATGAAGTAACCATTAGTAAGTAAAAAACACCGGAAAATGTTTGCACCATTTCCCGGCTAGTATTTGTTCAGTCGAAAAAAAGAGTTCGAAATCAATTAACCAACCAAAACATTTTAAAAGTATGAAAAAAAACCTATCCGCAAAAGATTGTGGGGTAAAATCCGCGCTTTGGGATAATTTTCTTAGCATTATGAGGAAATCCATAATATTATCAATATTTCTTTTCAATATAGTTGCTTTCGCTTCTGCACAAAAGATAACTATAAACGTAAAAAATAAGCCAATAGCATCTGTTTTAAAGACAATTACCAAAAAGACCAATATAGAATTTTTTTATAGTGATGACGTTTTTGATTCACGAAGATTGGTGAATATCGCAGTAAATAATGCTGATGTAATGGCAGTTATAAAAGAGTTGATTGGTGATAACTACAAAGCAGAATTTGTAAATAACAAATTGATTGTTATTGCATTAAATCAAAAGGCTCCTGCTTCATCTGTTAATGGAAGCAGTCAGGTAATTAACCAAAGAAAAATCTCTGGAATAGTTACAGATAATATGGGGCTGCCAATAATTGGAGCAACAATTCTGGTAAACGATAACAAGCTGGGTACAGTCACGGATTTTGAGGGAAAATATCAAATAATGGCAAATGAAGGCGATGTGGTGAGTTTTAGTTTTTTAGGATTTGCTGTAAAAAAAATCAAAATTAAAGATCAGATAGTACTTAACGTTACTCTTGAGCCAACTGCAAATGAGTTAAATGAGCTCGTTTTAGTAGGATATGGAAAAATGACCCGTGATAAAATTACAGGTGCTGTAACAAAACTGGATACGAAAGTATTGCAGAATACCCAAAATGTATCATTTGCCGATGCTTTGATTGGTGTAGTTCCTGGTTTGTTTGTTCAAGAAAGTTTTTCTTCTCCAGATTCACCGCCAACTATGTTGTTGCGAGGTGTGGGCTCAATAAGTGCCAGTACAGAGCCATTGATTGTGGTAGACGGTGTTCAGATGCCAAGAACTGGTTTAGATGCATTTATGTTAAATGCAGCCGATATACAGGATATTAGTATTCTGAAAGATGCTGCTGCGACTTCTATTTATGGATCTAAAGGAACAAATGGAGTTCTTATTGTGACTACAAAAAGAGGTACCAGAAACACGAAACTAAGGGTTGCTTTTAACAGCCGTTTAGGAGTCAAATATGCAGATCAGTCTTTTACTAATGACTTAATGAATGCATCTCAAAAGCTTGATTTTGAAGAGTCATTGGGCTTCTATAAAACGAACCCTGCTTTACTTCAAAAAAGAAGAGCTTCTGGTCAGGATTTAAATTGGGCAGGTTTATTACTGACTAACGAAATAAACCGTGAAAATGATATTTCTTTTTCAGGCGGTTCAGACAAGGCAAATTATTACACTTCGCTTACCTACAACAACGTCGATAATATTTTTGGTGGGCATTATAAAAGGTATACGGTGTCAATGCGTGTAGATTATGATTTAAATAGAAAACTAAAAGTGGGATTTTCAGGAAATTTTGGAAACGTAAATGAGGAAGATAAGCGTATAGTGGGATCACCTTTTTCAAATGCATTTCTTTTAAATCCTTGGTTGGCAATTAAAGATGATGCTGGAAATTCATTGCGATTATTGGATGTTGGTAATTCTACTGGAGTTCCTTACAATCCAATATTTGTAAGAGATAATACGAATGCGAATAACAACCGAAAAAATATCGGCGGAAGTGCAAATCTTACCTATTTACCAGTAAAATGGTTAACTTTAAATGGTGTTTTGGGAGCTAATTTCAATACTTCTAAAGGCAATAGTTATGAAAATGTAATCGTCAATGGAGGTGCACTTACTTACAATACGGGTGACAGTAACAACTACACTGGAACACTGACCGCTACTTTAGCACATACATTTCAAAAACATGCATTCGATATGGTTATGGGGTATGAAGTAAACGAGAGTGAGACCAACAGTTTTTCTGTTACAGCAAAGGATTTTAGTTCTGATGCTGTCCAGACAATAAGTGCTGCGAAAACCGTTGGTACAATCACAGAGCGAAAATCTCAAGCTGGTTCTCTCTCTTATTTTTCCCGACTAAATTATACCTTCAATAATAGTTACAACTTTTCACTTTCATTCAGGAGAGATGGTTCTTCTCGTTTTGGAAACAATAATAAATATGCCAATTTCTGGTCTGTAGGGTCTTCATGGGATGTGCATAAAGATTTACTTAATGGAAATAAAACAGTAAGTTCCTTAAAATTGAGAGCTAGTGTTGGAACTTCTGGCAACGACTTTATTGGCGATTTTGCTTCTCAATCATTGTATGGTTATAGAAGTCAAGTTACCTATGCAGGAAGTACGGCTCCATATCTAACCCGAGGTGAAAATGAAGATTTAACTTGGGAGAAAAATTTTAATGTGAATGTTGGTATCGATTACGGTTTCTTTAATAATCGAATCAGCGGAGCAGTTGATTATTATGTTAGAACTACAAAAGACCTGTTGAACAATAAGCCAATATCGCTAGCTTCAGGTTTCTCAGAACTTGTTTCTAATATTGGTGATTTCAGAAATGAAGGTATAGAAATTAGCCTACACAGTGTAAATGTTAAAAATCAGAATTTTACATGGACTACGGATTTTAATTTTGCTAATAATAAAGGAACGGTTTTATCATTATCAGACGACAAAGATATTTTATCAAACTCGGGATCTACTGTTTTTAAGGCAGGAAGTGCTATAAGGTCTTTTTATATTGTGGATTGGGCAGGAGTAAATCCAGCAACAGGCTTCAATCAATACCGAGCACCAGATGGAAAATTGGTAGATTTTAATACTAACAGAACCAATTCGAACACTACGGAAATTAATAATCTTAGACAAATTATTAATAAAACTTCGATTCCTAAGTATTATGGGGGGGTAACGAACACTTTTAAGTATAAAAATCTAGATATGTCCTTTTTGATTTCGTATGCCGCAGGGCATTATGTGTTAAATGAAGGAGTGTATAATTTATACAATAATCCCGCATTCAATCAACATGTTAATGCAGCTAACGCGTGGAAAAATCCGGGCGACCAGTCCGATTTAGCAATAAGACAAGTGTACTTAGTAAGACCAACAGCATCAATGGTATCTGATTATAAAGCATCGTCTCAATTTCTTGAAAATGCCAGTTATATAAAATTGAAAAATATTATGATTGGATATTCTATTGACAAAGAAGTTGCAAAAAAAATTGGAGTAGAGCGTCTTCGATTTTTTCTTCAGGGACAAAATCTTTTCACTAAATCAGCTGTCAGTTATATTGATCCTGAATATGCTACTGCAGCAGGCGGTATTGGACTTTCTTCTTCTATCGTCAGAGGATATTCATTTGGGATGAATGTTAATTTCTAAGAAAGCGAAAGGTCTACATGCACATTTATATAAAAAGGCATATAAAACAAGGGGAAAATCAAATTCTACAGGACAGATAAAAACAATAGTATAGATGAAAACAAATATAAAATTATTCTTTGCCACAGTACTGGTTACTTTTTTAAGTGCTTGTACTGATGATATTATAAATAAAGAACCCTTAGATGAATTGTCGCCTGAAACCCTTTTTCAGACAGATGGAGGTTTTAGAAGTGCTCTAGATGGCGTTTACGGGGTGATGAAACAGGATTTTTTCGGTTATTCTCACGGAATTTATAGTATTCCGGAAGCCATCAGCGATGATGTGGTAGGATCATCCAATTCAAAGGACTATTCTTTTGATGGCAGTTTAGAAAATATTTATCCGCTCGCTTATACCAGTACGACAGGGAATATCGAAGGATTTTGGAAGATATCATATCAAGCTCTCAACAATGTAAATACTATAATTAGACAAGCCAGAAAAAGTACACTTGCCAATAAAAATGCTTTTTTAGGAGAAGCATTAGGCATAAGAGCACTTTTATATTATAATTTATATCGCTTTTATGCTCCGGCTTACAACATCAATAAAACTGCATTGGCGGTACCGTACCGATTTGAAACGGACGCGCTTTTAGATATTAAACCCCGCAATACTTCGGCTGAAGTTATCAACTACATTTTGGCCGATTTAAATGAAGCCGTACCTCTTACTACCAATGTGGTTAACTCTTATAGAATATCCAAAACAGCTATTTATGCATTGCTGGCACGTGTGTATCACGAAACAGGCGATTACAAAAATGCTATTGTATATGCTAATTTAGCCCTGACAGATACCAGATACAAATTAGATACAACTCTTGCTGCACTTCAAAAAGAATGGGATAAGGATGATTCTGGCGAGATTATGTTTAGAATTCGATTTGAAAATAATGAGGTACAATATACTGCAGGAATTTTTGCTATTCCAGTAATGTCAAGTTATCCTTATTCAGTATCAAATGATTTGATAAGTCTGTACGATCAGAATAAAGATCTCCGATTCTCAGTATATTTTAAAACACATCCTACAGTCAAAGGAAGCTATTTTCCAAAGAAACAGGCTGGAACGAGAACAACAAACGCAGCAACATTTGATCCGGGAAACATCGATCTTAAATTAATAAGAGTACCAGAAATGTACCTCATATTGGCAGAATCTTATTTGCAGGAAAATAACAGTGCTGCAGCATTGGCGAATCTGAACAAACTTAGAAGCGCCAGAGGTTTGGGGGATTTTTCAGGAGCAGATTTAAATAAAGAAATCCTAAACGAACGCAGAAGGGAACTGGCATTTGAAGGATTCAGATTCACAGATTTAAAAAGACTTGGTTTAGGTTTCACTAGAGTTGGTGGCGGTGGTTTAGCGCCAAAAGCAGATCGATTTGCTTTACCAATTCCACAAACAGAAATTGATCGTTCGGGAATTCCACAAAACCCTGGATACTAAAACACATTTTAGAGCCCACATTTCTATTTAAATAAAGTGGGCTCTTAATTACATAAAAATATACATCTTAAAAAATGAAGAAAAAACAACTGCTTATTTGTTGGTGTTTAGTCTGTACAATACTTATGGGGTATTCGCAAACTAAAGTAAACCTAAAAATTACTATTCTTAAAAACGGATTTATCTATGATAATAAATTTGATAACAAGAAAGGGAATATTATAATAGAAGGGGATAAGATCAAAGACATTTTATACACTGATGATCTTGCCAAATATCCAGAGGCTACTCTAATTGATATTAGTGGAAAATATGTGATGCCTGGCCTAATTGATTCACACGTTCATCTAGCTACAGCACCAGATCCAGACAGGGCAAAAAATTGTAAATATATGGAGGATCAGCTTTCTAAAATGATTTATGCGGGAATTACCTCTGTAAGAGACATGACTGGAAATGCAATTATTCTTGCAGACTATAAACGTGCCAGCAGCCTTAATCAACTCCCAGCTCCGTCCATTTTTTATGCAGCTCAGTTTGGAGGATCTGGCTATTTTGATGTAGTGAGAAAATATAATAAGGATAAAAACGATAGCCCTTGGGAACAAACTATTACGGAGAAAACCGATATTAAAATTGCCGTTGCAGAAGCGAAAGGAGCAGGGGTTACCGGAATTAAAATATATTCGGACTTGACCTCAGATCTTGTTAGAAAAATTGTAAAAGAGGCAAGACTTCAGGGATTGCAAAGTTGGAGCCATGCTGCAGTTTTTCCTGCAACGCCTACTGATATTGCCAACGCAAAAGTAAACAGCATGTCTCATGCGTTTGATATTCCTTATGATTCTGCTGTTGAAGAAATGAATCGATCTAAAAGACCAGTTATTGATGAAAAAAAACTCGATAAGCTCTTACTGCTAATGAAAAACAACAACGTTATATTGGATGCTACCAATTATATTGGAAACAATAATAAACTCTATGCGGGTGTAACAGTAACCAAAAGAGCTCATGAACTTGGAGTTAAAGTATCTGCTGGAACAGATTGGCCTTATTTATTTGAAAAAGATCATGTTGTTCCATTATTCAAAGAAATAAAGATTCTCACAGACGACTGTGGTTTTACCAATAAAGATGCTCTAATAAGTGCCACAATAATAGGGGCAGAAAGTATTGGTGTGGCGGATAGAGGTGTTATAGCTATTGGAAAACGAGCAGATCTTTATATCACAAATTCAGATCCTGTAAAGCAGATCGAAAACTTGCAAGATGGTTTTATGACCATTAAATCTGGGATTATTTACACTGAAAAAAAGTAAATAGTTCTAAAACTTATTAACGAAATAAATTATAACATATAATGAAAAAATGGTATTGTTTAGGGATCGTAACCCTTGTCTTTAATCTATATACTTTTGCGCAAAAAGCTTCAAATGATTATGTACGTCTTTTTGGAAAAATAACTGAGAAAAACTCTGATTCTCTGCTAGTATTCAAAGGAAGAACTAAAATAAAAAGAATCAATGTTAATAAAGATGGTTCATTTGCTGACACATTGAAAGTAAAGGAAGGTTTTTATGGAATGTTTGATGGTAAAGAACAAGGATTTTTTTATCTCAAAAATGGTTACAATTTAAAAATTACTTTTGATACCAAACAATGGGATGAAACAATGGATTTTAAAGGTAAGGGCGAAATACCAAATAAATATCTGTTTAGGAAAGCCTTATATTCTGAAAAAGCAACTGCAGATAAATCTATATTTAAATTAGAAAACGATGAATTTGTCAAAAAAATAGATGAGATTGTTGCTGGTTACCAAAAAATACTTAAAGAAACTAAGGGGCTAGACGCATCTTTTATTGCTCTTGAAGAAAAGGATTTTGAAGATTTTAAAAAAAGCTGTGTAGATAGATATAATAAGACTACTGGACTGAAAAAGCATCAGGATAAAATTCTGCCAAAAGGAATGGTTTCTCCAAAATTTGTCAATTTTGAAAACTTCAATGGAGGCGCAACATCCTTGGATGATCTAAAAGGGAAGTTTGTTTATATCGATTTATGGGCTACTTGGTGCGGACCCTGTAAAAAAGAAATACCTTTTCTTAAAGTTTTGGAGAAAGAGTTTCACGATAAAAATATAAGCTTCGTAAGTATTTCTACCGATCGTGTGAAAGATCATGATAAATGGAAAAAAATGGTAGCAGATCTTCAATTGACAGGTGTGCAGTTATTTAGCAATGGCGATAGCTCTTTTGAGAAAGCGTATGAGGTAAGCGGTATTCCGAGATTCATTTTGCTTGATCCGAATGGCTGTATTGTCGATCCAGATGCGCCACGACCATCTGACGAAGGGATAAGTAAATGGCTTAAAGAAATGGGAGTTAACTAAAGTTTAAATTGATATAAAAATCGATAAACACAATTCATTTCAATGAGGCATTAACTTATTTTTCAAAATCGCCTTAGTTTTTTATCTTTTTATGGCAAAATTGGATGCAACTCCAGTAACAGATATTGAATCAGTAAACCTTAATGAGCCTATCAAAAATATGGCGATTTAGATAAACTGGTTCTCATCAAGGCTGGCACTTTGCAAGAAAAACAATTTAAATAATTTAATCCCTCTTTACATTTTTTAGCGTCCGTATTAAATTGAATAGATTTAATACAGCATAACTATTGAAAAAATTTAACGGTATTATAGTCTTTTATGTTTTGAATTAGTAAGCAAAAATACAAGACGATTGGGCTGATGTGACAGGCAGCCCTTTTAATCTAATAAAAAATGAAAAAAATAATATTTGCATTTCTATTGTTTACCTGTTGCATTGTTCAAGCACAAATTGTGGAACCTGTAAAATGGAAAACAAGAGTAGAAAAGTTGTCAGAATCTGAGTACAATTTAATTGCCACCGCAACTATTGATACAGGTTGGCATCTATACTCACAATCGGTTCCCGATGGAGGACCAATTGCAACAAGTTTTATTTTTAACCAAATAAAAACATTAGGAAACGTTATTGAAGGAAACGGAAAGACTATTAATGATCCAATTTTCGGAATGACGATTAAATTCTTTGAAAAAACGGCGGTTTTTCAGCAAAAAGTAGAAGTAAAACAAAGAATAGGAACAATCACAGCTACTGTAGAATTTATGGCTTGTGATGATACACGTTGTTTGCCTCCTTCTGAAGCCGAACTTGTTTTTAAAATTCCAGTAGCAGCTACTGCAGAAAAAAAAGCTGTGGCGGAAATAGAAGGTAAGCAAGAATCAAATACTCTAATAGCCGAAGCAGCTCAAACCTCGTATAAAGATTCAGTTAAGGCGGTTAGTGCTGATAAAAAGGATGTAGTAAAGTTATCAGAATTTGCAAAAGGCGGGTCTAAAAGCCAAAAAGATACTAAGGATTTATGGGCAGTATTTTTTATTGCTTTCCTTTCTGGTTTTGCTGCATTATTAACACCGTGCGTTTTTCCAATGATACCAATGACAGTAAGTTTTTTTACCAAACGAAGTAAAAGCAAATCACAAGGAATTCGGAATGCAGTTATTTATGGAATTTCTATTATCGTAATTTATCTCGCTCTTGGAACAGTAGTTACTGGAATTTTTGGAGCAGATGCCTTGAATGCACTGGCAACCAATGTATGGTTCAATATTATTTTCTTTCTGATTCTGGTATTTTTTGCAATGTCATTTTTGGGAGCTTTTGAAATTGTTCTTCCAAGTTCATGGGCAAATAAAGTTGACTCACAGGCAGATAAAGGAGGATTAGTTGGGATTTTCTTTATGGCTTTGGCCTTAGCAATTGTATCATTTTCTTGTACTGGCCCTATTGTCGGAACTTTATTGGTCGATGCAGCTTCTAAAGGTGGTATTGCACCTTTAATAGGGATGCTTGGTTTTTCGCTTGCTATTGCACTTCCTTTTACATTATTTGCAGCATTTCCGGGTTGGTTGAATTCATTGCCAAAATCAGGCGGATGGCTCAATACTGTGAAAGTAGTTTTAGGTTTTTTAGAATTAGCTCTGGCTTTTAAATTCTTATCGCAGGCAGATCTTGTGTCCCAAATGCATTTATTGGAAAGAGAAGTGTTTTTAGCCATTTGGATTGTAATCTTCTTTACGCTGGCTTTATATTTATTTGGAAAAATTACATTACCGCATGATAGTCTAATGTCGAATATTTCTGTAGGAAGATTGTCTTTGGGAATGGCAGTACTGGTTTTTACAGTTTATATGATACCAGGGTTATGGGGAGCTCCTTTAAATTTAATTAGTGCTTTTCCTCCTCCGCAGCAGTATAGTGAATCTCCTTACGGAGTAGGGGGATCAAAGCAAGTCGAGAATTCTGAAACATCTTCGAATTTACCTGATGGCGCACATCTTCTTGCTCCTTACAATATCATGGCGTTTGATGATTATGATAAAGGATTGGCTTATGCAAAAAAAGAAGGCAAACCGATAATGATTGATTTTACAGGATGGGCATGTGTGAATTGTAGAAAAATGGAACAAAATGTTTGGCCTAAACCTGAAGTTTTGGAGATTTTGAAAAACAAGGTCGTTCTAATTTCCCTTTATGTAGATGATAAACGTGAACTTAGTTCTAATGAAGTGGTAGAATCTATATTGCGACCAGATAAAAAATTAAAATATATTGGGCAGAAATGGAGCGAGATGCAGACCATTAGATACAATACTAATTCGCAACCATTTTATGTATTGATGGACACTAAAGAAAATAATCTCGTAGATCCAGTTGCCTATACGCCAGATGTGGAGGAGTATCTAAAATGGCTTAACAAAGGAATTAGCAAATTTAAATAAAAAATAACTAGCGTTTAGTATTAAATTAATGGCTCTTATTTTTTTGACTGTTGATAAGTGATTTTTCAATAAAAACGCCATGTTTTACTCTAATTATTATATTTGTTAATAATGAGTTTTAATCACTAATTATAAAATTATTGTCAACTGAATAAAATACATTTTCAATCTTAAAGAGCCCAAAAGCGATAAGGAATTTTAAAATGAAAGCAAAAAAAGCAATTGTTGCATAAAATAAAATGAGAAAATTTGTGTACTTATTAGTATTATTAGTCACAGTTGGATGTGCAGATCAAGCAGATCTTGGCTATGGCTATTATTATTTATCTGAATATGATGCAGTAGATATTGGCTATCCCGATGGGGCTATCATTTATAAAAGTAGTGCTAAAAACGAATTTGGCGAAATTATCATAAAAGAAACTGTCAAAAATGCTAAATCAGATGATAATTATATCATTGCAATGCAGTTGCCTAAAAATGAGAAAGTGCTAAGATATTTTATAATTGATAAATTTAGCGGTAGAATTTTTGGGCCATTGGATGAGAATTCTTTTAATGAACTGAAAATCAAATTAGGCATTGATATCAATTTTGATTAGAGATTTGTCTGGTAATTTGCTAAGCATCATTTAATTATATATAATACAGATAATTGTCAACTGAAAAATAAAAAGCCTGTAAACAAAGAGTTTACAGGCTTTTTTGTGGAGTCGCCGGGAATCGAACCCGGGTCCAAACAAGCAACTAAAGAGCTTTCTACACGTTTATTTCCTGATTGAATTTTCGATGTTGAGCTAGGCCAGAAACAACCACCCAACACTTATCTTCTTAATTTTCGAAATCCACCCGAAGCTCTTGGATATCTAGGTTTATTTTTACGGTTCCCCTGAACGGAACGCCACAAACCAAGGCTTTCCAGGAGAATCCAGCTTCTCTACCTGGTAGAGACGTGGCGCAATCGTACTATGATTCGGATTATGCAGCTAAAGCGTAATTATTTTCGCCGTGTAAAAGTTCGAGATCTTATATTTACGAGCAAGGTCTCAATGCTCGACGTGCTTACTGTTCAATTCGACTTGCTGTCAAAACCAGTCGACCCCAAAAAATAAGTCTGCAAATTTAGAGTATTTGAAATTACTTTCTACTAAAAATTTAAAAAAATGTCTTAAAGTCGAAAGTCCCAAGTCCAAAGTCAGCATTGGCAAATGTTTTTAAGGCTTTACGACTTTTGACTTTCGGCTTTACGACTATAATTTTACTCTTCGTCTTTAAAATTAAAAGGATAATCTCCAAAGACTGGAGCTAGTTTACGAACCGCATAAGTATTTCTGGTCATCTTATTAGATAACGCGATAATGGTTACACCTTCATTCATCAAAGTAATATAAGATGAGGTATTTCCGTGCCACCAGCCGTTATGGAAATAAAAATTCTGTCCTGTTTCCCAATTAATCATTCTAATTCCAAGACCATAATTTTTAGTTCCTTTGCGTTCGTTGCTGTAACCCGTATAAACTTGTTTCAATAATTCGGGTTTTAAGAAATCTGGCGATTGTCTCGCACGATCAAATTTTAAAAGATCTCTTGCTGTAGAAAAAACATTTTTATCGCCGTAAACGTTGTCTAGATAATCAAAACCAATTTCTACACCATTTCCTTTATAAGAAGGAACGATTTTCTTTCTGTCTTTATCATCATCAAAAACATACGTATTGGTCATTCCAAGTGGTTTGAAAATCATCTGAGACATTGCCTCTTTATAAGTCAAACCTGTAATTTTTTCAATAATAAGTGCCAGCATTGCGTAGTTGGTATTGCAATAGCTAAAACGTGTTCCAGTTCTTGATTCTAATCCAATATCTTTTGTAGCCAGAATATTTAAGATATCCTTGTTTGTTAATTGATTGTGTCTATCCCAGATTGATTTGTCACGATCTGTGAAATAAGCATAATTGCGCATTCCTGTACGATGATCTAATAACATTCTAATGGTACAATCTTCGTATGGAAAGGTTTTTAGAATAGTATTTACCTTTTGGTCTAAGTCAATTTTGCCTGCATTGACCAATTTTAAAACCGCCGTGGCAGTTAGTACTTTACTTACTGAAGCAATTTGTACAGGTGTTTCAGGAGTTATTTTGGTTCCTTCATTTTTATTGGCAAAACCATTATATCTTTCAAATAAAATCTGTCCATTTTTGGCAACCAAGAAGCTTCCGTTCATGGTATTATTAGGCCAGTTTTTATTGTAAAAGTGATTTATTCTGCCAACAACAGAGTTTTTATAAGCCTGTGAAACTTTCGGTTCTGCACCTAACGGTTTCATTTTAGGTAAAGTATCTTCGACTGTCTGAGTAGTATCTATTGCTGTTGTTTTGTTTTGACCACATGAACTTAAAACAAGCATTGAAAAAAGTAATTGTGGTATCTTTGTCTTTTTAAGGAAAATCATTTGCATCGTTCTTTAAAAACAAATATATCGAATTCCATTTTGTTGTATTCTTGGTTCTGGGGCTTTAATTTGTGTTTTTTAACTTTTTTTTAAGAAAAGTAAATTTTAGTCGGTTGTTTTTCAGCTTTTAACGGTTTTAAAACATTCTAAATAGAATTTTTGAAACAAAATTTTAACTAAATTTGTTATATTTGAAACAAATACATTAAAAAAAGTTATATTATTAAATACTAAAAAACCGCATTAAATGAAATTTGGAATCATAAAAGAGAGAAAAAACCCGCCAGATAGAAGAGTTGTTTTTTCTCCAAATGAATTGACAAGACTAAAGCAGCTTTATCATGATGCTTCTGTAAAAGTTGAAAGTTCAGATATCAGAATATTTTCTGATGACGATTATAAAAATATGGGAATTACCGTTGCCGATGATGTATCTGACTGCGATGTTTTGTTTGGTGTAAAAGAAGTTCCTGTAGACGATTTGATTCCAAATAAAGCTTATTTCTTTTTTTCTCATACCATTAAAAAACAGCCTCATAATAGAAAACTGCTTCAGGCGATTTTAGAAAAAAATATCGATTTATACGATCATGAAACGATTGTAAACGAGCATGACCACCGTTTAATTGGTTTCGGAAAGTATGCTGGAATGGTTGGTGTGTACAACGGAATTCGTGCGTTCGGAATTAAATTTGAATTGTTTAAACTTCCAAAAGCAGAATCTCTTTCAGGGAAAGAGGATTTGATAAAGCATTTAAAACGCATTACAATGCCGGCTTTAAAATTTGTGGTTACAGGAACTGGAAAGGTGGGGAGCGGCGCAAAAGAAATTTTGGATGCTATAAAAGTAAAAGAAATTACGATCGATAATTACTTGACAAAAAAATATGCTCAGGCTGTTTATGTACAGTTGGATGTTTTGGAATACAATAAAAGAAAAGACGGTCAGGTTTTGGATTTTACAGATTTTGTGAATCATCCTGAAGAATATGAATCTGATTTTGAAAGATTCACTAAAGTTTCTGATATCTATTTTGCTGGACATTTTTATGCGAGCAATGCTCCGATGATTTTAACTAAAGAAATGCTGAACGCAAGCGATTGTAAATTGAAAGTTGTAGCCGATATTTCTTGTGATGTTAATGGGCCAATTGCTTGTACAGTTCGTTCTTCAACAATTGAAGAACCGTTATATGGATATTTTCCTTTAGAAGATCGTGAAGTTGATTTCTTTCATCCCGCAGCAGTTGCAGTTATGGCAGTAGATAATCTACCTTGCGAAATTCCAAAAGACGCGAGCGAAGGTTTTGGTGAACAATTTATGGAGCACGTAATTCCTGCTTTCTTTAACGGAGATAAAGACGGAATTCTAAAACGCGCCAAAATCACAGAAAACGGAAAACTGACAGAAAGATTTAGCTATTTGCAAGACTATGTTGATAATGGTGAATTGTAAATTGTGAATTATAAATTAAAAAGCCTGAAATTGATATTTCAGGCTTCTTTTTTTTTTCTGAATGATGATAATTAACAATTCACAATTCACAATTAAGTCAAACCATATTTTCAGGTTTTACCCAAGCATCAAAATCTTCTGATGTTACATAACCTAGACGAACGGCTTCTTCTTTTAAAGTAGTTCCGTTTTTATGAGCCGTTTGAGCAATTTCTGCTGCTTTGTAATAGCCAATTTTTGTGTTTAAAGCCGTAACGAGCATTAACGAATTGCTTACTAATTCTTTGATGCGTTTGTGATTTGGTTCGATCCCTTGAGCGCAATGTTCGTCAAAAGAAACACAAGCATCGCCTAGTAATTGTGCCGATTGTAAAAAGTTAGCTGCCATTACAGGTTTGAAAACATTTAGTTCATAATGTCCTTGCATACCTCCAACGGCAATGGCCATATCGTTTCCGATAACTTGAGCACAAACCATGGTTAAAGCTTCACATTGTGTCGGATTTACTTTTCCGGGCATAATAGAAGATCCTGGTTCATTTTCAGGGATATGGATTTCGCCAATTCCAGATCTCGGACCAGAAGCCAACATTCTTACATCATTAGCGATTTTGTTTAAAGAAACCGCTAATTGTTTTAAAGCTCCGTGTGTTTCTACAATGGCATCGTGTGCTGCGAGTGCTTCAAACTTGTTTTCTGCTGTTACAAAAGGATGTTTGGTGAATTTTGCAATGTATTCAGCAACTTTTACATCGTATCCTTTTGGGGTGTTTAATCCAGTTCCGACAGCGGTTCCTCCAAGAGCGATTTCAGATAAATGAGTTAGAGTATTTTTCAAAGCTTTTAATCCGAAGGCTAATTGAGCGGCGTAACCAGAAATTTCTTGTCCAAGTGTTAATGGTGTAGCATCCATTAAATGTGTTCTTCCGATTTTGACAACGTCTTTAAATTCAGTGGCTTTTTTTGCTAATGTCGCGTGAAGTTTTTCTACACCTGGAATTGTAGTTTCAACCACCATTTTATAAGCTGCAATATGCATTCCGGTTGGGAAAGTATCGTTTGATGATTGCGATTTGTTCACATCGTCATTGGCTTTTATGAATTGTTCACCTTCGCCGATTTCAAAACCTTTAAGAACTTGAGCTCGGTTGGCAATTACTTCATTTACATTCATATTGCTTTGTGTTCCAGAACCTGTCTGCCAGATTACAAGCGGAAACTGATCGTCTAGCTTCCCTTCAAGTATTTCGTCGCAAACTGCTGCAATTGCATCTCTTTTTTCGATTGGCAGAACGCCTAAATCATAATTGGCATAAGCGGCAGCTTTTTTTAGATAAGCAAAACCTTCTATGATTTCTTTCGGCATAGATGCCGCTGGTCCGATTTTGAAATTATTTCTCGAACGTTCTGTTTGTGCACCCCAATATTTATCGGCTGGGACTTGAACTTCGCCCATGGTGTCTTTTTCTATTCTGTATTTCATTATGTTGTTTGTAAAATGTTATCTGTAAAATGTGAGTTGTTGGATTTAGCTTGTAATCTTTGAGATTAAAAGGAACACGGATAATGCTGATTTAATTCGTAAAAACGCGGATTAAAACGGATTTTTTATATTGGTGTTTTTTCAAATTTCTTTTGAATATGAGTTCTAGCCCCGATAGGAGTGGAAATCCTTTTATGTTTTTTCTTTAAAAACATAAAAGATTGTAGCGGATAGCGGGAAATAGCTCCTTAAAATACTCATATTCTTCTAATTTAGACAGTTGAATAATATTCGGAAAAAAGGCCTTATTTAAAATGAGTATAAATATACGGATAAATGTTATTTAACGAAAATTGATTTAGATTTTATTGCTGAGAAAAAATATATACCCTACATTTGTCGTAACATTCAAAAATTCCGGAAAACATGTTTGAATTTTCACAGTACTTAGGCTTTTTACTTTTCTTAACCATACTAACTATAGGGTTTTGGTTAATGTTTTTCTTAGTTGGTTTCGTATCTTACTGGGTTACGGGTGCTAGCTGGGAAATGATTAAAGAAAAAAGAGCCAGAAAAAGACAAGAAGAACAATCTATTTAATTTTAGATTGATGTCATAAGAAAAGAACCCACTAGGGTTCTTTTTTTTGTGCTAAAAAAAAGAAATTCCAATACTGAAATTCCAAATTCCAATCCTTTGTGTTTAGAACTTTGTGAAAGTTTTAAACTTTGACAAAGTTGGATAATTAAGTAAATAGGCTTAAAAAGAAAAATTCCAAATCCCAATTGTAAAAATTGGAATTTGGAATTTTTGATATTGAAATTTAAAAAGCTTTATCCTGGAAAATCTCCACCGCCGTCTCCACCGCCGTCATTTCTTGGCTGCGCATTTTTATCTCTTTCACTTTTTGGTTTATTGAAACGGTAAGTGAAGGATAAATTGAATTGACGTTTACGGAATTGGAATTCGCTATACGAAGTCACTCCATCTAAATAAGTGTATGATCTCATTTTTCTGGAATTGAAAACGTCGCTAATGTTGAAAGCAATAGTAGCTTTATCTTTCATAACATCTTTACTTAAAGCAGTATTCATTCCGAATTGCCCTAAGTTTTTACCTTGAGCTGTTTTTTGCTCTCCGTTGTACATTGCTGTCAATTGCCAGTCAATTTTATATGGTAAAGTAACTTTTGAGTTTACTCTTGCAAACCAAGATGTAGCCTGATTGTCTAAATTTTGAACTATAGTATTTCCTTGCGTATCTACGTAACTGTGTTCTCCTGTAGTTTTTACATTAAAGAAATTGAAGTTACTGTTTAATTTCCACCATTTGTATGGAGTGTAATTGAATGTGAATTCGAAACCAAATTTTTGTTCTTTTCCTAAGTTAATAGGCTGACTTTTGATTACTGGAGTACCATCAACTACTTCACCTGGCGCAGGAGTTACCACTTCACCATCAGCAGTTACATAATCACCAGTAGGAGATCTTACAAAGCTGAAAACGTCTTTTGTATCTTCAAAATAGGCAGATGTATTGAAGGTTACTTTATCCCATTTTTTAATATAACCAATATCATATTTATCTGTTAAAGATGGGTCTAAGTCTGGATTTCCTTGAAAGATATTAATGTTGCTCGCATAATTTACAGCAGGGTTCATGAAACGACCTCTTGGTCTAGACAAACGTTTACTATAACTTGCAGAAAAGTTGCTTTGATCTGAGATTTCATAACTAATAAAAGCACTTGGAAACAAGTTGTTGTATTTTTTAGTATTGAAATTACTGTTGTCTAGTAAGTTAACATGAATATCTGTGTCTTCCCATCTTAGCCCAAATAAATAAGAGAATTTATTTGCTTTGAAGCCATATTGAGTGTAAAGTGCATTGATATTTTCTTTGTATTCTAATGTGTTTGATAAATTAGGATCCTTTACTGGAACATTATTTTCGATGGTAGTTACATAATATTCATTATTCAAATCTCCAAAACTTCCTTTGTAACCTGCTTCAAATTGCCCTCCTTTACCTAATGGAAGAACATAATCGGCTTGAAATAATACTTGTTTTTGTATTTGATCGTTTAGTGTATTATTGAAATTTGGTGAAGCTGTTATGGTGCTATAACTGTCATCTGTATTTCTCGAAATAGAAAGATCTGCAGTAAGTTTATGTCCTTTATCATTGAAATTTTTAATAAAGTTCGAAGTATACTCAAAGTTTTCACTTCCAGTATCAGCGTCATTTAAACGATACGATGTTCCTGTATAATTATGTGCAGCATCGTAGTTGTAATAATTGATCAAATCTCTATCGTCACCAGTGTTTTTTTGGTAATTGATTGCATTCGTCCAAAATGTAGAAGGAGTCAGTGTCCATTCAATACCAGCTCTTCCATTAAATCCGTTTCTGACACGTTTTGTATCACGGTCTTCGTCTAAATAACTTTTTGTTACTTTGTTTTGATCAAAATATTCTGAATTTGTTTTACCAGCTCCTTCTGTAGTTCTATAGTTGTAACCAGCAGTAGTAAAATAGTTTAACTTTTCAGTTTTATAGTTTAAGTTGGCACTTGCGCCATACGTTTCTGGTAAACCGGTTGAGGCAATAAAAGTTCCGTTAAAACCTTGGTTTTTACCTTTTTTTAGAATAATATTGATGATTCCAGAACCACCTTCTGCATCATATCGAGCTGATGGGTTTGTAATTACTTCTACTTTATCAATAGCATCTGCAGGAAGCTGTCTTAAAGCTTCTGCTATATTTATAGCTTGCGATGGTCTTCCGTCAATTAAAATACGAATATTGTCGCTTCCTCTTAAACTTACATTTCCTTCTGTGTCAACCGAAACAGATGGAACGTTGTCTAAAACGTCACTAACGCTTCCGCCTTTTACAATCATATCTTGACCAACGTTGTATACTTTTTTGTCCAGTTTGATCTCGACAGTCGATTTTTCGGCGCGAACTACAACTTCGTTCAATTGTGCAGCATCTTCGGATAGGTTTACGACACCTAAATTGGTGTCATCTTGAATGCTTTTTTGCTTAATTTCAGTCGATTTGAATGAAATAAATTCCACTTTTATATCGTAAGTTCCCGGCGCGACTGCAACTTCAAATTCTCCTTTCGGGTTTGTAATACCACCAGCAACAACTTTTGTGTCATTTGGTTTGGTAAGCGAAATTGTAGCATATTCTAATGGTTGTTTGCTTACTTTCTCGAAAACTTTTCCAGTGACTTTTACTTTGGGTCTGCCGCCCGGACCTTGTTGAGAGTAATTGTAAAAACTTGTAAACAAGAATACAAGTAATACAGCAAATTTGATTTTTTTCATTTTCTGGTTTTCTTTTCTCTTTAGACGGCAAATGTAGTTTTTGGTTTAAAGAGAGAAATCACAAAAAAATGTTAAGAGGGTATTTTAGAATCAATCTAAAAAAGAAGCAACAAGTTCAGGATCTCTTCCAATTATTGCTTTTCCCTCTTTTACAACAATAGGGCGCTCAATTAAAATAGGGTTTTCTACCATTGCATTGATAATCTCATCATTACTTAAGGTCTTGCCTTTGAAATTTTCGATCCAGATTTTTTCTTTGGTTCTGATTAACTGAATTGGTTCAAGATTTAATTGTCCTAGCAATGTTTTTAGCTGTTCAAAAGTTGGAGTTTCGGTTAAGTAAGGTATAATTTCAAAATCTTGCTTCGATTGTTCGATAAAAGCAAGGCAGTTTCTCGATTTTCCGCATCTTGGATTATGGTAAATTTGTATCATTTTGTTATATTTAATCGTTTCAAATATTCTTACAATAAAAAAGGGGTATTTTAGCAATACCAAAAGTAAGATTAACTTATCGAATTTGAATTCTCATTTTTTTAAAATTTTAACTTTATGTTTTTAGAACAAGGGATTAAACCCGAAAATAAATTTTGGAAATATCTTTTAGGATCTGTCTTTATTATTTCAGCTTCTTTTATAGGGCAAATTCCAATTACAGCAGCTGTATTTTATAAAACATTTAAAGATCATGTCGCTTTTCCTACTACCAATGAGGGAATAATGAAAATGTTTGAATCTAATACCACTCTTTTTCTGGTAATGATTTCTTTTATTTTTGCTTTTGCAGGTATCTATTTTGTGGTAAAGTATATTCATCATCAAACTTTATTGTCAGTTACAACTTCAAGACCCAAAGTAGATTGGAAACGAATTTGGTTTTCTTTCATTTTATGGTCATTTTTCTCCGTGCTCAGCTTTTTGTTTGTATATTTAAGATCTCCAGAGCAATTTGTATTGCAGTTTAAATTAGTTCCTTTTTTGACACTGACAGTTTTAGGATGCGTTTTAATTCCTATTCAAACTTCTACTGAAGAGTATGTTTTTAGAGGTTATTTAATGCAAGGGTTTGCCAATTTAGCTCAAAATAGATGGTTTCCACTCGTAATGACTTCTGTTATATTTGGTTCGATGCACTGGACAAATCCAGAAGTTGAAAAAATGGGGAGTATTATCATGATCTATTACATTGGAACAGGATTGTTTTTAGGAGTTATCACTTTGATGGATGAAGGAATGGAATTGGCACTCGGATTTCATGCCGCAAATAATCTTGTTGGAGCTTTATTGGTTACTTCAGATTGGACTGTTTTTCAAACAAACTCTCTATTTAAAGATCTTTCAGAACCTTCGGCGGGAATAGATGTAATTCTGCCAGTTATAGTTATTTATCCAATTCTGCTTTTTATTTTCAGTAAAAAATATGGTTGGACCAATTGGAAAGAAAGATTAACAGGAAAAATTAATAATGTCGAAATAAATGCTTAAGAATATGCAAAACTTAACTCATAATAACGTTCACAATTATTTCAAACTAAATGGATATCATTTAAATGCAAAAGATTTGTGTCGTGTCGCTTATAGTTTTATCAAAGAAGGAGATAGCTACGAACAATCTATTGGAGAGTTCTTTTTAGATTGGTTTGATAAAAAGGATTATATCGAAATGACAACTTCTGGAACAACAGGTCTTCCAAAGTTGGTTAGATTACAAAAACAATCCATGATTCAGTCAGCGTTGGCTACGGGCGATTTTTTTGATTTAAAACCAGGAGACAAAGCTTTATTGTGTCTTCCAACCCAATTTATCGCTGGAAAAATGATGCTGGTTCGCAGTTTGATTTTAGGATTAGAATTAGATGTGGTTTCGCCAAGTCTGCATCCATTGCAATTCAATACAACGAGATACGATTTTGTAGCAATGGTGCCGCTTCAAGTTCAGAATTCTATTGAAGGGCTTTCTAAAGTGCGAAAACTTATTATTGGAGGAGCAAAATTAGATTCGGCTCTCGAAGAAAAATTATTGCCACTTAAAACAGAAATCTACGAAACGTATGGAATGACCGAAACGATTACACATATCGCTGCAAAACGTTTAGGCGATTCAGTTTTTTCGATTCTTCCAAATGTGAAAATATCTCAGGACGATCGTCAGTGTTTGGTGATTAATGTAGCCTCTATTTCTGATGAGCCAATTGTGACTAATGATTTAGTCGAATTGCTAAACGAACAGCAGTTTAAGTTTTTAGGCAGAATTGACAACGTAATCAATAGTGGAGGGGTAAAGTTGATTCCAGAGCAGATTGAAGCGAAATTGATCGGAAAAATAAACAACAGGTTTTTTGTTACAGGACTTCCAGATACTACTTTAGGAGAAAAATTAGTTTTGGTTGTAGAAGGAGAAAAACAAGAATTTGCTCCTGATTTTTTTGATGTTTTAGGAAAATATGAAAAACCAAAAGAAATAGTTTTTGTTTCAAAATTCAAAGAAAACGAAAACGGAAAGTTGTTGCGAAAGCCTACTTTACAAGATTAAATTCCAATCTTTTAAATCCCAAGTTTTCGTAATCTTGTCATTTCGACATAAGGAGAAATCTTTGCAAGTAACTCCGCTCCAATAGACAAATCTTTTTGGAGTTTCTAACGAAGATTTCTCCTTATGTAGAAATAACAAAGCTATATGGAATAAAAAAAAAACCAAACTCCAAGTTTTAAGATTGGAATTTGGATTTTTTTATTTTAAGTATTCCGAAATAATTTGGAATTTATTTTTTGCGTTCCAGCAAAGCCATATAGAAACCATCAAAACCAGATTCTGAAGCTAACATTTTACGGTCTTCAATAAAAGTAAATTGCTGTCCGATTTCTGTTTTTAAGAATTTCTCCACTTGCTCTTGGTTTTCTGATGGAAGAACAGAACAAGTTGCATAAACTAATTTTCCGCCTGGTTTTACAATTTTAGAATAGCTTTCTAAAACTTCACTCTGAACTTTACGAATATTATCGATAAATTCAGGTTGTAATTTCCATTTAGAATCAGGGTTTCTTTTTAAAACTCCTAATCCGCTACAAGGTGCATCAATTAAAACACGGTCTGCTTTTTCGTGTAATTTTTTGATCACTTTTGTGCTGTCGATAATTCTGTATTCGATATTAAAAGCACCATTTCTTTTTGCTCTTAATTTCAATTGTTTCAATTTGCTTTCGTATAAGTCCATTGCAATTAGCTGCCCTTTATTTTCCATTAAAGAAGCCATATGCAATGTTTTTCCGCCTGCACCAGCACAAGTATCAACTACGCGCATTCCAGGTTTTACATCCAAAAATCCTGCAACTAGCTGAGAGTTGGCATCCTGAACTTCAAAAAGACCTTGTTTAAATGCATCTGTCAAAAATACATTGGCTCTTTCTTTTAAAACAAGAGCTTCTGGCTGGTCTTTTAAATATTCAGTTTCAATATTTAAGTCCATTAAAGTATTGCGAAGACTTTCTTTAGTACCTTTTAAAGTATTGGTTCTAAGAATAACTTTTGCTGGCTGATTTTGTGCCGCAATTTCTTTAGCCCAAACTTTTTCTCCAAGTTCTTTTACGCCCAATTCATCCATCCAATCTGGAATAGATTCTTTGATAGCTCTAGTCTTAGATAATTCATCAAAACGTCCTTTTATTTTTCTTTCAGGAGTTCCTTCCAATTGTCTCCAATCTGGAATTGGATAACCGCGTAAAACAGCCCAAACCGCAAACATTCTCCATAGATTGTCTCTGTCATAAGGTTCTTTTACTTCGGCAATTTCTGCGTATAATCGTTTCCAGCGAACAATTTCGTATATGGTTTCAGCAACAAACTTCCTGTCAGAACTTCCCCAACGTTTGTCTTTTTTTAATGCTCTAGCTACCACTTTATCGGCATATTCTCCTTCGTTGAAAATTGCATTTAAAGAATCAATGGTAGTATAAACTAAATTTCTGTGTAATCTCATTTCTATATTTTGAGTTGCAAAGGTACTATTAATTGATTGAAAGTTAAATTTTTAATACTGAATCTTACTTTAGACTTTCACTAAATGAAAAAAAACACTCTAATTTAGAGTGTTTTTTGAAATTATTGTTGAGCTTTTTATTCTTTTGAAATAATTCGCGTTAATCCAATATTTTCTGGAGCATGAAGCACCATTGGGAATTTTTCTATCTTAACAGAACTACTGTCCAAACCGAAAGCTCTTTCTTCAGACAAACTCAGTTTTTTGATGAAGAAATAAGAATTCATGATAATGTTTTCATGCCATCTTAAGTCGTTGTCATTTGATAAGAATTTCTCAGACAATACAAATTTAAAGTCTCCAATAATATTGTTTTTGTTTAAAGATTCGTAACGGCTCGTAATATCTACCTCGCCACGTTTTACCATGTCTTTGATAACTTCTCTAAACATCAAATTGATTTTGGTTGGTTCTCTAAAACCTAAGTTGAAATCAATTCTATAAATATCATCTTTCGCAATTTCTGTTACTTTATATTGCGTTTTATAAGGTTCAGTCAAAATATTCACGTGAACAAACCAATAGATATCAGCTCTTTTTGGTCGTTTTTGAAGAATAGAATAAATGATTTTTTCCTCGAGTTCATCAACGCGGTTAGCATTAGTCATATAAACCAAATGCGTAGCGTATTTTGGAATAGATAAATCTTGGCTCAACTCTACAAGAACTTGTTTGTAATCGTCAACCTTAACCACTTTCGTATAGTTTTTGTTGATTTTCTTAGCTAAATACCAGATAGTCATTACAGAAATCAATAAACTAGCAATGATTAATGTTACATAACCGCCTTCTGCAAATTTGGTAATATTAGCGAAAAGGAAACTGAACTCAATCAATAAATAAATAGTAATCAACGGTACCATGAAGTACAGTTTTACACGTTTCATAATTAAGTAGTAATTTAATAATATGGTAGTCATGATCATGCACAAAATGATGGCAAGACCATAAGCATGCTCCATATTTCCTGATTTCTCGAAATGTAAAACGATTCCAACACAACCAAAAAACAATAGCCAGTTGATTGACGGAATATATAATTGACCTTTTACTTCAGTAGGATATTTGATTTTTACTTTTGGCCAGAAG
This sequence comes from Flavobacterium sp. PLA-DH12, assembly GCF_059511845.1. Classification (NCBI taxonomy): domain Bacteria; kingdom Pseudomonadati; phylum Bacteroidota; class Flavobacteriia; order Flavobacteriales; family Flavobacteriaceae; genus Flavobacterium; species Flavobacterium sp. PLA-DH12. The sequence continues at coordinate 424,404 of NZ_JCAMPD010000003.1, forward strand.
TTCAGACGCATTGCTTCGTTGATCAAAGTAAACGAACCAGAAATAAGCGCTTGAGATGCAATTACAGCTGCAAGAGTTGCAACTACAATTCCGAATGGTAAAAACCAATGTGGCATAATTAAGTAAAACGGGTTTCCGTTTTCACCACCTAATTGCTGTAATGTGCTTCCTTCATGGTGAATTAGATAAGCTGCTTGTCCGAAATAGTTTAAAACTAAAGTCGTTTTTACAAACATCCAGCTAATTCTGATATTTTTTCTACCACAGTGTCCCATGTCAGAATACAATGCTTCTGCTCCAGTTGTACATAAGAATACGAAACCTAGAACGAAGAAACCATCAGGGTGTATCGATAATAAATGATAAGCATAATATGGATTGATTGCTTTAATTACTTCAGGATAATTCGATACTTGAATAGCTCCTAAAGTCCCCAGCATGGCAAACCAGATTAACATCATTGGAGCAAAGAATTTACCAACCAATTTAGTTCCGAACTGCTGAATGGTGAATAAAACGAATAGAATTGTAATTACGATATACACAATAGTTTGTGTTTCCATCGTAGGGTAGAATGCTCTAATTCCTTCTACAGCAGATGAAATCGAAATTGGCGGAGTTATAATTCCGTCAGCGAGCAGGGCACTACCTCCAATAATGGCGGGTACTATGAGCCATTGAATTTTTGTTTTTTTGACTAATGCATATAGGGCAAAAATTCCTCCTTCACCGTGGTTGTCTGCACTTAAAGTAATAAGCACATATTTAATTGTAGTTTGTAATGTTAAGGTCCAGAACACACAAGAGATACCTCCTAAAACAATATCAGCATTTATCGTGTGATCGCCTAATATAGCCTTCATTACATACAATGGAGAGGTTCCAATATCTCCATAAATAATCCCTAAAGTAATTAATAAACCCCCAATAGACAACTTACTATGTAAGTTTTTATGCGATGCGCTCATGTTAATTTTATAAAAAGACGGTTGCAAATTTACTGTTTTAAAACAAATTAGAGGCATTTAAAATTAAAAAGATAAAAAAAAGCACAATCGTAAAATTGTGCTTCTCTTTTTAAATATTATTTATTCTAAAATTAACCTCTTCTGCCGTTCCCTCTAGAACTAGAACCATTATCTCTTTGGCTCTGTCCGCCTCTTGATTCTTGGCTTACTCTAGAAGATTCCTGGCTCATTCTTGGAGATTCTGAACGCTGACTTTGCTGTGGTCTAGCTGAATAATCTCTATTGTTGCCACTAGATTGGTTTTCTGAGTAACTTCTTGAACTTCTTTCAACTCTTGGGGCAGATGTCTCACGATTAGAATACCCTCTTGATGAGCTAGAGGTATTACTGCTTCCGTAATCTACTCTTTGGGTATTTTGTGTTCTTCGAGTAGTCTCAGCTCTTTGTGAGTTATTTACTCTAGTTGAATAATCACGATTTGTGCTTCTCTCAGTATTTACACTTTCAGAACTTCTGCCTGTAGAGTTGTAACCTCTGTTACTATTGCTATTACCGTAGCTATTGTTACTTCTGTCTACAGTAGGTCTGCTTGTTGTGTTTTTATTATCAGCGTATGTTCTGTTAGAAATTCCGTTATCAGAAGTTCTACCTGTATAATTTCTGTTTGTATTATATGTATTTCTGCTAGTTTCTCTGCTCGCAACACGTCTTTGATCTAAATCATATCTGTTGGTTGTGTTAGCATGTCTTTCTGCAAAGCTATAGTTCGGACGCATTCTTTCGTAACCATAAGTACGTCTTGTTTCATAAATCGCAGGAGCTGAATAGCTTCTTCTAACATTTACATAGTTGTAATGGTTGTTCACGTTAATATAAACATTTACATTATTTCTATATCTGTAAACTGGATAAGGATTCCATGCTCTATAATAGGTTGGGTAATAGCCCCAATACCAAGTTGAGCAGTATGGTCTGTAATTTGTCACCCAGAAAGAAGAATAGATAACAGGAACCACGCTATAAACAGGCTCATAAATGTAATTTGCTCCATATAAATAGGTGTTACCTACAACCTGAACACTTACTTTGTTGTAATTGTCTCTCTCAACATCAATAGTTGCAATATCTTGATAAACATCACGATCTAAAACAGCTTGAATAATTACAACGTGTGTTCTGTTTTCAACACTCTCAATAACACGAAGATAATCTACTTCGTTATCGCCATTAAGGTCTAAGTTTGATATTTGATATTTTGGATCATTTAAACGTCTTTCAAAATCTTGAAGGTTAGCTGATTCTCCAAACATCGAAGCAACAGCTCTTAAATCTAAGTTATCGCTTATATCTGAATTTTTTGCATATACAGTAGTCTGGCCTTGTACAGCACAAGAACTAAAAACTAAGGCTGATATCGCTATTAAAAGTAAATTCGCTTTCATGGCTAATTTGTATTAAATTATTTGTGATAGGAGATATCCAATTACTGTGCCATAAAATTTGAAGGTAATTGTCACGTGTGTAAGTGGTTGATTGTTAGTTTTTTAATTTTGAATAAATGTTTGTAAAGAGTTTTTTTGCATAAAGTTCTGTAAATGAAACAATAAATAGCCTCGCCAAAAAAAATGGGAAAATTAATTTTCTATGTGGGAATTAATTGTATTTTAGCGTTAACCAAATTTTAAATTTCCTATGAAAAAACTCGCTTTATTTTGTGTTATTTTTATTTTGCTGATGTCTTTTAAGACATTTAACTATAAAACTGACGTTGTTTACAATAATGGCTTCACATCAATGACAATTGATACATTATTTAAAGACAGAATTAGTATTAGAGCGATTTTAATTGATAAAAATAAAGTTTGGTACGGAGCAGATAATTCTCGTTTTGGTTATTATGACTTGGATAAAAAAGAAAAGTTTGAAGAACATATTTACCGCGATACGCTTAAATTGGAATTTAGAAGCATAGCGCAAACTTCAAAAGATATTTTTTTGCTGAGTGTTGCAAATCCAGCACTTCTTTATTCAGTTTCAAAGAAAGACCGCAAAGTTAAATTGGTTTACAAAGAAGTTAATCCGAAAGTTTTTTATGATAGTATGCAGTTTTGGAACGATAAGGAAGGAATTGCAATTGGCGATCCGACAGAAGATACATTCTCGATTATTGTAACACGTGACGGTGGAGAAACGTGGACAAAATTACTGTCTGATAAATTGCCAACAAATAGTACTGGAGAAGCGGCTTTTGCTGCAAGTAACACTAACATTGTTATAAAAGGAAATGATACATGGTTAGTTTCAGGTGGAAAAAAAGCACGTGTTTTTTATTCTCCTGATAAAGCAAAAACATGGAAAGTTGTAGAAACTCCTATTGTGCAAGGAAAGCAAATGACAGGAATTTTTACTGCCGATTTTTATGATTCTAAACAAGGTTTCATTGCAGGAGGAGATTACGATCTTCCTAATAATAAAGCTAATAATAAAGCTTTTACAAAAGATGGTGGTAAGACTTGGCAATTAATTGGTCAGAATATGGGATTTGGTTATGCATCATGTATCCAATATGTTCCTGGAGGTAATGGAAGAGAAATTGTTTGCGTAGGCTCAGAAGGAATACAATATTCTCAAAATGGTGGAGAAAACTGGATGCAGCTTTCTACAGATAACAGATTTTTTACCATTCGTTTTGTAAACAGAAATACTGCCATCGCAGCTGGACATAATAAAGTAGTTCGACTGAATTTTAAATAAAAAAATAAGAACCCTAAATAATAAAGTAAGTATTATTATATAGGGTTCTTATCGCTGTTGTTTTGTTATGCTTAGTCTTTATTGCCTTTGTCTCGATATTGTTGCAATAATTTTCTATTAAAGTCGTCTTCTGATTTTTTAAGCAGTAATATTTTTTTTGCCGGAAGTATTTTTTTTAGACTATTCGTGTATTTTTCTCGAAGCTGATATATTTCCTTATCTGTACTTTCAATCTGAGATAATAATGTTGCAGCATCTTTATCTGAAAGATTTGCTAGATTGTCATCTTTAAGCTTTTTAAGATACGTTTTCATTTTTAAATACTTTAATTCATATTGCTTATCGTCGTAAGCATTATAAATTGGCCAGAATTTTTCTGCTTCGGTTGAAGTTAATTCTAATTCTGTTGTCAAAAATGACACTTTAAAAGCTTTGATTTTTTCTCGCTTTTCATCAATTTTTCCGCTTTGGGCAAAAATTGAAAGACTTGTCAGAAATAGCAGGAGTGGTAAAATGTTTTTTATTTTCATTGTTAAGCTAAGTTGTTGAGTTAAGTTTGATTTAATTTTGTTCTGAAATTAAGTGTTCTAAGTTTGGACTTGTTGCCAAGATATCTTCTAATGTTTCGTCTTCCAAAGTAACATCGTTGCCTAATTTTTCAATATCACTGTCATCTAAGGTTTGAATTAAATCGTATTGGCTTATATTGGAGTGATAAGATAAATAAGTTTCTAAAGTAGCCTCATCAAGTTCGTTTGAACTGGCTTTATAATTATTTACGATTGGTATTAATAATGCGAAACCAATTACTGCTGCGGCCGCTAGCGAAATGGTTTTGCTACGTTTGTAAAAAGGAATTACTTTAACCTCTTTTTCGTCTAATTGTTGTAAAACCTTTTCTGGAAAATTATCAAAATAATTGTCTGGGGTTTTAAAACCAGATTTTATTTTGGGTTCGTTTTCTAATTTAAATGTTTTCATGATACTTATAAGATAGTTTTTGTTACAAAAGGTTTAATTTGATGTAACATATAATTCAATTTTTTTTACTGCGTGATGATAAGATGCTTTTAAAGCTCCAACAGATGTTCCTAAGATTTCTGCGATTTCTTCATATTTTAATTCTTCAAAATATTTCATTTTGAAAACTAATTGCTGTTTTTCTGGAAGTGTTACAATTGCTTTTTGAAGTTTGATTTGAATTTCATCTCCATCAAAATAAAGATCGGCTTTTAAACCATCAATAGTTTTGTTTTGCAGATCTTCAGACGAAATGCCACTTAATTTTGCTTTTTGAGATAAAAAAGTCAAAGCTTCATTGGTAGCAATGCGATACATCCAGGAAAAAAGTTTACTTTCTCCTTTAAAGTTTTTAAGATTTTGAAAGACTTTTACGAAAGTGTTCTGTAAAACATCATCAGCATCATCATGATTCAAAACAATGTTTCGAATATGAGAATACAGAGGACGCTGATAATCAGACAGGAGTTTTTGAAACGCAACATTTTGCGTTTCAGGGGTTAATAATTGTTTTATAAATTCTTTCTCGTCTATCAAACTTTTTGTTTTGTAAACTTTTTTAATAGAAGTTAGACAGAATTTAAAGCAAAAGGTTTAATAAGCCTTTGAAATTATTTAAAATTCTGAGTCTTCTTCTTGTGCAGGTGTTTGAGCAGGAGCAGGAGCTGGTGCGGCTGGTTTGCGTTTTACAGGTTCTGTGCGTGGCTGTTCTGTACGTGGCTCGCTTGTAGTCTCGCCAGTACTCTCTGGAGCATAAACAGGCTCAGTAACAGTTGCAGCAGGAACTACTTTAGGTTTTATAGGGAAATAAATCTCAGTTACTAATTTTGAAGAAGCTTTTACATCCAATTTACTTAGAGTCAAGATTTCAAGATGCGACCAGCTTAAATCTGGAATAATTTTTTGGTTATTAATGTAAGCAGTTGTTTTAGCTATTGCTTCATTTCTATGAGAGTAATCTCCAGTAAGAGTTGTTTTTACAGCGTCAAAACCATTTAACTTTCCAGCTAAAATATCGCTTCCTGAACTAGTTGAAATTTCTTTGTTAATAGGCAGACAGATTGAAATCTTTGCTAAACCAGTTTTGGTGTCGTACGTATGATAAATGATAAAAGGCTTTCCTACCGCAGATAAACCATTTGTTTCGCTAAAGTGGATAAGCTTCGGAATTACAATTCTAGCATTTTTGCTTATTTTGGCAATTTCGCTAGTAAAAGTCTGCTTGATATAAGGAGTTTCTGTTTTCTTTACCACTCCGTCTACTGTAACAGCAAAAGTTTTGGTTTCGTAGTCTAAGTTTTTATCAATATTGGCTAAACTTTTTTCGTAAATAGTTCCAATAACTCTATCTGAACCTCCATGTAATGCGGTATATATTTTAAACAAAAAGCTCATTGTTCCTTTTCCTTTCCAAGTAACTTTTGTTTTTCCGTTCAAAGTATCTTTTAAGGTCCAGTTTACATTAGCTTCTGTACCATCAAATTGCATTTTTTGGTCAATGCTTTCGCCATCTTTTGTTTTAAGGATAATAGAATTTCCTTTTCCATCAACACCATCCCAATAAAATGTAGCGCCATTTCCGCTTGTTTTATTAGCATAAGTCATTTTGATAGAAGGATCTTCAACTGACCATGATTCAAAATCTTCGTAATTTCTAAAGTCGTTTAAGTAGTTATAAACCGTTGCACGAGGCGAATTGATAACTTTACTTCTTTCTACAGAAAAATCTCCTTTCTGAGTAGCAACAAAAACAGTAAGAGCAATAAAGCTTAAAAGTGCAAAAAGAAATAAATACTTTAGAATTTTCATGGTAGATTGTTTGGTTTCGGTAAAGTTATAAATTTATCATGAGTCTTACTAATAACCCATAATGATTAGGTTTATTTTATGGCAACCAGAATAATTTATCTTTTTAAAAATATTTTAATTAGGAACAAAAGGACAATAAAAAGCAGAAAGGCTAGGAGTACTTTGTAATTTCCTTTATAAAAGACTTTATGTAATTTTAAATCTTTTCGATAAGCAAATATCATAATGATTACAAAAGCGATAAAAAAGCATACTCCAAATAGTATTTGTCCTTGACTAAACATAGTTATAAAAATTTTTAGCAAATTTAGAGATTTGTAAACGATTTGCTGCTAAATTGCCTTTTCATTTCATTCAATAAATTTTCAGATTTATTAGAAAGTGACTTAAATTAGCAAAAAAAAGAAAACTACTATATGAAAAAACAACTTGAAGCCGTAACCGAATTTCACACTGCTTTTAAAATTGGCCATAGCGCAACTCCAATTGCCGATGTAGGAGCAGAGAAAAAATTACTTCGTTATAATTTAATGAAGGAAGAAAATGAAGAGTATTACGAGGCAGTTCAAAATAATGATTTGGTTGAAATTGCAGATGCACTTGGAGATATGATGTATATTTTGTGCGGAACAATTATAGAACACGGACTTCAAGATAAAATAGAAGCTGTATTTGATGAAATCCAACGCAGTAATATGAGTAAATTGGGTGAAGACGGAAAACCAATTTATCGCGAAGACGGAAAAGTAATGAAAGGTCCAAATTATTTTAAACCTGATTTTTCGAAATTGTTGTAAAAGAATATTTTTAAACACATAGAATTATAGCTTTTAGAAATCTATAAAGGCGTTGCACTTACATTAAAACACATAGCTATGTGTTAAGAAACATGTTTCTTTTGATTATTCTCTTTGCCTTCCTATAAAAATCTATAATTCTATGTGTTTAAAACAAACTTTGTCAAATAGTAATAAAATGAAAAACCCGATAAAACTAAATTTATCGGGTTTCTTCTTATAATGGTTTTGGATTATTGAACTTTAACTGTCCATCCGTAAGTGTCTTCAGAAAGTTTATTTTGAAGATTTGTTAATTTTTCTTTTAAGAAAGAAGCATAAGAATTCTCGATTGGAGCCATTTCGAAGTATTCGTCTTTATAAGAGAATCCTTTGATAACGCTAATAACCGCAGCAGTTCCTGCTCCAAAGATTTCTTTTAGAGATCCGTTTTTGGCAGCTTCAACCAATTCTGAAACAATTACAGGACGAACTTCAACTTTTAATCCTTCTTTTTCTGCCATCGCAATTAAACTTTTTCTGGTAACACCATCTAAAATTCTTTCGCTTGTTGGAGCAGTTAATAAAGTATCATTAATTCTGAAGAAAACATTCATTGTTCCAGCTTCTTCTAGTTTTGTATGTGTTGCATCATCTGTCCAGATAACTTGTTGGAAACCATCTTTGTTTGCCAAGTTAGTTGGGTAAAACTGAGCAGCGTAGTTTCCGGCAGCTTTTGCAGCACCGATTCCACCATTTGCAGCTCTACTGAAATGCTCAGCAATGATAACTTTTACTTCACCTCCGTAATAAGCTTTTGCAGGAGAAAGTAAAATCATAAATTTATATTCGTCAGAAGGATTTGCGATAACTCCAGGACCTGTAGCAATCATAAATGGACGAATGTACATACTAGCTCCGTTTCCTCTTTGAATCCAATCTTTATCTAATTTCAATAATTCATTTAAACCATCCATAAAAATAGCTTCAGGAACTTCTGGCATTGCCATTCTTACAGCCGATTTGTTGAAACGGTTAAAGTTTTCATCTGGTCTAAACAACCAAACATCATTATTGTCATCTTTATAAGCTTTCATTCCTTCAAAAATTGCTTGTCCGTAATGGAAGACTTTTGAAGATGGATCCATTAAAATAGGAGCATAAGGCTTAATGACAGGATTTTGCCATTGCCCGTTTTTAAAATCGCATTCGAATAAATGGTCTGTAAATACAGCACCAAAACTTAAGTTGTCAAAATCTACTTCATTGATTTTTGTAGAAGCAGCTTTGATGATTTCAATTTTGCTTGTTTGAGTTGTACTCATAGTTATGTAAGTTTTTTTGTGAGATATTTTTCACTGTCGAAAAAACTAAAGTGATGATATCATGTAAAATAGAATTTATTGAATGCAAAATTAAGTAAAAATCTGTAAAATGCTTAGTGAAAATTCATTATTTATAGCTTTTGACTGAGATTTATTTATCCTATAATAAACTCAAATATTTGATTGGTTTTTATAAAGATTTTATGAAAAAAGGATGGTTTTTTGAGGCTTTACGCATTAGTTTTGATTAAATTTGATTATTAAAATGGCTTTAAAACCAATAAAGGGTCATTGTAAAATTCTGAAAAAAGTGAAAAGAGAAATAATTAAAACGCTAGATGGTTCAACTACAATTCGTTTACCTGAATGGGACGAATGTTATCATTCTAAACATGGAGCGATTCAGGAAGCAAAACATGTTTTTATTAAAAACGGACTTTCTTTATTTGAAAATCCGATAAGTATTTTAGAAATAGGTTTTGGGACTGGGTTAAATGCTTTTATCACCTATTTGGAAGCCATTAGAAAAAATCAGAAAATAGATTATATTGGAGTAGAAGCCTATCCGGTTGATGCAGACGAAATCTTGGAAATGAATTATGCTGATGAGTTGGATGCATCTGAATTTTATAACATTTTTGAAAAAATGCATAAATCGCAATGGAATGAAAAGACAGAAATTTGCGACCTGTTTTCGTTAACCAAAAGGAAACAATTTTTTCACGAAATAAGCGATTTTGAAATTTTTGATTTGATTTACTTTGATGCCTTTGGATATAGAGTGCAGCCGGAGCTTTGGAGTACTGAGATTTTTCAGAAAATGTACAATAGTTTAAAACCAAATGGCGTTTTGGTTACATACGCTGCTCGAGGAGTTGTTAAAAGAAGTATGATTGAAGTTGGTTTTACCGTAGAAAAATTAACAGGACCTCCAGGGAAAAGAGAAATGTTTCGAGCTTTTAAGAAGGTTTAAATGAGTTATTTAGAATAATTCTACATTGATTTATATGTTTTAAGAAAACGTATTCGTTGCTAAAGTTTTTAAAAAAATAAGTTAAATGTAGTGTTTATGTTAGTTATTTGTTTAAATTTGGTTCGAGTTTAAAAAAATAGATAACCCCCGAAAATCTTATTTTATTATGTCAAAAATGATGTTTGATTACACGAAATCAATACTTGAAAGAGTTAGTTTCGATCCGATACTTTTCTGCAAAGAGTTAGAAAAAGCTATCAAAACACTGTTACCTTACGAAATGGAACAATTGCAAGAGTGGTTACTGAATTTCGTTGTCGGAAAACCAGAATTAAAACAAAGTCTACAACTAATTAAAGTATAAAAAGAAAGGAGCCAAATTGGCTCCTTTTTTATTGCGCTTTCTTTTGTAATGGACTAATGATTTGAACATTCTGAAAAACAATTGCGCCTTTTACGACGCCTGCAATTGTAGATCTTAATGCGTCAATGATTTGCATCTTTAATTCGCTCTTTGGGTAAATTAAACTTACCTCTCGAGCCGGTTTTGGCTCCTTAAAGTTTCGGAGCTTCAGTTTATCGGATTCTTTTAAGTCTAAAGTGTGCAAGTACGGAAGTAACGTTGTACCAAGGCCTTCGTCTGCTAATTTAATTAAGGTTTCAAAACTTCCGCTTTGAATCTGGAAATTACTTTGATCGGCGTCTGAAACGTTTTTGCACAAATTCAAAATACCATCTCTAAAACAATGTCCGTCTTGTAAAAGCAGGATTTCATTCAGGTTTAAGTCGGCAACTTCTATTTCTTCTTTCTGGAAACTAGCATGATGTTCCGGAATATAAGCTACAAATGGCTCAAAATATAAAACAATTTCCTTAATTTTTTCGTCTTCAAGCGGCGTTGCCGCAATAGCCGCATCGAGATGTCCGTTTTTTAGTTTCAGGATAATTTCTTCTGTATTAAGCTCTTCAATAAGGAGTTTAACTTTTGGGTATTTTTTTATGAAATTATTCAAAAACATTGGTAAAAGCGTAGGCATAATAGTTGGAATAATTCCTAAACGAAATTCTCCGCCAATAAAACCTTTTTGTTGCTCTACTATATCTTTTATACGATCAGCTTCGTTTACGATATTTTTTGCTTGATTTACGATTTTTTGTCCTATATCGGTAAGCTGAATCGGTTTTTTACTTCGGTCAAAAATTAAAATATTAAGTTCTTCTTCAATTTTTTGTATTTGCATACTAAGAGTAGGCTGAGTTACAAAGCATTTTTCTGCAGCAAGTGTAAAATTTTTATGCTCAGCAACCGCTAACACATATTGCAATTGAGTTATAGTCATGTTGATAGTAATTTGTGATGCAAAAATAAGAAAATATAATTTTTATTTATGTTTATTTTAGTAAAGTTACTCTAAATTTGTAGTAAATTAGTGTAAAAAATTAGATTATGAAGACAAATATTTTAGGATTACCAGTAAAAGAGTCAGAATTATTAGTAAAAGAACTGAATGTGTTATTATCAAATTTTCAAGTCTATTATCAAAACTTGAGAGGAATTCACTGGAATATTCGTGGAAAGCGTTTTTTTGATTTACATGTGAAATTCGAAGAATTATACACTGATGCACAATTGAAAATAGATATGATCGCAGAAAGAGTTTTGACAATTGGCGGAACGCCTCTGCATACTTTTGAAGATTATATTAAAAATAATAAATTGACGGTTGGAAAAAATATTTCTAACGATGAAAAAGCAGTTCAATTGATTGTTCACTCTTTATCAGATTTATTAAAAATTGAAAGAGAAATCTTGAACAAATCTGACGAAATTAATGACGAAGGAACCAATTCTATGATGAGTGACTTCATTGCAGAGCAAGAAAAAACAATTTGGATGATGAATGCTTGGTTAGAAGAATCGTTGTAAAATATTGGTTTTTAATAAAATAGAAGCAGAATGGAATGAAAATTGCATTCTGCTTTTTTGTTTATGTTAAATTTCTATAAAAATTTCTTTGATTTTATTTGTTTAACGCTATTTTTGCTTCAATGAAATTTATAGCTCGCATATTATTATTCATATTTATTGCCTTCTTATCGACCCCGACAATTGTTCAGGCGATTAAGAAAGGAAATAATACTGCTATATCTTTTAGTATCACTGAAGAAGAAGTACATAAAGAACTTAAAAATGTAGTTCACCCTACTATTCTTGAGCATGAAGTTTTGATTCCGGTTTACATCGAGAAAAAAACAATCATTTCTGAAAACATTGTCAAACTAGACAACATCTCTCCGAGCATTTTTGCTCCACCACCTAACGTAGCATAATACTTCCGATTATTTCGAACTTTAGCCGCATTTCTATCGAGATGGGGTAAATCTTTAATGAATAATTTTTTTAGTATTATATTATGACAAAAAAAATCAATCTTTTTGCCAACCTTAAATCTGATTTTGCCTCAGGTTTAGTGGTTTTCTTGGTGGCTCTTCCGTTGTGTTTAGGTATTGCAATGGCTTCTGGAGCACCATTATTTTCTGGAATTATTGCTGGTGTTGTGGGTGGTATCGTTGTTGGATATTTAAGCCAGTCGCATATTAGTGTATCAGGTCCAGCTGCTGGGTTAACAGCTATCATTTTAACCGCAATTACCGATTTAGGAGCTTTCGATGTATTTTTAATGTCTGTTTTTATTGCTGGATTAATTCAATTAGCATTAGGATTTTTAAAGGCAGGAAGTATATCAAACTATTTTCCGACAAACGTAATCGAGGGAATGTTAGCGGGTATCGGAATTATTATCATTTTAAAACAAATACCGCACGCTTTTGGTTATGATGCAGATTTTGAAGGAGATCAGGCTTTTGTTCAAAATGATGGAAGTAATTCATTTTCATTTTTGTTTGACGTCTTAAATCATATTCACTTAGGGGCTGTAGTAGTTTCTGTAGTTTCATTGGTAATCTTGCTGGCTTGGGATAAAGTTCCTTTCTTAAAAAGAATAAAACTAGTTCCTGGAGCTTTGGTTGCTGTAATTGCCGGAGTTGTTTTAAACGAAATATTTGTATCTACAGGAAGCACTTTGGCAATTGCGAAAGAACATTTGGTTTCTTTGCCAGTTCCAAAATCTTTTGATGACTTTAAATCAATTATAATCACCCCAGACTTTACTGCTGTTACAAATCCGCAAGTTTGGGTAGTTGCTATTACAATTGCCATTGTCGCTTCTATTGAAACTCTTTTGTGTATTGAAGCTTCAGATAGAATGGATGTACAAAAACGTTATACCAATACCAACGTAGAATTAAGAGCGCAAGGTGTTGGTAATATGATAAGTTCTCTTTTAGGAGGTTTGCCAATGACTTCTGTGGTTGTAAGATCTTCTGCGAATAATAATGCAGGCGCAAAATCTAAAATGTCAGCCATTATTCATGGTGTACTTTTATTAATAAGTGTATTGTCTATACCGGCAATTCTAAACAAGATTCCATTGGCAACATTGGCGACTGTTTTGATTTTGGTTGGATATAAATTAGCTAAACCAGCAACCTTTATGCATTTCTGGGAAAAGGGGAAATACCAGTTTGTACCTTTCATTGCAACTTTGGTCTTTGTTGTTGCGACAGATTTGCTAAAAGGTGTTGCGTTGGGAATTATCATCAGTATTATTTTTGTTCTAAGAGGAAACTTGAAAAGAGCTTATGTTTTCAAGAAAGAAGAATATGAAGACGGTGATATTATTCATATCGATTTAGCGCAAGAAGTTTCGTTTTTAAATAAAGCAGCGATTAAACAAACATTGAATCACATTCCTGAAAATTCTAAAGTGATTATCAACGCTCATGATACGGAGTACATTGCGCATGATGTTTTAGATTTAATTCGTGAATTTAAAGAGACGAGAGCGGTTGATGAAAATATTAAAGTGAAGCTTAAAGGTTTCAAAGAAGCTTACGAATTGGAAAATACGCCAGAAAATAGTAATCATGTTACGATTGAACATTATTATGATGTGGCAAAAAGAGAACTGGTTCAAAGAGAGGTTGTTAAAAGCGAATAATTAAAATAAGGTGTTTTTAAGGCAGAAGAAATCTCAAATTTTAGGTAACTTTACATTTAAGTTCTTTTTTTGAGACTATTATAAATTAGAAATCACCACACAAAAAATAAAAAAAATGAGAAAATTTTATGAGCAGTTATTAGAAAATAATAAAAAGTGGGTTGAAACTTCATTAGCAAAAGATCCTAATTATTTTGCCGATTTAGCAAAAGGACAATCACCGCCTTTATTATGGATTGGATGTTCTGATAGCCGTGTTCCTGCAAACGAAATTGTCGGTGCAAAACCAGGAGAAGTTTTCGTTCACCGTAACATTGCTAATATGGTTGTGCACTCTGATATGAACATGCTAAGTGTATTAGATTATGCTGTAAATGTTTTGAAAATTAAGCATATTATTGTGTGCGGACATTATGGATGCGGTGGTGTAAAAGCTGCGATGGGACATCAATCTGTTGGAATTATCGATAACTGGTTACGTCATATTAAAGATGAATACCGTTTGCACGATAAATACTTGAATTCTATTGAAAACGAGGAAGAGCGTTTTAATGCTTTTGTTGAAATCAATACGAAAGAACAGGTTTACAACTTAGCAAAAACATCTATTGTGCAGAACGCTTGGAAAAATGGCCAAGATTTAATGCTTCATGGATGGGTTTACGGATTAAATTCAGGTTTTGTAACCGATTTAGATGTAAACATCGCTTCGAATGATGAGCTTGATGAAGTGTACCAATTAGATCTTTAATAGATAGAAATAGAAATCGCCCTTAAAAGGGCGATTTTTTTTATTCGTTTCATTTAATCAAAATAGTACATTTCATATATTGACCCAGAATACCAGTACTCGCGAATATCATAGTAAGTAGAATTGTTTAAATAATTTGTAAAAAAACGATAACAATTATCTGTGTCAGAATAATAAATTATGCTTTTATAATTATCAATCATATATCTTGTAGGATAATTTTTTGTGCTACTCTGTTCGTACAATGGTTCTATTGGAATGTTAATATTGTGATAGTATTTGAGTATTTTTTCTTTACTTGTTAAATCAGGAATGTTTTTATTTTGATTGTGCAAAAAGATTACATTTATTTCTTTATAAAATAAAGAATCATTCCTAAAAAGATAAGTAATAATTGTATTGTCTAATTCTTCTTTTAGATAATCAATATTTTTTTTCTTTTTAATTGAATCTTCCTTGTCGAATTTCCATAATTGGGTTGGACACCTTTTTCCTTCATTATTTATTTCTGGTTTTACATTGGAATACATGTCATATCTCGCAATAGATTTAATAGTATCGTCAACATTGTTTTCATTATCTAATGTTGCGATGTATGAATATTTATAGAAACCATTTTTAATTAAATCTTGTTGAGTTATTTGTTTGGTTAAGAAATGATTTATCGTGTCTTTTTTTTGACAAGTTATAAGTGTTAGCGCAACTAAAAGTATGACTATATTTTTCATATCAAGTTATTGTTAATCCACATTCTTGTAATTCTTTTAATATATCTCTCACTTTGTTTATTGGCTTGCCTTCTGTTCTTTGAGGGGAAACATATCCATTTGTATTATCTCTTTTGTAATGTTGATATAAAGTTTGTTCATCTAGATAAACAGGTCCGTTAACTGGGTATGTATATTCTGCAAGACTAAACCTAGGCTCTGTACTTAAAGCAAATCCTAAAATTTTTATTGCGTAATCAGCAATTACAGCTGCTTTTCCTGGTACAAAACCTACTGCGGCAGTTGTAATTCCTAAAAGACTTAACTTATTGTTTAATTCATTCCTGTTTTCGGAAACTTTTAAATAGGTATAATTTACATAGGTTCTTCTATTGCAAATGGAAGCTTGTTTAATGTACTCGTGAAATTTTTCTAGTAAATATATTTTCCCATTTCTAAATGTAATTTGCTTGTTTTTTATTACCAGATTATGGAGCTCCTTTTTGTCAACGCATCGCTCTAATTCTTTTCGTATTTTGGTAGAAGAATCTAAAATATGTTCTCCATTTACATACTTTAATCTAAATGTTGTATTGACTTTTTCTCCTTTTATTATACGTCCTTTATTATCCATGTAAATGGTTAGGGCACTCAAATAGCAATTTCTTGGAGTTGTTGAAACATCACCTCTTTCAACAGGATCAGTGTAACATTTATTTAATTCTAAAGATGTCAAGGCAGTGATACAATGAAATAACCCATTTATTTTCATTGATATGCTTTGTGTATAGTAAGATCTGTATAAATCTCTATATTGATATTCTTCCCAAGGTTCAGGTACAATATCTGGCTCATAGTTGCCAAAGCTAATAGATGGTCCCATGTTTATAATTTTACTGTTTTAGTAAAAATATTTTATCACAATCAGATTAATAGCTAGTAAAAGACAAAAAAGTAATAAAATAAGTCTTTTCTGAGAAAGCTTTAAGCAGCTTAAAAGTACTATAAAAAAAAATCACCCTTTTACACGGCGGTTTTTTTATTCGTTTTCGTCTAAATTCTCATTAAATGCCGATGGCAGCATTGTTGGAATAAACTTTATCAATATTGGCAAAAGTAAACTTCCTCCAGGAAGCAAGAATATTGTCAGTGACGGAATGGTTTTACAAATATCCAAAAGCTGTTTTTTTACCTTTTTCTTTTCTTTTGCATCTAAATCTCTCGTTGTAGAATAGGCGAGTAGCACCATTAATTCTTTACTCTGAACGATTTCTTTAATCAGCCTGTTTTTGTTTCGTATGATTAGTTTGACTACACTATGTGTCATTTGGTCATAAAAGTGCTTAACAGGATTGGAATAATTAAAGTATGGAATCTTCTTTTTATGAGTTGTGATAAAAGTATTGGTTGTATCCATACTTTTTGTTACAAAATCGTCAGAAACTCCCATTGTTGAACCTAAGGCGTATAGAAAATAAGACTCTTCGTTTTCAACTACACCATCACTCCATAAAGCCATTCCGGCCATATCTATTAGGTAATAATGTTCAAGTCTATTTTTAAAATAGTCAAGATTTAAAGTTTCTAAAGTCTCAACCGTAACTTTCGAAAATTTGGAATAGCGTATAGAAGCTTCAAAAAGCTTGATTAAAAGATCATCATGCTGAGATTTTACTGTTTTGGTTTTTAAAGCCAAACCTACAATTCCGAGAACGGTTTCTTCAATTCTTTTTAAATATTTTTCTGGAATTTCTCCATGTTCCAAATATTGTCTAAAGGCCAAAACATCAATAAACAAAAGCGCATTGGTTACCAAATGTGAGAAGTTTTTGCTGATGATGCTGTCATTGGTTTGGACTCTCTGGTCAATAATGTTTTCTAGAGATAGAGAAGGAGTATCTTTTGGCAATAAAATTTTAAATAAATTAAATCCTTCTGGATTCATTTGCTTGTAGAACTTTAAAGCTTCAGAAATAAAATTTTTAGGTTCCGAATTTCTTTTCTCTAAGCAAAAAACATGATATAGAGTATTAAGTAAGGCTACTTTTGAAATTTCGGTTTTAAACCAGCCTTTTATCGGAATAGGAACTTGCGAATCTATAGCAATAATATGTCCGTAAATAAATCCCGTTTCTCTTACTTTATAGTAAAACGAATCTACAGTTTCAAAAGGAATTGCTTCTGAAAACTTCTGTTCACTAAAAAATTTATCGATCCAGCCTGGTGCTGATGGGTTAATCATGGACTTTATTTTGCTGATGCAAAGCTATGCCTTTTTCTTGTTTTAGGATTCATTTTAAAATGAAATAACCGCTAGATTTTGTTAAAAATAGCGGTTATTATGATTTTTCTTATTTGATGATTCCTGCGCAGGCAACTCTTCCTCCAGCATTTCCAGTTGGCTGAGTTGTAAAATCGTCTGTTCCGGCATGCACAATTAAACCTTTGCCAAGAACATCTTTATTAGAGTCTCCACATCCAACGCACCATTCGTCAGTAGTTAATGTGATAGATCCGTTACCTTTTGCATCAGCGGTAAAGTTTCCAATATCACCTTTATGATATTCTCCAACTCCCCATTTTCCATGTTTTTTGAAAGTTGGATTCCAATGTCCTCCGGCAGAACTTCCATCTGCAGAACTACAATCTGCTTTTTCATGAATGTGAATTGCGTGAACTCCAGGTTCTAATCCAGTGATTTTTGCTGTAAAAGTTACTTTACCATTTTTCTCAACAAAAGTGGCAGTTCCAGCTACTTTGCTGTTGCTTTTTGGTTCTAATGCAACAGTCAGAGTTTTAGCGTCATTTGATTTGTTATTTGTTTTACAACCAATGATTAAGGCTGTAATTATAGCGAAAGAAACAATTAGTTTTTTCATATCTACGGGCATTTTTAGTTAAAGATTAAGTAAATTTAACATAAAATAACGGAATTGATTAACTCTAAAAGTTAAAAAAAAGTCAAACTATACGTTATAATTTGATATTGATTGAGTTAAAAACCGAAAATATTGTTTAAATTCGTATAGGTTTTTAACGAATAATTTCTGAAAACCATTTGTCTAATTCGCTCACATTTAATCCTTAATGTTATGATGAAAAAGATTTTTACCCTCGTTTTTTTTAGTTCGTTTTTAATTTCCTGCAAATGCGCAAAAACGGATGCAGTTTCTAAGCTTGATGGAACTTGGGAATTGAATTACATTTCTGGACCACGAATTGCTTTTGATGGATTATACCCAAATAAAAAACCAACCATACAATTTGATACTAAAACAAATCAGGTTTCTGGTAACGCAAGCTGTAATTCATACACAGGGAAATTGGTTGTTGATAGCAACAAAATTGATTTTACTCAGCCAATGGCAGTAACCAAAATGATGTGTTTGGATGGATTGCAAGGAGAACAAACTTATTTGAGTACGCTTCAAAAAATAACTTCTTACGATGTAACTGATGATGGTAAGACCTTGAATTTTATTTCTGGAGATATTGCCATGATGCGTTTTACTAAAAAATAGTGTTATGAAAACTACGATGTCTGTTTTACTGTTTTTGATTGTAATTAACTTTTCGGTTTCTGGACAGGAAAAAACAAAAAAAGAACTTAAGCAAGAAAGGGAACTCAAGAAACAAAATGAAATTAAAGCGCTTATAGATAATCGGAATTTTGTTTTTGAAGCTCAAAAAACAACGCCTCAAGGCGGGAGATTAATTCAGCTAGACTATAATACTTATTTTTTAAAATTTAAAGTTGATAGCACAACTTGCGATCTTCCCTTTTTTGGACGTGGTTATAATGTTGGTTATAATACCGATGGTGGTATAAAATTTGAAGGGAAGCCGGAGAATATTAGAGTCGAAAGTAAAAAGAATAATACCATTCTAAAGGCAACAGTAAGAGGTAAAAGTGATGTCTACGATTTAACCTTTTCTATATTCTATAATGGTAGTACAACACTTTCTGTGAGTAGCAATAATAGAGGTCCAATTAGTTATGATGGAGTGATATATGCTCCAAAAACAGCAGAGAAACAATGATTTAATTCAATACTAAACTTGTCACAAATTCGTCTGAATATATGGTAAGAATCTTTCTTTGGTTATTAAAGTGGCAGTTTTCGATTTTATTTTTCTTTTTTGGTGTGTTCAGCGTATTTGGTCAGGATTTGGAACCCAGAGTGTATGCAAATGTTCCTAAAGGTTTAAATGTAATTGCTGCAGGCTATGTTTTTATGAACGGAAATGTGCTGACAGATCCTTCTCTACCTATAAAAGATTTTACGCTTCAAAGCCACAATATGGCTGTAAATTATATCAGAACTTTTGGTATGGCTGATAAATTGGCTCGTATACAGGTAGCGCTACCTTTTACGTTTATGGATGGATCTGCTGTAATTAGTGACCAGCTGATTACTGGCTCAAGAACTGGTTTTGCAGATATGAAAGTGCGTTTCGGAATTAATTTGCTAGGTTCTCCTGCACTTGATAAATCTGAATTCAGAAGTTTTGAGCAAAAAACAATTCTTGGAGTCAGTTTGGTTACTTCAATTCCAACCGGAAGATATTATGGCGATAAACAAGTAAACATTGGAACAAACCGCTGGGGCTTTAAGCCCGAAATAGGGGTGTCGAAACGATTTGCTCATGTTTATGCCGAGGCCTATGGCGGGATGTGGTTTTATACGGACAATAATGATTATTTAGGAAAAAAATTAGAGCAAAAACCAACCTATAGCCTTCAGGCGCATGCAAGCTATTATTTTAAAAACCAAATGTGGGTTGGCTTCAATACGACTTGGTTTTTTGGAGGTCGAACTATTACTGATGGAGTTTCAGATGATAGCCAGATTGACAACTGGCGAGTAGGAGGAACTTTTTCTACTCCAATTGCAAAAGGACAGTCGATCAGATTTCAATATCATGTAGGAGCATATACCAACAACGGACTGAATTATTATGCCTTATCAGCAGTTTATCAATATTCTTTCTTTTAAAATCTTGATTATGATTTAATGTGTTTAAAATCAGTATATTTGAGTATGCATATATTTTTAAAAACAAATTTAAAATTGAAACTATGAAAAAATTAAGTCTTATTCTTATCATGGCAGTAGCCTCATTTTCATCTTATGCGCAGTCTTCTTACAAAGAAGATTTAGAAGTAGTACAAAGTGTTTATGGAAAATCTAAAGCTGACCTGGTAAAACAGTACATGAATTTATCTGACGCACAAGCGGCAGCCTTTGCAAAAGTTTACGATAATTATGAAACGTCGCGAAAGGCTTTAGGGCAGACAAAGTTTCAATTGATAAATGATTATGCGGCTAATTACGAAACTTTAACCGATGCTAAAGCTGATGAATTGGCAAAAGCTACTTTGAAAAACCATGTTGATTATGAAAAGCTTTACTCTAAAACTTATAATCAGGCAAAAAAAGCAATTGGTTCAATAAATGCAGCAAAGTTTATTCAGCTTGAGGTTTATCTTCAAACTATAATTAGAAGCGAAATTTTAGAAGCTATTCCATTTATTGGTGAAATGGATAAAAATAAGACTAAAACGATGTAAAATATTCATCTATAAAAAAAGCGGGAATCAATTTGATTCCCGCTTTTTTTTTATTTTTCAGTTTTAACTTTGTAAATTTCATTTACCATTCCGTCGCGGAAACTATCCAAAGTAAGTTCCCAAAACATAATTCCGCCTAATTTTTTTGCTTTTGCGTATTCAGCTTTTGCTTTGATCGATTTTAAATCATCCGATGTTGCAAAAGTTTTAGTCGAAGCGTTGTACCAATATGGTGCTTGAGCTTTTTCATCATAAAAATATTTCCAGCCGTTTGCTTCTGTGTAGGTTGTAGCGTAGTTTTTAAAGTCAACACCTTGAAAGTGTTCTCCAGCTTGATACAATCCATTATTGATGTTTTCTACATTTTTCCATTGTCTGGTATAAAATGCGCCTCCAATTACTAATTTTTCAGCAGGAACTCCTGCTTTCAATAAAAATTCAACAGCTCTATCTGTAGATTCTTCTTTCGGATTTGTGCTATATAATGGTGTATGATGTCCCGTAACTTTTGAATATCCGTTTACTAAATCGTAACTCATGATATTAATGCGGTTTACATAAGGAGCAACAGCTTTCCAGTCGATAGACTCATCTAAACATTTTTGAAAACCTCCAGCGGCAAAACTTAGTTCATATTTTTTTCCTAATGTTGAACGTAAAATTTTAAGAAGTTCTGTAAAATTAGGTTTATCAGCAGCTTGATATAAATGACCTGGAAGTCCTTCAATTGATGGGTATTCCCAATCTAAATCTAAACCATCAACTTTAAAATAGTCACTTACTTCTTTTACAGATTTTGCAAATTTTAAGCGCCCTTCAGCAGTAGAAAAAGCTTCTGAACAAGGTTCGCAGCCTCCCCAGCCACCAAGTGATAAAACGATTTTAAGTTGAGGATTTTTCGCTTTAAGAGAAACTAAATGTTTGATTGTAAGAGAATCTTTTGCAGAATCGACACTTAGTTTGCCATCTTTTAAATGACAGAAACTAAAAATAATCTGATTTAATTTTCCTACCTCGTATTGATCAATAAGTTGAGAATCGCCAGTGTAATAGGCAATAATGTCCATTTTTTTATTTTTCTGTGCGAAGGCGGCAGTGAAGCAAAAGCACAATAAAAATGATGCAATTAGGTTAATTTGTTTCATTATTTTGTTTTTTATAGTTTTTAGAATGTTAAATATAATGCAATCCATTTGATGTTTGACTATTCTCTATGAGTCGGAGAGCTAATTTTAACAAATATTTTGCAAATAGCTGCAAAATTATTGCGACTTGTAGGAAATGCCTTTTACTGAAAATTGTAAAAAAATAAACCCGCACAGTTTCGGACTTGTGCGGGTTTATAACAAATTAAAAGCTAAAAACTATCTTTATATTAGAAGCAGTATGTGTTTTCTGCTACTAATTTTGCTGCAATTTTTTCTCTAAGTGCCACAACATTTGGCAGGTTAGTATATTTAGTGAAACGTTTAAGTCCCATTAACATCATGCGTTGTTCGTCACCTTCAGCGAAAGAAGCGATTCCTTCTTTTCCTCTTAAGTTTACAATATCTACAGCTTTGTACAAGTATAATTTTGCCATAGCGATTTGCTCTTGAACTTTATCTTCGCCTTGAGCTTTTGCTAACTTTTCAGTTCTCAAAATTGTACTTTCAGCCATGTAGATTTCAATCAAGATGTCAGAAGCCGCCATCAATAATTGTTGGTGAGCATCTAATTCAGGACCATATTTTTGAACAGCGCTACCAGCAACCATTAAGAAAACTTTCTTAAGGTTAGCGATAATTCCTTTTTCTTCAGAGAATAATTCAGAGAAATCTGGAGTATCAAAAGATGGAATTCCCATTAATTCTTCTTGAACTTTCATTGCTGGTCCAAGTAAATCAACGTGACCTTTCATTGCTTTTTTGATTAACATACCTACAGAAAGCATTCTGTTGATTTCGTTTGTACCTTCATAGATACGAGCGATACGAGCATCTCTCCAAGCACTTTCCATTGGAGTGTCTTCAGAGAATCCCATTCCACCAAAAATTTGAATTCCTTCGTCAGAACAAGATTGAACGTCTTCAGAAACTGCTACTTTCAAGATAGAACACTCGATAGCGTATTCTTCAACACCTTTTAATTCTGCTTCTTGATGAGAAGTTCCTTCTGCTTCACGAGCAGCAATTCTGTCTTCGATGTCTTTTGCAGCACGGTAAGAAGCACTTTCTCCAGCATAAGCATTAGTAGCCATTTCAGCCAATTTAGAACGAATAGCTCCAAAAGATGCAATAGGAGTATTGAACTGAATTCTTTCGTTAGCATATTTTACAGCTCCAGAAGTAACCCTTCTTTGAGCATCTAAACAAGCAGCAGCCAGTTTAATACGTCCAACGTTTAACGCGTTCATTGCAATTTTGAAACCGTTTCCTCTTTCAGACAGCATGTTTTCAACCGGAACTTTTGTTTCATTGAAGAAAACCTGACGAGTAGAAGAAGCACGGATTCCTAATTTATGCTCTTCCTCATTCATAGAAATTCCGTTTGAAGGATCGTTTTCTACGATGAAACCTGTAATATTTTTATCGTCTCCAATACGAGCAAAAACGATGAAAACGCTACAGAAACCCGCATTCGAAATCCACATTTTTTGACCTGTGATAGAGTAGTATTTTCCGTCTTCAGATAAAACTGCTTTTGTTTTTCCTGAGTTAGCATCAGATCCTGCACCTGGTTCAGTTAAGCAATAAGCTCCAAACCATTCTCCAGAAGCCAATTTCGGAACGTATTTTTTCTTTTGTTCTTCAGTACCGTAAAGTGTAATTGGCATAGTTCCAATTCCAGTATGTGCACCAAAAGCAGTTGAGAACGAACCTGTTGCTCCAGAAATGTAGTCACAAACTAACATTGTAGAAACAAATCCCATTCCTAATCCACCGTATTCTTCAGGAACTGCAACTCCTAAAAGTCCAAGTTCACCAGCTTTACGCATAGAAGCTTCTGTATAAGCGTAATCTTTTTTCTCAAAACGATCTTTATGCGCCCATAATTCTTTGTCCACGAACTCTTTTACAGAGTCACGCATCATTAACTGCTCTTCCGAGAAATCTTCTGGTGTGAAGATGTCCTCGCATTTTGTTTCTTTAACTAGGAATTGACCTCCTCTTGTTTTGTCGCTCATGACTTTTTGTTTTTTAGATTGATAGGATGAAAAAGAGGCAAGAAGCAAGAAGAAAGATTTTAACCTAACTTATTGATGAAGCCTGTAGTCATCTTTTGAAATTCAATTATTTTGTTTTCTAATTTTTCTGTTTTTTCTTTTGTTAGATAGTCGTTTTGACAAGCTATTAACAATTGTGTTTGCAATTCAAATGACGAACCTAAACTAATATTCAAATAATGCTGAAAGTGTTTATTTCCTCTGTTAGAGCCCTCAGCAATATTTGAAGGCATTGAAACAGAACATCGATTCATTTGACTTGTCAAACTATATGTTTCTGACTTTGGAAAAGAGGAAGTTAGTTTATAGATATCATTTGTAATTTCCATAGCTAAAATCCAAATTTTCAAATTCTTAAAATTGTGTCTCATGTTTTTTTGAGGCAAGATAAGAAGAAAATTTAAAAGTAAGTTTTTTACTACTTTTTGAAATACACTTTTAGAATATCTACATTCCAAATGTAAGTCTTGCTTCTTGCTTCTTTCTTCTCAAAAAAAAACTACAACACCTCGTAAATCCCTGCAGAACCTTGTCCAGTACCCACACACATCGAAACGATTCCGTATTTATTACCTCTGCGTTTCATCTCGTCGAATAACTGAACAGAAAGTTTAGCACCTGTACATCCTAGAGGGTGACCTAAAGCGATTGCTCCACCGTTTACGTTTACGATTTCTGGATTGATGTTTAGTTCACGAGTAACTGCTAAAGCTTGTGAAGCAAAGGCCTCGTTTAACTCGATTAACTCGATATCGTTTAATGTTAATCCCGCTTGTTTCAAAGCTTTCGGAATTGCTTTTACAGGACCAATACCCATAATTCTTGGCTCAACACCAGAAGAAGCAAAGTTTACTAATCTGGCAATTGGCTCAAGGTTTAATTCTTTTACCATTTCTTCGCTCATGATTAGAACGAATGCAGCACCGTCGCTCATTTGAGAAGAGTTACCAGCCGTTACACTTCCGTCAGCAGCAAAAACTGGTCTTAAACCTGCTAAAGCTTCTTTAGAAGTTCCTGCTCTTGGTCCTTCGTCTTTGTTTACAACGTATGATTTAGTTTCTTTTTTACCATTTTCATTGATGAAAGTCTGCTCAACAGTAATCGGAACGATTTGTTTGTCGAATTTTCCTTCTGCTTGTGCTTTTAAGGCTTTCATATGAGAGTTGTAAGCAAACTCATCTTGATCTTCTCTAGAGATTTTGTATTGATTGGCAACCGCTTCAGCAGTTAAACCCATTCCCCAGTAGTAATCTTCGTGACCTGCAGCCGCAACTTTATAATCCGGAGTTGGTTTGTAACCTCCCATCGGAATATAACTCATACTTTCTGCACCACCAGCGATGATACAATCTGCCATTCCTGATTGGATTTTAGCAGTAGCCATTCCGATAGTTTCTAATCCAGATGCACAGTAACGGTTAACTGTAACACCAGGAACGTCTTCTACTTTTAATCCCATCAAAGAGATCAAACGTCCAACGTTAAGACCTTGTTCCGCCTCCGGCATGGCATTTCCTACCATAACGTCGTCGATACGTTTTTTGTCGAAATTAGGCAGTTCGTCCATCATAAACTGAATGGTTTCTGCAGCTAATTCATCAGGTCTTTTAAATCTAAAAACACCTTTTGGAGCTTTTCCAACTGCTGTTCTATATGCTTTTACTATATATGCTGTTTTCATTTGTTTTTGTTTTTTAAGATTGGTAGAAGCAAGAGGCAAGAGGAAAGACAAAACTTTGTTTTGAAGTCTTGCTTCTTGGCTCTTTCATCTTATTCTCTAATTACGAAGTGGTTTTCCTTTAGTTAACATATATTGAATACGCTCCAGAGTTTTTCTTTCTGTACATAAACTCAAGAAAGCTTCACGTTCGATATCTAATAAATATTGTTCAGATACTAAAGTTGCTTCAGATAAATCACCACCAGCCATTACATAAGCCAGTTTGTTAGCGATTTTCTTGTCGTGCTCAGAAATGTATTTTCCAGCCTGCATTTGGTCAGTTCCAACTAAGAACATGCCTAAAGCTTGTTTTCCTAATACTTTAACATCCGTTCTTCTGATTGGTTGTGTGTAACCAGCTTCAGCCATTAACAAAGCATGTTTTTTAGCTTCAGCAATCTGACGATCTTTGTTTACTACGATAATGTCTTTTCCATGTTGTAAAAGTCCAGTATCAAAAGCTTCGTAACCAGAAGTCGAAACTTTAGCCATTGCGATTGTCAAGAAATACTCTTGAAGAACGTTCAACTCCACATCGTTTTTGCGGAATAAATCAGATGCTCTTAAAGTCATTTCTTTAGAACCACCACCACCAGGGATAACTCCAACACCAAATTCAACTAATCCCATATAAGTTTCTGCAGCAGCTACCACTTTATCAGCATGTAAGCTCATTTCGCATCCACCTCCAAAAGTCATTCCGTGGGGTGCTACTACAACTGGAATAGAAGAGTAACGAACGCGCATCATTGTATCTTGGAACAATTTAATTGCCATGTTCAATTCGTCGTATTCTTGTTCAACCGCCATCATGAAAATCATTCCGATATTAGCTCCAACAGAGAAATTCGCTGCTTGGTTACCAATAACTAAACCTTGATATTCTTTTTCAGATAAGTCGATTGCTTTATTGATAGCTTGTAGAACGTCACCACCAATTGTATTCATTTTAGATTGGAATTCTAAGTTCAAGATTCCGTCTCCTAAATCCTGAATGATTGCACCACTGTTACTCCAAACTTTTTTGCTTTCGCGAATGTTGTTCAGAATAATGAATGAATCTTGTCCAGGAACTTTTACTTGAGATTTTGTTGGAATATTATAGAAATAAGTAGCTCCTTCTTTTACAGTATAGAAACTGTCGCTTCCAGAAGCCAACATTTCAGTAACCCATGCAGCAGGCTCTAAACCTTCAGCTTTCATGATTTCAATTCCTTTGGCAACACCAATAGCATCCCAAATTTCGAATGGACCATTTTCCCATCCAAAACCAGCTTTCATGGCATCATCAATTTTGTATAATTCGTCTGAGATTTCAGGAACTCTGTTTGACACATAAGCAAACATTCCGGCGAAACTCTTACGGTAGAATTCTCCTGCTTTGTCAGTTCCTTTAACTAATACTTTAAAACGATTGATTGGTTTATCAATAGTTTTTGTTAGTTCAAGCGTAGCAAAATTTGCTTTTTTCGCAGCGCGGTATTCTAATGTATTTAAGTCTAAAGAAAGAATATCTTTATCTACTTTTTTGTAGAAACCTTGTCCAGTTTTACTTCCTAACCAATTATTTTCCATCATTTTATTGATGAAATCAGGAAGTTTGAACAATTCGTGCTGTTCGTCGTTCGGGCAGTTTTCGTAAATACCGTTGGCAACATGTACCAAAGTATCCAAACCAACAACGTCAACCGTACGGAAAGTAGCTGATTTTGGACGACCAATTACTGGTCCTGTCAATTTATCAACTTCTTCAATCGTTAATCCCATTTCTTTTACAAGGTGGAATAAACTCTGGATTCCGTAAATCCCAATTCTGTTTCCAATAAACGCCGGAGTATCTTTAGCAACAACTGAAGTTTTTCCTAAGAATTTAGATCCGTATTCGTTTAAGAAATCCAATACTTCAGTAGAAGTTTTTGGACCAGGAATAATTTCAAATAATTTTAAGTAACGCGCAGGGTTAAAAAAGTGAGTTCCGCAGAAGTGCTGTTGGAAATCTTCGCTTCTTCCTTCACTCATAAAATGAATTGGAATACCAGAAGTGTTTGAAGTAACCAAAGTTCCAGGTTTACGGAATTTCTCGATTTGTTCAAAAACTAATTTCTTAATGTCTAAACGCTCTACAACAACCTCGATAATCCAGTCAACATTAGCAATTTTTGCCATATCATCTGTTGTATTTCCAGTCGTAATTCTGTTTGCGAATTTCTGACTGTAAATAGGAGATGGTTTTGATTTTAATGAATTCGCCAAATGTTCGTTTACCACACGGTTACGAACGGCTTTACTTTCAAGTGTTAACCCTTTTTTAGCTTCAGCTTCGGTCAGTTCACGCGGTACAATGTCAAGAAGTAAAACTTCGACACCAATGTTAGCAAAATGACAAGCTATACCTGAACCCATAATTCCGGATCCAATTACAGCAACTTTTTTAATTGTGCGTTTCATATTTGTTATTATTTGTTTTTTTACAGAATCAGGACAATCAAAATTGATTACTTTTCTTCTGTGTTTTCTGTTTGATTAAATATGTTTTTATCGTGAATCAGTTCATTGATGATTTCAGAAACTTCGATAAAATGATTCAGCTTTTCTTCTGAGACATGTTTTCTAACGGTTTCATTAAATTTTAGAACTGTATTTTTAGATAAATCTCTTTTTTCTTTTCCAAAATCGGTCAGGTAAATCAAAACACCTCGGCCATCGCTTGGGTTTTTTTTGCGAACAATCAAACCTTTTTCTTCCATAGATTTTAAGGTTCTTGTTAAGCTGGTGGCTTCCATTCCCATTCTTGGGCCAAGAGCCGTTGATGGAGTTCCTTCTTCCTTGTCCATACTTAAAAGAGCAAATCCAGTCGCCATTGTGGCATCGTATTTAGCAGCTTCTTCATTATACATTCTTGAAACAGCTTGCCATGTCGCTCTTAAAATATAATCTATCGTTTTGTCTTTCATAGGTAACTATATCGATTTCAAATATAATTAAAAAATACTATGCATGCATATAATTTTTTAATAATTTTTTGGTTAGTTATAAAATATCCCTGATTTAGAGGGTTTTGGTGGTTTATTTTAAGTGAAATATACTATTCTTTTTTTAGATTTTAACATTTTTAATGCGGTAAAAATCTTTTTTTAGTTTTTAAAACGCATTTATTTCTGTATTCTGTAAAAAATTATGCATTTATTTCAGTTGGTTGTTCTGAATCATATCGCGAAATAGCGTCCTGAAGTATCTTTTTCATACGATTTCTCAGACCTTCTGGTCTTAAAATCTCCAAACAGCTTCCAAAACCTAATAAAAGCCTTTCCATCTCGTAATTTGGGATTACATATATGTGTATAATGACGCTTCCATCTTCGTTTTCTTTAATTAAACGCTGAGATTCGTGCAAAGGTTTTGTAAGTACATAGGGCGCGTTCGAAGCATCAACCCATAATTCGATACGCCGTGCGTTTAATCCCGAATTTACGGTAACACCAATTACATCTTTATAATAAATGTCGGCATCAAAATCTTCTTCTAAATAAGGATGATTAAAATCGTAATCAATCGAAATGATTCTATCTAACGCTAAATTGGTAATCGGCTGAGATGCTTTTTTCTTTCCGACTAAAAACCAACGGTTGTTGAATTCCTTTAATACAAAAGGATGAAAATGGAATTTTGTTTCTTCTCTGGATTTAAAAGATTTATAAGTAATAATCAGAACCATTTTCTTGATAATCGCTTGATATATTTCGTCCAGATAATGCAGTCCTTTTAGTTTCTCATTTTTATCCAAATAAATAACAGGTTTGGTATGCGATTTCTCAGCATAGATTTTATCTTCTAATCTTTGTAGAATATCGGACACATCATTAAATAAAGAGAAATCTTTAAATTGTTTCAGCATTGAAACCGTTTCAGTCAAAACGTTCATATCTGTTTCCGTCAGTGGAATATCGGTTATCGAAAAATCTTCGTCTTCATATTTATAATACTTTTTATCATAAACGACGATCGGCGCATTATAACCCAATTTCTCGCTCCGCATCAATTGAATATCCATTTGGATCGTTCGCTTGCTAATTGGGTTTTGTCGTCCTTCATATTCAGATAAAGCTTCAGAACATTCTTCTATTAAATCTTCGAGAGTCCATTGCCTGTATTTATTTTGCAGACATTTATCGATGGTTTTGTAGCGAATTAAGGCGTTTTTGTTTTGTGACATTGCTTTTTGTGTTTTTTGCTCGCAATCCCGATAGCTATCGGGAGCGAAGGCGCTAAGTTTTTATTTTTTAATGCCACTTCTGATAGCTATCGGGATAAAGGATTAAAATGATTTTCCTCATTTTTTGTCATTTCGACGAAGGAGAAATCTCCACAAGTAACTCCGCAACGAGAATTCAATCTTTGTCGAGCTTCTCGCGAAGATTTCTCCTTCGTCGAAATGACAAACTGAACGTTTAATTAATGCCTTAAATAAAAACTTTGCGTCTTTGCGACTTTGCGAGATTCAATTTTTTAGCTTAATAACTTTATTTCTTTCTCAATATTAGCCCAAGCTTTTCCCTCATACAAACTCCTAAATTCATTAGTCTGAAAAATAAACTCATTCTCCAAAAAATGCTTCAACGCTTTTGCACGTCCAGGTTTGTATAGAAAATCAGGATAAATGCGATATTCTTTTCTGATTTGTTCGAAGTAAATTTTATAATCTTCCCAATCTTTAGCGAGGATTTTTAAATCAAAATCGATTAACCAGTTAATGTCTTCAATTTCATTTTGCTGATGTTGCTGTGTGGCGCAGATCGCATCAAAAACCAATTGCTTATTTAGATTGCTATTTTCAGGTAAAACAGCCAAAGCATATTCAGCACTTTTAAGTTCGTTATCTTTTTTAGAAGCCGAATACACAAAATCATGATAAAAGATTGAAAATAATATTTCGTTTGGATTTTGAAGTTTATGACGATACGCTTCAAAACTTTCAATCATTTCTTTTAAATGCGTGAAATTGTGGTAATGCCTTGATTTTTTGGAATATGCCTTTTCTAAATCCAACCAGTTTTGCTGAATTTCATTGGCTGAAAAACCAATATTAGAAAGTAAATCAGAATAAATTTCTTTTAAATTCATCTTGTTTTTTACTCAAATTTAAAATTCTTTTTTTACTGCGCAAAATAATTGCGTAGTAGTTTTGAAATCTTTGCTCAAGAAATAAAACAATAACCATTGTCTAATTTTAAAAACCAGAAATTATGAAATTCAATTTTTTAGCAAAAGAGAAAAACAATATAGTTAATCACGAAAATGCAACGGCTTTTTCTTTAACATCAGAAGACGAATTATACACAGCAGTTGTAACAACAAGCTTAAGTGCTTCATTTTATGAAAAAGATACAACTCGTTTAGAAAGAATCAAAAACTTGATTAAAAAATGTAATCCAGTATTTGTTGCAAAATTGGCAGTTTATGCACGTAACGAAATGCACATGCGTTCAGTGCCATTAGTTTTGGTTGTAGAATTGGCTAAGATTTATTCTGGCGATTCATTAATCAGTAAAATGATAACTCACGTGATTCAGCGTGCAGATGAGATAACAGAATTATTAGCATTTTACCAAATGGCAAATGAACGAAATGGCGTTAAGAAATTAAACCGTTTATCAAAACAAAT
Organism: Flavobacterium sp. PLA-DH12; assembly: GCF_059511845.1. Classification (NCBI taxonomy): domain Bacteria; kingdom Pseudomonadati; phylum Bacteroidota; class Flavobacteriia; order Flavobacteriales; family Flavobacteriaceae; genus Flavobacterium; species Flavobacterium sp. PLA-DH12. The sequence goes on from NZ_JCAMPD010000003.1 coordinate 455,707, forward strand.
CCAAAAAGGTTTGGCAGTTTCATTCAATAAATTTGATGAATACCAATTGGCAAAATACAATCGTGATGGTGCGGTGAAATTAAAAGACGCATTGTTTTTGGTTCATCCAAAAGCAAAAGATGAAGCACAGCAAGCGATCTTTAATAAAGTTGCGAGTAACACTTTGCAAACGCCATATACTTGGGAAACTGAGTTGTCGCAATTAGGTCAAATAAAGTTTTATAACGAATTTGAAAAACAAAGAGCATTTACTCAAAAATGGGAAGAATTGATTGATAGCGGTAAAATAGGTTACATGGCTTTGTTGCGTAACTTACGAAATATCTTAGAAGGGAATGTTTCTGGTTTTCATATGCAAAAAGTATGCGATTACCTTTCTAACGAAAAAGCAGTCGCAAACTCAAAACAATTGCCTTTCCGATTTTTAGCAGCACATCGTGAAGTGAAAGACTTGAATTCTAAATATACTTCAATGGTTTTAGATGCCTTAGAAGATGCTGTTATGGCAAGTTCACAAAACATAAAAGGTTTTGATGTAAACACATCAGTTGTAATCGCTTGTGACGTTTCAGGTTCAATGCAACAGCCAATTTCACCAAAAAGCAAAGTATTGCTTTATGATATCGGTTTGATGTTGGGTATGTTAATGCAAAGCCGTTGTAAAAATGTGGTAAGCGGTATGTTTGGTGATCGTTGGAAAATAATCAATATGCCAAAACGAAGCATATTGGCCAACGTTAACGAATATTACAAACGTGAAGGTGAAGTAGGTTACGCTACAAATGGTCATTTGGTTTTGGAAGATTTAATCGCCCGAAAAGAAATTGTAGACAAAGTAATGTTGTTTACAGACGTTCAAATGTGGAATAACGCGTACACAAAAGACTCATTTGCAAATTCATGGAACCGATACAAAAGTATCGCTCCGAATGCAAAATTGTATTTGTTTGATTTGGCTGGTTACGGCCAGTCGCCAATAAACATCGAAAAAAACGATGTATATTTAATAGCCGGCTGGTCTGATAAAGTGTTTGATGTTTTGAATGCTTTAAAGGATAAAAACAGCGCTTTGAATTACATTAATCGAATAGAATTGTAAATTTTCAATCTACTGCGCAAAATAATTGCGCAGTATGATTTGAATATTTGTAAAAGAAATAAGTTCATTGAAAATAAGAATAAAAAGCAAGTGTCGTAGATAAGTGTTACTTCGCTGTTAACGACGTTGTCGCGGGTTCGAGCCCCGCCACTTCCGCAAGAAAAAAAATTTAAAAGGAAGTGTAGCTCAGTGGTAGAGCACGTAAATTTCATTTATCGTTTGTTGCCTTGTTTTAAAAATAAAAAAGAATGTCGTAAATAAGAGTTACTTCGTCTCAAATTTGGGGAGGAATAGCAAAGTTGTAAAATCAGCAAGGTTATCCAGTTCGACTCTGGCAAGACAAGCCCCGTTTCTCTTATTGCTTTTTACTTCTTTTTAAAACTGAAAAATGTCGTATATGAGAGCTACTTCGTTTAGGTTGAATATTAACTCTTATAAATTATTACTTTTTCAAAAAATAAGATGCCGTCTATAAAGCGCTACTTCGTTGGTTGATAATATTAGGTTCGAATCCTAAAGTCGCTTATAGAATATTGCTCTTAAAAAAAGAGTGTCGTCAGGAAATGGTTACTTCGTTCCAAGAAAATTAGACCATTCCTAAGTGTTACCTCTTTTAAAAATTAAAAAATGAATGTTGAAAACATCAATTAAATAAAATTAAAGACACAGCGTGTCATTTCGACTGAAAGGAGAAATCACACTCGGGACTCGACAAAGATTGGCGACGTTCTGTGCGGAGTTTCTAGTGTGATTTCTCCTTTCAGTCGAAATGACAAAAAAAAAGAGAAAATCATTTTAATCCTCATAATCTGTGGCTTGAAAAAGAAAAACCTTTGCCCCTTTGTCCCTTAAAAAAACAAAAAAATGAAAACACAAATAAACGGAACAGATATATTAGAATTAGGATTCCCAGAAGGAAAAATAATCGGGATTGCTTTAAAAATAAATAGCAAAAGAAACGGGTTCACAAAAGACGAAATGATCACAAATTTCAAAAACGTCTTAGAAACTCCGGAAAATTATATAGACGATAAAATCTTCAGCAGACTGGCTGTGGCTTTAATCGAAAAATCGAATGAAAAACCAGAAGATTTCATTGCTTTAAATCAGAATCCGAATGCCTATTCGGCTTATGGATTGGATCATATCGAAGACGGAGCCAGAAAACAAATGGAAGTTGCCATGAAACTGCCTATTACGGTTGCCGGAGCTTTAATGCCAGACGCGCACCAAGGTTACGGATTACCAATTGGCGGAGTTCTAGCCACAAAAAATGCCATTATTCCGTATGGTGTTGGTGTTGATATTGGATGTAGAATGGCGTTGTCGGTTTACGATATTCCAGAAGATTTTTACTTTGAAAACGAAGCGAAATTCAAAAGAGAATTAATTGCGAATTCTATTTTTGGAGCAGGTCACGGATTTCACGGTCAGCACAAATCAGATCATGCGGTTTTGGAAAATGAAACTTTCAATATGAATCTGTTTGTGAAGAACTTGAAAGATAAAGCCTGGTCGCAATTAGGATCTTCGGGTGGTGGAAATCACTTTGTTGAATTCGGAATCATGGAATTTGCGCAAGACGATGCCGTTTTGAATATCCCAAAAGGAAAATACGTCGCTTTGTTAACGCATTCCGGTTCACGCGGAATGGGTGCGACCATTGCAGGTCATTATACCAAAATCGCCAAAGACGAATGTAAACTTCCAGAAGTTGCCAAAAATTTAGCGTATTTAGATATGAATTCGCAATTAGGTCAGGAATATTGGTTGGCGATGAATTTGGCGGGAGATTACGCTTCGGCTTGTCATGAGATTATCCATAACAAAATGGAGCGCGCTTTGGGTGCGACGATTTTAGCCAAAGTCGAAAACCACCATAATTTCGCCTGGAAAGAAATCTGGAACGGTGAAGAAGTGATTGTGCATAGAAAAGGAGCAACTCCAGCAGGAAAAGGCGTTATGGGAATCATTCCGGGAAGTATGACCGCACCGGGATTTTTGGTGAGAGGAAAAGGCGAGGAGAACGCCATTAATTCGGCTTCACACGGAGCAGGAAGACAAATGAGCAGGACCCAAGCCATAAAAAACATCACACAAACCGAAATGAAATCCATTCTGAAAGATCATGGCGTTACGCTTATCGGAGCCGGTCTTGACGAAGCCCCAATGGCGTATAAAGATATCAATCAGGTGATGGAAGCGCAACAGGATTTAGTGGATGTTGTGGCAAAGTTTACACCGAAATTGGTTAGAATGGCTGATGATGGAAGCCGAGAAGACTAGTGGTCAGTGATCAGTTTTTTAGTGTTCAGTCTCGGTCACAGTTTTCAGTGTAGAGGTGCACTGCAGTTCGTCTAACGCTTTGTGGTGATTTTAACCGCAAAGTTCGCTAAGATTTACGCAAGGTTCGCAAAGGTTTTTCCTCATTTTATGTCATTTCGACGGAGGAGAAATCTCCACAAGTAGCTCCGCAACGTGAGTCCAATCTTTGTAGAGTTTCTCGCGAAGATTTCTCCTTCGTCGAAATGACAAATATTACGTTTAAAAAATAAAAAATAATTAAAGGTTCAGAGAGGAAAAAAACTTAGCACCTTAGCCTCTCAGAACCTTAGCAACTTTAAAAAAATGAATTATATAGACATAGGAATCAACCTAACCAACAAACAATTCCAAAACGACATAGACGATGTCGTACAAGATGCGCTCGACGCCGATGTATCGCAAATGATACTCACGGGCACCAGCGTACGAAATAGCGAAGAATCTGCGAAGATTGCGAGACAGTATCCAGGCGTGCTGTACGCTACGGCGGGAATACATCCGCATGATGCGAAGAGTTTTGATGCCCAGAGTATTTCGAAACTCAGGAAATTATTAGAACTGAAACACGTGGTTTCGGTTGGCGAATGCGGACTCGATTTTGATCGTGACTTTTCGCCCCGAAACAAACAGGAAGAATGTTACAAAGCCCAGCTCGAATTAGCGATCGAAGTACAGAAACCTTTGTTTTTGCACGAACGAAGCGCTTTTAATTCTTTTATGAATATTACCAAAGACTATTTGCCGCAATTACCAAAAGCCGTCGTGCATTGTTTTACGGGAACGCTGCAGGAAGCCAAAACCTATCTCGATAACGGATTTTATCTGGGTTTTACGGGAGCGATTTCAGATGCCAAACGTTTCAGCCATTTAAAAGAAGTCATTCAGTACGTACCGCTCGACCGAATGATGATTGAAACCGATGCGCCGTTTATGCTTCCTAAAAATGTCCCGAACAGCCTCTTGAAGAAATACCACGAACGCCGTTGCGAACCTGCTTTTCTGCCGTATGTTGCCGGAACAATTGCACAGTTTAAAGGTATTACTTTAGCTAAAGTAGCGGAGGAAACGACTCGAAATTCTAAAAGCTTTTTTGGGATTAAGTCTTAATTATAAAGATTATTTGTTGGCTTTTAAATCAGGTGTTTTTACTTGATTTAAGGGCTTTTTGTTTATATACATTTGACGGAATAAAGAAATAGAATTCTTTAAGTATATTTAAGTGAGATTTAGGCTTTTTGAATATATTTATCTTTCGTAATGTAGAAAAATATGAGTTTTACTTTAAAAGTGTTAAAAGCAGGTAATGGCGATTGTCTTCTAATTCGTTTTTTAGATGATAATAATGAGTATAAGAATATTCTAATTGATGGAGGTAATAAGAAAAGTGAATATAAAAAGTATCTAAAACTTGAAATTTTAGATATACAAAAAAGAGGCGAAAGTATTGATTTGCTAATAATTACCCATACAGATCAGGATCATATTAAAGGTATTTATTATTTATTATCAGATAGTAAAATTGATAAAAGTATAATCAAAGAAGTATGGTTAAATTCATTTTATCCCAAGAACGAAAGCTCTGAAAATAAAGATATTAGTTTTTTAGAATCATGTAAAGTACAAGAATTAATCGATAAGCTAAAATTAGTTAGAAAATCTAATATTTATTTACCGACTTTTGATTTTTATAATTTTCATGGAATAGAATTAACTCTTCTCTCTCCCTATAAAACAGATATAGAAAAATTAGAAATAGAAAATTCTAAAAATTATCCACGAGATATTTCATTAGATTCCAAAGACTATCATTTTTCCATTCGAGAATTAATAGAAAAAAACACTAAAATATTTATAAGTAAACAGGAAGATTTAGATTCCAAAATAGAAAATAGGGTTAGCATAGCTTTTTTGATTAAGTTCGAAAAAAGAAGTATTTTGTTTTTAGGAGATGCAAATCCGGATGTAGTGGTGAAATCAATTAAAAAAATATTAATAGAACAAAAGTTAGAAAAACTAAAAATAGACTATGTAAAGTTATCTCATCATTGTAGTTACAGGAGTTTAAGTTTTGAATTATTAAATATTTTGGATTGTAATAGGTTTATTATTAGTACAAATGGTGGGAAATCTAATTTGCCAAACAAATTAGGTATAGCGAAGATTTTATCAAGGGATAGAAATTTTTCAATTGTTGATTCTTTTATTTTTAATTATAAAGAGGTAGTTGATGAAATGAAATTTACTGAAGAGGATTATAAAAATTATAATTTTGAGAGCTTAAAACCTAACACAGAAAACGGTTACACAATAAATATATGAATAGTAGTTATAACTTAAATATTAATCAAGAAGAACTTTTAAAAAGTGTAACTGTAAAAATTATAACAACTTTTAAAGGGCAATCAAAAGAATCAGTAGGAACTGGTATTTTATATAAAACATCTAAAAAATGTGGAATAGATTATGTTATTACAGCACTACATTGTGTGTTTGGGAATAGAGAAATTGAAAATTTTCCAGATGAAAAAGATGTTTTAGAAATAAGCGTTTTAAGACAAAATGATGAGGGGCAAATTGATAATATTTTTGTAATAAGTAAAGATAGAATTATTCCACTTTATGATCACGATATTGCTATTTTATTAGTTGATTCTATTGCTGCCACAGAAGATATTAAAGAGTTTATTTTAGGTAATATTACTCAAAAAGGATATTTTAATTCATATGGATATCCGAGTTTTGCAAATGGAAATCCGGAAAGTTTTAATTTCAAAAGAAAAATAAATCCATCAAAAACGAAAGATTTCAAAGTAGAATGTTTTACAAATATGGTTGGTGAAGATTCGTATGAAAAAATTTCTGGATTTTCAGGCTCAGGATTGTTTTATAGTAATCGTTCTATTTTAGTGGGATTAATTACTCAAGTTACAGATGAAACAGGTTTTGCAAATTCATTTGTAGCAAAAAAATTAGATGCGAAAATTTTGAATTTGCATTTAGATAAATACAATTCTGAATTAGAAAAATTTAAATCTACTAATGATTTAGCTAAGATTGGAATAGATAATGACGGTTCAATAATAAATTTTGAATCTATTATTGTTAATGGTGTTGAACTTAACATTTGGCGTGCGATAAAAAGACTTAGGAATGATTTGAGAGATGATTGGTTTCAAGATCCTTTAAATTTTAGATTTATTCTATCTAAGAAATTCTTTTTGAAAAGGATTTCTGCCAGCCTTGATAATTCATTAATAAAGTATAAACCATCTGCTATTGCAAAACATTTTACTATTCCTAAATCTGGGTATTCGACAAGGCCATCTATAGAAGTTAGTTTTATTGATAGAATAATTTATCAGGCATATATTGATAAACTGGCAGAAAATCTTGACTTGGCATTGGACAGGAAAGTTTATTCTTTTAGATATAATACTGGTAAAGGAAATGATAAATATATGTTTCACTATTCTATTGAGCAATGGAAAAAATATATATATAAGACAAAATCTGTTTTAAATGAAGATCGACCATTTCTTGTTGTTGCTGACATAACTAACTTTTTTGAAAACATAAACATTAAATTGTTGTTTGATTATTTAGAAGAATTGGTCCACGATTATGATAGTAAAACATCTGAAAAAAAGAATAATTTATATAAGATTATTGAGAATTTAAAAGAATTAATAATCCATTGGAATGACAAGTTAGTTAATTCAGAATTTGGAATACCACAAAATAGAGACGCTTCTTCTTTTTTGGCAAATTTATTTTTGAATAAACTAGACAATATAATGATAGATTCAAATAATCATCTTTACTATTATAGATATATGGATGACATTAGAATTGTATGTAAAACAAAATCAGAAGCCATAAAAGCAATTTATGATTTGTCTGTAGCTATGAGAGATTTAGGTTTAAGCCTAAATTCATCGAAAACAAAAATCTTAAATTTTAATGAAGATTTGATTCCAATAGCAGAATATTTGCCGGAATCTTTGACTGAAATTGAACAAATAAATAGTCTTTTATCAACTAAAAGAAAAAGAGATGTGCAAAAGGCTGTACATATTACTTTTAGAATGTTTAAAAAAACAATTGATGATAAAAATGACGAAGAGAATTATCTTAAAAAGAGAAAATTAGGGTTTTGTATTGAGAAATTACATCAGTTTGCTAGAACTCCAGGCCTAAAGGATATTATAAATTTTAAAGAAGTTATTGACTATGTTTTGAAAGAATTAATAAATCAACCTTGGCTAACAACAAGTTTTATAAAACTTCTTAGAGCAATTGATAAAAGTTATTACGATGAAAGCACTTTTAAAGTTTTAGAGGATATAATTTTGGATAGATATAAAAACATTTATCAGGGACAAACTTATTATTTATGGATGTTTTTAAGTAATAATAACTTTAAATCTCAAAAACTGATTACTTATGCTACAAATATTATTAAAAGTACTAATCAAGAAAATCAGGCAGATACTGCCGGAGCATTTTTATATTTAGCATCAATTGATTGGAGAAAACACAAAACAACAATGCTTAAATCATTAAATACAGGTAACCTTTCTGATAATTATTTTATTCAAAGGAATGCTCTTATTGCTCTAAGAATGGTTAATCCAAAAGAGATTAAAGAAAACGTGATATTAGAAGATTTGAAAGATTTTCATGAAAAATTATACGGAGAGAGTAAAGAAGTTTTCGTTTCAGATTTACCTAGTCTTAAATATTCTGATATTATTAGAGATACCCCTAATTTAATTTCATTATAAATGGAAATAATTATTTTAAAGCATTTATTCTATTCAAAAGGTAAGAAAAATGTCTTCTATTACTGTAAAGAAATAAAAGGAGAAATAAAGACTTATAAAAATTTGGATTTTTTAAGAAATGGAGAAGAGTATAGTATAGTGTCGTTTGATTTTCCTAACATTATTGATGCAATAGAAATAAATGAAAAAATACATTTTGTTGATATTGAGCAAATAAAAAAACAAATTATAGGGCACTCTAAAAACGAGTTTGGAAAAAATGAGAAGCCATGGCATTTTTGGTATTTATTAAATCAACTTCATAAAAATGATAGTAGTGAAGAGATGGTCCAAAAATTAAATAAAGCAAGAAGAATATATTTTGGATTTAATGATGGTAATGACAATAAAGAAATTAAGGACATTTTTATTTTTTTGCTAAAATCAATTGAAGATTTATTTGTTACTATAAATCAAGATTTAATTGATAAAAATGAATTACAAAGGTATTTATTGATAGAAAAAAAAATGAATTCTATTTTATTAGAGAGAACAAAAAAAGGAATATCAATTGACACAACCCTAATTACTTCTCTAATACAAAATGTTAATGTTGAATATTATAATGTTAAGAATAGACTTCAATTAGATTACGGAATATTTTCAAAAACGGATTTTCAAAATATTAAGAAAGAAATAGGAGCAATTTTACCATTAGTGGTTGATACAATAGGTACTAATGAATATGCTCAAAAACTTAAATTTTATAAGGATGATTATGATTTGATTAATCTCTTATATAAAGAAAGAAGATTTTCCAGAAATAGAAATATATTAACGAGAATAGGTTCTCTTGACAATAAAAAAGTGTTTCCACAATTCCAGTATTTTGGGACAGTTACGAGTAGAATATTAGTAGATTCTCCTTCATTTCAACAGTTGAATAGGGAGTATAGGAAGGTAATTGTGCCAGAAGCGAATATGGAGTTGTTGTATATTGACTATTGTCAGTTTGAAGCTGGAATATTGGCTTCGGAGGCTAATGATTTAAAATTAATAGAAATGTATAATAACGAAGATATTTATACGCAGATGTATGAAGTTTTAAAAGATGTACCTAATATTTCTCGTGATAAATGTAAACAGCTTTTTTTTAGTTATTGTTATGGAATGAGTAAAGAAAATATTAAAAAAGAGACTGAAATTGATTTGGATATTTTTTTTAATAGTTTTCCTAATATTGAAAAATTTAATTTAGAACTAAAAGAAAGTTTTAAATTGAATGGATTTATCGAAACAACTGAAGGTAATAAGAGGTATAAAAATTTAGAGCAGAAGTATAATATTGAAGAGAACTGGTTAATTAGTCAAAGAATTCAAGGAAATGCTTCTTTAATATTAAAAAAAGCTATTGCAAAAGTTTATGAATTTGATAAAGAAATAGAATTTTTATTACCAATGCATGATGCTGTATTATATCAAATTCCAAAAGGAAAAAGAGATGAAAAAGTAAAAATATTAGAAACTTTCTATAAAGAGGCCTTTAAAGAAATTTGCCCGAAAATTAATCCTAAAGTAGATTTTAAGGATTTTTCAGAGTAAATAATATGCAGAGGAGAATAAAATGAATTGTTATAAGGAAAAACTAACCCACAATATTACCTTTATCTTTGTTTTAAACTTAAACTTAAAACGCAAAAGTTAAAAAGTAAGTTATTTCTTTCTTTTTAAAATAAAAGTATATCTTTGCGATGCAAAACAATCAAAGGAGAAATCCTTAAAACTTTTTTAAGTTAACATAAACGAATACCTCGTCATGGTGAAGGAACAGGAAACTGTCCTAAATCATTCCTTTGAATGTTTTGCACACCTAAAGCGAGGTATTCGCGCATCTAAAATTTTCTATTATGCAAAAAGAAAATCAAAAACCAACACATCGTGATGTAGTGCCATCCGTAATTAATTTCCTTTCAGATGAATTGTTTGAGGGAGATTACAAAGAACAGCCCCTGTATTTGCAGGAAATCTTCGAGCTCTTAATGCATACAGAGTTTGGCGACGATATCAATTTAAGGCAAAAAATCCTGAGCTGTTTAAGAACCAGCCGAAATCTGGCAGAAACGTTATCGCCATTTTCAGAGAAGCAGATTTATAAGGCTTGTAGTAGCAACCGTAAATTATTTCAATAAAAACTCAAATCCCGACAATAACCAATTGTCGGGATTTTTTGTTACAAAAAATATATTTTGGCTATATTTTGTTAAATTAATCTAAAATATAGTACATTTGTATCTGTAATTAATAATAGAAAAAATACATATGAAATATTCATCAAGCCAATTTTTTGAACCTTTAGCAGGAGATTTTCCAGCTAATAGCTCAGGATGCGTATGTATTTTTATGAAATTATGATTTAGTATTTAGAGTCAAACTCATCATAAAATAGAAAAGCGTCCTCATTGTAGGACGTTTTTTTTGTTTTGGAGCAATTTAAATTCGCTCAATATGCTAAGAAAGCCGTTTAAAATGATAAAGAAAACAAACCAGAACTAAAAAAACTAAAAAAATAATTGACCAAAATGTTTAATGATTAATAAAAATAGGAAGATATAGTCTTGGAAAGTAATCTAATGAGTAACAGTCATTTGATACAAAAGTGAGATCTGCACCAGTTTGTGGACAGGAATTCCTTTGTCTAAATTTTAAGCATAACTAATTGATAGTCAGAAAATTAATCTTAAAAAATATTTGGAAATATGAATTTTTCTATCATATCTTTGCCAAACAAAATTGAAACAAATTGAAATATCAATATCAATTGCAATTGCAATAAATAATAATAACAACAACAATTATAAAAAATAAATAAAATGAGTTTTAAATTATACATACACAACCCAGGATTAGTAGCCGCGACTTCGTTTCGTGAATGCTTTTACATGTCGGTGCATCAATATAGGCAATAGGATAGTTATATCGTATTTGTTATAGAAGCACCTTTAATTGGGTGCTTTTTTTGTGCCGGTCGTTTAGCCACAAAGGCACAAAGTCGCAAAGATTTTTAAGAAAAGATGAAAAGAAAACTTAGTGTCTTAGCGCCTTAGTGGCAAAAAAAAGTTTAATAATAAAAATTTAAGGATGAATCAAAAAATAGGACTTAGGTCAGACTATAGTGGTCAAACAGATAAAGTGGAATTTAGTGAGTTGCCATTTGCCTCGAGTAGAGAGGTGGATTTAGAACTTATTAACCTATGGAATGGAAAGGTGAATTTTAGGAAAATTATATATATCATTTAGAGATATTTCTCTGGTAAAGCAATGGTGCTTTTGAACTTGTATGATATTGGATTTCTTAGAAAAACCTTCAATTTCCTGAGATTCCCAAGAACTACAAAATCAAAATACCATGCAAAACAATACATTACAACAATATAAAAAAGCAATTAGAAAGAAATACGAGATAGAAAAGGAAGGTAAATACTTTGATTATTTGTACCAGCCTTCTCGTGGTAAACTTCGTGATTTGTGCTGGTTGATTTTCGAAAACAACCCAACCAAAGATGATTTGAATGTTTTCAGTAATCTTTTGGGTTTAGATTTCGATCACAGCAAAAAGAATAAATTTAAGGAGAAGAAAGATAAGTTTAGACCTATCGAGACTTTCTTTAAAGGTGAAACGGATCCATCAAACATTGACGCTATAAATATGGCTGCAATTTTGGTTGATTTTGAACCGCGTCCTTTCAAAAAGTTTTACGAAAATTCTAAAACAGAGGAAATAAAACCGGCTAAACGGATGGAGAAAGCTAAAGAGGTTCTCAAAAAGAAAAGAAGCGAAAAAAAAGAAAAGCTTGAAAAGAAAGCTAAGAAAAGAAGTTTCTTCCTAGATTTTAAAAACTTTTTCTTCTAGAAAAATAGAAATCATTTTGATAATTATAATGGCATTAGTCATTGAGGGATATACTCATAAATTAAAAACGGCTGTCAATTGACAGCCGTTTTCGTTTGGTTATATTATTCTGATTTATTAATTGTTTCCGTAGATTTTTCCGTAAAGATCTTTGTAAATTTCTTTAATAATTTTACGTTTCAATTTTAGAGTAGGAGTAAGCTGTCCGCCATCTATAGACCAAACATCTGGTGTAAGCTCAAAACGTTTTACTTGTTCCCAGTGTCCGAATTTTTTGTTGATGCTTTCCACTTCTTCGTCAATGCGTTTAATAACATCTGGATTAGCACTAATTTCTGCATCAGAACTTCCTAAAGTAATTTTATGGATTTTAGCCCATTCTTTTACAAATTCGAAGTTTGGCTGAATAAAAGCGCCTGGCATTTTTTCACCTTCACCAATAACCATAATCTGCTCAATAAAACGAGATTGTTTCATTGCATTTTCGATCATTTGCGGAGCAATATATTTACCGCCAGAAGTTTTAAACATTTCTTTTTTACGATCTGTAATTTTTAAGAAACCTTCGCTGTCAATTTCTCCAATATCTCCTGTATGGAAATAACCATCAATTACAGCTTCAGCAGTTTTTTCTGGGTCTTTATAGTAGCCTAACATTACGTTCGGACCTTTTAATAGAATCTCTCCGTCTTCGGCAATTTTCACTTCCACATTACGGATTGGTTTTCCAACAGTTCCAATTTTAAATCCTTTGTTTCTTTGATCGTTTACGGCAATTACTGGAGAAGTTTCAGTTAAACCGTAACCTTCCATAACCGGAATTTCTGCAGCAGCAAAAACTCTTGTTAAACGTGGCTGTAAAGCGGCACTTCCAGAAACCATTAAATCTAAATTTCCGCCCAAACCTTCTTTCCATTTACTGAAAATAAGCTTGCGGGCAATTTTTAACTGAAATTCATACCAAGCACCATTTGCCCCGTATGGTTCATATTTTAAACCTAAATCGATAGCCCAGAAAAACAGTTTTTTCTTGATACCTGTCAATTCAGCTCCTTTAGCATAAATTTTATCGTACACTTTTTCTAAAAGCCTTGGTACAGCAGTAATTACAGTTGGACGGACTTCTTTTAAGTTATCACTGATTTTATCAATAGATTCTCCAAAGTAAACTGAAACGCCATAATATTGATAGATGTACAAAATCATTCTTTCAAAAATATGGCAGATAGGCAAGAAGCTTAATGCTGTACTTTTTCCTGGATCAAACGGAATTCTTGGCGAACTGTCTAAAACATTTGACACAATATTTTTGTGCGAAAGCATAACGCCTTTTGGTCTTCCTGTTGTTCCAGAAGTATAAATAATAGTAGCTAAATCGTCTGTGTGGATGCTGTCTTTTCTAGCTTCAACTTCGCTTTGATTGCTGTCATCTTCGCCTAAAATCAATAAATCTGACCAGTGTTTACAGCCATCAATTTCATTAAAAGAATAAACTTCTTTTAATGAAGGTACATTGGCCTTAATTGCATTTACTTTCTCTAAAACTTCTTCATCAGAAACAAAGCAATAGATACTGCCACTGTGGTTTAAAATATATTCGTAATCTTCTTCTGCAATAGTTGGATAAATGGGAACATTCTGAGCACCAGTCTGCAAAATACCAATATCCATAATATTCCATTCGGTACGGTTATTTGAGCTTATTAAAGCAATTTTATCATCTTTCTGAACGCCCATACGCAATAATGCTCTCGAAATAGCATTTGCTTTTGCAATATATTCTTCACTGGATGTTTTTTCCCAGACTCCATTTTTTTTGGTTGCAAGAGCAACTGGAAGGTTGTAAGTTTCTTGTTGATAATAGGGAAAATCAAAAAGGCGTGTGATTGAAACCATGTTTAATATATTGAATTTTATCGCAAATTAAATAAAATTTAGGTATGATTTTTTATTTAATGAAATTTTATGGGAAAATTTATAGAGACTATTAAAAATCAACGAAAACGTTTTCTTTTTTGCGGTGAAATTTCCTAAAAATCAAGAAAAGTTTAATTTGGATTCTTTTTTTAATGCTTATTGTACGTTGTAATCGACATATTCTTTTACTCTTTCGCCCATCAAAAACATTTTTTTCTTGGCAAAATGAATAGAAAATTGAGAGTAGTACCATTCTTCACTATCGTTTGGTCTGTACCAAAACGTATAAGAGGCACTATTGAATCCTTCTTTAAATACAGGAACACCTTCTTCGTTACATTCTATTCCCCAATTGATTTTTTGTTTGCTTAAATCTTCGGCCTGAATAAAACCTGTTCCGTCTGGATTTAATACCGTTATAGGCTGTTTTTGATTTAAAGGTGCGTAAGTTCCAGGAACTGGATAACCGATAGTTGTGGTGATGTAGCGTTCTTTAGAATTGTGAATAATCTGATCTACGTGAACTTGTGAATGCGATGGTGTAACAGCAAAGAAGATGCTGAAAATAAAAAGTAATTTTAATAATTTCATTCGATGTAGGTTTAAGTGTTTTTGGGCCAAAAAAATCTAGTGGCTGATTTTTTGTTGGGCGAATATAATCCATTTTTTTTATAGAATGGAAGCTTAAAAATACAAGAATGAAATTTTTATGTTTTATTTATTTTAGATGAGTTTTTACTCTGTAGAAAACTGGTTTTCGAGTAGTTTTTCTTTAAAATCAGATCTGAAAGTATAAGCAAAAGTTACCATTAAAGCGCGTGTATCAGATTTATTGGTTCGATGATTGCTAAACAAAAGTGTATTGTTTTTATAACCGCTTTCTAAAGTGTTGAACATATCGGTTACAACCAAACCTAGTCGAGCATTTCCTTTTCCTAATTTTTGCTGAAATCCCATATCAACATTATAAATCGGAATTCTTTTTCCTTGCGGAGTTGCAACAGCCGAATTATAGTTGCCAATAATTTGAAGTTTTCCGCCTTTCCAAGGAACAAAATTATTAATGATTTTTCCGTACCAGCTAAAAGCACTGCTTACGACATCTTCGGCCTGTGGCAAATTGTCTGCATTAATGTTTTGCTGAAAAGCAGTTAAACTAATATTGGCATCATAAAAAGAAAATGGTTTAAGACTGAAAATTGTTTCTAAACCGTACGTAACAGTACTTCCAATGTTTTGTGGCTGAAGTAAAATTACACCATTGTCTAAAAGCTGTGCATATTGCCTAATGGCATCGGTTGCATTTCTGTAAAAAGCATTGGTCGAGAAAGAATAATTTTTCCAGTTTTTATTATAACTCATTTCGGCAATATGAATGATCTCTGGCTTTAAGTACGGATTTCCACCATGCGGATTCAGTGCATCTGTAATATCAATAAACGGATTTAAATCATCTAGATCAGGACGGTTAATTCGTTTGCTATATCCTAACTTTATAAATTCATCAGGTTTTAAATTCAATTGTATGGAAGCTGACGGAAAGAGTTTTAAGTAATTATTACTGAATCGATCGCTATTATTTTGCGTTGCTCCAGTATTGGAAACATTTTCGGCACGCAAACCTAAATTGTATTTCCATTTTGGATTTTCGCTATCACCAATGTAAGAATTCATCAAACCATAAACAGCGTTTATCTGTTCATTGAATTCAAAACTATTACTAGCTAACGGATTCACTACATAATCGCCATTAATCATATCGGCACTTTCAAAATCTGAATTGAAAAATCTGAAGGTTCCCTTGTAGCCTGTTTCTATAATTGATTTTTCTGAAATTGGAAAAGCGTAATTTACAATGGCATTCGAAATATTTTGATTTTCGTAATTATGTGTTCTCTGTAACAAAGCGTCACCAATCTGCTGCTGATATTCATCGTAATTATAAGTGTCAATATCGGTATTTTCTCTGTGTTTTCCGAAAGAAGATGTAATTGAAGTATTTAAACTTTTTCGGTCATCATCAAATTTACGATCATAAGTAAAGGCAAGTTCGCCAACTTTTGAACGTTCCAATTCCAAAGAATGTCTTTTATTGCTAGAGAAAAATGCATTAGAACTTGTATTTACCTGCGTGTATAAAGTTTCATCGTTGTCTTGAGTTTCAATATTTCCTAGTGCCTCAAAAGAAAAGCTGTTTTTTTCATTTGGAGAAAAGTCAATATTTAGTTTTAAGTTCTGAAGGCCTTCGGTTCTTTCATCATTTCTATTTTGATGAATATAATGTTCGTCATCAATGAAATAATTGGTTCTATCGGCATTTATTTTTTTTGTTCTTCCGGCAAAACGATTGTCGTATCCTAAACCAAAGTTCCATTTTTCAGTTTTATGGTTTAAAAGTACCGAACTATTCACTCTTCCTTTTGCGCCAAAACCCGCACCCAAAGCTACAGCGCCATTTGTACCGCTAAGATTGTTCTTTTTCAGTTTAATATTAATGATACCACTTTCAGCATTAGCATCGTATTTCGCCGTCGGATTGCTAATTACTTCGATACTTTCAATACTGCTCGCTGCAATCTGATCCATATTGGTAATAGCAGAATTTTTACCGTTTATCAAAATCATTGGAGATTTTCCTCTTAAGGTAATACCACCTTCAGCATCTACAGCAACTGTCGGAATACTTTTCAGCATATCAGTGGCGGTTCCGCCTGTTTGTGAAATATTCGAAACGGCATTAAAAATAAAGCCTTCGTTTGTTTTCTGAATTTGTTTTTTCTGAGATTTTACAACAACGTCATTGAGTAAATTGGCGTCATTTTGTAAAACGATAGTTCCAATAGAAATTGGACTTTCAGCAACTTTTATTTTTTGAGAAACCGTTTTAAAACCAATTAATTTAAGCTGAAGCTGATAGTTGCCAGACGGCACATTTTCTAAAGCAAAATTTCCCATAACATCGGTTACGGCATAACTGGCTACTTTAGTAGAATCGCTGGTATTTTTTAAAACCACATCGACAAACTCTACAGGAAGTTTCCCGTCGGTGACATTTCCTTTTATGGCTGTAGTTTTTTGTGCGAATGAAAATTGGCTTATAATAAATAAGAAAATCGGAAGGTATATTTTTTGGATCATATTTTTCATGAGACAAAGATATTTATCCGAAGGTTTATGCTCGCTTAAGCTGTCTTAAGATACCATTAAATTAATCTTAGAATAGTTTTAAATAGTTTTGTTAGCCAGGAATTACACGAATTTCCACGAATGCATTGTATGTAAAAGTTTGCCACAGATTAAAAGGATTCTCACAGATTTTTTTTTGACAATGAAAAAAAATCATTCTAATCCTTATAATCTGTGGCTTAAAAAAATCATTCGTGAAAATTCGTGAAATTCGTGGCTATAAAAAAAACGCCCGATAAATTCGGGCGTTTTAATAAAAATATATTTCTTAGTTTTTCTCAATCCATTTTCTCGCATTGACAAAAGCTTCGTGCCAAGGAGAAACCTCGTCATTTCTATCTTTTGGATAATGAGCCCAGTTCCATTGGAAAGTCGAACGCTCAATATGAGGCATCATAACCAAATGTCTTCCTGTTTTATCACACATCATTGCTGTGTTATAATCAGAGCCATTTGGGTTTGCAGGATAGCCTTCGTAAGCATATTTTGAAACAATATTGTATTGGTCTTCTGAATAAGGCAATTTGAACTTACCTTCTCCGTGAGAAACCCAAACTCCTAAAGTACTTCCAGCTAATGTAGATAACATAACCGAATTGTTTTCTTGAACTTTTACAGAAGTAAAGATACTTTCGTGTTTCTGGCTTTCGTTGTGGTGCATTTTTCCGTGAACTTCATGTTCTGGATTAATAACTTCTAATTCCATAAACAACTGGCAACCGTTACAGATTCCGACAGATAAAGTATCTTCTCTTTTGAAGAAATTATCTAAAGCAGTTTTTGCTTTTTCGTTGTATAAGAAAGCCCCAGCCCAGCCTTTAGCAGAACCTAAAACGTCAGAATTAGAGAATCCTCCAACTGCGCCGATAAACTGAATATCTTCAAGCGTTTCACGACCTGAAATTAAATCGGTCATGTGAACGTCTTTTACGTCAAATCCTGCTAAATACATTGCATTTGCCATTTCACGCTCAGAATTACTTCCTTTTTCACGAATAATAGCTGCTTTTGGTCTTGGTTTAGAATTGTCAATTTGTGGTTTCTTTCCTGTAAAATGTGCAGGGAAAGTATAGTTTAAAACCTGATTTTTATAGTTTTCAAAACGTGCCTGAGCTCTTCCGTTTTTAGATTGTTTTTGATCTAATAAATAAGAAGTTTCGAACCAAACGTCTCTGTAGGTTGGAATATCTAAATTCCAATTTCCAATTTCTAAAGTTGCAGTAGAAGTTACAGAACCAATTTTGAAGAATTCAATATTGTTTGCGTTTAATTTAGCTTCAACAGCTGCGTCAGATTTTGCTTGGAATACGATTCCAATGTTTTCTGCGAAAAGGATTTTCAACAAGTCTTTTTCAGCAAATGCAGAGAAATCAATTTTAGCTCCCAAATTCACATCAGCAAAACACAATTCTAATAAAGTAGTGATTAAACCACCGCTTCCGATATCGTGACCTGCTAAAATTTGGTTTTCACCGATTAATTCCTGAATGGTATTAAAAGCATTTTTGAAGAAAGAAGCGTCTTTAATTGTAGACGTTTCGTTTCCGATTGTGTTTCTAATTTGTGCAAAAGATGAACCTCCTAATTTGAAATCATCTTGAGACAAATTGATATAATAAATTGAATCTCCGTTTTTCTGTAAAACTGGTTCAACTACTTTTCTAATATCAGTACAGTTTCCAGCAGCTGAGATAATAACTGTTCCAGGTGCAATTACTTCGTCATTTGGATATTTTTGTTTCATCGAAAGTGAATCTTTTCCTGTCGGAATATTGATTCCCAATTCGATTGCAAAATCTGAACAACCTTGTACAGCATCATATAAACGAGCGTCTTCACCCTCATTTTTACACGCCCACATCCAGTTTGCAGATAATGAGATTCCTTTTAATTGATCTTTAATTGGAGCCCAGATAATGTTTGATAACGACTCAGCAATCGCATTTCTACTTCCTGCAACAGGATCAATCAAAGCGGCGATAGGAGCGTGCCCAATAGAAGTTGCAATACCTTCTTTTCCTAAATAATCTAGAGCCATAACTCCAACATTATTCAATGGCAATTGTAAAGGTCCAGCGTTTTGTTGTTTAGCCACTTTTCCTCCAACACAACGGTCTACTTTGTTCGTCAACCAGTCTTTTGAAGCAACAGCCTCTAAACGTAAAACGTCTTTTAAATAACTTTCGAAATCATTTGCTGAATAAGCAACATCAGCATATTTTCTGTCAACAGTTTTATCGGTCATAACCGTTTTTGGGGAACTTCCGAAGAAATCTTCTAAAGCATAATCCATCGGTTTTGAACCATTTGATTTTGATTCGAATGTAAAACGGTGATCTCCCGTTACATCTCCAACCTCATACATTGGTGAACGCTCTCTGTCAGCGATTCTTTGCAACGTATCAATATCTTTTTGACCAATAACCAATCCCATTCTTTCCTGAGATTCGTTACCAATAATTTCTTTTGCAGAAAGTGTTGGATCTCCAACTGGTAATTTATCCAAATCGATTAAACCTCCAGTTTCTTCCACCAATTCAGAAAGACAGTTTAAGTGTCCACCCGCACCGTGATCATGAATAGAAACAATTGGGTTATTGTCGCTTTCAACCAAGCCACGAATCGCGTTTGCAGCACGTTTTTGCATTTCTGGGTTTGAACGCTGAATTGCATTTAATTCGATTCCTGAACCGAAAGCTCCTGTATCTGCAGAAGAAACCGCAGCACCACCCATTCCGATTCTATAATTTTCTCCTCCAAGAATTACGATTTTATCGCCTTCTTTTGGTTTGTGTTTGATTGATTGGTCTAATTTTCCGTATCCAATTCCACCCGCTTGCATGATTACTTTGTCGTAACCAATTTTACGGTTTTCTTCTTCGTGTTCGAAAGTTAAAACAGAACCTGTAATAAGCGGTTGGCCAAATTTATTTCCGAAATCAGAAGCTCCGTTTGAAGCTTTGATCAAAATATCCATTGGAGTTTGGTACAACCATTTTCTTTCTTCAACTGCATTTTCCCATTTTCTGTCATCGTTCAAACGAGAATATGAAGTCATGTAAACTGCAGTTCCAGCTAATGGCAATGAACCTTGTCCACCTGCTAAACGGTCACGAATCTCTCCTCCAGAACCTGTTGCAGCTCCGTTGAAAGGCTCAACTGTTGTTGGGAAATTGTGTGTTTCGGCTTTTAATGAGATAACCGAATCAAATTCTTTTATTTCGTAAAAATCAGGTTTGTCTGCTGATTTTGGTGCAAATTGCTGCACTTTTGGTCCTTTTACAAAAGCAACGTTGTCTTTGTAAGCAGACACAATATCGTTAGGATTTTCCTGAGATGTTTTTTTGATTAATTTAAAAAGAGAAGTTTCTTTTTCTTCACCGTCAATCACAAAAGTTCCATTAAAGATTTTGTGACGGCAGTGTTCTGAATTCGCTTGCGAGAAAGCAAAAATTTCAGAATCAGTTAATTTTCTTCCTAGTTTCGTCGAAAGATTGTTTAAGTAATCTACTTCTTCTTCGCTTAAAGCTAAACCTTCTACTTTGTTGTAAGTTGCAATATCATCAATTTCCAAAATTGGTTCTGGTTGAATATTGATAGTGAAGATTTCTTGATCTAATTCGTTGAATTTTTGAGAAAGCATTGGATCAAAATCTTTAAAATCTTCCGTTGCAGGATGAAATTCTTCAATTCTGATAATGCCAGAAATTCCCATGTTTTGAGTAATTTCTACAGCATTTGTACTCCAAGGTGTGATCATAGTGGCGCGTGGACCAACAAAAAATCCTGTCAATGCAGATTTTTCGATCTTGTTTGCGTCGGCAAAAAGCCAGTTTAATTTTGAAATGTCTTGAGCTGAAATTTCGTTTTGCGTTTGTACTGCAAAAACAGTTTTGCTTTGGTTTTCAAAGAAATGGATCATTTGTGTAGTTTGTTGTATTGAGGTGCAAATTTAGTCAATCTAAACCGAAAAAAAAAGCAAGAATCTGAGCCTTTTTAATTATTTATTTTTCCACTTTTTTGCCCTGAAAATGCAATTTTTTTGCTAGTTGAAACATATGAAATTTAACATTTTTTGATCATCAAATTTTCGCTGTAAACTATTGTTGTTTTTCAAATTTGAATCAAAAAAGGACTTCTAGATAAGAAAGAGATTCTTAAAATTTAATTACAATTTTTTTTAAAGGAAATCCAATAAAATTGCAAGATTGAGGAAATTTAATCTCGCAAAGACGCAAAGTCGCAAAGTTTTTTTATTAAAAAAAAGAAAATTTTTTCTCATTTTATGTCATTTCGACGGAGGAGAAATCTCCACAAGTAGCTCCGCACAGAAAGTCGCCAATTTTTGTAGAGTTTCTTGCGGAGATTTCTCCTGCGTCGAAATGACAAACGGCATGGATACTTTGTCAAAATACTTTGCGTCTTTGCGAGCAAAATACACAAGCAAAATTCTAAAAAAAACTTTGCGCCTTAGCGCCTTCGTGGCAAAACCATTACTTTGGAAACTCCTGACTTTGATATGCGCCCAAATCTGGCGGCGAAGTTCTAGTAATTCCTAAAATATCTGTTGTAATGATATAAGCCTGATTCCCTTTCGCAAAAGCGGAAGAAGTTTTATCTATATTGAATTTGTTTTCAGAAGGTTTATAAAATTTTGGATTTTCGTTTAGAATAATATTGGTATAATGTTCTGTATCAGTTTTAAATTGATATAGTGGATTTGCTGATGAACTGCTGAATTTTAAAAGACAATTGTTTAATTGATAAACAAATGGCGCATTAGCATTTTTGTTTAAATTAAATTCGTTGGTATTTGAACCATAAATGATACAGTTGTTAAAAGTAGCCTGTGTCAGCGGATTGGTTTCTGGAGTTGCTCCTGCCAATGAGTTACTTAAGCTAACAGCAAATTGAGATGAAGATGACCAATTATTATTGAAAGTACAATGTGTAAACTTGTAATTTCCGCCATAAACACAAGACAAACTAGCCAAACCAGCGTAGTTAATTACTAAGTTTTCTCCGTTAATTTGAGTATTTTGAGCTAAAATTCCGTATTCAGCACAATTGTAAATCTGTGAGTTTTTAATTTGAATCGTGCTTGCTGTGTTTCTGACATCTAATCCGACAACAGCATTTTTCAGCGTTAAATTTTTGATCGAATGATTATTGCTTCCGTTTTCCAGAATAACCGATTTCCATTGTCCCGGAATATCAGAATAAAGAGATTCTAAACGATCGCCTTCAAAAATCACCTCATTTTCAAGTTTTTCGGTTGTCGATTTTGCGCCATTAATTTGTAAAGAAGCATTTTTGCCAACATACAATCCAGAATTGTTGTGAAAATGAACTCTGGAACCCGCTTCAAAAGTTACTGTTTTATTTTCTGGAACTCCCGCGTAACCGTAAATTACGTATGGTTTTTGTTTGGTAAAAAGAAGTTCGTTTCCGTTTGCAGGATCAGTTTCGCTTAAATAAAAACCGTCAACATCTTTACCGTCAATTTTGATTTTTTCTTTTGTACCGTCAGGATTTTGATTTGGATAAAGAAAAACAGCGTCCTGAATCAAAGTTACTAAAGCGACTTCTTGCAGATTCGCGCCGCTGTCAAATTGGATTTCATCGGTATAAAGAAAATCAGTCGGATTTGCGTCTGTAATATCTGCCGTAGTTTCGATAAAGATGTACAAACTATCTTTTGCTAAAAGCGTAACATCTTTGAAGATTTTTCCGTTGTTGCCGCTCATTCCGTCAACTGTCATGCGGTATTTTGAGCTCAAGCCTTTTTTAAATTGTACAATCGGAATCGAAATATCATTTTTACTTCTGTTGTAGACTTTTAATTGATAAGTGCTCGAACCGATATTTTTAAAAACGGTATCCAGATAAACGGTATCTTTTGAAAACTTCAAATCTCCAGTGCTGGCAACAGTATCAAAGTCAGTTCGGCAAGAACTGAATGCTAAAATTAAACCTAGAACAAAGATTGTAACGTATTGACGCATTTAAAAAGTTTTTTTTAGCCACAGATTAAGAGGATTAAAATGATTTTTTTTCCGCCATGACTCTACCGAGGGGACTGACGAAGTAATTACACAAATTTCCACGAATTAAATTGAAATAAAATTCGTGGAAATTTGTGTAATTCGTGGCAACATATTTTTTTAAATCCTTTTAATCTGTGTAATCTGTGGCAAAAAAATAACCAAAGATTAATATGTGATTGTTTTTGTAAAAATAGCAAAAAACTGACAAGTTCATAAATGATTTTTAATTTTAGAATCGGATTTTAGATTTATGTCTTATCTTTCTTTAATTTTACGATTTTAAAGTTTATTTGAATGAATTATACAAAAGAGCAGATTTTAGCGCGCTGTAATGAGTTTTCTAAAAACACATTGATGGAAACGCTGAAAATTGAATATATCGATGCAGGAGAAGATTTTTTAACTGCAAAAATGCCAGTAAATCCTAGTGTTCATCAGCCAATGGGATTACTTCATGGCGGTGCTTCAGTAGCTTTGGCAGAAAGTGTAGGAAGTGCGGCTTCTTTCTTTTTTATCAATCCGAAAGAGCAGGAGGTAAGAGGTATTGAAATCTCTGCAAATCACTTGAAAAGCATTCGCGAAGGTTATGTTTTTGGAACAGCCAGAATTATCCACAAAGGAAGAACCGTTCATTTGTGGGAAATCAAAATTACCGATGAAGCAGGAAATTTGGTTTCGCTTTGCAAATTGACGAACATGGTTTTGGACAGAAAGAAAAGTGAATAAATTATGAATCCATTTTTCTTAAAGATTAAAAGTCATAAAGAGCAAAACTTGCCTTTTGTACTTTATTCAAAACCCAATACTTCAAATCTTGTTGGGATTTTACAGCAGAATAATACTTTATTCACCGTTTCAGATTATAGTGAAAAAGGATTTGTTTTTGCTTCTTTTGATGAAAAACAATTGATTCTGATTCCAGAAAATGAATCTGAAATTATTACTTCTGAAAAAGAAACTACTTCATTTGAACCAATCGAAATTGACGATTTAAATTTTGACCCTGAAGCTAAATTTCAATATGAATATTTAGTTGCCCAAGGAATTCAGGCGATTAAAAATGAAGAATTCAAAAAAGTAGTTTTGTCGAGAAGTGAAGAAGTACCTTTGTCTGAATTTGATTTCATTGAAACTTTTCAGCATTTGGTTCAATTATATCCTGCAACTTTCTGTTATTGTTTTTTTCATCCAAAAATTGGACTTTGGATGGGTGCAACTCCAGAAAAACTTTTGAAGGCAAACGGAAATGTTTTTGAAACTATGGCTTTGGCAGGAACGCAGAAAGACAATCAAGAAACCGAAATTGTCTGGCAGCAAAAAGAAAAAGACGAACAGCAATTTGTGACTGATTTTATTGTAAAAAGACTTAGAGAATTTACGGCTTCGGTTGTAGTTTCTGAACCTTATAGTTTAAAAGCAGGATCGATCTGGCATATTAAAACAGATATCTCTGGAGTTTTGAAAGATAACTCAACTTTAGAAGAGGTTATTGATACGCTGCATCCAACACCCGCAGTTTGCGGACTTCCTAAAAAGAAATCGAAAGCATTTATTCTAGAAAATGAAAATTATGATAGAACTTTCTACACTGGTTTTTTGGGAGAGCTAAATAGCTCTTATGAGGGTAGCAATTCAAGTTCTGATTTATTTGTAAATTTACGATGCATGCAGATTCAAGAAAATAAAGCGATTTTATATTTGGGTTGTGGTATTACCAAAGAAAGTATTCCCGAAAAAGAATGGGAAGAAAGCGTCAATAAATCGATGACGATGAAAAGAGTTTTGAAGAAATAGTTTATAAATTGTTTCAAGTTTCAGGTTTCAAGTTTTAACATAATTTTAACCGCAAAGTTCGCAAAGATTTACGCTATGAACGCTATTTTTTTTGCGAACCTTGCGCTAAACCTTTGCGAACTTTGCGGTTAAAATTATGTTCAAAGTCAAGCAACTTGAAACTTGAAACCTGAAACAAAACAAACAAAAAACAAAAAGTAATGAAATTAGACATATTAGCCTTTGGCGCACATCCAGATGATGTAGAATTGGGTTGCGCGGGAACCATTTTAAAAGAAGTATCACTCGGTAAAAAAGTAGGTATTGTTGATTTAACTCGCGGTGAATTAGGAACGCGCGGAACAGCTGAAACGAGAGATCAAGAAGCAAAAGATGCTGCGAAGATTTTGGGAGTTCTTGTTAGAGAAAATTTAGCCATGCGTGATGGTTTTTTCGTTAATGACGAAAAACATCAGTTAGAAGTCATAAAAATGATTCGTAAATACAAACCTGAAATTGTTTTATGTAATGCAATTGACGATCGTCATATCGATCACGGAAAAGGAAGTAAACTGGTTTCTGATGCTTGCTTTTTATCTGGTTTGATGAAAATAGAAACTTCAATAGACGGAGTGCAACAAGAAGCGTGGAGACCAAAAGTGGTGTATCATTATATTCAGTGGAAAAATCTAGAACCAGACTTTGTTGTAGATATTACAGGATTCGAAGAAAAGAAAGTAGAAGCAATTATGGCATATAAAACACAATTTTACGATCCGAATTCAAGTGAACCTGCAACGCCAATTACAAGTAAAAACTTTTTTGAAAGTCTAAATTACCGTGCGCAGGACTTAGGAAGACTAGTTGGGAAAGATTTTGCAGAAGGTTTTACAGTTGAAAGATGTTTGGCAGTCAATAGCTTAGAAAATTTGATGTAATTTTTATGAAAATTTTTCATTTTTTTCTTTGTAGAACTCAACCTTTGTTCTATATTTGCACTCGCTAAGCAGAAAAATGGTGGTTGTAGCTCAGCTGGTTAGAGTAGCGGTTTGTGGTGCCGCGGGTCGCCGGTTCGAACCCGGTCAGCCACCCAGATTTAAAGCCTTGAAGAAATTCAAGGCTTTTTTTGTACGTTTAATTTTTTTGAACCATATAAGTTATATAAGTTCAGTTTAGATTAAGGCTGAATAATAAGGTTTAACAGAAGATTTAAATAAAGAAACTAATATTCAAACTATAGCCCGTGGTTTCAGCCACGGGATGCTAATAAAATAGATATAGAAATAAATCGTGATATGTGTTCCGCTCCAGCGGTTGAAACCGCTGGCTATGTTTTCTAATATGACCTCTAATTGATTTTTTATTGAAATATAACCAAAGTCTAAAATGACCTTATATCACTTATATGGTTTAAGAATAAAAAAAGCATGACGTTTACATCATGCTTTCTGGTGGTTATTATATTTGGTTTATGTATTATCGAATTTCTTCAAATGTAGTTCCTTGTTTAATATCGCCACTTTTAAAACCTTTGTTGAACCAATACATTCTTTGTTCTGAAGTTCCGTGTGTAAAAGAATCGGGAACAACATGTCCTTGCATTTTACTTTGAATAGCATCATCTCCAACAGCATTTGCGGCACTTAAGGCTTCTTCAATATCTCCAGTATCTAGATTGGCTTGGTTATAGTGTGCCCAAACCCCAGCATAAAAATCGGCTTGCAATTCTAATGCTACTGATAGTTTATTGGCTTCGGCTTCACTTTTTCCTTGTTGCATTTGACGCATTTTAGAAGAGGTTCCTAACAAAGTCTGAATGTGATGTCCAATTTCATGCGCAATTACATAAGCAATGGCAAAATCGCCTCCTTTTGCGCCAAATTTAGTTTTCAGTTCTTCAAAGAAATCCAAATCCATATACACTTTTCGATCGCCAGGACAGTAAAACGGCCCAGAAGCAGATGATGCGCCTCCGCAGGCTGTTTGTACAGCGCCTTTAAAAAGCACTAATTTTGGTTTTTCGTATGTCATGCCATTTTCGGCAAAAATTTTACTCCAGATATCCTCATTATCAGCCAAAACAACTCTCACAAAATTTCCCATTTCTTCGTCTTCTTTACTTAATGGAGCTGCAACTTCTGTCTGCTGACCTTGTCCGCCTTGCATCTGTTCAAGAATTGGTGCTATTTGCTGGCCAGTTTCACCACCAAAAACATTCAGAAGCAAAACAATGATCCCAATAACTCCTCCGCCAATTATCGCTTTTCCTCCGCCGGAAATAGATCTTCTGTCTTCGACATTATCACTTTGTCTTCTGCCTTGCCATTTCATATTGAATTGTTTTTTAATTTGTTAATTGAAAGGTTGTACGAATTTATAGATTTTTTATGATAAATTTTGAAATTGAATCGTTTATGTTTAGTTTTTAGTTGCAGTTTTCAGTCTCAGCTAAAAGTGAGCCACGACTTAAAACTAAAAATCATCCCAGCCATTTAATTAAAGCTTCTTCGACAATTCCTTTCATAATTGGTTTAGAGATATAATCATCCATTCCTGCAGAAAGACATTTGTTTCGTTCATCTTTTTCTGCGCCGGCGGTAACTGCAATTATTGGAACATCACGTCCTTTGGGAGTATTTCTAATGGCTTTTGCGGTTTCGTAACCATTCATAATTGGCATCTGAATATCCATGAAAATAAGGGTTGGATCTATTTTTTCAAATTGCTGAATGGCTTCGTAACCGTTTTCACACTCGACGATAAAAGCGTTCTTGTATAAATTTTTTATAATTGTTTTAAGAAGAAGCATATTTACCTTATTATCTTCAACAATTAGAAAAGTAATAGGATTGCCATTTGTTTGTGTCTTATAAGAATCTAAATCAATATTTAGATTTTTAAGTTCGACGTTGTATTTATCAGTGATACTTTGGTTGCTTGTTTTTAAATTTAAGTCGAAGAAGAAAGTGCTTCCTTCATCAATTTTACTTTCCAGTTGCAAACGGCTTTCCATTAAAGCAAGCAGCTGATTGGATATAGTTAAACCTAAGCCAGTTCCTCCAAATTTTCTTGTTGTAGAACTATCTTCCTGAGAAAAAGCTTTGAAAATTTTCTTTTGATTCTTTTCTAAAATACCAATTCCAGTATCTATTACAGCAAAACGGATAATACAGTTGTTGGTTTGCTTTTTTTCTAAAACAGAAACATTTAATTTGATCGAACCTTCAATCGTAAATTTGACGGCGTTAGAAAGCAGGTTAATCAAAATCTGTTTAATACGAACAATATCTGTCCAGATGTATTTTGGAACGTCTGGATCAATATTCAATTTAAGTTCCAGATTTTTTTTGTTGGATTCAAAAACAATTAAATCAAAGACTTGTCCTAGAACCTTTTTAATGTCATATAAATCAATAAACAATTCTAATTTCCCAGCTTCAATTTTAGAGAAATCTAAGATGTCATTTATAATTTCAAGAAGCGAATGAGCAGATTGGTTAATCGTGGTCATGTATTTTTCTTGAATTTCCTCCAAATCTGTTTTCATCAATAAGTGTGTAAAACCAATAATTCCGTTTAGTGGAGTTCTGATTTCGTGAGACATATTGGCTAAAAAGTCAGATTTTGATTTGCTAGCAGCTTCTGCCAGCTGTTTGGCTTTTATAGCATCTTCGATTTCTTTTTTGCTTGTAATGTCAAAATAAATTCCGCCGACAAATTCAATTTCGTCATCTCGTTTAATTACGTCTCCAAACTCTTCTATCCAAATAAACTCGCCACTTTTGCGCTTAATGCGGTATACATTATGCAGAGGCATTCCGTTTTGTAAATTATCAATTTGATTGTTAATTACTTCTTCTTTATCATCTGGATGTATTAACGAAAGAAAGGATAAGTTATTTTCAATAAACTCGGATTTTGAATATCCGGTTAGGCTTGTGACTTCATCGTTTAGGAATATTTTGGTCGAAAAAGCATCGAATTTGGATAAATAAACCGTTCCAGGTATATTGTTAGCAATCAGTTTGAATTTTTCTTCACTTTCGATAATTTTAGTTTCATTTCGGTTTCTTTCTAATGCAGACGAAATATTATTTGCCAATACCTGGAAGATGTTTATTTCATCTTCAGACCATTGTCTTTCTATTGTACAATCGTCGAAACCAATAAAACCAGTAAAAATATCATTTATGTAGAGCGGTAAAATTAAAATCGATTTAATTTCATTGTCAATAAGAAGTTTTTTAAAAAATCCTTCATTAAGATTTTCAGTTAAGGTGTTTAAGATTTTTCTCTGCGATGCAGCCTCGTAAATTTCCTTCAGATTTTCTTCAGTCATATTACGAAGTGGTGTCATCTGATGGATGACTCCTTCTCGCGACCATTTGTATTTTTGACTGACAGTATTGTAGATTGCATCTTTTTCGTAATAATACATATGATCTACTTTGGCTGCTTTTCCAATGATATCGTATGTCTCCTGAAACATCAGGTGAGTAGTTTTGCTAAGCAGGAATTTTTCGGTGCATAAAGAAAGTGCTGACAAAAGCTGGCTCTTAAGTTCTAGTTTTCTTTCTGCTTCTAAACGCATTTGAGAAGAAATGGCAAGCGAAATTACATCTGAAATAGTTCTCGCATAATTAATGTCTTCATTGTCCCATTCTCGTTTTTGTTCCGTATTTTCAAAACAAACAACTCCTGCTAGTTGTCCTGTTAAGAAAATCGGGACGTCCAGCATTGATTTTATATTGTTTTTTGTAAAGTAAAGTTTTTCAAATTCAGATGTTTCCAATTTATTAAAAACATCTGGAGCATTAATAATGGCTTTATTGTTTAGTGTTTCAAAGTAAATAGGATAGGACTCTTTGTTTAAAATGTTTTTGTCGCTTAAACTTTGGTTATCAAGGCTGAAAAGATTTTTGCAGCTAATTAAGTCACTATCGTATTTCCAGAAGCTTACGCGGTTGGCATGACTTATCGAAGCGGCTTCCTTTAATATTAAATCGATAATCGTGTTTAATTCGTCGTATTTGCTAAAGTCTGTAGTAGATAATTTTTTGGTCGAATTATTATAGGCTTCAATTTTTTTAAGACGCTTTTTTTTCTCGTTCTCAATATTTTTTTTCTCCGTAATATCTCTTGCAATTCCAGAAAAACCAGTTGTTAATCCTAAATCATTTTTGCGGACGATGATTTTTTGCGAAATCCATATTTCTTCACCATTTTTCTTTAAAATAGGGATTTCAATAATCGGATAATTACTTTCATTTAGTACTAAATTTTCATAAAAATCTACTGCACTGCTGATATAATTTTCGTGAATAAAGTTAGAATAGTGTTTATTTATAATCTCATTTTCAGTGTAGCCGAGTACTGAAATTCCAAATTCATTTATAAAAGTAAAATGACCTTCGGCATCAATTTCGAAAATAATATCGGTTGCAGTCTGGATTAAATTTTTGTATTGATCTTGAACGATAACCTGTTCCGTAACATCTTGCCCAATGCTGATGATTAAATCATCTGAGAACTTTTTATCTTTCCATTGAATGTATTTGTATTCGCCGTTTTTAGTTTTTAATTTCCTGATGTAAAGTCTGTTTTCTGGATTATTGGCAAGGTTTAATTTTTCCTCTGGCTCTGAATCGTGAGGTAGCTCCCAGAATTTTAATCCCATAACGTCTTCTGGCTGATGTCCTAGAATAGAAGTTATAGTTTCGCTGCAAAATAGTATTTCGCCTTTCTGATTGGATGCTATTGTGAGTGAATTTCCTTTATGAACAATTTCGCTTGCAAATCTAAAATTGTCACGATTATTTAGTAAAACAGCATACTTTACTTGATTGATGATGAAAATAAGAATGCAGAAATTGAGCAGTAAAATGGATGATTTTATGGGGATAAGATGAAACGCTAATGCCGAAATAAGAAAGGCAAATGTTAGTGCAACAAAAGTCCAGTAAATTTTTATGGGTTTAAGGATGCTGTACGAAAAGAAAAAAGAAATCAGAAAGACAATGATTGGTACAACATCACTTTTTAAAGTGACAATGTTATACGCTACGTAGCTTATATAAATGAAAAAACAAGATATAAAAATCTGCTGAATTTGTTCTCTAACCCATCTGATTTTGTTTGTTATCATATAAATAACAAGCACAAAAACACCAATTAGAACATTTACAATTAATAGACTTTTGGGTCTAATCTTGAAAATTTCATTAATGATTTCAATGACAATGACGGCAATACCAAAAAATAAAATGTAAAGCTGGTATTCTTTGCCTGTAGTGTCTATTTCTTTCTTCTTTTCGATGAAATATCCAATTTTAGCTTTGATCCTAAAAAACTGGTAAACTAAAAGCGAAAGAAAAGCAATAAGCGATAACCCTAAAACAATAAGTTTATGGTTGTTGTAATAAATGATGTCAGAATTAAACACATACCATCCGGTCATAATTGATTCAAAGGCACTCCCTATAGCGGAAATTCCTGAGATAACCGAATTGAAAAAACTACAGTTTGCGGCCATAGAATTTGGGGTATGTTGGTTAAGTAAATAGCGTTTTGAAAATTCTTAAAAGAAGTGGTTAGGTTCTCTTTAATTAAGAAATCTCTATTTTAATCTACATTATATTTTCCGATTGAATCAATTGAGTCTTCTTCTTCAGATGGTGTTCCAAAAATGGCAAAATAGGTGGCATAAATCATAGAGCTGTTAAAAACAACCGTGAAAATAATTCCGACGCAACAGCCTATAAAGCCTACCATCGAACCAAGAAAACCTATAATAAAAAAAGCAAATATGTTAAGCGGATTTTTAGTAACGATAATTAAGCTTGATTTTATGGCATCAATTGCATTAAGGTTTCCAAAAACAATTAATGGAATTGATAGATACATAAAGAAAGAGACAGTAAATGAAATCAGATTTCCGACAAATAAAATTCCTGAACTTTCTACTAAAGTAGCAAGAGCTGTTCCTAGTAAAGCAGGAATAAAAGCAGCAACAAAAATTTGTCCAAAATAGGGCGCTTTGTAATAGCTGAAAATAGTTGAAACATTAAATTCTACATCTTTATCTGCAGAATCTGCCATTTTAAGAAAACCTGCGCCAAAGGGAGCTGTAATTCCAGCAAGCAGAGAAACAGCAACGGTTTGTATTACAAGCTGAACAGCAGTGAATTGTTGGTTTTCTATGTTTTGAATAAAATCTTTTGTCATGGCTTCAGCTCCAAAATAGGCAATCATAATGCCCATAAAAGCCACAGCGGCAATAATTGAAAATACTAAAATGATTAGCCCAGAATAAAGTGCTATTTTTTTATAGTTTTCGAAAGCGTGATTAAAAACTGTAGCAAAATCAAGGGAATAGCCATTTTTTTTAATGTCCTCAATTTGGTTAAGTGTAGATTTCATTTGTATGTAAAATTGTTTTATAGACTTGTACTATTTGAAAGGTATCTTGACGTAAATATAATATTTTTAATCAATTCAGT
The DNA here is from genome assembly GCF_059511845.1 of Flavobacterium sp. PLA-DH12. NCBI lineage: Bacteria > Pseudomonadati > Bacteroidota > Flavobacteriia > Flavobacteriales > Flavobacteriaceae > Flavobacterium > Flavobacterium sp. PLA-DH12. The sequence continues at coordinate 488,226 of NZ_JCAMPD010000003.1, forward strand.
ATAAAAATCTATAAAACATTCCGAAATGTTTTTAACTGATTTATAACCAGTCTAAAATTCGTTTTATTGAAACCAGTTTGTCTTTGTAAGGCGCATAACGCATAGGTAAATCCAACCAGTTTCCTTTTTTTACAATTGCTTTATGATGAGAAAAAGTGTCAAAGCTTCGTTTGCTATGATAAGCGCCAATTCCGCTATGGCCAACACCGCCAAAAGGCAATCTATTGTTAGAAAAATGAATCACAGTGTCGTTGATACAGCCACCTCCAAAGGAATATTTTGAAAGTAATTGTTGAACGAATGAATTATTTTCGCTAAAAATATAAAATGAAAGAGGTTTCTCATATCGGCTGACAATCTTCTCGATATCATTTTCATTTTCGTAAACTAGAATTGGAAGAATCGGGCCGAAGATTTCTTCTTTCATAACCGGACTGTCCAAATCTGGCTCTTCAAGAAGTGTTGGGGCAATATAAAGTTTGTTGGCATCGCTTTCTCCTCCAAATAAAACATGTTCATTTTGAATCATATTGGTTAGTCGGTACCAATTTTTTGTATTTATAATTCTAGCGAAATCGGGAGATTTGTTAATTTTTTTGCCATACGCTTTTATGATTTCCTCAATTAGATAAGAAATGAAATTAACCTTCATGTTTTTCTGAATCAGAATATAATCAGGAGCAATGCAAGTTTGACCAGCATTGATAAATTTTCCCCAGACAATTCGTTTTGCGGCGAGCTTTAAATTGGCAGTTTCGTCAATTATACATGGATTTTTCCCTCCTAATTCGAGTGTAACTGGAGTTAAATTTTCTGCTGCGGCTTTTGCAACAATTTTACCGACAGCGACGCTTCCAGTAAAAAAGATATAATCCCAGCGCTGTGCAAGCAGTTTATTAGAAACTTCAATTCCGCCTTCAAAAACTTCTACATGATTAACATGAAAAGTTTTTTCTATAATTTTTGCAATTACTGCAGATGTGTGAGGTGTAAGTTCAGAAGGTTTCAGAACAACTCTGTTTCCTGCGGCAACTGCGGCAACTAAAGGGCATAAAGCCAGCTGAAAAGGATAATTCCAAGGCGCAATAATCAATACATCTCCGTAAGGTTCTTTGTAAATATAATCGCTAGAAGGGAAATTGAGAATGGATGGAAAGACACGTTTGGGTCTTGCCCATTTATTGATGTTTTTTATAACATCTTTAAGCTCTGAAATGACATAATTGGTTTCGGTCAAAACAGCTTCGAACTCTGGTTTTTTAAAGTCATCGTACAAAGCTTTTACAATTAAATCTTCACTTTTCTGAATATTGTACAATAACTTTTTTAGAGTTTCCTTTCGATATCCGATGTTACTTTTATAATCCATTTTCCGATTAGCTTGTTTTTTACTCCATGCAAGTTAATCGATAAAATTTAAAAATTTAACAATTAAATCATAAAAATCATACAGCATTCCAAATTGGATCGTCTGGTGTAGGAGCAATAATTGTAACGTTTTCTTTAGAAACAGGATGCACAAAAGTGAGTTTTCTGGCGTGAAGATGAATTCCTCCATCCGGATTGCTTCGATCTGCGCCATATTTAAGATCTCCTTTAATTGGCGAACCAATTGCAGATAACTGTGCACGAATTTGATGATGACGCCCTGTATGTAAATTGATTTCGAGCGCAGTATAATTTTGAAGTTCTTTAATTATGGTATAATCTAAACTTGCTAGTTTGCTATCAGGAACTTCTTTTAAATGTGCTTTTGAAGTATTATTTTTTTCATTTCGTTTTAAATAATGAACCAGTTTAGCAGACGCTTCAATTGGTTTATTCTTTACAACAGCCCAATATGTTTTTTTTGTTTCGCGATTACTAAACAATTCATTCATTCGCGATAAAGCCTTACTGGTTCTCGCAAAAACTACAATTCCAGTTGTTGGTCGATCCAAACGATGAATAACACCTAAAAAAACATCTCCAGGTTTATTGTATTTGGCTTTAATGTATTTTTTTACAACGTCAGACAAAGGTTTGTCGCCAGTTTTATCGCCTTGTACAATATCGCCCACACGTTTATTGACCACAATTATGTGATTGTCTTCGTGTAAAACTTGGAGATTATTTTTATCTGAAACAATTTTCATATTAGACTTTCTTAGATTTTTAGACATGCTTAGACTTCTTAGATTTGACTTTTTTTGATTTTACAATAATGTCGCTCTAAATCGGGATGTCATTTTAGTGATCTCTTCCAATAAATTAATTAACTCTGTTGTATTCTCTTCATTTATAAATCCTAAATCAGATGAAATTAAGAGTTGTGTCTCAACTTCATAGGCTGATCCAATTGCAATTTCTAAAAATCGAGCGAAATCTTTATTTGAATTTCTTGAAGAACCTTCTGCAATATTTGAAGGAATTGATACCGCTGCTCTTCTTAATTGATTAATTATTCCAAATTTTTCCTCGCTAGGAAATGTGGCTGTTATAGAATAAATTTTAGAACAAAATGATCTGCTTTTCTTCCAAATCAAAAGCTCTTTAAATTGATGCATGGCTAAAATTAGTTGATTATTTTTAGTAAGAGCTTAAGATTTCAAAAAGTAGACTTCTTAGAGTTTAAGCAATTAAATAAATTTAAGCGTGAGATCTAAGAAGTCTAAGTGTGTCTAAAAATCTAAGCCAGTCTGACTTTAGTATTGTTCGCTAGCGTTCGGAAAATCGCTAGACTTAACATCTGCAGCATATTGACCAATTGCTTGTGTCATTTGCTCGTATAAATTTAAATAGCGGCGTAAGAAACGCGGACTAAACTCATTATTCATTCCTAACATATCGTGGATCACTAAAACTTGACCGTCAACACCGCCTCCGGCACCAATTCCGATAACAGGAATAGAAATGCTTTCTGCTACTTTTTTAGCAAGAGCAGCTGGAATTTTTTCCAAAACAACAGCAAAACAGCCTACTTTTTCAAGCATTTGAGCATCTTCAATTAACTTGTCTGCTTCTTCTTCTTCTTTGGCACGAACAGTATAGGTACCGAATTTATAGATAGATTGAGGAGTTAGACCTAAATGTCCCATAACTGGAATTCCAGCATTTAATATTTTTTTGATAGATTCTTTAATTTCTTTTCCACCTTCAAGTTTCACAGCATGAGCACCACTTTCTTTCATGATCCTGATAGAAGAACGTAAAGCTTCTTTTGAATCTGACTGATAACTTCCAAAAGGCAAGTCAACTACAACCAAACCTCTTTCGACAGCGCGAACTACAGAAGAAGCATGATAAATCATTTGATCTAAAGTAATTGGCAGGGTTGTTTCGTGACCAGCCATTACGTTTGATGCCGAATCACCAACTAAAATTACATCGACACCAGCGGTATCAACAATTTTAGCCATTGTATAATCGTACGCAGTAAGCATAGAGATTTTTTCTCCATTGCTTTTCATTTCAATTAATGACTTTGTTGTGATTCTTTTATAATCTTTTTTTGCTACTGACATTTTAATGTTTTTTTGATGTTGTAAAAGTATTGAATAATTGTAAAAAGGGAATTAGCAATTATAGAATATTTCGAGAGAAAATGGTTTTCGGTCTTTAAATCCTAATAGAAATGGACTGTTTCCTATTACAATAGAGTAATTGTGTAGTGATTTTAATATTTTTTGCCACGAATTTCTCCAATTTTCACGAATTACTTTTGTATTTAAATTAGTGTTAATTCGAGGAATTCGTGGCAAACTTTAAATTTTAGCAATCAGCCATATTTACAGCGATTGCAAGACCTCCTTCAGAAGTTTCTTTGTATTTTGAATTCATATCTTTTGCCGTTTCCCACATTGTGTTGATCACTTTGTCTAAAGGAACTTTAGCATTTTTAGAATCAGTTTCTAAAGCTAATTCAGCAGCATTTATCGCTTTAATTGCACCCATTGTATTTCTTTCGATACAAGGAATCTGCACCAAACCGCCAATAGGATCGCATGTTAAACCTAAATGATGTTCCATTGCGATTTCAGCAGCCATTAAAACCTGAGCAGGAGTTCCACCCATTAATTCGCAAAGCGCCGCCGCCGCCATAGAAGACGAAACGCCAATTTCGGCCTGACATCCGCCCATTGCAGCAGAAATAGTGGATCCTTTTTTGAAGATACTTCCAATTTCGCCTGCAACCATCAAAAATTGTTTGATTTCTTTTTCACCTGCATTATGGTTTTCAATTACCATATAATACATTAAAACGGCTGGAATTACACCCGAACTTCCGTTGGTTGGAGCAGTAACCACACGCCCTAAAGATGCATTTACTTCATTCACGGCAAGTGCAAAACAGCTTACCCATTTTAAGATTTGACGGAATTTAACTTCAGTCTTTCTAATTTCTTCTAGCCAACTTTGCGGGTCAGTATAATTGGATAATCCGATTAGATTTTGGTGCATGTCAAAAGCTCTTCTGCGTACATGAAGCCCGCCAGGAAGAATACCTTCAGAATGGCATCCAATGTACATACATTCCAGCATAGTGTTCCAGATGCGCATTAATTCGGAATGCACTTCGGCTTCTGGACGCATCGAAATTTCATTTTCATATACAATTTCAGAAATCGATTTGTTTTCCGTAATCGTATAATTCAATAATTCTGCTGCGTTTTGAATTGGGTAAGGAAAGGCGCATTTTATTGCTTTTTTTTCTTTAGCATTTGTACGTTCTTCTTTTACGACAAATCCGCCACCAATAGAATAAAAAGTAGATTCGTATTCTGAATCATCAGACTTGTAAGCCGTAAATTTTAAGCCGTTTGCATGAAACGGAAGAAAGTCTTTGTTGAAAACAATGTCTTGAAGAAAAAAGAACGGAATCACTTTTTGGTTGCCCAAATTGATTTCGTTTGTGGTTTCGATTTTTTTAATAATTCCTGCGATATCTTCAACAGGAATATATTCAGGATCTTGTCCGCTCAATCCGAGCATAACGGCAAGATCTGTTGCGTGGCCTTTTCCAGTTAAAGAAAGTGAGCCATATAAGTCGACTTTTACTCTTGTAATATCGTCTAAAATTGCTTCGTCTTTGAGCTCTTCCAAAAAACGTTCGGCAGCACGCCAAGGACCTAAAGTATGTGAGCTTGAAGGGCCAACGCCAATTTTAAGCATATCAAAAACAGAGATACATTCTTCCATTGTTTAGTTTTTGTTAAGACAAAGATAATCGAATAATGCAACGATAATTTATTTTTTAATGTTAATATTGCGTATTTGTTAAAAATTATATTAAAATTTAATAATTCGGCAACGAAATAAATTTAAAACCTTAATATGCGGTTTCCGTTAAAAGTTAGTGTTTTTTCGGTATTTTTGTAAAAGAACGAGTTGCATTTAATGTTTCGCTCTTTAATTATTAATACTTCATGGATTTTGTTTGAATTCTGAAAATGTCTTTTTACAAATATGAATACCACAAGAAGATAAAGTTACCATATGATAGAATTTTTCAGACATCTATTACAAGAATTCGAATTACCTTTAAGCAACCCTGTATTGATTTTTTCGTTAATACTTTTTATAATTCTGCTTTGTCCAATTTTACTTAAAAAGATTAACATTCCCGGAATTATCGGACTTATTATTTCAGGGGTTATTATCGGTCCGCATGGTTTAAATATCTTGGCAAAAAACTCTGCGGTTGATCTCTTTTCGACTATTGGACTTTTATACATTATGTTTATTGCTGGACTAGAATTGGATATGAATGAGTTTAAAGCCAATCGAAATAAGAGTTTGCTCTTTGGTTTTTTTACGTTTATTCTACCACTTTCCATCGGATTTCCAGTTTGTTTTTATTTGCTTCAATATGATTTTAATGCCAGTTTCTTAACAGCAAGTATGTTTGCAACCCACACATTGGTTGCTTATCCGATTGTGAGTAAATTGGGAATTGCCAAAAATCAGGCGGTTGCCATAACAGTTGGCGGTACTATTCTGACCGATACAGCAGTTTTGATTATTCTGGCCGTCATTATGGGAAGCGCTCAGGGGAATTTAAATCAGGCATTTTGGATTAAACTAACAATTTCCTTAGCGATTTTCTCAGCTATTATGTTTGTGGTTATTCCGCGTATTGCAAAATGGTTTTTTAAAAAATTAGAAAGTGAGAAACACGCCCATTATATATTTGTACTTTCAGTTGTTTTCTTCGCAGCCTTTTTGGCCGAAGTGGCAGGAGTAGAGCCAATTATTGGAGCTTTCGTAGCAGGTCTGGCTTTAAATCCGTTAATTCCGCATTCATCTGCTCTGATGAATAGAATTGAATTTATGGGAAATTCGTTATTTATCCCGTTTTTCTTGATTTCTGTTGGAATGTTAGTAGATGTCAGCGTTATTTTGAGTGGACCTACAGCTTTGATTGTGGCAGGAACTTTAAGTGTTGTGGCGATATTTGGAAAATGGATCGCTGCATTTTTTACTCAAATTGTTTTTAAATACACCAAAACCGAAAGACAGCTTATTTTCGGATTGAGCAGTGCGCACGCTGCTGCTACTTTAGCTGTTATTTTGGTAGGTTTTAAAGCCAAAATTTTAGATGAAAATATCTTAAACGGAACCATTATCCTGATTCTGATTACATGTATTGTGGCCTCATTTGCAACTGAAAAAGCGGCTAAGAAAATTGCAATCTGCGAAGAAGAGTTTTCGCATGAAGATACTGGAAGAGATCAGATTTTAGACGAACACATTCTGATTCCGCTGGCCAAAACTTCTGCAGCGGCAAGTTTACTGGATTTTGCCCTTTTGATAAAAGATAAAAAATCATCTAACCCGATTACGTTATTGACCATTGTTCCCAATAATAATCAGGCAGAAAAGAACATTTTAAAATACAGAAAAGCGGCCGATAAATTTGTTATTCAAGGCTCAGCTTCAGAAGTTAAGATCAATACTATTGCCAGAATTGATCACAATCCGGCAAGTGGAATTGCGAGAACTTCTAAAGAAATCATGTCTGATATTGTGATTGTAGGCTGGCCAAGAAAAACTGGTTTTATTGATAAAATATTTGGAGAAAATGTCGATTCAATAATTAATAATGTTGATAAAAGTTTGTTTATCTGTAGATTCCAAAAGAATTTTATAGAAGAAAAAAGATTGGTTTTTGTCTGCCCGCCATTTACTGAAAGAGGCGTTGGTTTTCATTTGCTGCTTCAGAAAATATGTCGTTTATCACAAGAATTGAGTATTCCAATTGTGGTTTATGCTGAATACAAAACGCATGAATCCATTCAGCAGATTGCGAATAATTTGAAATTAAACGCCAAATTAGGATTTAAAAATGTTTCTGACTGGGAAGATTTTGAAAGCATTTCAGACGAAATAAAACCAACAGATTTGGTCGTATTTAATCTTTCTAGAAAAGGTTCTGTTTCATACCAATCTATTTTTGATAAACTGCCACAGAAATTCGAAAAATACTTCGATAGCAACAACGTAATACTTGTGTACCCGCAAGACGATCGCAAAGAAAGCGCAATGGATGCTTACGAAGATTTTACGGCATCGCCTCTCGCAAAAGGAATTGAGGCAATAGAACAGATTGGTCGAGGTATTGGAAGTATTTTGAAAAAGAATTAAATTTCATTTTAATGAAAATCTCGAGCGTTTTATTAATTTTTGCTTTTGCACTCTTTTCTTTGAATTGTACTAACAAAGCAAAACAGGAATCAGATTTAAATTCTAAAATACCTGATATTGATAGCGTTGCAAGATTTGCAAAAAGAGAACTTCCTGAGAATTTTGATGAGTTCAATAAAAAATTCCACTCAGATTCAATTTTTCAGGTTTCTAGAGTTGATTTCCCTATTGAAGGAAAGCATATCACTGGTTTTGAGCAGAGCAATTGGACGCGAAAAAACTGGCAGTTTCAAGTAATTCCGGTTGCTGAAAAAACTGAAATAGGAGAGTATCAACATTCAATAATAAAAACGGATACATTAATTACGGAGAAATTTTGGATTGATAACAGCGGTTTTGAAGTCGAAAGACAATTTAAACTGATCAAAAATAAATGGTTTTTAATTTATTATAACGACATAAATTTGTAATCTTTCAGAAGCGAATAAGTTTTTCAATAGTATATCAGAAAAAATAAATGAGAGAAAAAATAGTATTAATTGCATTGTTGTTTTTGTCAGGTTGTGCTTTTGCACAAAGAAACTTTACTCATAAAGTTCGTTTGCCATCAGACTTTACAACACCTTCCAGCTTAAAAGATGGTAAAATAGCTACACTTACTAAAAATGATAGTGTAGAATTAATTGGGAAATGTAAAAAAGGATGTGATTTTAATATTATTAAGCTTAAGAAATATAAAGATGAATCTTTCTCAGTAACACAAGTTAGATCATTTGATAAGGAAGTTGTGCTGGAGATTTTGTTTGATAAAAATGATATTGATAATTTAACTACGAGGCAAAATTATTTGCTGAGCGATACTCTCGATACCAATAACTATAAAAATATTGATTTTGTTATTCCTGCAGGAAAGCGAATCGAGTTGCTATCTAAAGGAAGTAAATACTCGAAAATTTCTGTGTTTAAAGATAAAAACTGTTTTGTTGGATTTGTTGAAAATGAAGCAATAAAGGATGTCAAATTTAATAATAAATCTAAAATTGTTTCTGTCGATTGTAGAGATAATTCATTGGTAAGAAAAGAAATGTATGACGATTTTGTGGAAGGTACTTACAAAGCAGTTGTGCATTATGGAAATCAAGTTACACAAGAAACACAATTTGACGTAAAGTATGATCAAAATTTGCTTAAAGTTAAAGGCATAATTTTTAACGAATTTTACAATGAAAAGAAAACGGACAATTCGTCAAAATATGATTCCTTTATCTCTATTCTGATTTATGATAGAAAAGACAAAACATTAAAGTATAATGATTTTGTTTATCAATTTGGTGTCGTAAATGATAGAGAAACGAGAGATGGTTTAAAATATAATATTGTGAAAGTTAAATAAAGAATTTTATTTCTTTTTAACTTGCTGAAAATATGAATCTTAAATAAATACTGAGATGAATCACAATGCTAAGTCAATACGTCCTTTTATTGGTTCTAAAAATTTTGAAATCTCAAGAAGCTTTTATCGCGATTTAGGATTTGAGGAAATAGTTTTAGAATCTAATTTCTCAGTTTTTAAAACGGGAGAAATCGCTTTTTATCTCCAAGATTATTACGATAAAAGCTGGAACGAAAATACTATGATTTTTCTCGAAGTTGATGATGTGGATCGTTATTATAGTGAATTAGAAGCACTCAATTTAACTGAAAAATACGGTGTAAAACTAACCCCAACTCGCCATTTAGATTGGGGAAGCGAATGTTTCCTGCATGATCCTTCGGGAGTTTTATGGCATTTTGGAAAATTTAAATAAAGTTGGGATTCTGGTTTTCGCCACGAATTTTCACGAATTATTTTTTTATTCACTTCAATAAAATTAGTGGCAAGCAAAAAATCACTTCAATCCGAAATCGCCTAACACACGTGTTGTACTTTTTCGCTGATACCAGTCGTTATAAACCAATTCTAAGTTTTTAACCTCAAATTCTCCGAAATCATAATCACGAAATTTTTCTGCAATTTCCATCAGTTTTTTAGGGTCATGAAGTTTTTCCTGAAAGCGCATTATGGTAGAGTGTGCGGTAGAAATTTCATATCGGCTGTCTATCGATTGCTGTAATCCTGAATTCTTGAAATTTTCACGAAGTCTGTTTCGTAAATTATGCAGTGTCTCATCACTTGGAAAACCCTGAATCATAATTGCCGATGGAGAAGCAGTTACACCTTTATAATGAATTTTAATTTTTTCAACATCAACAAGACTTCTACAAATTACCTCAATATACTCGTTCGTTGAAATCTGATTCAAAGTAAATTTATCCGAACAAGAAATAATTGACATTACTGTAATATGAATATCTGAATCGGGATAAAAATACTGCTCACGTTCCACTTTTTTTAGTGCATTGATAAATTGCTGAATATTAGCTTTAGTTTCCTCATTTGGGCGAATAAGCAGTGTGATTCCAAAACGGGAATCTGATTCATTTTTAAGTTCAGAATCGATTGAATATTTTCCTGCCGAAATGATTTCAGAAGATGTTTTGTAAAGCTGATTGTAATGTTCGGTTAAATTCATTGATGTATATTATTCTGCTTCAAAAATCGATTTTAAAAGCTTTTGTAAATCATGTTTGTTGCTTTCTCCGCTCCCTTTCCATTTCCCAATAATAATGCCGTTTTTATCGATAAGAACTTTATGAGGAATTCCGTTAACAAAATAATCTTTATCAATAGAACTATTATTCTCTAAAATTGAAATATGTTTCCAAGACTCGATTTTATCTTTAATGATAGCCTTTTTCCAGGCATCTAAGTTTTCATCTCTAGTAATGCTTATAATTTCAAAGCCAAGCGATTTATAATTTTTGTATAATTCCTTAATATAAGGTAATTCTTCGCGGCAAGGAGCACACCAGCTAGCCCAGAAATCTATTAAAACATATTGTTTGTTTTTAAAATCAGCAAGCGAAATGGCATTGTTATTAATATCTTTCAGATTAAAATCGGGAGCTTGACTTCCAACTTTACTTTGTTTGAAATATTTTAGTTTCTCGGACATTTCCTGCCCTTTTTCTGAATTCCTTATTTCTGGAGTGAAATTTTCAAAAACTTCCACAAAAGTGTCATAAAAATTCATTCCAATAAAACGATTAACAGGAACTCGTATTAGTTGTAAAGCACGGTATGAATTAGGATGGTTTTTAGCAAAAACAAAATCAAGTTTTAATTCTTCAATATCATTTTGATCTTTTGCGTTTTCTAATTCATCTAATCGAAGCTTTAATTGATTTTTAATTATGGAGTCTTTTTCAAATTCAATTTTTAAATAAACTTCTTTTTGCAGTTTGAGGATTGAATCGCGAACTTTTTTTGTGGGTTTATGAAGTTCTAAAATTTCTTTTTCAATTGTAGTTTCGTATTGAGCAAAACTAGAATAGCTTACAAAAAAGGTAAAAAGTAAAAAAAGAAGATTTATTTTTTTCATTAAATAAGACTTTGTAAATGATAAGAAAATAGATTTTAGAATTATTTCTTTTTGGCTTTTTCAAGATTTTCTTTGACTCTAAACTTTACAATTTCAGTAATCAAATCATAAGGCATTGGATCTTTTAATGGAAATTGAACAGATCCCTTTCCTGATTTATATTTAGAAAGTTTTGCGGCAAAAGCTTCATGTCCAGAAGGTAGAGCATAAAGTCCGATATGGTTTTTGAAAGCAGCAAAATAAACGACAATACCATTTTGCTCAAAAGCTGGCATAGAATAGCTAATTTTTTCCTTTGCATCGGGCGCTGCTTGCTGAATCGTTGCTCTGACATTTTCTAAAACTTCCTGAACGTCATTAGGAAATCCGCCAATGTATTCGTCTATGTTCTCTGGCTTTTTAACTTCCATTTTTTTTTGTTTTTTAATTGTTTCAAGTTCCCCTTCTTTACAGTTAAATTTTACCGCAAAGTGCGCTAAGTTTTTTTTAATACGAAGACTAAGCAAAATCTATATTTTAAGTTCGCAAAGCTTTGTGTAGAAAATGCTTTGTGAACTTTTCATTTTAATGACTCTCAAAAAACTTTGCGCCCTTTGCCGTTAAATTATACCATTAAGCAAGACCTTTCGGAAAACGATCCAAAACCAAATTCAATTGTAAACTATGCTCTAAATAAGCTTTTGCACCCGCTAAAACCAAAGTAAAACCTTCAGTTGAATTGCGAACCTGATCAATTATTTTGTCTGAATCTCCATGAAAACCAGAATTGGTAATACTTACAAAAGTTTCATTTTCGTTTAAAGGACTAAAAACCCATTCTACCAAAGTGATTTCATCTGGATTTCCCCATTCAATGACAATCTTTTTATTTTCCTGTAAAACAAGTGTGGTAACCGAAAGCGAAAAACCATACATTTCCCAAGTCCATTCGGTTTTTTGATTTTCTTCTAATTTTCCGGATCCTTTTGTAAACCAAAATTTACTCGTAATCTGCGGATCAATAAAAGCCTGAAAAACTTCTGAAACAGGTTTTCGAATCAGCATTTCGGCTCTTGCGAATTTGTTATTTTCTGTTTTCATTTCTTTTGAAGTTAGATGTTGTTTGTTAGAAGCGAGATGGATTTGTAAATATAACTCTAAATTTTGTAGTTTTTATTCTGAACAGGCAACTCTTAACTCATAATTCACAATTTATAACTTTTTCTTATCGATCCATTTTCCAACAGTTGGCGCAACATAATTCTTCATTTGCTCCAGCAAATCGTCAATATTTTCACTAACTAAAAGCATTTCTCGATTGACTTCTTTGAGTAATCCTTTTTCTGTCATGGTTTGCAATAAATTTATTAGCGAATCGTAGAAACCGTTTACGTTTAAAATAGCAATCGGTTTTTTATGTAATCCTAATTGTGCCCAAGTTAACATTTCGAAAAGCTCTTCAAGTGTTCCAAAACCTCCAGGAAGAGCAATTACGCCATCGCATAAATCATTCATTTTGGTTTTTCTTTCATGCATGCTTTCTACCAAAATTAATTCGGTTAAACGCAAATGAGCAATTTCTTTAGATCTTAAAAAGTTTGGAAGTACGCCAATTACTTTTCCGCCTGCATTTAAAGCTCCATCTGCAACTGCGCCCATCAAGCCTACATTTGCACCGCCGTAAACTAATTCTATATTTTGTTCGGCCAAAGTTTTCCCTAAAGCTGAGGCTTGTTCTTCGAAAATTTTTTCAGTGCCGAAACTAGAGGCGCAGAAAACAGTTATTCTTTTCATTCTTTTTTGTAAAATGTTAGATGTGAAATGTTAGATGTGAAATGGTAAATTAGAAACATTTTACTTTTTTTTCAATTCATATTCGAAATAAGGAAAATCAGTGCCGTTAATAATAAATGTCAGTTCGTTGATTTTTTCCGCTCCTAGCTTTAAAACGGCTTTTTGAGAACGGTAATTTTCAGCTCCGATATGAAAAAGCACCGAATTAACATGCTGGAAAGCATAATCCATCATTAATTTCTTATTTGAACTATTATATGGTCCGCCCCAATATTTTCTTGTAATGAAAGTATAACCAATTCCAACATTCGATTTTTCTGGATTGTAGTCATAAAAACTTGTTGTTCCCATAACTTCATTGGTTTGTTTATCGAGAATTAAGAATGAACTTTTTGTTATTATAATGTCAAAATAAGTTTTAAAACCTTCTCTTGTATATCGGTCTTTTACAGGATTCTGTTCCCAAATTAAAGGATCGGAAGCTGCTTTAAACAATGCTTCAAAATGTTTTTCTTCTAGCGGAATTAATTTTGAAATTTCGTTTTCTAAAAAATCTGGCTGTAAATTGAAGTTTGATATTTGCATTTTTTATGGTTTTTTGATTAATGGTTTGTGGTTAAATTTTCTTAATCTTCACGCAGGAAACACTCTCCATTTTTACTTCTTTACCTACTTTCTTTAATAATCCCGTTTTCAGATTTCTTTTAAAAACGATAATATTACCCGTTAAAACATTCGAAGCAACTAGAAATTTTCCGCTTTCGTCAATAGCAAAAATACGAGGATGTTTTCCTAAAGTAGATTGATAGCCAATGTTTTTCAAAAGTCCGTTTTCATCAATAGAGAAAATTGCGATATTGTTTTCTTTGCCTCGGTTTGTGGCGTAAAGAAACTTTCCGTCGGGAGAAATATGAATATCAGAGCTTTCAAACCCTTCTTTAATTTTGTCGGGATGTGTGGCAATGCGCTGAACTTTGTTCAAAATACCATTTTCATAATTGTAAACGCTTATCTGTCCAGCCATTTCTTCAATACAATATCCCCATTTTTGATTTGGATGAAAGGTAAAATGTCTTGGCCCTGCTTCTAGATCAGTTTTTGTAAATGGATTTTGAGTTTCTATTAAAGGTTTTTTCTGATTTTCATCAAAAGCATAACAGCGAATTTTATCGGCGCCTAAATCGGGTAAGAACAAATAATCGCACTGTGGAGAAAACACTGCCGAGTGCACATGAGATTTGGTTTGTCTTTCTTTATTTACGCTTCCGTCTGTATATTGAAAATTCTGCGCAATCGAATCGATTCTACCGTTTTCTAAAATTGGATAAACCGAAACGCTTCCTTCCGTATAATTGGCATTTGCCAGCCATTTTCCGTTTTTATGCACACTGACATACACAGGATTTTCACCACCGCTTCTCTGGCTATTTAAAAAAGTCAAAGTTTTTGCTGTTGTGTTAAATTCAAAACTGCTCACGCTTCCTGCATTTGGAGTTTTAGTATCTGTGCAAGCATAAACATATTTACCGTTTGGAGAAACCGTTAAATATGATGGATTCACAATATTTTTAACCGAAGTGAATTTAGTCAGTTTTCCGCTCAAAGTATCTAATTGATAAACCTGAATTGTTTCAGCCGTTTTATCACGATTATAAGAACCCAAAAAGACGTAAGTGCTTTGAGAAAAGACACAAAACGAAACTAAAAGATTAAGCGTGAGAAATAGATTTTTTAAATTCAATTTTTTAAGGATTAAAAAGATCATAAAATTGTACTTTTTTATTCTTGTAAAGTACTGCTTTTTAATCCTTAATTTTGAACTTATTTGCAAGTTTTATCAAATTCTAAAAGAAGTTTTTTGTTAAATTTAATAGGTATCAAAGTATCTTCGGCAACATCATATTTGTATAACTCTTTTTCGGAAGGATCAAAGGTATATCTTGCAATTGTTGTAATTCGATCAGGATAAGATTCATGCAGGTTAAAATCATATGTTTTTGAAAAAGTATCTGCATCATCCTCTTTTGGATTAGGACTTCCTTCTACAATGATTCCATAAGATGTCCCTCCATTTTTCCTGATTGCTTCATTTAGTCCTTTCGTCATATCTACAAAAGTTGGAGAAGTGGTTAAAATGTCAAACACAACATCAAGACACGTTTTAGATTTTTTATTTTCTTTTAGTACCAGAGGTTGAGTAACATCTTGTTTTATTTCTTTCTTAATTTTTGCATCTGGTATTTTTGGAGTGTCTTTTTTTTGGCAGGAAACTTCAAAAATTAAGATAATTACAAATGAAAGTAATATTCTATTTTTCATTTTTTCTTTTTTCAACAAAAGTAGTATATTTCTTTCTTTTTGTTAAGCTTTCTGGACCAAATAAATATTAAAATATATTTTTATTTAATTGTTTTCCACCATTGTTGAAAAACTTGTTTGTCGTTTTTTAATTCAACAGCTTCGCCAATCATTGGAGTAATTAACGGAATCGGGTTTTCAGATAAATTATTTAATTCAGTCACTTTATTTAAAGGTTCGTCCCAAGAATGTAGCGATAAAGCAAATTTAGAAGAATGTACAGGAAATACCCTTTTAGCTTTCAGGTCCTTCATCGCTTTTATTACATCTTCTGGCATGTTATGAATATATTTCCATTTCTCATTGTATTGGCCGTTGTCAAGCAAAGCAATGTCAAACGGGCCGTACTTCTCGCCAATTGCGGCAAAATGCGAATCATACCCGCTGTCTCCACCCAAATACATTTTAAAATCGTTGGTTTCCAGAATAAAAGAAGTCCAAAGCGTGTTACATCTTTTAAAACCTCTGCCAGAAAAGTGACGGGAAGGAGCAGTATGAATGGTTAGATTTTGATCTAATTCGATTTTTGAATACCAATCTTTTTCAATAATAATTTCGGGAGAGAATCCCCAGAATTCCAAATGAGAACCTACGCCAAGAGCTGTGATTATCTTTTTGGTTTTAGGTTTTAATTTTAAAATTGTATCATAATCCAAATGATCATAATGATCGTGTGTAATCAATAAATAGTCAATTTCTGGAAGATCTTCAACTGTATAAATATCAGAACCTTTAAAGGATTTTGTTGTTCCAGGAATAGGAGAGGCGTTACCGCTGAAAACGGGATCAATCAAAAAACGTTTTCCTTCCAACTGAATAAAGTATGACGAATGCCCGAACCAAACTAAAATATCTTGATCTAAAGAAAGTTTCAGTAAATTGGTTTTTACTGACGGAATCAAATCTGTTGGGATTTTTCGATCTACTTTTTTAAAGAAAAATTCAAATAAAACTCCAGCCATACTTGCTCCTTCAGCTAAATCTGGCGTAAAACTCTGATTTTCGAATTTTCCATTTTTATATTGAGGTGAATTTTGAATCTGAATTAATCTTGCGCCCGAAGGTGCTTTTCCGAATTTTGGATGCTGCAGAAACATATAAATTGCCAAAACAATTAGGCATAAAAGAATTAGGAATGTTATCATTTATTTTGTGGATATAAATTTTGGGTATATTCAATTGAAAGTAAAATTATCTTTTTTAAGGTTTCGATATCAATATCAGCCAATTTTTTAATGTAAATACAGGCTTTTGACGAAGTATGTTTTCCAAGTTTAGATAAAAGCGCTTCCCTTTTTTCTTCTGGCAGATAGAAATAAACAGTCATTGCTGTTTTTCTAGGCGAAAACCCCGCAAGTGGCGCATCGCCTTCATGTCCGCTTTCATATTTATAATGATAACTTCCGAAACTAATAATGCTTGGCCCCCACATTTTGGGTTCAAAACCTGTTATCTCCTCAATTATTTTTAGAAGTTCAAAAGCATCGTTTCTTTTAACTTCATTTTCGACAGCGTTAATAAAATCAGTCACGCTATTTTGAGTTTCTGTGGTTTTATTTTTTGCCATTTTAACTTATTTTTTCTTTAATAAATTACTTTTTAAAAGAATGTTTTTGATTTTAAACTCAGTAGCATAAAACAAACTGGCATCTTCAGGCATCTGATTTTCCAATGCAATCAAACTTACATCACTTTGTGGGAAATACAAATTTACGCCAGAAAACCCGTCTCCCAAACCTGTATGTCCAAGATATTTAACGGACTCTTCTTCTACAATTCGAATTCCGTATCCATAAGGTTGCTTTTCTTTTCCGAAGAAATTATGCTGAGATAAAATGGTGTTTTTAGTTAATAACTGATACGATTCTGGTTTTAATATTTTTCCTTTATGAAGATTATTGTTCCAAATAGCAAGATCAGAAGCGGTTGAAATAATGCCGTCTGCACCTAAAGTTTCATCTGTGATTTGTCTTGAAGTATCAGCTTCCAGTTGATTTTTTATGTTATAATAGCCTTTTGCCAGATTTTGTTCTTTATTTTTCGAATAACAAAAAGTATGATCCATCTTTAATTTCTTAAAAAGTGATTCGGCAACTTCTGTGTAGCTTTTTTTAGAGCTAAATTCGACAATTTTTGCAACCAGATTAAAACTTAGATTTCCGTATTTAAAATCGGTTCCCGGTTTAAAAGCCAATGGTTTTTCTAAATCGATAATTCCATGAGAATGATTTAAAAGTTGATGAACCGTTACCGAATCTGCCCAAGTTTGATTTAGTTCTGGCAGGTATTTTTTGATTGGATCATTCAAATCTACTTTTCCTTTTTCTACTTCCAATAACAGTAAAACGGCAGCAATTAATTTACTATTGGACATGATTTCAAATTGGGTGTCCATTTTCATAGGTGTTCTGGTTTCGAAATTCGAAAAACCTTCTGCTTTAGAATACAATGTTTTGCCATTTTTCGCAATCAAAATCACACCATTAAATTTAGGGTGGGTGTTTTGAAGTAAACTATCAATACTTTTTTTATAATTGTCTTTTTTTTGAGCAGATGAATTGCAAGAAACAAAGATTAAAACTAATAATAAAGAGATTTTGGTGATGAAGTTCATTGGTTGTTTATTGTGAAATGTATACTGTGAAATGTGAAATGTGGAATATGAAATGCCTGAATATGTCTTAGCTGTTATTTTAAATTTTGTTTTTGAATTAACAATTCACAATTAACTAAAACATTCCGTTTTCGTTAATAGAATCTTTAGGGACAGGCTGTCCTAAATCCCAAAGCTCTACAATTTTATCGTCTTTGAATTTTAGAATATGCACTACTGCAAAACCTATATCTGATGGCGTTTGTTTGAGATGAGAATGAACAGCAACTAAGTTATCGTCTTCTAGAATATGATGAATTTTAAAAACTTTATTTGGATTTGTTCTGGCAGATTCTTCCATGGCAAGCATTAAAGTGTCTGCATCGCCTTTGAAGTAAGCATTAT
Source organism: Flavobacterium sp. PLA-DH12 (assembly GCF_059511845.1). Taxonomy (NCBI): domain Bacteria; kingdom Pseudomonadati; phylum Bacteroidota; class Flavobacteriia; order Flavobacteriales; family Flavobacteriaceae; genus Flavobacterium; species Flavobacterium sp. PLA-DH12. The sequence continues at coordinate 506,460 of NZ_JCAMPD010000003.1, forward strand.
GGTGTTTGAAATTCTTTCCGACATATAATCGAAAACCTTCGTGAGGATGTCCTTTTGCTGCTAGTTTCAGGAAGTTTTTAGCGATTTCTTTCTTAGTCATAATTCAGGTTTTTAAAGTAAACTAAGTTATGAAATTAAGCGCTATAAATTTTGTAGAAAATAGCAGTGAATTTATAAAATTAAATGGCTTCCGATTTGATTTTGGTAAGATCGATACCCAATTTGGCAAATTCTTTTTCGCCCAATTCGGTGATGTAAAAATGCTTATCTGAAGCCTCATTTTTGGCAATCCATTTTTTGTCTGCAAATGTTTCCAAAAGAAGTTCGCCGAGTTTACCGCCAATGTGGCTGTAGCATTTTTTAGCGGGTTTTAGAGCGTTTTTGGTTTCCATTTTTCTTTAGATTTTCTTTTTTGAAGCGATTTTAGAAGCGAGATAAGCCATTGGAAGATAAGCAAAAACCAAATCGACAATGCTGAACCAGAGTGGAGAAGGGAGTGTAAATACCATTGTTATGCCACCAAACAGAAAGAAAGCTCCAATGGTAAAAGCTAGTTTCGTTTTGTGTGAGGCCGCCGCCAATGCAGTTGTAAATGCTCCAGCGAAAGTTCCGATTGCGTGGGCTAAAAAAGGAAATAAAAAATGCTTTGGCTCGAATAAGTGCATGGTTGCCTGTAAGCCTTCTGTAGTGGTAACATCGGCACCATTTGGAGGCGGAATTATAGAACCGCTTATTAAAATGATACTCATGTTGACAATACTTCCGATAACAAGACCTGCAATTACGGCCAAAGTATTTCTTAAAATAGGATTCATAATTTTCGTTTCTTTATTGTAACGAATTTATGAAATTTATTCTTTTGATGATAATGCTCTTTCGGTTTCTATTTGAGGTTTTCCGGTTGCATTTGGCTGTCCTTTTCCTGTCTCTATTAGCTTTTTCAAACTGTTCTCGATATAGTTGCTCCAACCAGCTTTGCAGACCTCAAAACATTCGTATTCTGGAACAAGTCCAACATGCGTGAAAACAAGTTTTGTTTTATCGCCTTCTTGCGAAATATCAAAAACGGCTGTTGTGTTGGTCCATTCCTTATCGTCTTTGGTAAAACTGAAGTAATTTTCTTCAATCAGCCAGACGATTTTCTGATTCGGAATGACTTCGATCAATTTTATTTTACAGCGATGAACATCTTCATAATGGTATTTAAATTCATCACCTTCGTTTGCTGTTTTGCCTTCAATTTCTTCTGACCACCAGCCTTTAACGTTTTGTATGGCTTTAAAAACTTCTTCTGGTGATTGATTGAAAAGTATTGTTGTGGTAAAATCGTGAGTATTCATAATCAATTGATTTTTTAAATTAGTAAAGTAAAATTACAATCTAAAAATCAATTGGTTAAGGTGTTTTAGAGACAAATTTAAGGGGTGTTTCGGACAGAAAAATTATGAGGCGTTTTCAGTTAAGAGAACTACACTCATAATAATTCCAAAAAATATAAGTATGCTCAACAAACCAATCATAGTTACTCGCCATCCGCCGAAAGTTTCACCGCCATTTTGAATATGTTTTTGAATGTTCTGTTCCTGGAATTTTTTCAAGAAATAAGAAGCCACAGCTGAATAAAGAACAGGGAAAAGAACGCTCGGGAAGTTATCGGGAATGATAAAAATAAGCCCAATAATTGCTATCATTGATAGTGTGGTAATAATCCATGTGTTTTTTGCTTTTTCAAAATCATTAAACGCTTTAAAATTTTCTGCAATGCAATACCCCGCAACCAGCGGACCAGCAAAAAATGTTCCTATTCGTATCGCTTTTTCTGAATATATTTTTTCGGTTGGAATTTCTTCAAAAACTGATTTTTCTAAATTATTTTCTTCTAGCATTTTTTATAAAGTAAGATTTTGTGATCTATTGTATTGCTTTAATTTTTTCTGGAATTTTATTTATCAGTTCAAAATGTTTTGCCATTACATTCTCAAGTTCTAATGTTCCACCTAGAATGATCATTTCTTTGTGTGTGAAACGCTTTCCTAAACGGTCTTCGAGCATAATTTTTTCCATGCTTTGAGTCATTTCAATTTCAAGCAAAAATTCATTCGGATGCCCTGCAGTGCAAATTACAAGTCCGTACGGAATGGTTTTCATCTTTCTTGAAGATTCATTTTGCCCGTAGGCATATCCAACTGAATACACACGATCAAACCAGCCTTTTAATTTTGCTGGACAATCACTCCACCAAACAGGATACAGGAAAATAATACAATCTGCTTTTTCTATTTTTTCCTGTTCTGCTAAAACATCTTGAGAAATTGGGAGCTGTGTTTTAGCAAAACCTTCACGCTCATATTCTGCTTCAGACATATCACTAACAAAATTAGATGCATACAAATCGGAGACTTCAATATTCCAATTTTCATTGCCTAAAACTGATTTTAATCTTTCTAAAACCTGAAAAGTATATGATTTTTTGCTGGGATGTGAGTAAACAATTAGAATGTTCATTGTTAGATTTTTTAGATTAGAAATGCTCTTAAAAACTACTTTGATTTTGTACGAAAATACAAATTAAAGCAAAACAAAATTAATCTTCAGAAAATTCTAAAATATCTCCAGGCTGACAATCCAGAACTTTGCAGATGGCTTCAAGTGTACTGAAACGGATTGCTTTTGCTTTGCCCGTTTTTAGAATGGAAAGATTGGATAATGTTAAATCTACTTTTTCTGAAAGTTCATTTAATGACATTTTTCTTTTTGCCATCATGACATCTAAATTTACTATAATGGGCATAATTTTTCGTTTAAATGGTTAGGTCAATTTCAGATTGGATTTCGATTCCTCTTTTAAAAATCTGCCCGACAACAAACATTACAATTGCCATAAAAATCCAAATGCTGTGCCCTTCAAGATTAAGTGATTCTAAAGAAGGAAGTTGGACTCCTTTAATAATTAGCCAATTGTTGAATTTGAAAGCCCAAAAAGAAAACAATCCGATCCCAAAAGCCAAATAGGAGAGATAGGATATAAAACGCCCCATTTCAGCAGTAAAAGGCTGTTCTATATTTAATTTTTTCTCGTGCAGCATTTTTACAATCAGATAAAACATAATCGCTTTTAAGATTGCCACAATACTGATAAAACATATTTCTTGAATATAAAAGCTGGGACTGTAATGGTATAGAGCAAGTAAGTTTAGAAAACGGGCATTGTAGGAATTTATCGTCATCGTGTAAACTCCATTAAAAAGATACATACCAGCTTCTACGCATAAGCCAATAAAAATAATCCATGATAAAATATTTAGGATTTTTAGAATCTGCGGTGTTCCGATTTTAATTTCCATGCTATTTAAGATTAGAAGTTATGCTGCTAAAATAATAAAAATTTATTGATAAACGATAAATAAATAGTTTTTATCAAAAAAAAATAGCTTCATCAATTTAATGATGAAGCTATTTTTGTAGGTTTAGAGATTTTGTTTATCGAAGCATTTTCTTTTCGTTTTCGAGCATTTTTTCAATGTTAAAATAAATTCCGTCTACATTATAAACGCCCTTTTCGAAACTTAGGTAATCACAATTTTCAACGAGTGATTGACCTTTCGATTCAATTTCAAAAAGATTGAGCAATATGTATTCGTGATCAACCATTAAAACATGAAAACCAGTTTCGCATTTTTTGCCATCGCCAGAAGAAAGAATCACATTCATGATGCTGTGAAATTTGAAAGAAGTAATTTTCGCAGCAGTTTCGTCGCCTTTTAAGTGATAAATATAGGCTAGGTAATTAAGCTGTCGTAAATCAAATGGAAAGTCTTTTAAAGAATTATTGGCCAGTTTTATAATTTCGTCATAATCTGAAGCTTCGAGTTTTTCTTTAGCATAAAAAGTACGAAGTTTTTCGTCATCGGGAGAAGTCCAAAAGGCGTTGTATTTGGGCTGAAAAAAGTAACCTAGATATAAATGGCGGTATTCGTCGTGGGTTAAAAGCGTATCATTTTTCACTAGCCTTTCCATCAATTTCGGATAAAAGAATTTGGAGTTTTTATCACTGATTTCTTTTTCTATTGCTTTGTAATCTGGTTTGGTAAAACCATTATCTTGAGCATTTAAATGGATTCCGAAACAAAAAAGGAGAAGAACAAAAGTTTGTTTTAGCATGATCAAGAAGGTTTTAGATTGTAGTTCTGGTCTTACTAAAATACAAATTATTTTAAAGCGAAACGTTCTTTTAAAATCCTAATTCAGCATGGCAAAATACGTTTTCATCATGTTTCATCTATTATCCATTTTCCTTTTTCTTTTGCTATATCAATTAATTTCTGACCTTGTTCTGTCATTAAATTCTGCTGAATCATGCGTTCGGCTCTTTCGATATTTGGTTTGCTCCATTTACTGGTTTTTGGATTTCGGTGAGAGAAAGTGAGGTAATAGCTTTCTGCATCTCTTTTTTTGCAGAGACTGTCAATCCAGCCAAAACAAAGCGCTTCTTCGGTTGCTTCAACTAAATTGACACTTTGCATTTTACTTTTTTTATGATACAAAATAAGCCAAACCGATTTTTCTGTCTGACTATTTTGCTGTAGCCAATTGCGCCAATCTTGTCTTGTTTGGGCATAAACGGCTAATTTTCCGTCTTTAGTTTCCATCTTTTTAATTTTACTTTATAAAGGTAAAATGACCTTATGACAACTGTATGTCAGTAATAAAATTAAAAATAAAGTTTGAAAATTAAATCTTTAAGCTATTATAATTTATTTTAACCGAAGTAATTCGCCTTTTCGTTTGACAATGTTTTTATAGTCCCATTGAATTTCCCTGCTTTTTTTGAGCCAGCGTTTTAAATCTTCTTCGTTTATTTGACTGGAGTTTATGTAACGCATTTCTGCTGCTTTAAACGAACCTTCGTTTTGCAGTTTTTCTTCATCAAAAGATTGTCCGCTCCAAAATAGTAATCTAACCGAATCTTTTAATTTGCTGTAGCCCACAATCGGATTTCCGTCTAGAAACCAAACAGGATGAGCGTGCCATATTTTGTTTTCGGCTTCGATCAAGTTTTTATTTATAATAGAATAAAGTAGATTACAGATTTCTTTGTTTTCTGCTGTCTGAGAATTGTTGTATTCCTGAACCTGATTCATAGCTAAAACATTTAGGTTATTTTACATCTTTTGTCAGCTCAAATAAAATATAAGTTCCGTTGCTTGACTGCCCTTTAGATTTTTCTCTGAATCCTTTTTTAAGATAAAATTCAGTTGCTTTTGTGTTACTCACAAGACATTTTAACGTAATTGGAAATGTTGTTTTTTGTATGGCGGCTTGTAATAATTCGGTACCAATATTTTTTCCCTGATATCTACTATCAACGTAAAGATGATGAATAAAATTGTTAGGCGTCCAGATTGAAATAAATCCGACAGGAACATTATCTATGAGGGCAGTTAGGATATATTCTCCTTGAGTCTGCTTATCGAAATCTTCTAGTTTAAATTCTGATGTGTCTTGCTCCGTAAATGTTTGCTGTCTTTCATTTAAGAAAATGGTTCTTAAACGTGGTAAATCGACCTTTCTAGATTCTTCTACAACTATCATTTCGAATTTACATTTATTGTTTATTAAGCGTAAACAAGATAAATAAAAAATCCGATTGGTTTACACAAATCGGATTTTGATTTTTTATTAGAGTTGAAGCTTTTTCATGAATTCATTTGATGCCAGCTCTAAAGCCTTATAATAGTTTCCTTTTTTAAGTTCTGGAACAGAATAAGTAGCAATTATGTTTTGGGTGTCTTCATTACTTAATTTGTATCTTATAAAATCGACACTTATTACCTGAATTTGTCTTAACGTTTTGCTTACAATTATTAAAAGAGTAGGGTCTAGTCTAGGGTCTTTTGATAGAAATTTATCGAGTTCTAATGTATATTCTTCCAGTGACTTAAATGGCGCATAAGAAGGAGTCGTGATCACAACAATTTTATAAAGATATTTTTTTTCAAAACCGTTTAGTGTGGTATTCAATGATTGAAGTTCGGCTGGTTTCAGTATTTTTTCGAAGTCGTTTACACAATCTGTAGATCCTGAAAATGAGTTTTTCAGTTGAGAGGCAAAATCGGTGTCGTTTTTTGTCTGGGCAGATATAAGAACTGAGGTTAACAGTACGAGCGTAAAGATTACTTTTTTCATTCTGTGGCATTTTAGATTTGGAGCAGCAAAAGTAGTACATTCTTTAATTTTAACAGATGAAAAATAGAATAGTTTTGGACTTGAGTTGAAAAAATATATAAGACTTTACATAAAAATAAAATCCGATTTACAGAAGCAAATCGGATTTTGAAGTTTTTACTGTAATAGGGGAAGTAAATGATCCCATTTTAATTCTTTAGCAAAATCTAAAGGAGTTTTGCCAGTTTCTGTTTTTATATTTTTGTCTGCTCCAGATTCCAGTAAGACCTCTACAGAAGTCTGATTTCCTGCAATGGCCTCTCGATGCAGAAAAGTATAGCCTAACTCGTCTTGATTGGTTACTTCCTCAGGATTGTTTTTTACAAATTCAATAAGACTTTCTCTCATGTTTTTGCTCATTGGATGTTCTATTAGATTTTCGGGTTTTTCTTTTTGCTCATTTACAACCAGAATGTCATTAAAATCACCAAAATCCAATCCCCATGCTTCGTCATGCGATTCTCTTTCTTCATCGCTCATTTCAGAACGCATTGCCTGAATTGTAAATGCTCCATAAGTTTTGCCGCCAATAGCAAATAACCAATCACTTATTTGATTAACTGGAATTGCAATTTCGTCTCCATTATTTACATTGGTCAGCTCATCGGGATCATTTACTAAAATTCCGTATATATTTTCGCCATCAAAGTTGACGTCGTTAATCCACATGTGCTCTACAATTGTTTCGTTGTCTATTTCTTGAGTAAAAGCTAGTTTTACACAAGCAACATCCAATCCTGGAACTATTCTTCTGTATTCCCAAGATAGTTCTCTCCAGAAATATTTAAAGGTTTCCTGAGCTCTTTTGTAAGCTTCAATCATTTTTTGGTTTTCTCCGTCGGCGTAGAATATTTTTGTTTCTTCCATAACAATGCTTATTTATATTGATCTGTAAAAGTAATCTTTTTATTACTTTAAGAGCGGTGTTGCATAATGAATTTTGAGATTTGTTTGAATCCTTTTTTTTGAAATCATAGTATTGTCATTTCTCTCTTCGGTCGAAAAGACAAAGCTATAGGCATAAAAAAATCCGATCTGTTTTCACAAGTCGGATTTTATAAAATAATTTTTAAACTCTCTTAAAAAACATATCCAACTCTCAAATGTAAATAAGGAGTGTATTGGCTTTCAGTTGAATTAAAGCCATCTACATTTTGTGCGTGTCCATTGTATGAATTTGCTTTTAGGAATACAAGTCTGTAGCCTAATCCAACCGCGGCTTCATAAGTAAAATGATTGCCAATTGAACGCTTTATTCCCCAAGTTGGAATAATAGATAAATCTGCTGTTTTAGTGATATTGTCGTCTAGATTAATTACAAACCAATCTGGGTGGTAACTTGTTTTTAAAGAAAGATAGTTTCCGCTATTGTTAGAAATTTTTCTTCCATTTGCATTTCTTTTCTTCAAGTTGTAGTAAAATCTTGGTTCAAGAGCTATAACAGGCTGTAGGATAAAACCAGCTTCATCATAATGGTCTCCAACAGCAAAATCATATTCTATACCAATTTCGCTTCGTAACGCAATTGAATTTGAAAGTTTTAATTCGTTATTGAGCCATAATCCTGCAAATCCGGTTTGAACTGAGAAGATTGATTTTTCGACGCTGACATCTTGGGCTTTTAAAGTAATTGATATTCCTAGAATAATAAAAAGGAAAATTTTTTTCATACTATTTTCTAATTTTTTTTAATGGGTTAGGTTAGTTTTTTTGCACGAAAATAGTATTAAAATATTAAAAAGCTAATTTCTAAAATGGTAAAATTTGTACCTCTAAGATTGGAATGGGAGAAAGCAAAAAAAATCCGATTTACTAAAAGCAAATCGGATTTTATAAATTGAAAATTATATATAACTCCGTAAAGACATTTAGTCTCTACTTTGTATATTTTTACAAGTGAATTACTTCGCCGTAAGCATCAGCTACAGCTTCCATAACAGCCTCGCTCATTGTTGGGTGAGGGTGGATAGATTTAAGGATTTCATGACCTGTAGTTTCTAGTTTACGAGCTACAACTGCTTCAGCAATCATATCTGTAACACCAGCACCAATCATGTGGCATCCTAACCATTCTCCGTATTTAGCATCGAAAATTACTTTTACGAATCCGTCAGCATTTCCAGCAGCTTTTGCTTTTCCAGAAGCTGAGAATGGGAATTTACCAATTTTTAATTCGTAACCTTTTTCTTTAGCTTGTTTTTCTGTTAAACCTACAGAAGCAATTTCTGGAGTTGCGTAAGTACAGCCAGGAACGTTTCCGTAATCGATTGGGTCTACGTGTAAACCTTTAATTTTTTCTACACAGTTAATTCCTTCAGCAGAAGCCACGTGAGCTAAAGCTTGACCTGGAGTAACATCTCCAATTGCGTAGTATCCTGGAATATTAGTTTCGTTGTAAGCGTTTACTAAGATTTTATCTCTGTCAACAGCAATTCCAACTTCTTCTAATCCGATGTTTTCAATGTTTGTTTTAATTCCAACTGCCGAAAGCACGATGTCAGCTTCTAGAACTTCTTCTCCTTTTGCAGTTTTAACGAAAGCTTTAACTCCAGCTCCAGTTGTGTCGATACGCTCAACAGAAGAGTTAGTCATTACTTTAATTCCTGATTTTTTCAAAGAACGCTCAAATTGTTTTGAGATATCTTCGTCTTCTACAGGAACTACGTTTGGCATAAATTCTACGATAGTAACATCTGTTCCCATTGAGTTGTAGAAGTGAGCGAACTCCACTCCAATTGCTCCAGAACCAACAATGATCATAGATTTTGGCTGAGTTGGCAATGTCATTGCTTGACGGTATCCAATTACTTTTACACCATCTTGAGGTAAGTTTGGCAACTCACGAGAACGAGCACCAGTTGCGATGATAATATGATCAGCGCTATATTCTGTAACTTTATTGTCTTTATCAGTAACGTCAAGTTTTTTTCCTGGTTTTAGTTTTCCAAAACCTTCAATAACGTCAATTTTGTTTTTTTTCATTAAGAATTGAACACCTTTGCTCATTCCTTCAGCAACACCACGGCTGCGTTGAATAACAGCAGGGAAATCTTTATCAAATTCAGAAACTTTCAATCCGTAGTCAGAAGCGTGTTTAAGGTAATCAAAAACCTGAGCAGATTTTAAAAGCGCTTTTGTTGGGATACATCCCCAGTTAAGGCAAACTCCACCTAGATTTTCTTTTTCTACTACAGCAGTTTTAAAGCCTAATTGTGAAGCTCTAATCGCTGTTACATATCCTCCAGGACCACTTCCTAAAACAATAACGTCGTATTTCATTTTTTTTGCTTTTAGTATTAACAATCGAATGTGAAGTTTATATTTCCGAAACTCATCTTTCGATTTCTTCTTTTGTTATTTGTGATTGCGAATTTAAGGATTTATTTTATATGAACACTTGAAATTTTGTTTTTAAAGACATAGATTTTGGTCTTTTCACAGAAACCGAATGAATTGTGAATTGTAAATTGTGAATTATGAAGTGATTTTTGTTATTTGGTGAGTAATTGTTGATGGTTGATGGTTTGTGGTTGATGGCGAAAAAAAATAAGCCACAGATTACACAGATTAAAATGATTTTCAAAAAATCTGTGTTAATCTGTATAATCTGTGGCTTATATAATTATGAGTTATGAATTTTGAATTAATAATTAACCATTCACAATTAACAATCCATCATTAAATTTTCACGTGTCCCCAGTTTTCTCCGCTGGCAATTCTTCTAATTTGCATTTCGCTTACACCGAATTGTTTGGCAATCATTTTAAGACGTGTTTTTTGTTCTGGTCTTGCGAGGATTTTTTTTATTAACATCACTTTTGTAGTGGTTAATTTTCGTCCGTCAGCTTTTAAGTTGTGTTCAATTAAGTTCTTCTTTGCCTGAATCACGCGCGGACTTTTACGGCTGTGTGCCATCATTTCTTGTTTGGTTGCCCAGCGCAAGTTTCTTACATCATCGTTGGCTCTATTGTAATCTAGATGCAGTACATAGGTTTGTTCTTCCGATTCTTTCGGAATAAAATATTGGGCAACTAATTTGTATAAGAAAAGATATTTATTTACGATTTTATCGTCTTTTTTAACCTTAAAACGGAAAGTTGGATATCCGTCGCTTAAACCGCCTTTTAAGATGCGTCCGTTTTCAATATCGTCGGTAAAACTTATTAATCTTCCCCTGTTTGAAATGGCATATCTTAATTGTAATGAGGCATTTATTTCTATTTCTTTGAATTTTTCATCAGGATAAAATCTATTTTGTGGCATTGTCTTTTACATTTGATTTCTATACTCTCAAAGATAAAAAATAAACCAAAAATTTCAGCTATCTCATTGATTGTGAAAGGGCAATTTTATGATTTCTATAACGCTAATTTAACGTTTTAAAGTGTTTTTGATAGTTTTTAGTCGGATTTTAAATCACAAATTATCAAAAACGCAGTTTTCTTGTTTTTTGAATCTGGATTAATTTATAGCTAAATAATTATTAAATTATTGATCCAGCCAATTTTTGAAGTTGTTAATTTCTTTTTTACTGATATAAATTGCGTCAGATTCAGCTGCAGGAACCGTCAAAATCAATTCGACCTTCTGGTTGGAATGTTTTATCACTTCTTTAATAGTGTCTCGGCTAACGATATATTTTCGGTTTATTTTGAAGAAATTGAAAGGGTCGAGACTATTTATAATATCAGTCAAAGTACTATTGTACAAATAGCTGTTTCCAGATTTTATATGAATAAAAAGATGTTTTCCAGTCGCTAGAAAATATGAGATTTCGTTTTCATTAATAGAAATCATTTTATAACCGTGATTTACTAGGAAATGACGCTGTATTTTACTGCTTTCAGGATTTTCAATTGCAACTAAAGATTGAAGTGTAGCATTGCTGTTAAAGCTATCTTTTATTTTTTTGAATTTTTGAAGCGCTTCTAGTAATTCTTCTTCTTCAAACGGCTTTAAAAGATAATCGATTGTAAAATGTTTGAAGACAGAAATGGCATAAGAATCGTAGGCGGTTACAAAAATAACAGGGCAGGAGATATCTGTTTTTTCGAAAATTTCAAGACTTTTTCCGTCGCCCAAATGGATGTCCATAAAAGCAAGATCTACTTTGTTTTCGCTAAAAAATGCTACAGCTTCTTTTACCGATTTTAAAACGTTGATTGCATCAATCGATAAAACGTCCTGCTGTTCTAAAATAGATTTTAGATAGCTGGAAGCAAGATGTTCGTCTTCGACAATAGCAATTTTCATTTTACGGACTTTAAATAATCAGTATCTTTTGCAAAGATAAATCCATTCGTAATAAACAGGCTCTTTTGTTGGTAGTTTTTTATAAAAAAAGGCCTAGCTGTAAAAACTAGACCTTTTAAAAAAAACAATTAGGTAAAATTATAGATTGGGATTGTTCAATCTTGCGTTTGCTGGATAGATAATAGTATAACGCGGATCATTTTGTATTAAAGTGCTTTCGGTGCTCAAGAATTTATGAACGATTTGTTTTTGAGTTGTTCTTCTTAAGTCAAACCAACGGTGACCTTCTACAGCAAATTCTCTATGTCTTTCTTCGTAAATGAAGTTCGTCAAATCTGCAGTATTCATTGCTTTAACTTCACCTTCTAGCTGCGTATATCCAGTTGCCGAATATCTGTTTTTAATGAAATTTAAAACTGTTGCTTTTGCATCGTTAATATTGTTTAATTTCAATAAAGTCTCGGCTTTTGTTAAAAACAATTCTGAAGTTCTAAAAGATGATTTTTGATTATCATTTCCTCCTTTTAGAATTTTGAAACGGCTTCCGCTTGCTGAAAAATAAAGCGAGAAACGTAAATCTGTTGTTTTGTTATACGCTGCAATTAAATCTGGAGAAGCAAATGAAGCTCTTTGAATACCCACTATATATCCATCTTCTAATGCTAAAATCGATTCTTTTCCGTCAAATTTTGTAGCCAGAACTGGAGTTGCTTTTAGGTCAATTAAAGTATTGTTGATTTCTAAAGCTTTGTTTGCAGCATCTAATGATTTTTGCCATTGCTGCTGATACAAATACACACGGCTTTCTAAACTGAATAAAGCAACTTTTGAGAAACGATAGTTTAATCCTGTCGCCTGCTTGTTTATGTTAATTAATTTCTCTGCTTCTTTAGTGTCAGAAATAATTTGATTGTAAACTGCTTCAACGCTGTGTGGCACAAAAACTTGTTCTAAGTCAATTTCTAAAGCTAACGGAACTCCTTTGTCTGTAGCTGCAGTTGAAGGATTGTAAGGTTTTCCGAAAAGGTTAACCAAATCAAAGTTTGCCATTGCTCTCAAAGCATAAGCTTCTCCTAATAATTGATCTTTTTCCTCAGATGCTTCTACTTTTTTTGAAGCTTCATTTATAACAACATTGGTGTAAAAAATGACATTGTATAAATCTTGATAGTGAAACTCTAATGTACTTTTATCAGGATTTGCATCTTTCCATAAATAGATATCTTTGTAGATAGAAACTTCACTGTTGTCCTCGTTCATTACTAATTCGTCTGTACGAACTGTAGACAACGATTTGTGCTCTGGATATGAAGCATATCCTTTGGTTAGAACTGCACGAAATTCTTCTAGCGATTCTGGAATTACTTTTCCTACTGGAGTAATGTCCAGATAGTCATCGCAGCTGCTAAGGGCAATAGCAGCAACGAATAGTGTTATATATTTTGAGAATTTTTTCATCTTTTTTAGTTTTTAGAAAGTAACATTAAGTCCTAAAGTAAATGATCTAGGAACTGGCTGTGCATAAATGTTTCCGTAAGTTTCAGGATCAAAATAACCTTTGTAATCTGAGCTTATCACAAATAAGTTTCTTGCTTCAAGATTTAAACGAATACTTTGAATGTTGATCTGATCTGTGAATGTTTTTGGGAATGTATAACCAAAACGAACACTGCTTAATCTCATATAACTCATTTCGCTAACCCAAGTATCTAGGTAGTTATAAGTATTGATTTGATTTGCACCAGAAAACCAGCTATATGCCATCCATGAATCGCCCGTACCAGAATCTTTACTCGTAATACCAGGTAAATTAGATGAAGTATTGGTTGGTGACCAAGCGTTTAAAATATCAGTTGTATAATTCTGTCCTCTGTCTACTATTGTTCCGTTGTAAGGAGGTGTTTTGGTAACAGTTTGTTTGATATTGAATGATGCAGCAATCGTAAGATCAAAATTACGAATCTTAAATGTGTTTGTAAGACCTCCTGTAAATTTAGGATCTTTGTCTCCTAGGTAAACAAATAGATCTCTAAATTCTGCTGGCGTTAAACTTGACTGTGTAATTTCTCCAGGCAAGAATTCAGCATAAGGGTCAAATAAACCAAAGAAAGTCTGTGCATTTACAGTTTCTCCTTTTTTGTTTACAAATAATGGATAGCCATTTTCGTCGATTCCGTTTGTTTTAAACCCGAAAACAGCGTTTACAGCATGACCTTCTTGGTTTGGCAAATAACTGTTGTCTCTTATTTCTAAACGGTCAATGTTACTTTTGTTATGAGCAAAATTAATTGTGGTATTCCATTTAAAATTAGGACGATCTATGTTTTTTGTAGCCAAAGCGATTTCATAACCTTTGTTGCTTACTTGCGCCCAGTTCATATTGGTAAATTCAAAACCATTTTCTAAAGGAAGCGCTTTCATTCCAATTAAATCGGTGCTTTTTCTTCCGTAGAAATCAGTTACAATGCTAATACGGTTATTAAATACGCCAAGATCAAAACCTAAATTGGTGTTTTCTGTTTTTTCCCAACGCAATTTGCTGTTTGGAGGAGTCATTACTTCAATTATAGGTTCTGTCTGTCCTGGTAAAATCGTAGTAGTTTTATTTTCTCCAACTACATAAGGTGAAGTATTTTTATCAATATTACCTTGTAAACCGTAAGAAGCACGAAGTCTTAAGTTAGAAATCGTTTTACTATCTTTTAAGAAATTTTCTTGAGATACTAACCAAGATCCAGATGTTGACCAAAGTGGCAAGTATTTGTATTTAGGGTCTACACCAAATAAATCTGATCCATCATAACGAACACTTCCGTAGAAACTATATTTTCTGTTGTAAGTATATGCAGCTGTTGCAAAGAATGATGCAAAGGCATTTTCTTTTTCTGTTTTTATGAATGTTTTGTAAATAGCATCATTAACAGAATTCGAGTTAGGGAAAATAATTTGCTGTGTTGTCAAATTCTTTTCATCATAACCAAAACCTCTTGTCAAGATAGAAGTGTTTTTATTTCTTCTTAATTCATTACCAACCATTACTTCAATTTCGTGTTTTTCTCCTAAAGTTTTAGAATAGTTCACCATTGTTTTTAAGTTGTACTGAAAAAAGTCTGTGTTTGTATTTTGAATAATTCCACCTTCAGGAAGGAAATACTTTTGAACTCCGCCAGAATAATAGCTTGTTTTTTCTTTTTGTTTTCTAGTGTAAAAAGTTTCCTTGCCAGCAAATTTTTCGCTAGAAGAATTATCCAACTGTAAACCTAATTGACTTGATACTTTCAAATCTTTTGTGATTTTATACTCAGCGTCAAGCAACGCTTTTATAGCTCTTGTTTTTAAATCGTAGGAAGTATTGTTTCTTTCTTCTAAGAAATTAAAAGGCAATTTAATATCAGAATAAGAAGCAATGTCTGGGTCGTATTTATAACTTCCATCTTCATTGTAAGGAGTAAGGTACGGATTTACGTTTCTTGAATAGTTTGCAGGATTTGTAAAACCATCAGTATCTGTTACGTAAGAAGTAGTTTTAGTATCTGAACCAAAAATACCTACACCCACTTTAAATTTATCAGTAATGTCGTAGCTGTTTTTTAAAGTTAAATTATAACGTTTAAGACCAGTTCCAATAGTTGTTCCTTTTTCATCATAATATCCTAAAGAGAAATAGTAGTCAGATCTTTCGCTACCTCCAGACAAACTTAATCCGTGTTGCGTATTAATAGCATTTTGGTATAATAAATTGCCCCAATTTGTATTGATGCCTCTTAAATTATTGATTGACTGTTGTGTTTGCGGACTCAAAGAAGAGAATCCACCGGCTCTGTATGCGTCTAATTCATTCGCTCCATTTAGGATACGAGCAACATCACCACCGGTGTCTCTGTAAGTCAAATCTGCACGGCTCGCCATATTAAGTTCAAGATCAACTTTCTGATTAGAGTTCATTAAGTTTAATTTTGAAAATTCTGGCCTTTGCGTAATAAAAGTATTGGTGTTGAAGCTAACGGTCATTTTACCGCTTCTCCCTTTTTTAGTTGTAACAACGATTACTCCGTTTGCAGCACGTGCGCCGTAAATAGCTGTCGCGGCAGCATCTTTTAAAATGGTAATATCTTTAATGTCGTCTGGATTTAAACCAGCAATAGAGTAGTTGCTTAATAAATCGATATTCTCTTTATCGTAATTTTTTGGAACATCATTGTTCTCTAACGGAAGTCCGTCTAATACCCATAAAGGATCTTGTGTTCCGTTTAGAGAAGCTGTACCTCTAATTCTAATTTTTGCCGCTGCACCTGGCGCTCCTGACGGAGTAGTAACAGCAACTCCGGCAACTTGTCCAATCAATAATTGGTCAATACTAGCAACACCTGTCTGCTGAATTGAAGCCATATCTACCTTTGTAATGGCAGAGGTTAGTTTTCTTTTTTCAATTTTCTGATAACCTGTTATTACAACTTCCTGAAGTTTTGCGGTTTCAGAAGTTAATGCAATAGTATAATCTTTTTGAGCCGTTAATTCAATAGTATACGATTTGTATCCCATGAAGGTAACTCTCAAAGTGGTAACATTTTTTGCGATTTTCAAAGTGAATTTACCATCGAAATCTGATGTAGTTCCAATTGCTTCACTATGAATAATACCTGCCATAGCAGTTTTATTTGATATCGAATTATTCTCAACAAAGATTGATGCACCTGGAATTGGCGATGAATCTGCTGCATCTTGAATGATCCCCGAAATGGTTCGGGTTTCCTGCGAGTATCCTGCGATGGCCAGGAACAGCAGTAAGGCTTGTAAAATTTTTTTCATGTTTTTGGGTTGTGTATTAAAAGGTTGTGTTTAGACTTTTTTCAATTCGCTGTATTAAATCGCGGTAATGGTTTTGGGTTGATTGGTCTCCAGTGTTCTTTTTGGTTTTTAATAACTGAAGCACTTTTAATAATTCGCCTTTTTTATCTGATGTTACTTCTGCAACTCTACTTAAAAAAGCATTATTAATATTTCTTGCTGTATGTGCATCATCTAAATAATTGCATAAATGTGGCATGCTTAAAGTCTGCTGAATTTCGATTGATTTCTTCGCTTCGGTTTTTTCAAATAATTTATTTGTCGAAATAATTAAAACATCAACATAATTCTTTTGAGTCATACGCTCCAGAATTGATAGTGATTTATTCGCAATTGTTCCAGCAAAAACGTTTTGATGCATTTTTTTAAACAAATCATTTACGGTAAAAACAGGGTCTTTAGTTTTATTTCGCTGATATAATTCATTCTCTGTCATTCGAAGTAAACGGTCGTCTCTGAACAAGCTGTACATAGCATCGTATTGTAATCCTCGTGCCATTGTGTATGGTGTATACTCGTAAGGTCCAAAAGGAGAATCTTTCAACGGATTTGTTTTTTCTAAAATATCATTGAAAAACAACCACTGCGGAATTGTAAGGACATTTTTAACTAAATAATCTGCAGCTCTTTTCTGCATTGCAGCAGGAACTGGAACATAACTTTGTTTGTTATCGCCATGAACCGTTGTATTTAAATAAACACCACCAATATTAGCTAATACATGCTCATTGTATGTTTGCCACTGGCCAATAGCTCCAATATACAGTTTGCCTGTTTCGTAGTAAGACTGATCTTTTTCGTAAGTCCAGCTTAAAATATTATCTACAACACGCTTTAAGTTTTTCAAACCGTATTCGCTTGCTTTCATGGCATCATTTCCTAAATCTTCAGACTGAGAACGAGGATCAATTACATTTCCTTGCTGCTCACCATAAAAATAAATGGGGTCATCTTGATGTTTTGTAATTAAGGCGTTTAGTTTTGTTGTTTCGTTGTCGTTAGGCGAGTACCATCTGTAACCCCATTCAATAGCATATTTATCGTATTCTCCAATTTTCGGAGTAATAACTGTTACGTTGTCTTCTGGCTGAGCTACATAATTGTAACGGGCATAATCCATAATTGATGGAGCAGTTCCGCCCATTTTTGCTGTGAATTCTTTAGACCGCAACGATTCTACATCGTAAGCAAAAGAAGAACCCATATTATGTTTTAGACCAAAAGTATGTCCAACTTCGTGAGATGAAACAAAACGGATTGCTTCTCCCATATGTTCATCACTAAATTTATTTCCTCTAGCTTTAGGATCAATTGGTCCTGTCTGAATGCGCATCCAGCTTTGAAGCGAAGTCATTACATTATGCCACCAGATAATATCGGCTTCAATAATTTCACCGCTTCGTGGGTCAACGACAGATGGCCCCATAGCATTTGATTTTGGAGACGCAGCGTATGTAATTACCGAATAGCGAACGTCATCAATATCAAAATCTAAATCTTTATCAGTAGGTTCTTTTGCGATAATAGCGTTTTTGAAACCCGCTTTTTCAAAAGCTGCCTGCCAATCGTGTACTCCATCAATAATATATTTTCTCCATTGTTTTGGAGTCGACGGATCGATGTAATAAACGATTGGTTTTTTCGGCTCTACTAATTCACCTTTCAAATATTTTTCTTCATCTTCTTTTTTAGGTTCTAATCTCCAGCGTGTAATGAGTTCTTTTTCAACCATTGCCTGCTGTGCATCGGTAAAATACCAATGTTTTTCAGAAAAGAAACCAATTCGGTTATCAGAAAAACGTGGTTTCATTGGAGTTTTATCCAATAAAATAATATTACTTGTTACGCCAAGCGTTACCGATAACGCCGGTCCGCCTTCGCTTACAGAAGTCGTCAGTTGTGATTTTACGACAATGTTCTTAGGAAACGATTTTACACCTTCAATATAAGAAAGTTCAGATTTTACAGATCCTCCAAAACCAATGTTGCTCAAAACATCATTGAAGCTTTTTTGTTTTCCGTCAAAAATCTTGTTTACTTTAATAACGACAGAAGTCGAATCGTTGTTCTTGGTTTCAATATCAAAAACTTCAATAATAGATTCTGCAAAATTATTTTGAACCGATTGTGTAATCGCATCTTCTTTTGGTGAAGAAACCTTAGGAACATAAGATTTTACCCAGACTTTCTTTGCTATTGTATCTTTATAAAAACTAATGACTTTGTTTTCATAATTCATTCCTTTATTTAAGCCAGCTTCGTTTACTTGAAAAGGAACTTGAGATAATTTGTTTACCACTAAAAATTCTCTTTGGAATAAACTGTCCTGAATTTCAAAATAAACATCGGTTTTTACTTGAATGACATTGAAGATTCCCTTTTTTACAGAACCTTTTTTTACAAGGTCGTCGTATTTTTTACCTTTTTTAGAATCGGTAGAATCTTTTTTAATTTCAGTTTTGTCCTCTTTTTTGTCTTTCTTTTTCTTTTGAGAATGAACGGTAAGCGGCGATAATAATAATAGGAGTATGCAAATTGTTATCAAATTATGCAGGAATGATTTTTCCTTCATCAGATGTTAAGTTTAGGTTAATTTTAGGTCCGAAACTATTTTATTTTAGTTCATGAAAAAAACAAAAAGGAGTGAGTGGCTTTTTTTTAGGAGTGAATGGATATTAATGGAAGAATACAAACAAAATAGCCATCTTTTTCTGATGTCTTAAATTCTGTTTTTGAATAATAATTGTAGATACTCTTTAGGTAATTTAACCCAAATTTAGTACTCAATTCTGCAGTCAATTTCTTTTGAAGATTATTGCTGATGATAACCTGATCTTCTTTAATCAGGATTTTTGTAGTAAGTGGACTTTCCTGAGTGGCTCTATTATGCTTAATAGCATTTTCGACCACAATCTGAAAAGCAAGATAGGGGATGTGTTTGTTTAATGCAGTTTCGCTTTCAATTTCGATAGAAAAGAATAATTCTTCCTTAAAACGAGTTTGCTGCAAAAAGATATATTTTTCGATAAATAATAATTCGTCCTTCAAGCGAACAATGTTCTTTTCTGGCGGATCAATTAAATAACGATAAATACGAGATAGGTTTAAAGTAAATTTCTGCGCAACTTTAATATCACTTCCAATCAGCATATAAAGCGAATTAAGCGAATTGAATAAAAAGTGCGGATTAATCTGCTCTTTTAATTGTTGCAACTGAATCAAAGCTTTTTCTTTGATGATTTTTTCGTTTTCGACTAAGAGTCTGTTTTTCTCTTCTGTAACAATTTCTTTTTCTTTATAGGCACGTCTGCTGGCATAAGAGAAAAGAGAGAAAATCAGTAGCAACATTACAGTTGTAATCAAATAAATTGAAGTTGAGTACTTTTTAACTAAAGCTACATTTTCGTCTGCAACCATTTTTGGAACATTAACACAGATGAACCAGTTTGAGTTTTTAATGTCCAGTTTTTTGGTAAAACGAATCACATCCAATTGCAAGAACTCAGACAAAGTTGTGCTTTTGGCGAAATCTTGTTTTTTGCTATAAATAGTGTCAGACGGTTTGAAAGATGAAATCTTAAAAATATTTTTTCCAAGAAAAGCAATTTCCGGATGGTAAATGCAAGTTCCGTTTTTATCAAAAACAAAAGCGTAATTAGTAGCCGTTTTGGTTTTGTCTATTTTAGAAATATAACTATGAAGCAATCTTAAATTGATATCATAGCCATATTTTACAATGGTTTTGTTTTCTGAAGTTAATTTGAAATAAATACGCCAAACCCATTCGTTTCCTTGCGGAAGAATTACGCTTAGATGATCACTGTTTTTATTTTGAAGAAGAAATGCTTTTACGTCATTTTTAACTTCATTAGAAATAGATGGATTCCCGTATTGAATTGCATTTTCGTTAATCTGAAACCAATTGTTTACAATCAGTTTATTATACGTTTGAAGCGAAGATAAAAGCTGGAGATTATTACCTAGGTTTTGCGAATTGCTTATTTTTAAAACATGCTCAATTTTTTTTTCCTGCTCTAAAAACTTCGAAAGCTCTTCGGACATGAATTCCTGCTTTTTAAAAAAATTGCGCGTAGCTATATCGTCATTCGATTTTTCAGTTAAATCAGTAATCAGATTGCTTAGAATATAGACTGCCGAAACCGTAATCAGAATCGAAACAATAACATATATTAGAAATGCGCGCCTAGAGGTAATATTTTTTAATCTAAATTTCAAAAAGTAACATCATGACTTAGTTTGCCACAGCAAATTGCGAGTCATATAAATTTTTATAATACCCATCAGTCTTTTGCAATAACTCCTGATGTGTACCTTGTTCAACAATCAATCCCTTATCCATCACCACAATCTTATCTGCATTTACAATTGTTGCTAATCTATGCGCAATAATAATAGAAGTTCTTCCTTTTGTAATCGTTTCTGTTGCACGCTGAATCATTTCTTCAGAATACGTATCGATTGAAGAAGTTGCTTCATCCAAAATTAAAATACTAGGATTACTCACATAAGAACGTAAAAAAGCAATAAGCTGTCTTTGTCCAGACGAAAGCATAACGCCTCGCTCTTTTACGTCAAAATCATAATTATCCGGTAAGTTCATAATAAAATCATGAACACCGATTTTCTTTGCTGCATCAATTACTTTATCTCTTGTAATTTCTGGATTGTGCAGTGTAATATTATTATAAATCGTATCGGCAAACAAAAATACATCTTGCAAAACCACAGCAATTTGTTTTCTTAAAGAAGCCAAAGTATAGTTTTCTATGTTTTCGCTATCAATACAAATTGTTCCGCTGTTGATTTCGTAAAAACGATTCAGTAGATTAATGATAGTAGATTTTCCTGCGCCTGTAGAACCAACAATCGCCACAGTCTGTCCAGCAGAAACTGAAAGATCAATACCTTTTATGACTTCTTCTTCCGGAATATAACTAAAACGAACATCTTTAAAATCAATTCTTCCATCAAAAACCGGCGCTTCAATTTTTCCAGTATCCTGAATATGATCTTGTGTATCGATAATATCAAAAACACGATTGGCAGCAATCATTCCTAATTGCATCTCATTAAACTTATCAGCTATTTGTCTCAACGGATTAAAAAGCATTCCGATAAACATAGTATACGAGAATAAATCTCCGAAAGTCGTAAAATGATCTCCGTTCAAGATTCTGAAACCACCATAAACCACAACCAAACCTAAAGTAATAGACGAAATAATATCGGCAATAGGGAAGAAGATCGAGTTATACAGAATTGTCTTAATCCAAGCTACTCTATGTTTGTTGTTAATTTCTTTAAAGTTTTCGGCTTCAATTTTTTCGCGGTTAAAAAGCTGTACGATTTTCATTCCCGTAACGCGTTCCTGAACAAACGAGTTCATATTGGCAATCTGTGTTCTTACTTCCTCAAAAGCAACCTGCATTTTGCGCTGAAAAATTCTCGTAATATAAACCAGAATAGGCATGGCAATTACCACAATCCAAGTCAGCTTCCAGTTCATGTAAAACATAAAAATAAGAACCACGACCATTTTCATCAAATCGCTTATAATCATAAATAAACCCTGACTGAAAATACGAGCAATCGATTCAATATCCGAAACCGCTCGTGTAACAAGCTGCCCAACCGGAACCAAATCAAAATACTTCATTCTAAAACTTAGAATATGCTGAAAAAGTTTCGTTCTAATATCTTTTACAATGTCCTGACCAAGCCAGTTGGCCCAATACACAAAGTAAAACTGAGAGAAGACTTCCATCAATAAAACTACGCCCATTAAAATAATATACATCAATAGACCCATTTTGTCATGAGTTTTAATGTATCCGTCTACTGTTTCTTTCAGTAAATAAGGACGAAGTGCAGCAAAAATAGACAGTGAAATGGCGAAAATAATTACGCCATAATAACGCCATTTATAAGGGTGGGTATATTTTAAAATTCGTTTAAATAATCCTGTATCGAATGCTTTTGCTTTCATTTGTTTTTTCAAGCTTTAAGCTTTAAACTTTAGGCAATAGGCTTAACACTTAGTGCTTAAAACCTACAGCTTATAGCTTATAGCTATAAATAATCGTAATAAATATTGGTCAAATATAAACCATGTGCCGGAACCGAAAATCCAGCTTTTTCTCTGCTTTTGCTGGCAATGATATTTTCAAAATCGGTTAAAGTGATTTTCTTTAAACCTATATTAATCAAAGTACCCACAATTGCACGAACCATATTTCTCAAAAAACGATTTGCCGAAATCGTAAAAATCAGTTTCCCATTTTCTTGTTTCCAGTATGCCTCAAAAATCGTGCAATCAAATGTGTTGACGTCAGTATTAACTTTTGAAAAACATTGAAAATCGGTATGCTTTAATAATATCTGAGCGGCTTCATTCATTAAATCTACATCAAGTTGCTGCGTAACATACCAACTCAATTCCTGTAAAAACGGATTTTTAATCGTATTGATATGATATTCGTAAGTTCGTTTTGTTGCGTCAAATCGGCAATGAGCGTCATCACGAACCGGAATAATATCAAAAATCGCAATATCTTTTGGCAAATAAGAATTCAGTTTATAAATCAAAACCGGAATATCCAAAACCTTTTCAGTATCAAAATGTCCGTACATCTCACTTGCATGAACACCAGTATCTGTTCGCCCAGCACCCATAATGCTGATCGTTTCGTTTAATAAAACCGAAAAAGCCTTATTTAAAGTTTCTTGAACAGAAGAAGCGTTTGGCTGTATCTGCCAGCCATGATAATGTGTTCCGTTGTAAGCGAATTGAATAAAATATCTCATTTTAAGGGACAGAGGTTCTGAGTGGCAAAGGTACAAAAAAAAGTTGCTAAGGTTCTAAGATGCTATCCCGATAACTATCGGGACTAAGTTTTTTTCTTTGTGTATATCTGTAGAGACGCACTGCAGTGCGTCTAACGCCAGATTGGAAAAATTGCACTTATATATAGGTATAATATTTTCGATATCTTTTTTAACTAATAAATATCCATTTCAGGAAAATCCAAAAACAAAAACTTACTGACTTAGTGCCTCAGAATCTTAGGAGCTTTGTTAAAATGCATTAAAAGCCAAAATACAAATCATAGTTTGTTCAGCTAAAAATCGTGTCAGAAATTGACAATTCCAACGATATAATTGAAATTATTTTTTAACATTTTTAGTCAGAAATTTCTAAATGTTAAATTTTAAAATTTTTCATTTTAACATTTCATATTTCTCCTATGTTTGTATCACTAAAAAACAAAAACTATGAATGAAATTACCTCTTATTGGTGGATACTTTTAATTGTATTTGCCATTCTTTTTTACAAATTTATTTTGCGCGTTTTCTTCGGAATGGTGATCGTTCCTGAGGATAAAATTGGTTTAGTAACCAAAAAGTTTGTTTTGTTTGGCGCAGACAAATCATTACCCGACGGTCGAATTATCGCAACAAAAGGCGAAGCAGGCTATCAAGCCAAAACACTTGCTCCAGGATTATATTGGGGAATGTGGATTTGGCAATATTCAATCGATATGACTAGTTTTACATTAATTCCAGAAGGAAAAATTGGACTAGTTCTTAGTAAAGATGGAAAAGAAATTCCGACAGGAAGAATCTTAGCCAGAAGAGTAGAAAGTGATAACTTTCAAGACGCAACAGCATTTTTAGACAACGGCGGACAAAAAGGGCGTCAGACTGCTTTTATTACAACAGGATCGTATCGTATCAATACGTTTTTGTTTGAGATTGTAATTACAGATCAAATCAAGATTTACGAAAACATGATTGGTATTGTTACAGCTCTTGATGGTGAACCAATTCCGCAAGGACAGATTGCGGGTAAATTTGTAGATAGTCACAACAATTTTCAGGATTTTGATAAATTCCTTGAACATGGCGGTAACCGTGGCTTGCAGCCTCAGGTTATGTTAGCGGGTTCTTACTACATTAATACTTGGGGAATTTTAATTGAACAAAATCCAATGACAGATGTGCCAATTGGTTACGTTGGTGTTGTCATTTCTTATATTGGAGAAGACGGACAAGATGTTACAGGCGACACTTTTAAACACGGAAATATCGTTTCAAAAGGACAGCGCGGTGTTTGGATGGAGCCTTTCGGACCAGGAAAGTATGCTTTGAATAAGTATACAACTAAATTAGAACCTGTACCAACAACAAATTTGGTTTTAAACTGGGCTAATGCAAGAAGTGAATCGCATGATTTAGATAAAAACTTATCTACGATTACAGTTCGTTCAAAAGACGGTTTCCCGTTCAATCTTGACGTTGCGCAAATTATTCACGTTCCAGCAGCCGAAGCGCCAAAAGTAATTGCACGTTTTGGTAGTATGAACAACTTAGTTTCTCAGGTTTTAGAGCCTACAATTGGTAACTATTTTAGAAACTCAGCGCAGGACAGTGATGTGATTTCGTTCTTGACAACTAGAAAAGAACGTCAAGAATCGGCTAAAAATCATATTAAGTTAGTTCTTGATGAATATAACGTAAATGCAGTCGATACCTTAATTGGAGATATTGTTCCGCCAGATTCGTTAATGAAAACGTTGACAGATAGAAAATTGGCTGAAGAAGAACAAAAAACATATCAAACCCAAAAATTGGCGCAAGAACAGCGTCAGGGAATGGAAAAGGAAACAGCAATTGCAGATATGCAGAAAGAGATTGTGCGAGCTTCACAAAGTGTTGAAATTGCGCAACGTACCGCAGATGCCACTGTTAAGAAAGCTGAAGGAGATGCAACAAGTTTAAAGCTCAATGTAAATGCTGAAGCAGAAGCTACAAAAATGCGTGCAAGTGCAGAAGCAGAAGCAACAAAAGCAAGAGCAGGAGCACAAGCAGAAGCAACAAGACTGAACGCAAGCGCAGAAGCTGAAAAAATCTCGAAAACTGGTTTGGCTGAAGCGGAGAAAATTATGGCGATTGGTAAATCTACTGCAGAAGCATATCAATTGCAAGTTAGTGCTATGGGCGGAGACAACTTTACCCGTTACAAAGTAACCGAAGAAATTGGTAAAGGAAATATCAAAGTAATTCCAGATGTATTAATTTCAGGAAACGGAGGTTCTGATGGTTCAATTAGTGGCTTATTAGGATTGAAATTGATGGAAATGATGGACACAAAAGAATTAAAAGAAGGAAAAAATCCTAAAAAACAATAAGTTCTACATCTTAAATAATTTCAAGAATCCGATTTGCGAAAGTGAATCGGATTTTTTCATTAAAAACTTACTTAGCAAAACAAATACTAGGATCTTAAGAACCTTAATATCTCAGGACTAAAAAAAGAAAAAACCTTAGTACCTTAGCACCTCAGAATCTTAGCACCTTAGAAAATGACCAAAATCCTGTTACTATCCGATACTCACAGTCACATCGATGATACTATTTTAAAATATGTTGCTCAGGCAGATGAAGTATGGCACGCTGGTGATATTGGAGATTTAAGCGTTACAGATGCTATTAAGAAACTAAAGCCTTTAAGAGCTGTTTACGGAAATATTGACGATGCAAAGGCAAGATTGGAATTTCCGTTAAATAATCGTTTTTCATGCGAAAATGTTTCGGTTTGGATTACGCATATTGGTGGCTATCCTGGAAAATACAATCCAAATGTTAGAGAAGAATTGGCTTTGAATCCCCCGAAATTATTTATTTGTGGGCATTCGCATATTTTGAAAGTCATGTTTGATAAAAAAAACAATTTATTGCACATGAATCCAGGTGCGGCTGGAAAGAGCGGGTTTCATAAAGTGAGAACCATGTTACGATTTGTAATTGACGATGATAAAATCAAAGATTTGGAAATTGTCGAAATAGGAGCGAAGTAATTAATGTGGCAACGGAATCTCGATTTTGATTTTAGTTCCTTTATTTTCTTTTGAAATAATAGACAAAGAGCCTTTGTATTTTTTAATTCTAGCCCTAATTCTGTTTAATCCAAAACCTTCTACATCTTTTAGTTTTTGAGTTTTAAAACCAATTCCGTCATCGTGAATACGCAGGACTAATTGATTTTCTTTTTCGGACAAAGAAAGTATGGCTTTTTTGGCATTGCTATGTTTAGTGATATTGCTGCATAATTCACTAACAATGAAATAGATTTTCATTTCAAATTTCTCGGCATATCTTTTACTGGTCGGAATAGAACTTGAAAAATCAAACTCCATAGCAGAGTTGGAGTTTTTTTCGCATAAATCTTCCAAAGCATATATTAATCCAAAACGAACCAAAAGTGTGGGAACAAGATCATGCGACATATCTCTTAAAAGTTCGTGAGCTTCTGATAAAATAGTTTTTGCTTTCTGTATTTCGTCCGATTTTATATTCTGCTGTGCTGTGAATGTATTTAAATGCAATCCTGCAGAAGATAATAGCGAATTGATATTGTCATGCAGAAAAGAAGCGATTTTTTTGCGTTCTGCTTCTTGCGAATCAATTCCGGAATTAATAATGTTGAGCAGAATTTTCTGTTTGGTGTCTTTTCGCTTTATTTTTTGTTTTAGTTTATTGTTTTGGTATAAAAAGTATAGTAAAAGAAAAATAATGAAAGTAAGGATGATAGATAAACTAACTATTTTTTTATTTCGTAATTGTTCTGATTTGCTATTAGGTTTAAGTTTAATTCTATTGTCAAATTGAGTTTGTGGCGCCTTTCTTTTTGAGGTATCTTTTGGCATCGCAATACTAGTTCCTTGAACAGCTAGAAATAAAGCTAAAGAGAAAAAAAAACGGAAACTAAACATACAATCAATTTTAAGGATTAATCAAATTGTTTTTAAGAGCATATTTAACTAAACCGATTGTGCTTTTAATATTCAGTTTTTTCATGATGTTCTTACGATGTGTTTCAACGGTATGCGAACTGATAAAAAGCTTTTCGCTTATTTCTTTTCCGCTATATTCTAAAGCAATCAAGATAATGATTTCAATCTCTCGCGGACTTAAAATCGGGTTTTCTGTAATCGCATTGTGATTTAGTTTGGGGCTGTCCATAAAAGAGTTGAAGATTTTTTCTCTAACAGCATCACTAAAATATTCCTGTCCTTGATAAACAGCTTCTACAGCTTCAATAATATTTTCTCCAGCACAATTTTTCGTCAAATAACCTTTTGCGCCCAGTTTCATGACCTCCTTAATAATTTTGAGATCATCGTAGCTCGATAAAATAATAACTTTACAAGGCAATTGTTTTTCATTAAACTCTTTCAGTGTTTCAATTCCGTCTTTTTTAGGCATGCTTATATCTAGAATCAATATATCTGCTTCGTCTTTAACGATATTGTCATAAACAGTAGTTCCGTCAAGCGAATTGCCGACCACTTCAAAGTTCGAAACGGTTTGGAGCAAATTAGATAAACCATCAATTAAAACCTGATGATCATCTGCAAGATGAATCCTTATTTTTGGGGCCATGATAATTTGAATTTGAAAATGCAAATTTATCATGTAAAACACGTTTTTAAGATGCTCTTTAGGTTTGATTTATAACAGAATAGGGCACAAAAAAAACCCGAATAAAAATTCGGGTTCTTCTTCGCACAAAATAAACTAAGTTTATAGGTTTACCTCAAACGATCAACAGATTTTACAAGATCTTCGTCCTTTTTGATGGCCTTATTAGCTAAAACTAATAACACGATAGCAACAATCGGCATGAACATCCCAATACCTTTCTCAGAGACCTCAGTCCCTCCAGATAAATTTAGTGATCGATATACAAATAATCCTAATAAAATTAAATTTAATATTATATTAAGTCTGTTTAATACAAACTGATTTTGTCTCTTTTTAAATGAAATAATACTGATAATACTAAGCATAGTTGTTAAGCCTAATAAAACAGTATAAAGCTGATCCTGCATAAAAAAGAATGGTTTTCCTGCACTAGTTGTCCAAAGCGGAACAAAAAGCATTAAAATGCCAGTTGCAGCAAAAGCTAGAAATAAATATACAGTCTGAATTCTTTGTATCATGGTCTAAAAATGTTTTACAAAAATATATTTTCTTTTTTTAAAATACTATTGTATGATAAAATTTTATTCGTATTATTGCATCATAATACCGTAAGCACTTCATACTGCGGTCAATTCAAATTAATTATCTACCTATTCTTTTTACAGTATTCCTTAAAATAATTAAATTCATAGAACATTCATGTTTGATATTTCTGCATTAAAAGAAATGAAGCTTTCTGAGCTTCAAGAAATAGCTAAGTTAGCTAAAACAATAAAGATTACTGGTGTCAAAAAAGAGACTTTAATTAGTCAGATTTTAGCACACCAAGAGAGTACTTCTGCCCCAGCTCAAGCTCCTCAAACAGAAGTAGTTTCTGATGCAAAAGACGATAAGCCAAAGCGCGCCAGAATTGCTCCAGCAAAAACAAAAGCAGCAAATACCAAAAATACTCCCGTTTTAGAATTTGATAAAGTAGAGGAAACTGTTCAAAAAAACGATACTGCTGATACAGCTGAGCCAATTGCAGAAAAGGCGGCGGTAGAAGCACAGGAAAATAAAACACCAGCAGCAAAAAAAGAGCCTAAAGCTGTAAAATTCAGTAAATCGGCATACGAGAAAAAAGTTGCCCTTAAAAAAGAAAAAGAAGCTGTAAAAGAAGTTACTGCAGAAGAGACTGTAGAATCAGCTCCATCAGAACCAATTGCTTCTGAGCCAACAGCCGAAACAGCCGAGAAAACTCCACAAATTGCTCCTGCAAAAAAGATCAATCCGAATCAGAATAAAAACCAGAACCAAAATCAAAACCCGAATCAGAACCAAAATCAAAGCGGGAATGGCAATGGCAATGGAAACGGAAATCACAATAATCAAAACTCTAATCATAAGAATAAAAAGAATAGCAATAATTTCAGGGATTCAGATTTTGAATTTGACGGAATTATTGAAAGTGAAGGTGTTCTAGAAATGATGCCTGACGGTTACGGATTCTTACGTTCATCAGATTATAATTATTTAGCTTCTCCAGATGATATTTATTTATCAACTTCACAAATTAGATTATTTGGTTTAAAAACCGGAGATACTGTAAAAGGAGTGGTTCGTCCGCCTAAAGAAGGTGAGAAGTTTTTTCCTTTGGTTCGTGTATTAAAAATTAACGGTCACGATCCGCAAGTAGTTCGCGATAGAGTTTCTTTCGAACACTTGACACCTGTTTTTCCTTCAGAAAAATTCAAACTAGCCGAAAAAGGCAGTTCTATTTCAACCAGAATTATAGATTTGTTTTCGCCAATAGGTAAAGGTCAGCGTGGTATGATCGTTGCACAGCCTAAAACTGGTAAAACAATGCTTCTTAAAGATATTGCAAATGCAATTGCAGCAAACCATCCTGAAGTTTATTTAATCGTTCTTTTGATTGATGAGCGTCCTGAAGAGGTTACAGATATGCAAAGAAGTGTTCGTGGTGAAGTTATTGCTTCAACTTTCGATAGAGAGCCACAAGAACACGTGAAAATTGCTAATATTGTATTAGAGAAATCTAAGCGTTTAGTAGAATGCGGACACGATGTGGTGATTTTATTAGACTCAATCACTCGTCTTGCAAGAGCTTATAACACGGTTCAGCCAGCATCTGGAAAAGTATTAAGTGGGGGTGTTGATGCCAATGCTTTACAAAAACCAAAACGTTTCTTTGGAGCTGCGAGAAATGTAGAAAATGGAGGATCTTTAAGTATCATTGCAACTGCATTGACTGAAACGGGTTCTAAAATGGACGAAGTTATCTTCGAAGAATTTAAAGGAACGGGTAACATGGAACTTCAATTAGATCGTAAGATAGCCAATAAACGTATTTTCCCTGCAATCGATCTTACATCGTCAAGTACACGTCGTGATGACTTATTATTAGACGAGAAAACATTGCAAAGAATGTGGATTATGCGTAAATATCTATCAGACATGAACCCAGTAGAATCTATGGACTTCGTAAACGATCGTTTCAAGAAAACAAAAAACAACGAAGAGTTTTTGATTTCGATGAATGACTAGGAAAGTTGCTAAGGTTCTGAGACGCTAAGATTCTAAGGTTTTTAGCATTAAGAAAATGTAAATCAATAATAAATAACAAAAAAAAAGGATGAGTTAAACTCATCCTTTTTTTTTATGACCGTTCCTAAAAGAAACCTTAGAACCTTAGAACCTTAGAACCTTAGAATCTTAGCATCTTAGCATCTTAGAACCTTAGTATCTTAAAAAGAACTACTTCTTATCAACTACCGGTCTATTCTCTCTATTAGCTAAATCCCATGCAACAACAAAAGCCAGTTTAGTTCTTTTGGTTAAAGCATCGTATTCAATTTTTTGAGGTTCGTCACCTTTTCCATGGTAATCTTCGTGAACTCCGTTGAAGAAGAAAACAGCTGGAATACCGTGTTTTGCAAAGTTATAGTGGTCAGAACGCTCATAGAAATGGTTTGGATCTTTTGGATCATTAAATTTAAAATCTAAGTCCATTTTAATGTATTTTTCGTTTTGAGCTACAACGGCATTGTGTAAATCAGAAGATAATCTGTCGGCACCAATAACATAAACGTAGTTGTTTGTATTTGAATGCTCAACATCACGGCGTCCGATCATGTCAATGTTGATATCTGCAATGGTGTTTTCGATTGGAAATAATGGATTTTCAGAATAATAACGAGATCCATGTAAACCGTGTTCTTCGCCAGTTACGTGAAGAAACAAGATAGAACGTTTTGGACCATGACCTTGTTTTTTAGCTTTAGCAAAAGCTTTGGCCATTTCGATCAGTGCTACAGTTCCAGAACCATCATCGTCAGCACCGTTATATACTTCACCATCTTTAATTCCCACGTGATCATAGTGTGCAGAAATTACCAAAACTTCATTTGGTTTTTCTGAACCTTCAATATAAGCCCAGATATTTTCAGAGTCTGGAAGATTTTGATTACGTCTTGCGTTCATAAATGCAGCAGGAACAGGCTGGTAGAAATCTTTAGCTCCTTTTGGAAAAGAAATTCCGCTTTTCTTGTATTGCTCGATCATATATAGACCTGCTTTTTTCTGTCCTTTAGAACCAGTTTCGCGGCCTTCCATTTCGTCAGAAGCAATAGTATAAAGCATTTTTTTAAGATCTTTTTCGCTGATCGCTTTTACGTATTTTGTTGGATCCGAATTGTCTTTAGCTGTAGTTGACTGCGCAGTTTTACAAGAATACGCAGAGACAATTAAGAATAAAATGAGTATTTTTTTCATTCTAGTAGTTAGTGTAAATTAATAAATGTGTAAAGAACGTATAAAGTGAGTAAAAATAGGATAAAAAGAGAATTTATTATAAACAAGAAGAAGCTTTTTATAAAAGAGACTATTCTAGACTCGCCATAAAAGCGATGGTGCGCAGGATAAAAATAATAGCACATCCAAACGGTTCCTGCAAATGTTGTAATTGATGATATAAAAGACAGCGGACTATCTTCTCCAAAAAGACCAATCAATCTGTCGATGATAAACATGATGAGAAAAATTAGTAATAGGAAAGAGAAATAGTGCAGTGTAAAAATTCCGTGATCAAAATAATACCATCTTTTTTTGTTGTGAAAAAGCCACAGGAAAAAAGCAAAAAACGGCATGATTATGAAGAGAATTTTGGGCAGGTTATGAAAGAACGATTCAACGAATTTTACATAAATCTCCTTTTTAGTATATTTTTCTGTAACGTGTATTGCTTTTTCAGCAAACCAATACGAAGAAGCATTCAGCTTCTCATTTGGTTTTCCATATTTTTGAATCGAATCAAGTTCTTTCATCGTTTTAAAATGGAAGTATCTTTTGTCATCCTTTCTGCTTATGCTTAGACTGTCAGTAGTTTTAGAGAGTTCTTTGTTAAGCGCTTCTTCACTTTTATCAATTTTTTCACCAACATTATTTGGAAACATTGCAATCAATAAAAAAGTAATAAAACTGATAAAAATGTATAATCGAACTGGTGCAAGATAAGACAAGCGTTTTCCTGAAAGGTATTCTTTAGTCAGCGTTGAAGGCTTGAACAGCAGATTTTTTATTGTTTTCCAAAAGGCGTTTTCGTAGTGCGTTAAATCTTCAAAAAAATGAATAAATAAATGATGAAAAGTTTTTCGGCTATCACTGTTTTCTTGTCCGCAGTTTGGGCAGTATTTTTGCTCAACAACATGCCTGCAGTTTAGACAAGTTTTGTCTTCTCTAATTTTATTATGTGACATTGGTTTGTGTTAATTGATTTGTTCTGGTAGTTTTTAATATTATTTTTTCAGGACTTCGTTTAAGAAAAGCTGTAAATGTTCAAAAGATCTTTTGGCAGCAACAGCATTGTATGCAGCGCCTTTAGAGTTATCGCTTCCCGCTTCAGGATTAGTAAAAGAGTGAACCGCATTTGCATAATAAATCATTTGCCAGTCCGCTTTGCCATCACGCATTTCTTGTTGGAAAGCAGCAATTTCGTCTTTAGAAACAAACGGATCGTCGGCTCCATGGCAAATAAGAACTTTTGTAGAAATTGGTTCGTTTTTTCTGCTCGCATCTTTTCCTAAACCGCCATGAAAAGAAGCAATACCTTTTATATTCAAATGTCCGCGGGCAGCTTCAAGAACACCACTTCCACCAAAGCAATATCCAATAGCCACAATATTATCGGCATTAGCGCCAGATTTTACTAATTCTTTCAAAGCAGCATCAATACGCTTTTGATAGGCTTCGAAATTTGTTTTATAAAAACCAGCCTGTTTTCCTGCTTCACCTGTGTTTTTTGGATAATTTCCTTCGCCATAGATATCAGCGATAAAAACATTATAGCCTAATTTAGATAATTCTTCTGCAATTCCTTTAGAAGCATTATCAATTCCAAGCCACGCTGGTAAAAGTAAGATTCCTGGATTGTTACTGCTTTTTTTAGCAGATTTTATAAATAAGCCGTTTAGCTGTTGGCTTCCTTCTGTATATTTTACGGGTTTTAATTGCGCATTCATAAGATTTGAGAATAAGATTGCACTGAATAAAATAATTATGGTGTTTTTCATGATTTCTTCAATTTTTAACAAATATCAGAAATATTATGTTACAAAAAAACCTCACAAGTAAATTCTTGTGAGGTTTGTAACCTATATTTTAAAAGAATGTTTTTTCTCTTATAGTGATATGTTTCGTTTAAAAGCACAGCCCAATTCTACAATAGAATCAGTCTTATCAATACCTGAAATTCCGTCGATTTTTTCGTAAAGAATACGGCGCATGTGTTCGTGATTTTTCGCAATGATTTTTATATAAAGCGTAAAAGAACCGGTTACATAATAACATTCGGTAATCTCAGGGATTTCTTTAAGCGCTTCAATAATTCGTTCAGAATCTGAATCTTTGTTTAATGTAAGTCCAGTAAAAGAAGCCCAGTCATAACCAATTTTCTTTTCTTGAATAATGGGTTTAATCCCGCCAATTACACCTTGTTCAATCATTCTGTTAATACGCTGATGCACCATTGTATTTGATATTTTAAGATTGGTGGCGATAGCAGAGAAGGCCATTCTTCCGTCTTTTTCTAATTCTTTGAGAATACTAATATCAAATTCGTCTAATAATTCCATTCAGTAAAAATCGTTTTAAAATTGAGTCTTTTGCGATTTATAAAAGTAATTCTTTTTTTTAATAAACGGTCATCTAATCCTATTCTCGAAAAAATAAATATGTTTTTTTAGAGGTGGTAAATTTTAAGTTTTGACTTTAATTTTGTTATGTTTAAGTCAAAATATTGTTTTTTGAATTGTTATTTGTTTAAATTTAATATTTTTGTGAAAATAAAAAGCATATTATGATAAGTACAGAAAAAACACTTTCATCAAAATCAGAGGTTTTGATTGAAAAAGAAAACAAATATGGAGCTCATAATTATCATCCGCTTCCTGTAGTTTTAGAGCGTGGAGAAGGCGTATATGTATGGGATGTTGACGGAAAGAAATATTATGATTTTTTATCTGCTTATTCTGCGGTAAATCAGGGGCATTGCCATCCTAAAATTGTGAATGCAATGGTAGAGCAGGCGCAAAAACTGACTTTGACTTCGCGTGCTTTTTACAATGATAAATTAGGAAACTACGAAGAATATGTAACAAACTATTTTGGTTTTGATAAAGTTCTTCCAATGAATACAGGTGCTGAAGCAGTTGAAACAGCCTTGAAAATTTCAAGAAAATGGGCGTATGAAGTAAAAGGAATTCCCGAAAATCAAGCACAGATTATTGTGTGTGAGAATAACTTTCACGGAAGAACTACAACGATCATTTCATTTTCGAATGACGAAACAGCACGTAAAAACTTCGGACCTTTTACAGATGGTTTCATTAAAATTGAATATGATAATCTTGAAGCGCTTGAGAATGCTTTAAATTCATCTAAAAATATTGCAGGATTCTTGGTTGAGCCAATTCAAGGTGAAGCAGGAGTTTATGTTCCTTCTGAAGGATATTTAGCGAAAGCGAAAGCTCTTTGCGAAAAACATAATGTATTATTTATTGCCGATGAAGTTCAAACAGGAATTGCTCGTACAGGAAAACTTTTAGCAGTTCATCACGAAAATGTACAGCCTGATGTATTAATTTTAGGGAAAGCAATTTCTGGAGGAGTTTATCCAGTTTCGGCAGTTTTATGTAATGACGAAATCATGAATGTGATTAAGCCAGGACAGCACGGATCTACTTTTGGAGGAAATCCTGTTGCAGCGGCCGTAGCAATTGCAGCTTTGGAAGTGATTAAAGACGAAAAACTAGCTGAAAATGCAGAACGTTTAGGAGTTATTCTAAGAGACGGATTAAATAAAATCGCTGAAAAAAATAACTTGATTACGTTGGTTCGTGGAAAAGGGCTTTTAAACGCAATTGTAATTAATACAGATGAAGAATCTGATTTGGCTTGGGAAATTTGCCTAAAATTTAGAGACAACGGATTATTGGCAAAACCAACACACGGAAACAAAATTAGATTGGCTCCGCCTTTGGTAATGACCGAAGAGCAAATTAAAGAGTGTCTTGAGATTATCGAGAAATCTTTGAATGATTTTAAAAACTAATCTGATTTCTTTTTAAAATAAAATAAAAAAGCTGTCTCATAACGAGACAGCTTTTTTTGTACACCATTTTTTTTTGTTTTAAAAAGCGACTGCTATTAGCAACAATCGCTTTTTTTCATAATTACTCAAAATATCAAAAAAGTAATTATTTCTTTGGAGCTGAACCCGGAATCAATTCTCCTTTTTGTTTGAATTTGCTATATTCTACAACTCCTGTTTTGTCTGCCCAGTCAAAATATTTTGCCGAAAGATCGTTTACAATTCCAGGATTTTGTGCCGCAACGTTTGTTGTTTCGCCACGGTCTGCTTCAAGATCATAAAGTTCCCATTGGTAAGACGGATAAATAGAAACCAATTTCCATTTTCCTTCTCTAACCGCTCTGTTTCCGGCTCTTTCCCAGAATAAAGGAGCACCACGATTTACTTCTGAAGCGTTGTCAAATAAAACTGGAAGTAAACTTTTTCCTGGAAGCGGATTGGAAGTTACGCCGTTTAAAGTTTTAGGATATTCAATTCCAGCCAATTCATAAAAAGTAGGAGCAAGGTCAATAATATGTCCAGTTCCTTTATCAATTCTTCCTGCTTTAATTTTTGAAGGATACCAAGCGATGAATGGAGAACTGAATCCACCTTCGTGCATATTGTTTTTATAATCTTGTAAAGGTGTATTAGATAAATATGCCCAGTTTTGTTCCTGATAATCAAAAGAACCCGAAGTTCCAATTGGACCATCATTACGAACTAAACCTCTTTTTAGTGGATTATAAGTGTTGAATCCGCCTTGAGCACCATTGTCTGCAATGAAAATAATTAAAGTGTTTTTGTCTTTTTTCAAAGCTTTCAATTTATCTAAAACCTTTCCAACGTTTTGGTCCATGTTGTCTACCATTGCCGCGTATACTTCCATTTTAGCTTTCCAGAATTGTTTTTCGTCATACGTCAGTTTATCCCATTCTGGCACTTCTGGATCTCTTGGAGCAATAGTTTGGTTAGGAAGCAAAATGCCGTTTTCTCTTAATTTCTGAATTCTTTTTTCTCTTAAAGCGTCCCAGCCTTCATCAAATTTTCCTCTGTATTTGGCAATATCAACAGGTTTTGCCTGCAATGGCCAGTGAGGTGCTGTAAAAGCTAAATATAAAAAGAAAGGCTTGTTTTCTTTGTTTTGTTCGTCTAAGAAAGTAACCGCATTATTCCCGATTTCGTCTGTGAAATAGTACGAGTCGTCTTTTGGATGCAGTTCTTCATTATTGCGGATCATTTTTACAGGATAAGCCGTTTTCCCGAAAGGAAGCGGTTTTGTATCAAAATAATTTGCAGCACCTTTTAAGATTCCGTAAAACTTATCAAAACCTCTTTGGTTTGGCCATTGCGCCTGATCTTCAGAACCAACGTGCCATTTTCCTGACATTAAAGTGCTATAACCTCCAGAACGGAAAACTTCGCCTAAAGTCAGAGATTCTTTGTTTAAATAACCCTGATAAGCTGGCAGTCCTAAATTCACATCAAAATAACCAACTCCAGCTTTGTGCTGATATTGTCCTGTTAATAAAGAAGCTCTTGTAGGCGCACAAATTGAGTTGTTGTAAAATTCGCGGAGACGAGTTCCTTCTTTCGCTAAACGATCCAGATTTGGCGTTTTAATCTCAGAACCATAATTCCCTAAATCAGAATATCCCATATCATCCACCATAATTAAAATTACATTGGGTTTAGAGGATGCGGTTTGGGCTTCGGTTTCATAAGAACCTATTATTCCTGTCAATAAAACAGAAAATAAAATGTTTATTCTTTTATTCATCTTATTTATAATTTACTGTTAGTATATTTTTAATCTTTAATTTTTTTCTAACACATAGAGACATAGATTTTTTAGTCGTAGTAAGGCGTTTCACTTAGAATAAAAATCATAGCTATGTGTCGAGAAGTATATTTCTTTTTTATATTCTTTTCGAAAGCAATCCCGATAGCTATCGGGACTATGTTTCTATGTGTTAAATAAATTTATGTGTTTCAAAAATATTATCTCCAAGCTGGAACTTGTTTCAAATTTGGATTCAAATCCAGTTCTCTTTGCGGAATAGGAAAGTGAACGTGTTTTGGCTGTGCGTTGGTTTTTCCTGCTGCTTTTAATTTTGCCACAAAATAATCTGGGCCTCTTCTCGCCAAGTCAAACCAGCGCTGATATTCGTAAACCAATTCTTTTCTTCTTTCTTCAAAAACCGCTTCTCTAAACGCGTCTTGACTTAATGCTGGAGAAGTTGTTGCTAATAATTCAACACCTGCTCTTGTTCTCACTCGGTCAACTGCGGCATACGCTTCTGGAGTTGGGCCTCCGTTTTGTTCGTTTAAAGCTTCTGCATAAATTAACAATACTTCTGCAAAACGTATAATTGGCGTATTTTTAGAGGACTGCCCTGGCGAAGTCGGTGTCGCAGGATCAAAATATTTATTGAAATGCGGCGTAACTTTATACTTTTTTCCATCAGTTGGACTAACAAATTCGACTGCAAAAGTGATGTACTTTCTTTTGTCTGTTTCAGCGAAAGCTTCAAAAAGTTTACCTTCTTTATGTAAAGCATCTGCTTGATCTCCTGCAATTCCGGGAACTGAAGTTGGTGCGGCTGTAGAAGCCAACATGTTTCCGTTCCAGTTGGTTAAACCTTTAAATTGAGCAGAGAAAATATGTTCTTTTCCGTTTTTGGTTGCTACATTAAAGACATCAGCATAATTTTCGAACAAATCATAAACTTTGCTGTCAATGATTTCTTTGCTTTTTTCTGCTGCTTTCTGCCATTTTTTTTCAGTTAAATATACTTTTGCTAAAATGCTTTTTGCCGCACCAGCCGTTACGCGTCCTTTGTTTTGCTGTACAACCGGAAGTGCTTCGGCATCAATTAGATCGTTTTCAATTTGAGTATAAACATCTGCTTCTGGCGTATTGCTAACATTGATTGCTTCTGGCGTTAAAACTGTTGTTTCGTGCAAAACCAACGGAACATCTCCAAACCATCGCACTAAATTAAAATATAAAAGCGCTCTTAAGAACTTTGCTTCGTTAATTAAATCTTTGTCTTTCTGTGAATTAAGATTTGGATTCTTCGCGATATTATCAATCGCTACATTTGCTCTATTAATTCCGTCATAACTTTGTCGCCATAATTCGATCATACGGTCGTTTGAAGCATCATGCGTTAAATTGGATAAAGCTCTAACGTGTGCATTTCTCGCTCTTGGTCCCGCTTCATAATCATCGGTCGCCATTTCGGTTGCAATCTGAATTAAACGATTGTACAACGTATGTGTCGAACTGTTTATAGCATTATGAATAGCGATTACGGCTGCATCGGCATCTTCGGTGGTTTTATAAAAATTGGTAGACGAAATAAAAGCTTTTGGATCTTCGTCTAAAGTATTGCACGCACTCACTAAAAAGAGTACCGCTAAACTGAATATTATATTTTTTTTCATGATAAATCTTTTAGAATGTTACGATTAAACCTCCTGAAATTGTTTTAGAAGCTGGGTAAATTCCAGTATCTGTTCCAGGAGAAATTGTCGTTCCGTTTGTTACTTCAGGATCGTAGCCTGTATATTTGGTCCACGTTAATAAGTTCTCTCCAATTACTCTAAATTTTACGGAGGTTAAGCTTAGTTTTTCGGATAGTTTTTTAGGCAGATTGTAACTGAAAGCAATGTTTTTTAATCTCACAAAAGAACCATCTTCTACAAAACGATTAGAGAAAACAGGTGCAGGATCTAATTTTGCTCTTGGTGTCGTAGTACTCGGATTTGTTGGTGTCCAAGCATCTAAAGCCGAAGTTGATGCATTTTGCTGTCCGTTGTACAATTCCAAAGCCTGTAAGTTTCCGTTAAGAATTTTATTTCCAACAGAACCATTCACTAAAATGGCCAATTCAAAACCGCGATACGTGAAATTATTTGAGAATCCGAAAACAAAATCGGGCTGTGCATCACCAATACTTGTTCTGTCAGCAGCGGTTGTAAATGCTCCGTCTCCATTAATATCTTTATACAAACGATCTCCTGCTTTTGGCGTTGCATTTCCGGTATAAACTCCTTTTGTCGCTACTTCATTTGTTTGTAAAATTCCGTCTGTAACTGCACCATAGAAAGTTCCTAAAGATTGTCCGACTTTCAGAATATAATTTCCGAAAGTGTAAAATTCGGCACCATTTCCTAAAGCGATAATTTTGTTTTGGTTGAAGGCAATATTAAAGTTTGATGTCCAAGAAAAAGCAGTATTTCCAAGAGAAGCATTCAAACCAAATTCAATTCCCTGATTTCTAACAGATCCAAAATTTTGAAGTGAAGAGGTAAATCCTGTTGTATAAGGAAGCTGAACATCTAACAATAAATCTTTGGTGGTTTTGCGATACACATCAACCGTTAAATTCAATTTATCATTAAAGAAACCAACATCAATTCCAGCATCAAACTGATTGGTTAATTCCCATCCTAAATTATTATTTGCAATTCGCGTAGGCGTAAAACCCGTATAAATCTGATCTCCAAAAAGATATTTTACACTTGTTAAAGTAGATAAAGACTGATATTCTCCAATTTCCTGATTTCCTGTAGCACCCCAGCTTGTTCTGATTTTTAAACTATTGATAACGTCTTTTACAGGATTAAAAAACGATTCGTTACTAATCTGCCAAGCTGCGGCAACAGAAGGGAAATTACCCCATTTATTGTCTTTTCCAAATCTGGAAGAACCATCGGCACGAATACTTCCTGTTAAGAAATATTTGGAATCGTAATTATAATTTACTCTCGATAAAAATGAATTTAACGCCCAAGTACTTTCGCCAGAAGTTGGCATTAAAGCCACATTTCCGCTTTGTAAACTGTAGTACCCTGTAATATCGTTTACATATTGCTGTGATCCCGAAGTGTTAAACTCTCTTGTTGAGCTTTGCTGTGTATAACCTGCCAAAGCATTCAGATGGTGTTTTTCGCCAATTACTGTTGTATAAGTTAAGGTGTTTTCGTTTAACCAGCTTCTAGAATCGGCAGTTCCAATTTTTCCTTCTCCGTTGGTGATAGAACCTTCATAAATGCTAGAGGGCAAATAGCTTTTTTCTTTGTTGAAAATCATATCGGTTCCAAAAGAAATTTTCAAAACCAAATTTTTCAAAATATCATATTCGCCATAAATAGTTCCTAAAATACGATCGGTAATAGATTGATTTTTACGCTCGTTTAAAGTCGCAATCGGATTGGCAAAAATATTTTCAAACGGATTTCTTAAAGTATAACTTCCGTCTGGTTCATAAATCGTTGCAGTAGGAGGCATGCTCAATAAAGCGGTAACCAAACCGCTCGGAGCCACTTTAGATTTGGTTTCGGCAATCGTTAAATTCAAACCAAATCTAGCTTTGCTGCTTATTTTTGAATTTAAATTAACGCGTCCGCTAAAACGTTCAAAACCTGTATTTTTTATGATTCCTTCCTGATTGTAATAATTTCCAGAAACTGCATATTTGGTCTGATTATTTCCGCCAGAAACACTTAATTGATGATTTTGTGTCAATCCTTTTTGGAAAGCTGCATCTTGCCAATCGGTTCCTTTTCCTAATTGGGCAATTTGCGCATCGCTCAAATATTGGTTTGTTCCTCCCGACGGATTAGAATCGTATAAAGCGGCATTTCTCAATCTAGAAAATCCTTGTGCGTCTAACACATCAACTTTTTTACGAACCGACTGCTGACCGATTGTAAAATCATAACTTACGGTTGTAGCATTGTTTGAACCTTTTTTGGTCGTGATAATAACAACTCCGTTTGCTCCTCTAGAACCGTAAATGGCTGTTGAAGAAGCATCTTTTAAAACCGTAATCGATTCTATGTCTGACGGATTTATTGTTGAAAGCGGATTGGTCGGCGTACCGCTTAAAACACCAGAAGTGACTTCTGAATTGTATAACGGAAAGCCGTCAATAACATACAAAGGCTCATTTCCGCCCTGAATCGAGCTTCCTCCA
This sequence comes from Flavobacterium sp. PLA-DH12, assembly GCF_059511845.1. Classification (NCBI taxonomy): domain Bacteria; kingdom Pseudomonadati; phylum Bacteroidota; class Flavobacteriia; order Flavobacteriales; family Flavobacteriaceae; genus Flavobacterium; species Flavobacterium sp. PLA-DH12. The sequence continues at coordinate 547,903 of NZ_JCAMPD010000003.1, forward strand.
CGAATACGAATGCTCATTCCTGCTCCTGGCTGACCTGAAGTTTGTGTTACGTTAACACCCGCAACAGAACCTTGAAGCGAACTTTCTAATGTTTTCTGAGTGGCTTTTAAGGACATCTGAGCCACAGTTTCTGCAGCTCCAGTGTAATCTTTTTTAGAAGTGCTTCCATAACCAATGATGACTATTTCATTCAGTTCTTTTACATCTTCTTTTAGCGAGATCTGAATGAAATCTTTGGTTGCAATATGTTCTGCGGTAACGTAGCCTAAATAGCTTACGATTAAAGTATAAGGAAATTTTTGTCCCGTTTGAAAATAGAATTTTCCGTCTAAATCAGTTACAGAACTATGAGTTGTTCCTTTGATTTGAATTGTTACGCCAGGAATTGGCTGATTGGTAACTTGATCTACAACGGTACCATTTAAGGTCGAATTAATTAAGGGCTGTGTATTTTGCGCTTTAATTTCGGTTGAAATTAAGAATACAAAAAGCCACAAAAAGGCATGTAATTGTTTGTTCATTACTTTTTTGGATTTAAATAATAAAGCGGTGCGAAAAATTGGTTTTCCAATTTCCGAAAGCTTTCTTTAGTGATAAATGTTCTTTGAGTCTTGCCATTTCTGTTGCCGCAGAAATGGTTTTTACTATGAAAGGAAAGGGCAGTGCATTATTTTCATTTTGTAATCTTGTTTAGTTATTATTTTTTTTAGTTAATATGGTTTTGACATAGTTAATCGTTCAATACTTTAGGTATTAATCGTTCATTGTCAGGATCTAATTTAGTTTGTGATTTTATTTCCGATAAGCAACGAAAATTTAGATTGGATTTTTAACAGCAGATGCACATATAACTAAAAGTGTTATAAGTGAATTTTTCAGGAAGAATGTAATGCGATGTGTAAGCCGTTGTTTTCAAAATGTAGTTCTTTAATTGTTTAAACTCTACTAATCCTATAGACAAAGTTAATTTTATTATAATGAAAACCAAAAGATTATTTAATTTTTTTAAGGAAAAGTATATTTAAAGACTGCGAAATATATTTTAAGCGTTTTTAAATGACTGTAAATTAATTGTTTAATGTTTTTGTTTTAAAAAACAAAAGTTGATTTAAACTATTTTGTTTATACAGTTTTTACTTGCTTTTTAATTATTAACTGAATGGTTTTAAACCTTTTCTTCTTTTGACTGGACTATTTTTTAATTTGATATGAATTAAATGAATTGCCCCCAGCTTTAGCTGGAGGTTTATGTTGTATAGTAGAAAAAAGGCTTTAGCCAAACTTTTAATTTTGGCTAAAGCCTCTGGAATGTTAAATCAAAAAACTCCAGCTAAAGCTGGAGGCAATTGAAAATTAAAAAATAATTCATTCCGTACGAATGTTTCGTTGGTAGAATTAAATTAGAAATACATTTAAACGTTCCGTAGGAACGTTTGATTAATGGAGCTATATATTATTTCTGTAAAATCAGATGTCCTTACAGGACACAATTCTAAACAATACGATTTTTTCTACCAACGAGATATTTCTACGGAATATTTCAAGGTTTGAAAAGCAAAAAAGCGATAATCAATGTAATAATGATATTAAAGAATTGCGCAGCAAGAAAAGCAATTAAAGGTTTTCTGCTGTTGTTTTGAAGCAAATCTTTAAAATTGGTTTCCAAACCAATACTTGTAAAAGCTAAGGCAAACCAAAGTCCTTGCAGATTTTTTAAGCTTTCTTTTACTTCATCGCGAGTTTCTGGTGCAACGAAAAAAGAAAAGACAATAGAAGCTGCTATAAACCCAATGACAAATTTTGGAAAACGTTCCCAGATTACGCCTAGAGTTGGTTTCGATTTTTGAATCTCAGAAGATTGATTGTGAGTATATGTCCAATAAATAGAAATGGCAAAAGCGGCTATACCCAATAAAACGTTTTGAGAGAATTTGACAATTGTACTTATTTTTAAAGCAGTTTCGCCAACCAAAGTTCCAGATGCCACAACAGCTCCAGAGGTATCAATGCTTCCGCCGAGCCAAGCTCCTGTTACTTCTTCGGGAAAATAAAAATGACTGGCAATTATCGGCATAAAAATCATCATCGGAATTGCGGTAACCAAAACCATCGAGATGACATAAGACAGTTTTTTGGAATCTCCTTTTATAGCGCCTGAAGTTGCAATCGCCGCTGATACTCCGCAGATAGAAACTGCACTCGAAATCATCATAGTTAATTCGTCATCGACTTTTAGTTTTTTGCATAACCAAAAAGCAAAATACCAAACCGATAAAACCACAACCAAAGCCTGTATTAAACCTAATGAACCCGCTTTTAAAATATCAGAAAAAATAACACTCGTTCCTAATAATACTAATCCGATTTTGACAAAAAGTTCGGTTGATAAGGCTGAACGAAACCACTCTGGAAGACGGAAGAAATTTCCAATAATTAATCCGATGGCCAAACTGAAAATGACTGCTTCTAGATTTAGCGCTTTTACCTCAGAATTTCCAGCAAGTATCAAGGCAATTACTGTCAGCAGATAAATGATTGGAAATCCTAAAACGAAATTTTTAACTGATTTCCCAACTAAGAAAGTGCCGATTATCCCAATAGAAATAAAATAAAGAAATTGAACACCAATGGTTTGAATGTTTTTTATTTCGAAAACATTATTTATTAAATCTGTTCCATTTGTCCATTTAAAAACGGGAACTTCTGGCAGAAAAAGAAAAAGAGAAATTCCGATAATTAGAAAGCCGAGAATAACGACGGTCCAGTCTTCGTGAATTGTAAATTGTTTTGTTGAGGTTGACATTAAGGCTTGAATTAAATTCTTTAAGAATATTATTTGAATTGCCTCCAGCTTTAGCTGGAGGTAAAAGTTTTGTGAGTAAGTAATAGGCTTTAGCCTAATAAAAAGTTTGGCTAAAGCCTTCTATATTTTGAATTTTAAACCTCCAGCTAAAGCTAGAGGCAATTGATTTATGGATTTCTCTAAAGATTACAAATCGACAAAGTATTTCTGTTTGCCAAAGTCAAATTCGTAATAAGTTAGATTAGGCCAAAGCGGTTTTATTAAACCCTTTTCCCAATTTTGTAGCGCAGTTTGCAATTCTTTTACCTTTTCAGGATTTTTTTGTGAGAGGTCTATTTTTTCAAATTTATCTGAAGCAAGATTGTACAGCCATTTTTCATGTGTTTTTCCACTAATAACTAGTTTCCAGTCACCACTTCTAATCGCTTTTGCATCGCCCGAACGCCAGTATAAATCTTTGTGGGCAATTTTATTTTCATTTACTGTTTTTACTAAATCAGCTCCGTCATAAATTCTGTCTTTTGGCAAATCAGAATCAATCGCTGATGCAATGGTTGTGAAAATATCTAGAGTGCTTACCGGATTTTTATAAACGGTGTGCGGTTTGATTTTTCCTTTCCACGAAAGTGCAAAAGGAACATTGATTCCGCCTTCAAAATGAGAAAATTTACCGCCTTTTAAAGGTGCATTTGTAGTAGCAAATGTATAATCGGCACCGCCATTATCGCTGGCAAAAAAGATTAAAGTATTTTCTTCAAGGCCTTCTTTTTTGATTTTTTCGCGTATTCTTCCAATCGCATCGTCTAAAGCGCTAATCATAGCAAAATAAACACGTTTGTTTTCATCTTTTACGTTCGGAAAACGATCATAATATTTTTTACGAACTTGAAACGGAGTATGAGGCGCATTAAACGGAATATAAAGCAAGAAAGGTTTGTTCTTATTTTTATCAATAAAAGCTTCTGCTTCATCAGCAAACTTTTCGGTTAAATAGGCTTTTTCGTCAATAATGGTAGTATCTCGGCGAATTTGCCCAATTCCAACGCGACCATTTCCCCAAATCGTTTTGTCTGTAAAATCTTTATGATGATGATTGATAATATCAGGATTATTATCCTCAGGTGCATAAAGCGAAAATGCCTGATAAAATCCGTAATGATAATCAAAACCTCTGTCTAAAGGAAAAAATCCTTTGTTGTGGCCTAAATGCCATTTACCAATAATTCCTGTGCTGTAACCTTGTCTTTTTGCTAAATCGGCAAATGTGATTTCAGATTTAGGAAGCCCTTGCGTTGCAATTGCAGCCTCATTAGGGTATTCGATTTTATCATTTAATCTCCAACCGTTTGTATTGATTAAATATTTAAAACCATAATATTCTAAATTGTTTTTCGGATAACGATCTCCTGGCTGATATTCATGTCCAAAGCGTTCCTGATACCTTCCTGTGATTAATCCAGCACGCGAAGGCGAACAGATTGCTGCAGATGCATAACCATTGGTAAAAGTAACTCCAGAAGCGGCCAAAGAATCAATCTGTGGAGTAGGAGTCGACTTTCCTCCATAAAGCGAAATATCATATTTGCCTAAATCATCGGCAAGGAGAATAATGATATTTGGCTTTTTAATTGTTGAATCGGATGGCGTTTTTGAATCTAAAAATGCTTTTTTGCCTTCCATTAGTTTCTGGTCTTCTTTTACTAATGTTCCGTCAGTGTTAATCGGCCAAAATAAAAATACTGCTATAATCAGAAGCACTATTAAAATGGGGATAGCAATTTTGGTTATTTTTTTATAGGTTGCCATAGTATGGTTTTGGTTTGTATTGATTGGAATGTTAGAACTTTGACAAAGTTTTACGTTTTTTTTGTCATTTCGACGAAGGAGACTCGAGCGATAGCGAACAGGCGAAGCAAATCTTCACGAGTAACTCCGCAACGAATATCCAATCTTTGTAGAGCTTCTTGCGAAGATTTCTCCTTCGTCGAAATGACAATATTATGGTTACGTAAGTGTAAAAAGTTTCGAGACTACTTCGAAGCCAAGGCAACATCAACCTCACTTTTCAAATCATTGATACCTTCTTTCTTAAAAATAATTTTTCCATTTTCGTATAAAATCAAAGTCGGGAAAACTTTCACTGTTTTTAAATCGGCAATAACCTGCGGACTGTCTTCTAACTCGATTTCTAAGATCTTTAAATTGGTTCCGTATTCCGATCGGATAGTTTCTAAAATGGGTTTTACTTTTTTACAAGGCGCGCAATATTTGGAACCAATATCTACTAGAACAGTTTTATTATCGGCAATAATTTTATTGAATTCTGCCAATGATAATTTGCTTTTTAGATTTGAATAAAAAGGTTTTCCGTTTCCAATCCAGTTAGCAATTCCGCCTTCTAAACTGTAAGCTTCTGAGAAACCATTTTTTAGCAATTCTTTTTCTAGAGCAACACTTCTTCCTGCTCCGATAGAATAGATAAAAACAGGCTTAGATTTATCTAGTTTAGCAACAGATTGCAAATAATTTTCAGATTGAAGATTAAAATTTATAGCACCTTCAATATGGTTCAAAGCAAATTCTTCGGGCGTTCGCGCATCAACAATCTGCGGATTCTTTTGGCTTTTTATTTTCGAATAAAACGAATCTAAAGATAATGAATTATGAATTTCATTTTGCGAAAAAGCAGCAATTACCCATAAAAGGGCAATTGCTGTTATACTGATTTTTAAAAAATGATTTTTCATATCTGAAAAGATTATACTTGTTCTAAAACTGGTTTAGGAGTTTCTTCAGTAACTGCTTTAGGTTTTAAAGGAAGTGATAATACTCCTTCAGAAAGTGAACTTCCTTCTTTTTTAGATTTAAAAATTGGCCATAAAAACTGTGCGTACCATTCTTCTTGTTTGTATGATTTTGTTCCATACGATTCTGGATATTTACGGGTAATTAATCCTGTTCCAAAAATGACATCCCAGATAAAAAACATGTTTCCGAAGTTTCCTTTAAAATGCCCAACGCCGTCTCCGCTTGTATCAGCATGATGTGCATGATGCGTTGCTGGAGTAGAAATAAGTCTTTCTAAAACCCAAGCAATTGGATGCAATACTCTGTATTTGTAAAAAGGTTTATCCCATTTAATGCTTGAATGTGCTCCCAAAGTGATAAAACTTTTGATTACCAGAACAAATAAAGCCGGAAGTCCTAAACCTAAATACGTTAAAGTCGCTGTCAAATAAATTTGAGAAAAGAAAACGGTATAAATAAAGTTTTGTCTAGAAGCCATAGCCATTCCCATATATGGAGCAGAGTGATGCGTTCTATGAAAACGCCATAAAAACGGAACCTGATGATGCAATCTATGATACCAATATTGCGTTAAATCGTCTGCAATGGCGATTAAGAAAAAGCCTCCCCAAAATGGAACCCATGATAATGAATTAGCCAAATTTGGCAACAAATAAGGCAAAGCTGTTAAACTGAAAAAAGCAATTACAGGAGGTAAAAGCAATTTTGGCGCTAGGAAACAAACAATGTCTATTTTACGTTCTTCGCCTGTCCATTCGTCATCATACAAACCAGCTGCAAATTCGATTACGCCAAGAACTAGCATAAAAACAGTTAATCCCCAAGTTCTGATGTTTGCAAAGACAGGCTGTGCAAATTCTAAAAATGATGGAAGTGTAATATGCGACTGACTTATCGCTCCTCCAGTTAATTTAAAATAAAGGTAAATTGCCACTACAGGCAATGAATAAATGAAGAAACTTATTGTTAAGTCTCTCGTTAATTTTTCTTTTTGAACTATTGCCATGATTTCTTATTTTAAAAAATTATTTACTACTGCTAATCCGCCAGCTAGAATTGCTAGTGGAACTAAAAACAAGATTATCCCCACGACAATCTTTTTTCCTATAATTTCATAATCTACTCGTTTCATAATTACTCTTTTTATTTCCTGCAAGGTTTTTAAAACCTTGTAGGTATTTTTTTTTAGCTTTTAATTTAAACCTACAAGGTTTTTGAAACCTTGTAGGTTCGGTAATTAGTTATTGGTTCCTCCAGGTTTAGTAGCTTGTTTGATTAAGTCAGAAACCGTTTTTCCTTTATCAGCTCCTGTGTTGTGGATTCTTCTGTTGTAAACGTCCTGCCAATCAATCAATGGGTACACATTGTTTTCTTTTGCTTGTTCGTCAAATAATTTTTGAAGTTCAGCCAGTTTTTCAGGATATTTTTTCGCCAGATTATTACGTTCGTTGAAATCTTCGTTAAGATTGTACAATTCCCAAACATCTGTATCGAAGTTGCTTGGAGCAGGTTTTTCGCTGCTTCCCAAAGATTTTTTTACTGCAAAAGAATCTGGTAGATGTGCAGCCGAAGCTTTCCATCCGTCTTTGTAAATGGCTCTGTTTCCGAAGATGTAGTAATACTGAACTTTGTGCAATGATTCTGCTTTAGGATTATCTAAAGAAGCTTGAAACGAAGAACCTTGAATAATATCTTGTTTGATTCCTTTGATATATTCTGGCGCTTTTATTCCTGCTATAGCCAAAGTTGTAGGAAGCAAATCGGTTACGTGGCTATATTGATTTCTGATACCGCCTTTATCTTTAATTCCGTTTGGATAAAAAACAATCAGCGGATTACGAGTTCCTCCTTCTGAATGTGCATCTTGTTTCCAGTTTTTGAAAGGAGCATTGGTCGCTTGAGCCCATCCCAAAGGATAATTGGTATTTAAACCTTTTGCCGTTCCAATTTCTCCAATATTATTCAAATTGCTTTGGAAATTCTCTTCATCTGTTTTTCCTTGAGCAAATAAACTTTGGTTGATTGTTCCTTGTAGCGTTCCTTCTTTACTAGCTCCGTTATCACCAATAGCAACAAAAATTAAAGTATTATTCAATTGTCCGCTTTGTTTTAAATAATCCACAACTCGTCCAATTTCATAATCGGTATACGTCAGGAATCCTGCATAAACTTCCATGAATCTTGCATATACTTTCTTTTGGTCTGGAGTTAATTTTTTCCATTCTGTGATTAAAGCATTACGATCTGGCAGTCCTGCATTTTGAGGAAATATCCCTAGTTTCTTTTGGTTAGCCAATACTTTTTCGCGGTAAACATCCCAGCCTTCATCAAATTTTCCTTTATAAGGTTCAACCCATTTTTCGGCAACCTGATGAGGTGCGTGAACCGCTCCTGGAGCATAATACAAGAAGAATGGTTTTCCCGGCGCTGCTTTCTGCTGTTTCTGGATGTAGCTGATGGCTTTGTCTGTAATCAATTCGTTTAAATGACTTCCATCAGGTTTAATGTGAACTTGATCTTCCACCAAATCTGGATTGTATTGATCGGTTTGAGAACCTAAGAATCCGTAGAAATGATCGAAACCTTTTCCAGTTGGCCATCTGTCAAACGGACCCGCATCTGTTGCGTCTTCGTCTGGTGTAACGCCATATTTTCCAACCGCAAAAGTGTTGTATCCGTTGTCACGTAAAATCTCTGCAATAGTTCCTTTATCAGAAGGAATTCTTCCGTCCCAACCTGGGAAACCTGCAGATAAAATAGTGTGAGAAAACCCGCTTACGTGAACTCTTCCAGAATTTCTTCCAGTCAATAAAGCGGCACGGGTAGGAGCACAAATTGCTGTTGTATGAAAGTTGGTATAACGCAAACCATTATTTGCCAGATTATCAAAAGTAGGAGTGTTGATTAAACCTCCAAAGGTGCTTGAAGCTCCAAAACCAACATCATCCAAAAGAATCCAAACAATATTCGGAGCGCCTTTTGGTGCAGTTACAGGATCTGGCCAATATTCTTTGGAATCAGCCAACGTTTTTCCAATTGTACCCTTAAATTCTTGTTTTTCCTGTGCAAGTCCTAATTGTGCAATTAGGACAGCAGTAATCAAAAACCCTTTCTTAGAGCCTTTGATGGAAATGCTATTTTTTAAATTTTTCATTTTTTATAGTTTTTTTAGTTATATGGTTTTAATTAATATCCAGGATTCTGAGGCAAACCATCAGGGTTTATATTTCTTTCGCTTTGCGGAATCGGATACAGATTATTTCGTTCTGAAACCGAGTTTTTGGCTGTAACTTTTTTCACTTCAGTAACCAATGTTCCCCATCTTACCAAATCGTACCAGCGTTGTCCTTCTTGAACAAATTCTTTTTTGCGTTCTTCCTGAATTGCTGCTCTAAAAGAGGTCTGATTTAATCCAACTAAATCGACAGAAGCATCCGGAGTTGTAATAGGTTTTCCAAAAGCTCTTCTGCGAACTTGATTAATTAATTCGTAAGCTTCTGCAGTTGGTCCGCCTTGTTCATTTATTGCTTCCGCTAAAGACAAAAGGATGTCTGCATAACGAATAACAGGAAAGTTGATTGCGACATTTGAAGGTGTCGCCAGATTGGACAAATCCAAATATTTTTTGAAGATTGGTTTCGGAAAAGTGTAAAGAGTTCCCGTTGACGGATTAAGCAATTGTTTGGCATAACTTACGTCTCTTCTTTTATCACCAGGCGCATAAATATCATAAAACAAAGCAACGTCTGAGATAATATCTGCTGGTTCTGTTGCGGTGAATCCCGTAAAAGAAGTGGCTTGAAAAGTACTTCCGCTAGAACCATTTCCTGCTTGATTTGGCTCAAATTGAACCGAGAAAATATGCTCTTTTCCGTTCTTTTTTGTTTTAGTGAAAATATCTTGGAAATCTTCAAACAACGCGTATCCGTAACCGCCATCAATTACTTCTCTAGCTTTTGCAATCGCATTTGGCCAGTCCTTTCTAGTCAGATATACTTTTGCTAAAATCGCTTTTGCAGCTCCCGATGTAGCGCGTCCAGCATCTGCAGCGGTATATGTTTTTGGAAGAGCTTCAGCATCTGTTAAATCTTTAATGATTTGATTATAAACTTCATCAACCGTAGAACGATTGGTTTTTAAATCTCCCAAATTGATAGAAGTCGCTTCATGCAAAACAATTGGAACGCCGCCCCAAAGACGAACTGCTTGAAAATACAAGAGCCCTCTAATAAATTTAGCTTCATTAATCAATCTGGTTTTGATAATCTCTGAACCAGAAACTTTCGGAATATTGTCAATAGAAACATTGGCTCTGTTGATTCCGTTATAAATTTGTCTCCAAGCCACTTGAACACGATCTGAAGTTGCATCATGTGTTAAACTGCTTAAAGCTCTTACTTGCGGATTGGTTGCCGAAACTCCCGCTGCCGCATAATCTGAAGCCATATCGGTTAAGAAATAAAGGTTTCTTCCAAACAAACTCTGCTCGCCTGGATCAAGGCTTAAAGAAGCGTAAACTGCGGTTACGCTTGCAGTAGCATCATCTTGAGTGACAAAATAATTGTCTTCGGTTACAAATGAGGTAGGTGTTACCTCAAGATCGGCGCACGATACCAATAGACCGGCACTTAAAAGGAATGTTATAATTATCTTTTTCATTTTAATATCTTTTTACTTAGAAAGTTACGTTCAAGCCCGAGATGAATGTTTTGGAGTTTGGATAAGAGCCAAAATCAATTCCCGGATATAAATTGTTTTGTTCGTATGAACTTACCTCTGGATCATAGCCAGTGTATTTGGTCCATGTGATTAGGTTTTCTGCTGAGATGTAAATTTTTACGCTTTTTGTTCCTATTTTTTTAGAAATGCTTTTTGGTAAAGTGTATCCTAATGTGATTAGTTTTAATCGTAAGAAAGAAGCGTCTTCAACATAGCGCTCAGAAACAATTCCTAATGGAGAACTAGAAGCTCTCGGAATTTCGTTACTCGGATTTGTTGGTGTCCAGCGATCATTTAAAGTTGCTGCTGCATTGGTTCCAAGAGTTGAAATTTCTAACTGCTGATTTAAAGCATTGAATATCTTTCCGCCGTATGCTCCTTGAAAAGAGAAATTCAAATCAAAATCATTGTATGAAATAGTATTACTGAAACTTCCAACAAATTTTGGCTGAGAAGTGCCTAAGTTTCCTTTGTCAAGAGCTGTAATAACGCCATCTCCGTTGGTATCCACATATTTTCTATCACCTACTTTGGTGTTTGCTAAACTGTTGATTTTTGGCTGTGTATTAACTTCTTCTTGAGTTTGAAAAATTCCGTTGGTTTTGTATCCCCAGAAAGTTCCCAAAGGCAAACCTACTTTTACAATAACTGGCTGCTGCTGTAATAAAGAACCATTTGGAACAACTGGGAAAAATTCGTTTACACCATTTCCGATCTCAGTAACTTTATTTCTATTTAAAGAAAACACGATGTTGGAGTTCCAAGCAAAGTTTTCGGTTTTTATGTTTTCAGTTGTTAAACCGACTTCAAAACCTTTATTCTCAACTCCACCAATATTTTGAAGCACTGTTGCATAACCAGAGCTCAACGGCACTGGAACGTTAATTAAAAGGTCTTTTGTTTTTTTATAATACACATCAAAAACAAAATTGATTTTTCTGTCTAATAATGATAAATCCAATCCAACGTTATACTGATTTGTTTTTTCCCATTTCAAATCTGGATTTGCCAATCGGGTAGGAGCCAGACCTGTGTATAATGTTCCTCCAAAAGAATAGTTAACAGATCCCATTGAAGCCAGAGGCAGGTAGTTTCCAATTTCTTGGTTTCCTGTTGTTCCTGCTGTAATTCTCAGTTTGGCTTCGGTTACACCTTTAATGTTGTTGGCAAATTCTTCGTCAGTAATATTCCAAGAAAATCCAGCAGAAGGGAAATAGCCCCAAAGTGATTCTGAACCAAATCTAGAAGAACCATCCGCACGACCCGAAAGCGTAAAGTTGTATTTTCCTTTATAAGAATAATTAACCCTCGCCAACCAAGATTTTAAAACACTCTCGTATGCTTCGCTGTATGGTTTTACAGCCACACCATCTTGAAGAGCATTGTAAGTATTAGCATCATTAACGAAAGTCTGAGCGCCAGCATTCACAACTTCGCCTTTAGTATATTGAAGAGTATAACCTCCCAAAGCAGAAAACTTATGATTTTCGCCAAAATGGGTATTATAATTCAGTGTGTTTTCATTTAAAACAGAACCTACTGATCTTTCTCCAATAGAAGCTAAACCTTTTGTTCCAGCTCCTGTTGTGGTGTTTGATGGCGCATAATAGTTTTGTTTGGTATTTAAAACATCACCGCTTACAGCGACCTTTGCAGTCAATTCTTTATTGAATTTATACTCGCCAAATAAACTGGTTAGAATCCTGTTTAATTTGGTTTCGTTAGTTGTATTATCGAGATCATTTATTGGATTTGGAACATAACCATTTACAGAAGTTGCATAAGGATTATTGGTTACATTATAGCTTCCGTCTGCATTTTTAATAGGTACAACAGGAGCTGTTAAAAGCACACTAACAAGTGGGTTCGGATTTCTTCCAGCCGCCGCACCTCCATTTGTACCAACACCATTTGCAATTGAGTTGGTATAATTAGCATTTACACCAAACTTAAACTTCGGAGAATAATTTCGTTCATAATTTGCTCGAAGCGAAATACGTTTAAAATCAGAACCCAAAACAATACCATCTTGATCGAAGTAACCTGCAGAAACGGCATATCTCGATTTTTCATCTCCGCCAGAAAAAGATAAATTATGACTTTGAACAGGGGCAGCAGTGATAAATGCCGCAGACTGCCAATCGTAATTTCCTGAAGTTTTTAAAGCTTCAATTTGTTCAGGAGAGAAAGAAGGCGCCTGACCAATACTTGCCTGAACATCATTTCGTAAACTTGCCCATTCGCTGGCATTCATTAATCTCAGTTTTTTTGAAATATTCTGAAATCCGAAATAACCTTGATACGAAATATTATCTTGTCCTTTTGTTCCTTTTTTAGTCGTAATAATTACAACTCCATTTGCACCACGAGAACCGTAAATTGCTGTTGCCGATGCATCTTTCAGCACTTCTATCGATTCTATATCGGCAGGATTTATGGTAGATAAGACGTTTACACTTGCTCCAGCATAAGTTACTCCCGCGCCACTATTGCTGTTGTCGTTGTAAATTAGAATTCCATCAACAACATATAGAGGTTCGTTACCAGCAGTAATAGAGTTTCCTCCACGAATGCGAACACTTGAAGAAGCACCTGGACGACCAGAACTTTGTGTGACTACAACTCCAGCTACAGCGCCTCTTAAAAGATTATCTGCCGATGAAGTTACCTGAGATAAATTGGCTTTTGGAACGGAAGCTACAGAACCTGTAATGTCTTTTCGTTTTTGAGTTCCGTAACCCACAACTACCAATTCGTCTAGTTCTTGACGTTCTTCTTTAAGGTTTATGATTACTGGATTTTTCTCAACTACTATTTCTAATTTTTTATATCCGATGTAGCTTACGATTAAAGTGTACGGAAATTTCTGTCCTGTCTGAAAATAAAACTTTCCTTCTGCATCGGTCACCACACCATGAGTTGTTCCTTTGATGGTAACGGAAGCACCTATAATAGGCTGATTTGTAATGTCATCAACAACAGTTCCGTCTAGTTTTGATTGAATAAGCGGTGTGGTATTTTGGGCTTGTATTCTTGCCGTTATCAAGAGTAGAAACAGCAGTATGTGTATGTTTAACTTTTTTTTCATTTCTTTGTGTTGGTTTTAAGTAATTAACAAGACGCCCTGAGCACTGTTTATACAGCACTCTAATGGTGTTCTTGATTTAGTGATAAATGTTCTTTAAGCCTTGCCATTTCTGTTGCCGCAGAAATGGCTTTTTTTATTAACAGCAACAGGTTTGCATTGTTTTCATTTTAGTCTTTTTAGTTGTTAGTTCATTTAATTTGTTGAATAATAGATATGGTTTCAAGAATCTGCTCGACACAAGTGAATGCATCGGAGAGACTTTTGGATAAAATTTAGTAAATATTTTTGGTGATGTTTTTTTTGATTTGCCTCGATATAGAATCTAGAGGCAAACAAAATGAGAGTAGAATATTAACAACAGAAACACATATAACAAAAAGTGCTATAAGTGTATTTTTTAGGAAGAATGTAACGCGATATGCTTTCTGTTGTTTTCACAATAATAGTTTTTATGGTTTGAAATATTATTTTAAACTCTACTAATCCTATAGACAAAGTTAAATTTTATATAATAAAAACCAAAAATTTGTTGAGTTTTTTTTTGAAAAATATACATTTACAGAGACATTGTTGACAGAATTATTTCTGTTATTACCTTATTTTAAAGGTATTGACAGGGTTTTTAAGTTTCAAGCAAATGTTAAAAGAAATCTTATAAACTAAGTAAAATTGTAGTATTTTATACTTTATTTTCAAGTAAAAAACAACTTTGGAAAGATTTAGGAGTAATAAAAAAAGGAAAAAAATGACGAAAAAATTTATTTTGCTTTTTATTTTGTAAAATCTAAACTTGAATTTAAAGTTGATTTTGAATAAATTAGAGTAATTTTATACGTATCAAAAAGAAAATTCAAATTTTTTAATCAACCTAATGATAAATACTTATATTTGTATTAAGTATTTATACTTAGTTTTATAATCCGAAGAAATGATAGAAGTAAAAGAAGCTTTAGAAATTGTTGCAGCAAATAGTTCTGTTTTGACCACTCAGAAAATCTCTGTGGATAAGGCGTTGGGATATATTTTAGCAGAAACAGTTTATTCGCCAATTTCAATGCCTCCTTTCCGCCAGTCAGCAATGGATGGTTATGCTTTTATTCATTCACGAAGACATCAGTTTGATGTAGTAGGTGTTTCTCAAGCTGGAGATCATGCCAATATAAAACTAAAAGAGACTGAAGCCGTTCGTATTTTTACTGGTGCTTATGTTCCTAATGATGCAGATACCGTTGTTATGCAGGAACATGTAATGGTAAACGGAGATTCTATTCTGATTGCAAAAATGCCAGAACCTTTTGCCAATGTTAGAAGTAAAGGTGAACAGATTAATGCAGAAGATATTGTTTTTGATGCCAATACGCTGATTACACCAGCTGCAATTGGTTTTTTGGCGTGTTTAGGAATTACAGAAATAACGGTTTATAAAAAGCCGAAAGTAGTTATTTTAGTTACAGGTAATGAATTGGTAAAACCTGGAAAAAAACTTTCAAAAGGAAAAATCTACGAAAGCAACTCTGTAATGCTTCAAGCTGCATTGCAGACTATAGGCGTTAATAAAATTAAAGTTCATACTGTTAAAGACAATTTAAAAGCAACAAAAAAAGCCTTGGAATCCATTCTTAAAAAGAATGATATTGTGCTTATATCTGGCGGAATTTCTGTTGGAGACTATGATTTTGTAAAAGAAGCATTATTGAAAAACGGAGTAGAAGAACTTTTTTACAAGATCAATCAGAAACCTGGAAAGCCAATGTTTTTTGGTTCTAAAAAAGATACTTTGGTATTTGCCTTGCCTGGAAATCCTGCTTCATCTTTGACTAATTTTTATATTTATGTATATCCAGCAGTCAAAAATAAAATGGGATTTTCTAATACACATTTGCCAAAGATTGTTCGAAAATTAGATAGCGAGGTCGTAAATACCACAGGGAAAACACTTTTTTTAAAGGCGTTGTATAATGAAAAAAGTGTTACGATTTTAGAAGGGCAAGCCTCTTCAATGCTAAATTCTTTTGCTATTGCAAATGGTTTGGTAATTGTGCCTCATGATATTGAAAACATTAAAAAAGGAGCTTCAGTAACAATCTTGCCCATTGATTAAAGGTTTTTAGATAGGAAGAAGAAAGAGCAAAGAACAAAGATTAAATAGAAAAGATTAAAGAGAAAAGAGATATTTAGATAAAAAACGGAAAGCGCTGTATAAATAAAAACATATAGCAAATAAAAAACGATTAAACAGTTAACCAAATAAACGATTAAACAAAAAACATGAGCCTCTTAACTTCCGAAAATATACTATTATTTAGTTTCGCCTTAATTATAATAGCGTTTTTATATTCAAGTGTCGGACATGGTGGAGCGTCAGGATATTTAGCATTGATGAGCATTTTTGCTTTTCCGGTTTCGGTAATGAAACCATCGGCTTTGCTGTTGAATTTGTTTGTTTCTAGTATTTCGTTTTTGTTTTATTATAAAAATAATTATTTCAAACCAAAGCTCTTTTATCCGTTTGCCATTGCATCGATTCCAGCAGCGTTTATTGGTGGTTTTATAACCTTAGATAATGCGATTTATAAAATTGTTTTAGGACTTGTATTAGTTTTTGCAGCGTTGAGGTTGTTTGGAGTCTTTAATTTTAGAGAAAAAGAGGAAGTAAAAATAAATCTTCCGTTTGCTTTGGCAATTGGTTTTGCCATCGGATTATTATCTGGAATGCTAGGAATTGGCGGCGGAATTATATTAAGTCCGATTCTATTGTTTTTAGGATGGGCATCTGTAAAAGAATCGGCGGCAATCTCAAGTTTATTCATTTTTGTGAATTCATTTGCGGGAATGTTAGGATTCTTTTTAGGCGGAAAAACGATACCGATGGAAAGTTTTTATCTCGTTCCAATTGCTGTAGTAGGAGGAATGTTAGGAGGTTTTTACGGAAGCGGCTCTTTCTCTAACAGAACATTAAAAATGGTATTAGGGACAGTGATTTTAATGGCAAGCGTTAAATTGATCTTTCCTTGAAAATAGAAAAATGAGATAATTAGCTATTTAGATAATTAGATAATGAATCTAAAACTTGAAACTTAAAACAAAGAAAACCTGAAACAAAAAAGACCATGGAAACACTAACAGTATTTATTCTTTGCGGAGGAAAAAGCACTAGAATGCAGTCAGAAAAAGGTCTGGTTTTGTTTCAGGATAAGCCATTTATAGAACATATTATTCAGGCTATTTTACCCATAACAGATCAAATTAAATTGATCACAGCATCAAAAGAATATGATTATTTGGAATACGAAAAAATTCCAGATTTAATTGTAGATAAAGGTCCATTAGGAGGAATTTATACGGCATTATCGCATTCTGAAACCGAATTCAATCTGATTTTAAGCTGTGATATTCCGTTAATTTCAACCGAATTATTACAAGAATTAATTTCAAAACATACGCAAGAAGCAGGAATTACAGTTTTTGCATCAGAAAGTAAGACACACCCTTTAATCGGAATTTATTCAAAAAATATTGTTCCGATAATAAAAGAAGCAATTGATTCTAATGAATTAAAAATGATGGATCTGCTAGCAAAATTGCCACATCAGATTATCAATATAGAAGAAAGTGAAAATTATCATTTAAGCAATATTAATTCGGCAGACGAATTAGATGATTTAAATATCAATTCAATTTAAGGCATTATGAAAACTGTAAAAACACCAAAATTAACCATTGTCGGCGCAGGTCCAGGCGATGTTGAATTGATTACGCTAAAAGCAATTAAAGCTTTAAAAAGTGCCGATGTGGTTTTGTATGATGCTTTGGTAAACGAAGAATTACTAGAATATGCATCGAATGCAGAAATTGTTTTTGTCGGAAAACGTTTGGGCTGTCATGCTTACACACAAGATCAGATTAACGAATTGATTGTTTCCATGGCAAAAACTCACGGACATGTGGTTCGTTTAAAAGGCGGTGATCCGTTTGTTTTTGGAAGAGGAAGTGAAGAAATTGAATTTGCTGAAGATTTTGGAATCGAAACGGCTATTGTGCCTGGAATTTCGTCAGCATTAGGAGTTCCTGCTTCAGTCGGAATCAGTTTGACACAGCGCAAAGTAGCCGAAAGTTTTTGGGTTATTACAGGAACAACTTCATCTCATGAATTGTCAAAAGACGTTCATTTGGCTTCAAAATCGGCAGCAACTGTTGTGATTTTAATGGGGATGCATAAATTGGATGAAATTATTTCAATCTATCAGCAAAACAGAAATGATGATCTGCCAATTGCCATTATACAAAACGGAACGAAAAATTCGGAGCAAAAAGTAATTGGAACTATCAATACAATTACTAAATTGGTGGTTGAAAAAAATATATCATCGCCAGCCATTATCGTGATTGGCGAAGTAGTCAGAAATACATCGAGCTGGATTTCGTATTTTCAAGAACACTTTGAAGACGAATTCATTTTCCAGAATTTAAATTTATAAAAATGATCGAGGTTAAATATTTTGGAGCTGTTGCTGAAAAGACAAAATGTGAATTCGAAAAGTTATCTTTTTCTGAAGAATTGTCATTGCAAAAATTGTTGCAGGATTTGAACGAGAAATATGAATTCAAATCACTGACTTTTAGCGTTGCGGTAAATCAGAAGATAGTTTCTAAAACTTCAGATTATACTTTACAGACTAGCGATATTGTAGCTTTGTTGCCGCCATTTGCTGGCGGTTAATTGAAAAATCATGAAAGAATCAACAAGATATAACCGACAGACAATTCTTCCCGAAATAGGAGTAGAAGGACAGTATAAATTATCAAAAGCGAAAGTCTTGGTGATTGGTGCGGGCGGTTTAGGTGCTGCAGTTTTACCTTATTTGGCTGGTGCAGGAGTTGGTGAAATCGGGATTGTTGATGATGATGTAATTGATGTTTCGAATCTTCACCGTCAGGTTATTTATAAAACTTCGGCTGTTGGAAAATCCAAAGCGGAAGAAGCTAAAATGATGATTTCTGAATTAAATCCAGAAATAAAAGTGAATGCTTTCTCTGAAAAATTATCTGGAAGAAATGCCATTTCGTTATTTGAAAAATATGATATTATTGTCGATGCAACAGACAATATTTCGATTAAATATCTGATTAATGATGCTTGTATCGTGACGAATAAACCAATGGTTTACGGGTCTATTTTTAGATTTCAGGGGCAAGTTTCAGTTTTCAATTATCAAAACGGACCAACATACAGATGCTTGTATCCAGATGAAAATTCTAATGCTGCAAATTGTGAAGACGTTGGCGTAATTGGCATTTCAGTTGGAATTATCGGAATGTTTCAAGCCAATGAAGTCATAAAAATGATTCTTGGAGTTGGAGAAGTTTTGAGCGGAAAAATTTTGGTTTATACTATTCTGAATAATGAACAGCAGAAGTATGATTTTGAAAAAAGTGATGTTCAGTCTATTAGCAGAGAAATATTCGAAGAAAAATATAATAAAACGGATATTGAAGAAATAAATTTTGAATCCGTTTTAGACGAACTAAACAATGATGAGGTTCTTTTTCTTGATGTTAGAAATATCGATGAATCGCCAAAAATCAGTTTACAGAATCAAATTCAGATTCCGTTAATGCATTTAGAAAAGGAAATAGAAAAACTGGATAAAAGCCAAAAAATCTATGTTTTCTGTCAATCCGGAATCAGAAGTAAAATTGCGGCTGAATTGCTTCAAAAACATCAATTTAAAAATATAAAAAGCATTGCAGGTGGCGCTTTGGGAATGAAACAATTATTACAAGAAATAAAAATATAGTCATAGATTTTAAAATGTTCGTCTAGTTTGTCATTTCGACGAAGGAGAAATCTTCGCGAGTAGCTCGACAAAGATTGGCGAATTACTGTGAGGAGTTCCTTGCGAAGATTTCTCCTCCGTCGAAATGACAATATTGAGTGTTAATTTGTGAAAATTCGTGTAATTGCTTCGCCTGTTTGCTATCGCTCGAGTCGTGGCAAAAGAAAAATCATTTTAATCCATATAATCTGTGGCGGAAAAAAAAATAAAAAATGAGTAAAAATGTATTTGTAGAAGGGCCAATTGCTCCTGAATTTATAGCCGAATCGATCGCTAAACACCAGTCGAAACATACGATTGGAGCACACAATATTTTTCTAGGACAAGTTCGTGCCGATGTTATTCATGATAACACAGTCGTAGCAATCGATTATTCGGCTTATAAAGACATGGCAAATGAAGCTTTGTATGCCATTCGCGAAAAGGCTTTTGCTAAGTTTGACTTAACCTGCATGCATATTTATCACAGCTTAGGCGTTGTAAAAGCGGGTGAAATCTGTTTGTTCGTTTTTGTTTCGGCAACACGTCGCAAACAAGTATATGAAGCCACAGAATCAATTGTAAACTGGATAAAAACAGATGTGCCAATTTTTGGCAAAGAAATGTTTGAAAACGATACATTCACTTGGAAACAAAATAGTTAATGGTAGATATTACGCATAAAATAAGCACATTAAGAAAAGCAACAGCAACAGCAATTGTAAAAGTCAGCAGACAGGAAACTATTGATGCTGTTGTGAATAATTTAGTGCCAAAAGGAAATGTACTGGAAATGGCAAAAACTGCCGGATTATTTGCAGTAAAAAATACCCATTTATCTATTCCAGACTGTCATCCGCTTCCAATTGAATATACTGCTGTAGAATACAATATAGAAGGCTTGGATATTCATATTATTTTCAGTGTAAAGACCGTTTATAAAACTGGAGTTGAGGTTGAAGCCATGCATGGTGCCTCGATTGTAGCCTTGACGATGTACGATATGCTGAAACCAATTGATAAGGAAATAGAAATTTCTACTATCAAATTAATCAATAAAGAAGGCGGAAAATCATCTTTCAAAAATAAGTTTCCGAATGTAATTAAAGCGGCAGTTTTTGTTTGTTCCGATTCGATTTTTGCAGGCGATAAAGAAGATCGTTCAGGAAAAACAATTGTAGAAAAACTAGATTCGTACGGAGTTGAAACTTCTCATTACGAAATCATTCCAGATGAATTGGATATTATTCAGGAAAAAACCAAAGCTTTCGCTAAAGAAAATCAGTTGGTCATTTTTACAGGCGGAACTGGACTATCACCAAGAGATGTTACGCCAGAAGCCTTAGAACCATTATTGGAAAGCAGAATTCCAGGAATTGAAGAAGCCATTCGCAGTTACGGTCAGCAAAGAATGCCGTATGCGATGCTTTCTAGAAGTGTTGCAGGAACTTTAGGAAAAAGTCTGGTTTTGGCTTTGCCGGGTTCAACAAACGGAGTAAGAGAATCTATGGATGCTGTTTTTCCGCATGTAATGCATGTTTTTCATATTTTAAAAGGAAAAAATCATGACAGTCTCTAATACTATTTTGACGGATGGTTTTGGGCGCAAGCATAATTATCTGCGCATTTCGCTGCTGGAAAAATGCAACCTGCGTTGTACATATTGTATGCCAGCGGATGGAATCGCATTATCTCCAAAAGCTAGTTTAATGACGGCCGATGAGATTTTTGCAATTGCCCAGACTTTCGTAAAAAATGGTGTTGACAAAATCAGGTTAACTGGTGGTGAACCTTTGTTAAGAAAAGATTTTCCAGAAATTGTTTCTAAATTATCGCATTTAAATATTTCACTTTCTTTGACTACCAACGGAATTTTAGTTGATCGTCAAATTGAGGTTTTAAAGCAGTATAATGTCAAAAAAATCAATTTGAGTTTAGATACCTTAGTTTCATCTAAATTTCATACGATAACGCTTAGAAATCAGTTTGAGAAAGTGATTGATAATCTGCATTTGCTTTTGAATAACGATTTTCAGGTAAAAGTAAATGTGGTTTTGATAAAAGGGTTTAATGATAATGAAATTGTAGATTTTGTAAAACTGACTCAGTTTCTGCCTATTTCGGTTCGATTTATAGAATTTATGCCTTTCTCAGGAAACGAATGGGACAGAAGCAAAATGGTATCACAGAACGAAATTTTATCATTAGTTGAAAAACAATTTTCATCAGAAGAAATTCAAAAACTAGAAGAAGAAAAAAACTTCACTTCAAGAAATTATAAAATAAAAGGTTTTCAAGGCGATTTCGGAATTATCAGTTCCATAACAAATCCGTTTTGTGACAGTTGCAACCGCATCCGCTTGACGGCAGACGGGAAAATAAAAAACTGCCTTTTCTCTAATTCCGAAACCGATTTGTTGACGGCTTATAGAAATGGCGAATCGATTAGCGAGTTAATTTCAGAATCCATTCAAAATAAAAAGAAAGTAAGAGCGGGAATGGTTACGATGGATGAAATGGACGATCCTACAAAACATTTTGATAATCGCAGCATGATTGCGATTGGGGGTTAGGTTTCTTTAGAATTTACACAATATTGTCATTTCGACGGAGGAGAAATCTTCGCAAGTAACTCTACACAGATTATCGATTTTGCATGCGGAACTTTTCGCGGAGATTTCTCCTTCATCGAAATGGCAAAACTGTATTTTCAAAAGATAAAAAAAGGGTTTAACTTTTTTCAAAGTCAAACCTTTCTCAAAGCTATTTTTTCTTTTTCGCTTTTGCCTTTTTCTGAGCTTTCGCTTTCTTTTCAAGTTTCTTGGCTTTAGCTTTTTCTTTCGCTTTTTTAGCCTTTTCTTTTTTCTTTTCAGCTGCTTTTAGTTTTGCTTTTTTCGCTTTTTCTAATTTTTTGATAACAGCTTTAATCGCTTTTTCTCTTTTCTTTTCTTTGTCTTTTTTTGCTTTAAGTTTAGCTTTAAGCTTTGATTTTATGTCGTTTTTTTCTTTACCAATTTTCTCAACAGTTACAACAGGTTTGTTTTCTGCAACGTCATTGGTTTTAATTTCTACAATTTCAGAAACGATAGGTTCTGTTTTTGCAGCTGTTGTTGCAGGTTTTTTTACCGTAGCTCTTGGTGCTGTTTTAGAAGCCGCTCTTATGGGAGTTTTTGCTGCAGTTTTGACAGTTGCTGTAGGTGCATTTGCAGCAGCCGTTCTAGTAGTGGCTGTTTTTGCAGTTGTTGGTTTTACTGCAGTTCTAGTAGTTCTTTTAATTGTTGTCTTAGTTTCTGGTTGTATTTCTGTAGTACTTTCTACAGCTGTTTCCGCTGGAACATCAGTAGCTTTGTCAGCAGAAGATTGTGTTGTTCTTTTTATCATAACTGTATTTTTTATTGAATGAATTTTAACCAAGTGATTTTAAAGCCTTTGAAGTATATTTATTTAATATAAACTCTTAGTTAAGTTAAATATACGCAATTTTTGAATACAGAAATAATAGAACTCGCTAATTTTCAACTGCTTCCAAAATTCTAAAATTACTTTTTGGTGCTTCACAAAGAGAACAGCAATAAGATTCTGGTAGATTTTCAAACAAAAGACCTTTTGGAATTCCTTGGGTTTCGTCTCCGTATTGAGAATTGTAAAGGGTTAAGCATTCCTGGCATTGGTATATATCCAACTGTAGCTTTTCTTTTTTCTGAAGATTTTCTGTTGTTTCTGCAGTCGTGTTTCCAAGTTCGTCAAAATATTTTCGGCTTAACTCGATTAAAATGGTTGGCAGTTCCAGTTTGTCGATATCTTGTGAGTGTACAATGTATTCACGCGTATTTGGGTCGAAATTCTTCGCAAACAAAACATTATAGGTATCTCTGATCTTAATAGATTCCAAGTCTTTTGGAAGCTCATTTTTTTCTATGACAATCGAAGTAAAATAATGCCCATCGCGATTGTATTCTGAAATTCCAAAGTTCAATCCATAGGTGCTGATGTCGAATTGATCTAAAGTTCGAACCAGAAAAGTTTTAAGATTCAAAGCCCATTCCATCGCAACAGGTAAATGCCAATTTAATTCTAATAAAGAATGGCGTACGTTGATGCCTCGTTTACCTAAGAATTTTTCCCATTCTAGTTTTCGATCTTTCGGAATTCCTTTTATAATGAAAGATTTCCAAGGAGTTATACAGATTTTTCCGATTTTGCATTCAAAACACAAATCGCACATTTCTTTTAAGAAATCCAAATCGTATAAATTATTTCTCCAATACAAACCCAACCAATATTGATCAATTCCCATTCTATTCATTCCTTCATAATACGGAAATGGGTAAAAAGGAATATTTAGTGGTTTGTCGATTGTTCTGTTATTGGTATCTAAAGCTTCGCTTACCAAAGTAAAAAGCAGTTCGATGTCCGTTATTTCTTCTTCGGAAATCTTTTCGATTTCGTAATAAATCTTAGCCAGATCCCAGCTGTAAATCAAAACAGGATAGACTTCTATTTTCTCCCATTTTGGAAGACGAATGTATAAGTACCAATAATCTTCATGCTCCGAAGCGATAAAGTTTAAATGTCCTGTAAACAAAGGAACCAATTGCTGCTTTGGATCGGTTATGTTGACTTTAAGTTTTGGCTGTTCTTTAAATTCTTCCAAAATATATAAAAATCTATTTCCAGTAAGCCAATTGGTATTTCTGAAAATATCTGTCGAAACATAAGATGAAACAATATTGTTGCCGCTTTTTTGATCTGGATACACAAAATGATGTTTTCCTAAAGTGGTTTTATCTAAAGATTTAAAGCCTTTTGGGAAAATAATATCCTGTCTAGAACCAAAGGAAACCGAATCCAGACCTTCTTTCAAAGCGATGTTTACAACTTCTTTAAGTTCTCCTGGCGAAATAACGCCTCCTTTTACTATTAATCTTGTTAGTTCCATTTTGTTTTTTTTGTTTCAGGTTTCAGGTTTCAGGTTTCAAGTTTCAGGTTTTACCGCAATCTTGTCATTTCGAGGAACGAGAAATCTTCGTAAGTAGCTCGACAAAGATTGACGAATTACTTTATGGAGTTTCTTGCGAAGATTTCTCGTTCCTCGAAATGACAAACGATGCACAACTTGAAACCTGAAACAAATAAAACTTGAAACATATATTAAACTATTTACATTTAGCGAGAATCTCCTTTACCTCTGTTTTGCAGCTTCCACATCCTAAACCTGCACCGGTATTTTTGCATAATTCAGTGAAATCATTAACACCGCTTTTAATGGTTTCTTCGATATTTCCAGCTCCAACTTGACTACACGAACAGACTAATTTACCTAAAACTGGTTTTGCATTCGAGCTTCCTCTTAAAAGCGTATTTCGTTTATCTGATAATTCGATTTTGCTTTCAATCATGGTTTTAAATTCGGCAAACTCGTTTTTATCGCCCATTAAAATGGCGCCAACTAAAAGATCGTCTTTTACGATGCACTTTTTGTAATAGCGTTTCTTTAAATCGGTAAAAACAATTTCTTCGTACGAATCGTCATTTTCAGGAATGGTAAGATCGCCAATACTGCAAAGATTAATGTCTTCTAATTTTAGAATATTCATTAAAATCGAACCTTTGTAATAACTGCTAATATCGCCAGCAAGGAAATTCGCTAGAATATCAGCTTGTTCTTCAGCTGCAGAAGTAATTCCGAATAACTTATTATCAAATTCTGCTATTTCTCCAATCGCAAAAATATCTGGATTTGAAGTCTGCAAATACTGATTGACTTTTACGCCACGTCCGCAGGCCAAGCCACTTTCTCTTGCAATTTCAATATTCGGAATTGTTCCAATCGTGTATACAATTGCATTTGCGGTTATGATTTTTCCACTTTTTAAGGCAATTTCAATCTCATTCGGATTATCAGTTTCGAAAACCGTGCTGACTTCATTATCAAAATAAATTTGAATGTCACGAAGCTGAACTTCTTCGGCTAATAATTTGCTTGAAATTCGGTCTAATTGACGCTCCATCAAACGTGAGGCCCTTTGAATTATAGTTGTTTTTACTTTTTTATGTTTTAAAGCTGCGGCCAATTCTAATCCTAGTAATCCGCCGCCGATAATGACAACGTGCTGTTCTTCTGGCGGAAGATTAGTGCTGTCTAAGTGTTTTTTCAAGCGGTCGGCATCTTCTTTTCTTCTAACGGTAAAACGTCCAGGAAGATGAAGCTGTGCATTTTCGGGAACGAAAGGACGGCTTCCAGTTGCTATAATCAACGAATCGAAAGTATGGATTTCACCTTGACTATCTATAATTGTTTTTTGTTTTGGGTCTAATTTTTCAATTGCCACTCCAGCTTTCATTGTGATTTTCAACTTACTGAAAGCTTCCCCATCTTTTACCTTTAAAAGCTGTTCCCAACTGAATTCTCCCGTCATATATTCAGGAAGCAAAACACGATTGTAAAACGGATTTATTTCATTCGAAAAAACAATAATTTCATCGGTTGAATTGAATTCACGATAGTTTTGAATAAATCGAAAAGAAGCCGCTCCAGCGCCAACAATCGCAATTTTCTGAAATGGCTTTACATATTTTTTAATCGAAACAGTTGTAAACTTAAAATCAGGTTCTTTTGAAATTGGATCGACAACAGTATTTGTTAAATTGTTGGTTCTGTTCAAATCATTTTCGAGCTGTTTTCCCCAATGCATCGGCAGGAAAAGCACTTTTTCTTTAATCGAATCGGTAACTTTTGCTTTTACACGAACTTCTCCGTTTTTGCTTGAAACGACAACAATATCACCATTTTTAATATCGTTTTTAAAAGCATCTATCGGATTTATTTCTAAAACTGGACTTGGAATATGCGTCAACAAACGAGAAACTTTTCCAGTTTTGGTCATCGTATGCCATTGATCGCGAATTCTTCCTGTTGTTAAAATAAAAGGGAATTCATCATTTGGCTGAACCGATGTATTTTCTATAGAAACAGGCAGATTAAAAATTGCTTTTCCAGAAGGCGTATAGAATTTTTTATCCGTAAATAATCTCGGTGTTCCGGGATGATTGTAATCTGGAACTGGCCATTGAAAAGTGCCTTCAGTTTTTAAACGATTATAATTTAAGAATGAAATATCAATATTAGTGTTTTTAGTAAGCGCACAATGTTCTTTGTAAACTTCTTCGGCACTGTTGAAATTGAATCCGTTGAAATTCATTTTTTTAGCAAAACGAATCAAGATTTCAATATCAGGAAGTGCTTCTCCAGGTGCATTGATTCCTTTAGGCAGATAAGAAATACGACGTTCCGAATTGGTCATTGTTCCTTCTTTTTCTAACCAGCCCGCAGCAGGCAATAATAAATCAGCAAATTTGGCTGTATCGGCATTGTGAGAAATATCCTGAACGACTACGAATTTAGCATTTTGAAGTGCTTTTTCGGCTCTTCTAGAATCGGGCAAACTCACTAGCGGATTTGTGCAGATTATCCAAACCGCTTTCATTTTACCTGATTCTAAAGCTTCAAACATTTCCGTCGCTGTTAAACCTGGTTTATCTGAAATCTCATCAACACCCCAAAAATCAGCAACTTCTTTGCGATGTGTAGGGTTTGCAATGTCTTTATGTGCGGCCAAAAGTGTTGCCATTCCGCCAACTTCGCGTCCACCCATTGCGTTAGGCTGACCTGTTAATGAAAATGGTCCAGAACCTGGTTTTCCGACTTGTCCCGTCAATAGAGATAAATTTAACAAAGCCGTATTTTTATCAACTCCAACTGCACTTTGGTTTAAACCCATTGCCCAAAGCGAAATAAAACCTTTTGCTTTCCCAATAATATCGGCGGCAAGTTTAATATCGTTTACCGAAATTCCGCAAAGTTTAGAGGCTTTTTCAAGAGAAGTTCCTAAAACTAAATCTTTGTACTGTTTGAAATTTTCTGCGTGATTTTTAACGAAATCATGATCTACATATCCTTTTTCGATAATTCTTCGCGCAATGGCATGATATAAAATAATATCTGAACCAGGAATAATCTGCAAATGTAAATCGGCAAAAGCGGCCGTATCGGTTCTTCTGGGATCGATACAAATTATTTTGGTTTTCGGATTTTTCTCTTTGTGTTTTTCCAATCTTCTGAAAAGAATAGGGTGACACCAAGCCGGATTTGCGCCTGTAATTAAAAAAGTATCTGCCAACTCAATATCATCATAGGCAATGGGCACAGAATCTTCTCCGAAAGTTTTTTTATAACCCACAACGGCAGAACTCATGCAAAGTCTAGAATTGGTATCGATATTATTCGTTTTCAGAAATCCTTTAACTAGTTTATTGACTAAGTAATATTCCTCGGTTAGACATTGCCCAGAAATATAAAATCCAACGCTATCTGGTCCGTGTTTTTTTATAATAGAGGAAAAAACAGCAGCAGCACGGTCTAGAGCGGTATCCCAACTTACGCGTTCCAGCGGATAGGATTTGCTCCCGCGCATTTCGGGATATAAAATTCGGTCAGAAGTATCGTTGACTACGTAATGCAAATTCATTCCTTTTGAACATAACATTCCTTTGTTTACAGGATGATCTTTGTCGCCTTCTACCATCACGCCGTTTTTAGCATCATTGGTCACGATTATACCACAGCCAACGCCGCAATAGGAACACGTAGTTTTGATCTTCGTAGTTTGCATTAGAGTTCTATTTAGAGATACTACTTTATAGTGATTGGTCTGACTTTAGAAAAGTACTTACGCAAAAATAAGTATTTTTACGTATTAATACGTATTTTTTGAATTTATTTTTTTAATTTTGATGAAAATAAATGGGGGACAACAAATTAGTTTTTAATCTGCTAAAATTTACGACTCATGAAAGAAGAAGAAACCGTTTGTTATTCCTGCGTCAATGAAAATTGTTTTATCAAGAAACATCTGCATTTAGAACAGATGGCAGGTTATATTTCTAAAAAACAAAATACGCTCTGCAAAAAATCTGATCCATTTATTACAGAAGGTGCGCCGTTGCAAGGGCTCTATTTTATTTGTAAAGGAAAAGCCAAAACAGTAAAAACGGGAATTAACGGCCGTGAACAAATTGTTCGATTGACCAAAAACGGAGATATAATTGGCTTTCGCGGATTTGGAACTGGAAAAAAATACTTAATTGGCGCTTATGCTTTGGAAGATACAGTTTTGTGTAATTTCAGCAATGAAACAATGCTCGAAATTTTGCAGCATATTCCTGAATTTACGTATGCGTTGATGCTATTTTATGCCGAGGAATTAAATAAAAGCGAAAATAACATCCGCAAAATTGCACACATGAATGTTCGCGAACGTGTAATAGATTTATTGCTTTATATTCATCGCAAATTCGGACAAACTAATGGCTTGATTGATATTGAACTTTCGCGAAAAGAAATTGCCGATTTTGCAGGAACGACTGAAGAACAGGCTATTCGTATTTTATCAAGCCTAAAAAAAGAATCTTTGATTAAAACGGAGGGCAAGCGAATTGGGATTTTGAATGTTGAGGAATTACGCTTTGAAATTATGGAGCATAAGTATTTTTAAATAAGGGGCAAAGCTGCAAAGGTTCAAAGTTGCAAAGGTTTCTTTATTGTAGAGACGCACTTCTTCGCGTCTCTACGTCGAGTGTGATTTATTTTTTTTGCCAATAAATCGAATTACAGAACCAGTTCCATTGTGAAATAAACCTTCGTTTAATTCGATTTCTTTTTCTTCCAATTCGATGATTTCATAATTTGGAAAATCGGCTTTAATTTCTTCGATTGAAAAAAGAGATTCAATGTCTTTTGGTCCGCCAACTTTTTCGTTTTTGGTTACATATTCTAAATGCTTTTTACTGAAAGCTTCAAAAATTATGATTCCGTTTTTGCGCAATAATTTATTCAGCTGTTTGTGAATATCCGATTTGATTTCGGCAGGAAAATGCGCATAAATCAAGGCAATTGCATCAAATTGGTTTTCCTCGAAATCTAAAGTTTCTAATTCTCCAACTTGATAGTCAATTGAAACGTTATTAGCTTCAGCAAGTTTTAAAGCTTTGTTTCTTCCTTTTTCGCTGATATCAAAAGCTGAAACAGTCCAACCCAATTTTGCTGCAAAAACAGCATTTCGTCCTTCGCCTTCGGCAGGAAAAAGGATTGTTCCGGGATTTAGTTTTTCAAGTTCTTCTTTTAAATAATTGTTAGGTTCTTCGCCGTATGCGAATTCTTCGCTTTTGTAACGGTCGTCCCAACGTTGAGTCCAGTTGTTCATGGTTTAAATATTGAATTTAATGATTAAGGGTTTGTGGTCGCTATACAACGTCCAATCTTTGTAAGCGCCAACTTCGACGCTTTCTAAAACTTCCATAAAATCATTTGAAACAAAGCAATAATCAAGATGATAGGGTTTGTTTTCATGACGATACAAATACCAAGTCGGATGTTCTTCTTTGCCCTGAATTTGATTGAAGTATGTATGATAAGTGCTGAAAATATTCTTTTCGGCTAATGTGTTTACAACCGTTGTATGATTTCCTTCGCGACGTGGTCTGTCCCAAATCGTATTGCTGTTGAAATCTCCAATTAAAATGGTCTTAGTTTCTTTGATTAAATCTTCGTAATAATTGATTGCTTTCCAAATCTGCGTTACATAAGCGCCATCTTTATCAGCTGGATTATTTGCCCAAATGGCGAACATTGTAAAATCGACTTTTCCATCGGTAACAGCAATTGGTAAAATGTTTTTGAAATCTGGATTATGGCATTCTAACAATTTAAATCTATAATCTCCAAACGAAAAAATACCAATTCCTTTATTAGGATTTTCGCCGTACCAAAGAATATCCGAAGGTAATTTTATGCCATCTGGAAATTTGAGTTTTTCAGGACTTTCACACTCAGAAATTACAGCAATATCAGGATTCAAAGCTTGAATATATTGAGCTTTTTTTCTGAATGCCATATTGCAGTTCCAAGCGATTAGGTTCATTTGGTAAGAATTTAAAATTTGAATCTAATAATATTCCAAAAGCTAAATTTTCTTTTTGTGATATTTTCTTCAGGTATATATTCTTTGATTTCTATTTTTTCCCGATCTTTAACTACAATTCCGAAATGATTTTTAAAATTTGAATTGATGTGTTCAAATTTTCCCAGAGAAAGCATCTTTTCATTTATTCTAACACCATCTGCATAATCTTCGTAAATTTCAACAGGTAACGGCTGATAATTTGGTGTGGATTTAATAAAAATTGAAAAAAAATAAGGATCTAAATCACCAAACTCAAGACCAAAAGTTAATGGAACTTCAATTGTTTGTCCTGTTTTTTGATTTTCAAACCAACAATGAAATCCGTGAAAAAAATATTTCCAATCACCCATTTTTCCACGTCCTCTTTTATCACCTTTCAATTTATTAAAAGCTAATATGGGATAGTTTTCAAACATTGTAATTTTAAATTGTTTTGCTAACTCAAAGATTAGTTTCCTACCTAATTCTCTATAATCCTTTGCACAGTTTTCGAAGAAATCTTGATGTTCTTCGATTTCTTGATTTGTAATTAGTTTAGCAATGTTAATTTCTGGATTTAAAAGATGAATTCCAACTTGAAATCCTTGTAGTTCCTTTTTAAAATTTTGACCAATAGTTTCACGTTGATTTTGAACAGAATTCCCGAAAATAATTTTCAAAGTTATATTTCTAGGTATGCGTTTTATTGCTTCTAATGAAGGAATTTGATCAATTGAGTTTATTGTTATTATTTCTGTATCTCTTTTCAATATCCGGAATTCAAATAATTGATTCAAATTATCATTTTGATCAATCAAATATATTAAAAAAAGATGTTTATGCGATTAATAAAAAAATACCCTTTCTCAAAATAGAGAAAGGGCAGTTTATATATTTAGATTTCTTTAATCTTAACCAACAAATTTTGTTTCACCGCTGTTAATGTCGATTTCAGCAAAATTATGTTTTCCGATAACGATAAGGAGTTTGTCTGAATTATAACCAACATATCTAATTTCAGGTTCACCTTTTTTTGGTTTTCCGCAAACAGAAATTACATTGGTTTGCCATTTCAATTTGCTTCTCTTGTAGGCAGAAATGGTTTGTAAGTCATTCTCGACATAATAAACAATATTGTTTTTCTTGATTCCTCTTTTTTGCGTTTTAGCAAAGTTTATTTCTGAGTTTTTAGAAATTAAGGCGTCATTGTACTTTTGTGCGATGCCTGTTTGCGTGACAATAAAAGTCACCAAAGATAATTTTAGAAATGGTTTCATTAAGATAGAATTGGGGGTTCATAATCGCCTCAAATATAAGTATTAAAATATATAATTGTACTTTAGAATGTTAAAAAAAAATTACCCTTTTCCGAAATAGGAAAAGGGTAAAATATGTGAGTTAATTTTAAAGAAAAACTATTTTTTCCAGCTAAAAATTCTTGGGTTCACAGAAACCATTAACCAAGCCCAATTGTTGGTGTGATTTGCGTCTCCGTTTTTGATAAACTCCATAGTTTTAGATCCGAACATTTGAGAATAACCTCCTGTAACAGTAATATCTTTTTTGAAATTATATCCAAAAGTTGCATCAATCTCAGTTCCTAAGTAAGAATCCATTTTTTCGTTAACATTCACTACATCAGCTGCAGATAAGAATACGTGTGGAATCAAAGCAAATTGCCATTTGTTTACATTGTAATTCAATTTTAAGAAAGCGTCTTGTAAACCAACGTTTTTTAAATGATTTCCAACATAAAAATAATCCATGTAACCGTTAAATCCGTGGTTGGTTCCAAAAATTGGGTTAAAAGACTTAATTACCGTGCTTCCGTCATTTGAATCTTTTCCAGATAAAAATTCGTAACCTAAACCAGCTTTAAACGAATCAGTTATGCTGTAAGTAACGTTGGCAGCAGCATTCCAGGCACTAACTTGCTGATCGGTGCTTTTTCCAGTTTGTCCATAAAGCCAAAAACTGGTATCAATTTTATCTTTTTTATAAGTTAAATAGGGACCAAAAGTTTGCATGTAATCTACTAATAGTTTTGTAGAAGGAGCAGGATCGGGAGCATATTCGTAGCCAGTATTAAGTAGTAAAAAGCTTGCGCCTAATTTTTCATTAAATTGGTTATGATACCAAGCGTATTGCATTGCTTTATAATTGGCAACGGTATAAGGAGTTTGTACGACATTTTCTGCTGTTGAATTGTAAGCGCCTCCAAAATCTAATTTTTGAGTTTCATCATGAAAAGAAACCGTTAACGCATCGTGGCTTTGGCCTTGCTGTGCCCAATCCATTTCACCCAAAATACGCTGATTATCATAAGAAAGAACCTGACGCCCTATTCTGGCACTCCATTTTTCAGTGAAATTATATTGTGCCCAAGCTTCGAAGACCGCCACTCCATTTTTATCGGCAACCGTAGCAGGAGGGACATCTCCCCATGTTCTTGTATTTTGGAAAGTTAATTTTAGAATTAAATCGTCTTGTTTGAAATTGATTCCTAAACGAGAACGCTGTGAAATTTGAGAGGTTCCTTTTTGTCCTTCAGGAAGAAGGGTTTTGTAACCGTTACGATATTCAAAACGTGGCCTAATTTGCAGATTTACATCTAATTCTTGAGCTTGGATTTCAAAACTTAATCCGACGATAAGTATTAAAATTAGTTTAAGTTTTTTCATAAAATTGTTAGGTTTTTATCGAAGGTAAATTTATAAGAAAAAGCCATGTTTTGCTATGACTGGAATCATATTTCTAATTTTTTTTTAATCTAAGTCTAATATGCTGGTTCTAATTTTGCTTTACTTACTTTAATTTGTTTCTCTTTAGATAATTGTGTTATAGTATAATGCATCCAAATCAGGCAGACAGTTGAAAAGATTAGAATAAAGATCCATGAACTAGACCAGATTCCGGTTGCTGTTAGTAAATATCCGAAGATAATGGGGCCAAAGAAACCGCCTAAACCGCCAATCATTCCGACCATTCCGCCAACAACGCCAACTTCTTTTGGGAAATATTCTGGAATATGTTTGTAAACTGCCGCTTTTCCAATTCCCCAAGAAATCCCGATTAGAATTACTAGAATCAAAAACACCCACATATTAGCGTCAAACTTAATCACAGTTACACCTTTTGCAATTAGCTCTTTTTTAGCCACGCTTTGATTGTGTGCGACTACAACATCTTGCCAGCTTGAAGTGGTTGGAAAAATAGTGCTTTCATTTGTCGTAGCTTTCTTTTGTGCAATAGGATATTCTTTATCACCAACTTTTACGGTTTTATCATTAATTTCGTTTACAACGCCTTTTTTAGCCGCTAATATTCCTGGGCCAGAAGTGGTAATTTCCATTTTAGGAATTGATAGCAAAGCACTTAAGATTACCGAGGAACCCAGAACCCAATACATCACTTTTCGAGCTCCAAATTTATCGGACAAATAACCTCCAAAAGCTCTAATTACTCCAGATGGCAAACTAAACATAGTGGCAAATAAACCTCCCATTACCAAACTTGTTTGATACACGTTCATAAAATTTGGCAATAACCATTGTGAATAAGCTACAAAACATCCGAAAACCAAGAAATAATAGGCTCCGAAACGCCAAACTCTTTGTGATTTTAAAGGCGTAAGCATTTGCGAAATAGATTTACCGTTGCTTTCTATTTTTTTGTTTTGAGCGAAAATTAAAAACGCAACACCAATTGCAACCAATGAAATAGCGTAAATAACAGGCAGAATTTTCCAACCGTTTTGTGGATCATCAATTGAAAAATGGTTTAATAACGATGGTGCTAAGAATGTTGTAATGGCTGCACCAGCATTTCCCATTCCGAAGATTCCGAGTGCGCGTCCTTGCCATTCTTTTGGATACCAAATTGAGGTATATCCAATTCCGACTGCAAAACTGGTTCCGACCATTCCGAAGAAGAAACTAAGTACGGCAAACATAAAAAAACTGTCGGCGTAGGGAAGAAGGAACAGCGGAATCGAACTTAGAAGCAGCAAAAGTGAAAAAACATATTTTCCTCCAAATTTATCTGTCAAGATTCCAATTGGCAGACGCATTATAGATCCAGTTAAAATTGGAATACCCAAAAGCCATCCAACTTGAATAACATCCCAATGGAAAATTCCGTTATCGACTAAAAAGGTTACCAGAACCCCATTTAATGTCCAGCAGGCAAAACACACTGTAAATGCCAATGTGTTCAAAAATAAAATTTTGTGTGATTGCGATAGTGAGTTTGTATTTTTCATAGCACTTATATTTTTATGTAAAAATAAGTACTATAACTTAGTTAAAACCTGCCAAAACGCAGTTTTTGAAAAATAATTACGTATTTATACGTATTTTTTTTAAATTAAAGAATACTCAGCTGCTTTGTTTGAAAGTTCCATTAGGTTTTTTACTTTCAGTTTTTTCATTAGGTTAAAACGATGCACTTCGGCAGTTCTTTTACTAATATCAAGAGCTTCGGCGATTTCTTTATTTCCTTTTCCGGACAAAAGAAGTGTTAGGATTTCTTTTTCTCTTTTTGTAATCATCATTTCTTCTCCCAAGGTTTGTTTTGGTTCTAATGATACCGAAGAATTAGTCAATTGTCCAATTAATATAGAAGAAATATCTCCACTGAAATATTTTCCGCCAGCAGCGACACTGTGCAATGCCTTTAAGAATTCTTCTTTGCTTGAGCCTTTTAATAAATAACCGTCGGCGCCTGCTTTAATCGATTTCAATACATATTCTTCTGATTCATGCATCGAAAGCATGATGATTTTTACGTTGTTATTCTCGCTTCTAAGTTTTTCTACTACCTCGATACCAGTTAAGTTGGGCATACGAATATCTACTATAAGTAAGTCTGGCTGCGTTTTTGCAACTACTTCCAAAGCGTCTGCACCATCGATTGCTTCGCCTACAACCTCGATGTTTGCTTCATTTTCCAGTAAGGATTTGATTCCGTCCCTAACAAAAACATGGTCATCTGCCAGTACTACTCGAATGATATTGCTCATAGTTTACTTAATTTTGATTCTCGACTTTTACGTATATTCATCTAAAAAGAAGATGCTAATATACGTAATTTTTGAATTTTTTAATTAGATAATTAGAAAATGTGGCAATAGAAAAATTAGATAATTAGAAAATTTGTCAATTAGATAATGGAGGAATGTGAAAATAAGGTTGTTAATCGGTTATTTTTTTGTGTGGTTTTTTGATGAAGTCTTTGCATCTAATTTGTCATTTCTCCTCCGTCGAAATGACAAGATTGCGGTCAACTTTGTCAAGGTTTTCTACGCGTAAAGTTTGTCATTCCGATTTCTATGATAAAACCAAATCTTTTTCATAAAAGGTTTGTTTTTTTATTACTGCAAAAACTCTATGTATTATTTTGTTTCTAACAGCATTTAAAACACTCATTTTGTTTTTCCCTTGATC